>CAMCOS010000037.1 GCA_945876565.1 Lautropia mirabilis | reverse complement strand
CGGCCAAGGCAGGAAAACGGAGTTGGGTTGGGGTAGAATCATTCATGGGTGGTCTCGTTTAAGCTTCGTACGAAGCGTTACTGGCGTAAACTCAATTATATCAATGAGTTAAACGAGATTCACCCTCTTTTGTGCAAAATTCGGGCTAGTAGCCTTGGCGCCAACTCAGCCAAGCTGGCATTGATCGCATACGCCACCGGCAGATCATTGGCTTCAAATAATTTCAAAAAGCGATAAATACCCACACGATTGCCATAGTCACGCAAGGAATAGTGGCGCAAATCCGGGTAAGGCATGGTCATGCCGAATGGGACTTTGAAGGGCTTTCCCTGTTGATTCAAGGGGAAGTGCTGCAGTGACACATTGATCCAAACCGCTAGCGGTTTGTTGTTTGGCCAGGTGATGGGCTTGCGTTGTCCCAACATCGACCAGTCATACCAGCCATGGTCATTGCCGTACTGCCGTTTGCTGTATTTGAGATAGTCGTTGTCCAGGCCACTCATGCTGTGCCCTTCGATGTGGCTTTTTGTGCGATGTCGTTAACGGCTGCGTCGTAATGGTTCTGTAGGTAGTGCTCGGCAATCTCTCGTCCCGTCGTTACCCAGACGTCAGGGTGGCCCGTAATGTACGCCAGTGCCTCTTCGAAGGCAGCGAGTCGATGCGGGCAGCTGATCTGGTAGTTGTGCGTCGGAATGCACATCACAGTGCCAGACTCTGCTCCTTCCGCATAAAGTCGATCAAAGTGACGTTTGAGCATGGTCAGGTAATGGCGTGGGGTGACTTTGTTGACCGCGTACACAATGGTGTCGTTCATCTCAAGTGAATATGGCACGGAGATAAAGCGTCGGCCGCTGCGCAGGTGGATGGGCGTGGGTTGGTCATCGTGAAACAAGTCGCAGGTGTAAATGGCAGCCGTGGAGTCCGCTCCAAACAGCTCGGTTCCTACTTCGCTAAACAGATCCAGCGTGTCATCCGAATGTGAGAGTGCAGGTGCGAGATAGCCCGAGCAGATTTGGCCGGTGTGGCGATGAATCGTTTGAATCGAATCGCGGATCATCTCGCGTTCTTCTTCCGCAGTCATGCCGTAGGTGTAGCGTGTGTTGTAGATGCCGTGACTAAAGAACTCCCAGTTGCGTTCTTTGCACATTTCGATGATTTCGGGGTGATGCTCGCACAGTGCGGTTGACAGCGATATCGAGCCACGCACGCCATACCTGTCTAACACTTTCATTTGACGCTCGTGCCCGACGCGGTTGCCATAGTCACGAATGGAATACCCTGGCACGCTTGGATGTGGCGTTGGCCAGGCTTTACGTAATGGGTTCGGCGGTGGGTCGAGCTCGTAGAACTCTATGTTCGGCGCCACCCAGAATGCAACCCGAGCGCCATTGGGCCAAGTGATCTTGTGCCTGTTTTCGTAGGGCCAGTGGTCGTAGTAGCCAGGGTTGGATCTCATGGATTCATGCGCCTTTGGTCTTGAGCCAAGCCGTCACATCTGCCACCTCCATGACATCGGCGTACTTAAGCACCATGTCCGTTAGGTTGGCAAAGTGGTAACTCTCGTGCTTATCGGCCACGCATTCGATCGGGACGATGGTACGGTATCCACGTGAAAGGCTTTCAACCGCCGAGGCCCTTACGCAACCGGAGGTTGATCCGCCAGTCAAAATGACGGTGTCAATCTTGTGCCAGACCATCAAGGACTGCAGGTTCGTCTCGAAAAATACCGAGGCCATCCGCTTGTTCATAAAAATGTCGCGGCCCCGATCTAGCTTCAGTCGGTCATCGAGTTCAGATCGTTCAGAACCGACTTTGATGTTTTGCAGGGAGTCGGGCGTATTGGTGCGTGTGCCCCAGACACCTGCGTCTTCACCGGAATCCATGTACGCCACGTTGGTCCAGACCACTGGCCAATTCAAGGCTCGGAATGCGCTTGCCAGTTCGTTGACGTAATCCAACTGCTTGGGATCGGTTTCGTAGGCAGTCTTAAACAAGTCGGTGCGGGTATATGCCTTTTGCAGGTCGATATTGACCAAGATGGCCTTTTGGCCGAACCCGAAAGCGGCTCGCTGCGGGTTTGCCATGACTTCCTGAAAAATTTCACGGGCGGTTTTGTTTGACTCAATCACTTGGCTCTCCTGCCGCTAGGATCATTTAGGTTCGTAGCGCTGGCCCAACGCCAACACTTCAGGTGTCTTCAATACATCGTTTAATTCGGTGAAGTTCAACATCTGACTGCGCCAACTGTCAGTCGTGCCAGTGCGCTTGAGTGCCGCAAAATACCCTTGCATCGCATGTGCCAGTGCGCGAACCAGTCCGCCCGGAAAGATCACCAGCGAGAATCCCTTTTCATATAAGGTCTGTGCCGGATCAATCGGTGTGTCGCCACCTTCGACCATGTTGGCCATCAACGGCACACGGCCACCCAAGGCTTGCATGATGCGTGCGACGTGCTCATCGCTTCTAAACCCTTCGACAAACACAATATCAGCGCCGGCTTGCTGATAAGCAACGGCTCGTTCGATCGCAGCATCGATGCCATCGACCGCAATAGCGTCTGTGCGGCCAATGATCAAAGTGTCACTAGACCGACGCGCATCGACAGCCGCCTTGAGCTTGCCCACCATTTCGGCCTTACCAACAAGCGTCTTGCCGCGCAGGTGACCACAGCGCTTGGGAAACCCTTGGTCTTCAAGCTGAATGGCACTCGCCCCTTCTCGTTCGAGCAGTCGCACTGTGCGCATGACGTTGATTGCGTTCCCAAATCCGGTGTCAGCATCGACGATGACTCGAACATCTGTCTGCTCCGAAATGCACCGCAATACGTCAGCGACTTCGGTTAAGCCCAAAAGGCCAATGTCGGGCCCGCCTAGGCGGGTGTAGGCAATGCTCGCCCCAGAGAGGTAAACCGTTTCAAATCCAGCCTGCTGGGCTAGTCTTGCTGACAGCGCATCGAACACGCCAGGTGCCAGGCAACCACCAGAATCAATTTGTGACTGGATGCTGGGTATTTGCATGTGACGAGGTCTCATGATTGGCTCCCGGCTACAGTTGCCAGGTCGTTCCACACCTGCTGGCGCAGGAGCTTGTCACTTTTGACCTCAAACCGATCGATGAAACGGATTCCAGCAAACTCGCCGCCATCAAGCCATTGGCCATGTAGCGTTCCGTGGCAGTGCACCACGGCGTGTTCGGACTTCCAGGTCGTGTCGAAAGATTCGAACTCTTTTTTGACAAAGAGATAGCGACCCTTGGCCCAAGACACCAGGTCTTCGAGTTTGGTCAGCTCGATCCCACCGGGAAATGTCATGACGAACGCATCCCCGAGAAACGATTTGGCTTTGTCGAGGTCACGATCCTGCATGGCCACTAGGAAGTCCCGCACGAGCACGGCGGGATCTGTCTGAACCCGCCCGCCCTGCCGAGCGATGCCGCCCCGGTAATAATTACCTGCATCGAGCTCATTGATGCACACCAGGATCGCTTCGGTCGGCGCCGCAATCACTTGCTGCACGGCCATGGTCAGCGAAGTTCCCAAGGCTTGGCGAGTGGGTAAGTCGTAACCCTTGAGCAAAGAAACATTGATAACTGGCATGGTGATCCTTTGAGCAGTAATCGTGCGTCACTAAACAGGACTCGGGTCTTCCCAGGTTGCCCGAAATGATGCCTTTTCAAAGCGGGTCAACTTGCGTATAGTTCAAATAAATGTTTTGTTTTTAAGACAATATAGCAAAACACCCACCAAAGTCGAGGCTTGGTTTTTGAAGATGCACCCGTGAATAGCACCAAGTACCATCGTATCTATTTGTTGCTCAAAGACGCTATTGAGCGAGGCCAGTTTGAGCCCGGTGCGTGCTTGCCCGGTGAACTTGCGCTGTCGCAAAAGCATCAGGTCTCCCGCATCACTGTCAGGCGTGCCATGGCTGCGCTCGCAGAAGAAGGACTGGTTGCGCGCCGCGTTGGAGTTGGCACAGTGGTGGCGTCGCCGAAGACGGAAATCTCCCAAATTACGGCCGATGTGTCTAATTTGTTGCCGAACTTTGTGCGCATGAGTAAAGAGTCGAGTATCCGCTTGCTTGAGTTTGCGTATCGCCAAGCTTCACCGGCCATCGCAGCCAAGCTCAAGCTGGCTGCGCGTGAGCGCGTGCAGTACTCCGTTCGGGTGCGCAGTATGCAGGGTGACCCTTTTTCTTATTTGGTAACGCACGTACCGGAATCCATCGCACAGACCTATAACGAGGCAGAGTTGTCAAACACATCACTGTTTGTGTTGCTCGAGCGTGGTGGCGTCAAAGTTGACCACGCCACGCAAACGATCTCTGCGGTTCTGGCAACTGAAGAGATGGCCGATGCGCTCGGTGTCTCCGTGGGCGCGCCTTTGATTGCTTTGCAACGGGTGGTGTTTGACGTGGACGGTCGTGGTGTTGAGCATCTCGATGCGTTCTACCGACCAGATCGCTACCGAATACAGGTTGATCTGGGGCGTAAGGGTGAAGCACGATCACGTTACTGGGCGCCATTGGCCAAGCGGCAGGGGCGCTTGGATCGTCGCCGTGGCAGCAAGAAAGTTTCTTAAGTGTTTAACCTGATACAGAAAATTCGGGCCAGACTGTATTTGTGTGCTAGCCTTAAGTTGTTTTAGAAACAATACATTTAATACATTAATTTTATGGTGCTGCAGTGTTCAAGCAACGTAGATTGATCAACCTGTCAGTGAATCTAACGTGCATACAAGGAGATGTTCCATGAAGAAATCCTGGCTCGCAGCTTTGACGCTTGGCTCAGCATTGTTGGCAGGCCAAGCGGCTGCTGTTGAAACCGTGACTGCGGTGCATGCGTTTTCCCCGAACCTGATTTACACGCAGAGCTTTTTGGACTTCGTCAAGAAAGTCAACGAGCGCGGCAAAGGCGTGGTTGAGATTCAGGTGCGTGGTGGTCCCGAGGTTATTGGCCTGCCGCAGCAGCCAGATGCAGTTCGCAATGGCGTGGTCGACATGGCCTACACGGCAGCGAGTTTCTACGGTGGCGCAGTGCCCGAGCGCGATGCGATGGTGGCTTCGAACGCGAATGCCCCTTACGCCCGGGCCAATGGCGGCATCGATCTGATGAACAAAATCCACCAAGACAAGATGGGTGTGTATTATCTGGGCTGGTTTGATAGTGGCGTGAAATACAACCTCTATACGGTTGAGCCGCCTAAACTAGATGCCAATGGCAACTTGACGGTTGACGGGATGCGCTTGCGCAGTAACCCCGTGTACGATGCGTTCTTTAAAGACGTGCTCGGTGCACAGCCCATTAGCTTGCCCACCCCAGAAGTCTACGCAGCGCTTGAGCGTGGCGTTGTCAACGCCACGGGCTGGACCCAGATTGGTTTGAACGATCTTAAGTGGAACCGTTTTCTGAAGCATCGTGTCAATCCAGCGTTTTTCTCGACCGACATGGGTGTGATTGTTAACCTTGATCGTTGGAACAAGTTGAGCGAGCCGGCTAAGCGGATTCTGCAGGAAGTGGCCATTGAGCATGAGCGCGAGAGCGCCGAGCGTTTTGCGGCTTTGTCCGCAGAGCAGCTCGCTGCATTGGACGCCAACGGTATGGCGGTTGTTAACCTCAAGGGCGATTCTGCCAAGAAGTTCTCTGAAGGCGCGCGTGAAGCGACATGGAATCGCATGCGCACGCAGATGGAAAAGCAGCCTGCAGGCTTGACAAATTACGACATTTTGATTGAGAAGTTCAACAAGCCTGAATAAGGCAAAAACGATTTAAAGTCCTTAGCCAGGCGCCTGCCTTTTGGCAGGCGCCTGTGTTTAGAGGCAAGGTTTCTGATGCGCTTGCTTATCAAACTGTACGATGCAGTGGTGGTTGGGCTTGCAGTGCTGTCCGGCTTGATGCTGGTTTGGCTGATGGTTGCCATCATCGTGTCGGTGTTGCAGCGCAATCTGGGCATGCAGCCAGCAGCCTGGCTGTTCGTTTCCACCGAGTATTTCATGTTTTACCTCACGCTCTTGGGCGCCCCGTGGTTATTGCGTCACCGTGGCCATGTCTACATTGAGCTGCTGACGGCTGTTATGCCAAAGCCAGTGCTGAATATTTTCAGTCGGCTTGTGTCATTGCTGTGCGCCTTGGTGTGTGCCTTTATGGCTTATAAGGGTGCAGAACTTGTTGGTCTGAACATCGAGCGCACCGACCTAGATGTGCGAGCCTACTACTTTCCAACCTGGCTACTCAATATTGTTTTCCCAATCAGTTTTGGCCTGATGGCCATTGAGTTCATGCGCTTCGTGGTTGGCAAAGAAATTCTGCACACTGGTGAAGCGGGGCTTAAAGAATGATGGACTGGTACAGTGCACTAGCCCTTCTACTTGGGCTCATCGTGGTGTTCATGTTTATTGGCATGCCCATCGCATTTGCGTTTTTGTCTGCCAATCTGATCGGGGCCTGGATTTTTATGGGTGGTCCCAACGGTGTCATTCAGGTCCTGAACAACGGGTTTGGAGCGCTCTCGAGTTTTAGCCTGGTACCGATTCCTTTGTTTTTGCTCATGGGGGAATTGTTTTTCCGAACCGGGCTGGGCATGCGGATGTTTAACGCCGTGGATGTTTTGATGGGCAAAGTGCCAGGAAGGCTTTCTTACGTGACAGTGGTAGGTGGCACAGGTTTCGCAACGGTCAGTGGCTCATCGATGGGTTCGACCGCTTTGCTCGGTTCGGTCTTAGTCCCTGAAATGGTTCGACGGGGATATAAAAAACACATGGCCATTGGACCCATCATGGGTACTGGTGGCTTAGCCATCATCATCCCGCCTTCGGCACTCGCTGTGTTGCTGGCAACCTTGGCAAAAATAGATGTTGGTGCGCTATTGGTGGCTGGCATCATTCCGGGGTTTTTACTGGCGGGTTTGTATATCGCCATGATCTGGGTCCAAACACGCCTCGACCCACAGGCTGCACCCTCTTATGAAGTCCCGGAAATTCCGTTCGCCCAGAAAATAAAAATTTTCTTATTAGACGTTGTGCCCATGGTTGGTGTCATGACAATTGTGGTCATGATGCTGCTGGCTGGCTGGGCGACACCGTCTGAATCAGCGGCATTTGGTGCGCTAGGCGTTATCGTGTTGGCGTTTGTTTACCGGTGTATGACTATCAAGGCCTTTGTTGAGACCGTGGTGGGCGCATTGAAAGTCACTCTGATGGCTTTCTTGATCGTGCTGGGTTCTGCCACCTTTAGCCAGTTGTTGGCTTTCTCTGGCGCATCAAGCGGTCTAATCAGTTGGGCCACGAGTTTTGATTTGTCACCGCTAATGATGCTGTTGGCGATTTTTGCTGTCCTGTTGGTGTTAGGCACCTTCATGGAGCAAATCTCCATCATGATGATCACCGTGCCATTTTTCTTTCCGTTGGCGCTGTCGCTTGGTTTCGATCCAATCTGGTTTGGGATCATCGTACTGTTGTCGCTGGAAATCAGTTTCACCACGCCGCCCTTTGGCTTGCTGCTCTTTGTCATGAAGGGCGTATCCCCACCAAATACCTCGATGGGTGAGATTTATAGGGCAGCCATTCCATACATTCTTTGCAGCATGGCGTTAGTGGCCTTGCTGATTGCGTTTCCTGAACTGGTGACTGCACTGCCAAACATGCTACGGTAGTAGCAGTGTGTTCATCGTTCGAAAGGCGTGCCATATGCCTACAGCTCTAAATATATTTTTGGGCTATTGTGTTGCGCAACGTCGCTGGTTTGTAGCGCCCAAGAGCGGCCGTGCATTCCGCGTGCCGAACCAATCACGGACAATGTCTACGCCATCGTCGGGCCGCTTGGCCAGCGCAACGAGGCAAATGCAGGCTTGAACGCATTGCACGCGCATTCCCCTTCCTGAACCCATAGGGTTAGGAAGGTGTCAAGCGGGCGGCTTCCATGAGGACGCCTTGCGGCGCATGTCCTCGCCTTGCGATTGCACATAGTGCTTGACAGTCTCTAGTGACGCATTGCCGACCGAGCCCGCGTAATAGGCGCGATGCCAGAGCACCCGTGCATCATAAAACTGGCGTAACCAGCTCCAGTGTTTTGCACGCACTCGCTTAGAGCTTGCAGACTTCAGGTTGTTGATCAGCGTTGAGATATTGAGCGCTGGATGGATGTCGACCAGCATATGCACGTGATCGACCTCGGCGCCAAACTCTAACAGCTCGCAGTGCCACTCTGGGATAATGAGCGTGAAGGCATCCTTTAGGTCTGCGATCATCTCGTCGTTTAGCGCCGGGCGCCGATATTTAGTCAAAAAAATATATGTAACCTAACTGAATATACGGCGTGAGATGAAGATTTATTGGGTGTCAGCATGCCTGTAGCGTAATGCATCACGTGCTACATTCCAAGCATGTAATCCGGTTGTCGCTTTCGCCTGTATCCAACGCCTGCGCGGGCTAGCCGTCTGCTGCAGTGGATCGGCTGCCAGCGTTTCATCTACAACGCCAAAGTCAGCGAAGATCGGTACTTTCGGGCCTTCGCGCGCCCCGCGCGCAAGTCGCTTGCCCACGTCGGCCAGTTCGCTCCCCAGGATCAGCAGTACAGCCATTTCATCACCGAGGCCACGCCATGGCTGCGCGAGGTGCCGTCTCAGGTACTCAGAAATGGCGCGGCGCGCTGGAAACGGTGCTGTGCTCAGAGCGATGAACCAAGAAACCCCCACATCAACCGCCGTAGGCGGTTAGGTGGCGGGAGTGTGATTCGTGTTTTCGTGGATTTCGAGACAAATCCCTCGCGTAGATCAATGCTCGACATAGAGAGGCTTTGCGCTAAGCTTAACGGTGGGTAAGTGAGTTACTTAGACGAAAGGGTAAACGAACAGTCATGACTGCATCCTCGCAAAAGATTGCCATCATTGGCGTCGGTTATATGGGCCACGGCATTGCCTGCAACATCCTTAAAAATGGCTATCCACTTAGATTCCTTGACCATGTGGGTAATCAGCCGACTGAAGATTTGGTGGCCATGGGTGCCAGCGCGGATAAGGACATCCAGGGTTTGGGACAGTGGGCCGATGTGGTGATCCTATGTGTCACAGGTAGTCCACAAGTCGAAGATGTACTTTATAAGAAAGGCCTACTTGAGGTGCTTGGTCCGGGCAAGACACTGATTGATTGCTCCACGTCGATCCCGTCCTCGACCTTGCGAATCGCTCAAGACGTGTGTGCAAAGGGTGCACAGTTTATGGATGCGCCGATGACCCGAACGCCTAAAGAGGCAGCTGAAGGTCGCTTAAATCTCATCGTGGGTTCAAGCGCTGGGTTGCTCGAGCGTATCAAGTCATTTTTGCAGTCCTTTGCAGAGAACATCACGCACGCCGGTGACATCGGTGCTGGGCATCAAATGAAGCTGATCCACAATTTCGTGTCATTGGGATTTGCCGGGATTTTTTCCGAGGCAGCAGCCAGTGCCCAGGTAGCGGGTATCAAGCCCGAGGTGTTCCTGGAGATATTGGGTAAGGGGGGCGGAGCTGGTGTCGTGTTTAATCGGCTGCAGCCTTACTTGGCGTCTGGTGATGTTAGCGGGTTTCAGTTTTCGCTGTCCAATGCGCGCAAAGACCTAACGTATTATGACACCATGGCCACGGAGTCTGGTGCCATGCACGAATTGGCAAGCGCCATGCGAAAATTTTATGAGTATGGTGCCCAACAGGATGAAGCAGCACCCATGCCTAAAGTGATCGACATGCTTGTAAAAGCGTCGGCGAAGTAGCCGATGCTGACGCAGGCGCCCAGACGGCTGTGCTATCGATCGGTGTTAATACAGGCGGCAGGTTCAGCACTTGCTTAATAGGCATTGCTTGGCAGTAGAACCAACCTTGCGCACTTTTACAACCAGCATTCAGCAATCGATTCATCTGCTCCAGTGTTTCGAGTCCTTCCGCCGTCACTGACATGCCCAGCGCTTGCCCGAGCGAGACGATCATGTTGATCACCCGCTCATTGGCTGGATGGCTGCTGCGCGCAATAAAGGACAGGTCTATCTTTAACTTGTCCAAGGGCAAATTCGACAGGCGTGAAAGCGACGAGTAGCCGCGTCCAAAGTCATCGAGCGCTACTTTGATCCCGAGACCACGTATCGTGTGCAACTGAGCAACCAAGTGACTTAATCTAATCGGCAATTTATTCTCGGTGATTTCTATCATCAATCTGGCAGGTAATTTTTTTGAGTCAAAGAGCTCCTGCAACATATCGACAATCATCTCATTCACAAACAGTGTAGGGCTGATGTTCAGAGAAACAGTTGCTTCAGGAAATTTTTCTTCAATACTGGGCATGTCTGCGATGACTTGTTCCATGACGCAATTGGTGAGTTGAACGATGAGATTTCGTTCTTCAGCAAGCTGTATAAACTCATGTGCAGAAATTTCACCGATGCCTTCGCAGTTCCAGCGCGCGAGCGCTTCAAAACCGAGGATTTTTCCGCTAGGGATTTCAATTTCCGGTTGGTAGTGCGCAATGATCTGTCGAGCAAAAATGGCGCCAGATAGTTTGGATGCAATCGTCAAGCGACGGTTACGCATTCGCTCAAGGCGATCGGAGTGCCAGGTAATTCGGTAGCGGCTGACGCGGCGTTTGGCTTCAGAAAGTGCCATTTCAGCCTGATCGATGATGGTCGTTAAATCAGTCTCACCACATACAAAATCGGTGGCACCCACAACCGCTGACATGACAATATCTAGACGCAGTGAGTCGGTAACAGGATCGAGACCTTGCTGAAAGAATTGCCGGTTAATGTAGCTACGTTTTTGTGCCGGTATCGTGTCTACGAACGCAATGAATTCGGTCTGATGACGGCGACAAAGTAGATGCGATGGAGGTAATAATTGAGTCAGGATCTCAATAAGTTCAGATGTGAACCGATTGTTGTGACCGTAGTCGTAGTCTGGGTTCAGATGGGCTAAACGTCCTAGATCAATAATCAGCAATGCAAACGACGTATCGCTTTCATGTGCGATCGTGAGCCGAGTTTCAGCCCTTCGTAAAAAGTCACGATATCGCAGCAGATTCGGCAATGACCCGTTCAAGCCAATGCCGCTTTTCGATATGACCTGGTGTGGCTGCCTACGATTGGAAGTTTTGTGTGCCGCATCTGAGTATCTTCAATTCAAACTGATCCTTCCATCATGGGGCATTAGCCCTGCTAATGCAAGGTTAAATGCGGTTAGGTGCGATTAAATGCGGCACTTAGCCCGTGTGATGTAAGCTTGGTCCATTTGGGTGATCACCGGCGGGATTGACATGTGAAATTACATTCAATTGAAACAAGCACTGCCTCAAAATGGGTGTTACTGTCAATTGGAAGACCTGCTCTACCTTTACAGGTTAAGCCGTTGGGTAATACCGAAATGTCCCTGATAGACATCCGTGAAAATATCCTAGAGGTGGTCGTGAGTCATCAGCATGCAGTCAAACCAAAACATATTCTACTGGTGTTCGGTACTCGACCAGAGGGCATTAAGATGGCGCCAGTCGTCCATGCGCTGCTGGCCCGAGACGCCCTGAGGCTCACCGTCTGTGTGACGGGACAGCATCGAGAGATGCTAGACCAGGTTCTGATGGCATTTGTGGTCAAGCCTGATATCGATTTGAACATCATGAAAGTAGGACAGGATCTCGCCGATGTCACGTGTGCCGTGCTAAATGGTGTTCGGGATACCCTAGAGTCTATTCATCCGGACGCATTATTGGTACATGGTGATACCACCACGGCCTTGGCCACGAGTTTGGCTGCATTCTATGCAGGCATACCGGTTGGTCATGTAGAGGCAGGCTTGCGAACGCATGATGTGTTGGCTCCGTTTCCTGAGGAGTTCAATCGCCAGACAATCAGTAAGGTTGCACGCTGGCATTTTGCACCCACTGAGCTGTGTCGATCCAATTTATTGCGCGAGCAGGTTTCAGACGAGCATATTTACGTAACCGGCAATACCGTGATTGACGCATTGCGCTGGACACTAGCGCGCTCGGCGCTCGATCATACACGCGAGCGAGAGATTTACGCATTTCTGGATAGTGAGTTGTCGTTTGATTGGCAACATGCCAGATTCATCCTAATGACGGGACATCGCCGCGAAAATTTTGGTGCTGGGTTACAAAACATTTGCCAGGCAATTCGGGTGCTGGCCATGCGGTACCCTGATGTTCATTTTGTTTACCCCGTGCATTTGAATCCGCAAGTACATGAACCGGTTCATGCGTTGCTAAGCGACCTTGCCAATGTCCATTTGTTAAGCCCGCTTGAATATGATCCATTTGCCGTGCTAATGCAGCACTGTTACTTCGTATTGACTGACAGTGGCGGTATTCAGGAGGAAGCGCCTAGTCTTGGTAAGCCGGTCTTGGTTATGCGTAATACGACCGAGCGGCAAGAGGGCGTTGATGCTGGCACCGTTGAACTCGTCGGTGTAGAGATGCCACTGATCGTGGCTGCCTGCGCCAGATTGATAGATGATGGTGCGCGTTATTCGCAAATGTCCTTGGCCATCAATCCCTATGGCGATGGCTTGGCTGCAGGACGAATCGCAGATGTATTGCAGGCGTGGTCACTGGCCTAGCTTGAACCAGTATCTGAGTGAGAAAAATACGCTATCACCTTGGCAAGGCGCTCTTTTTTTTAAGGTGCTCAGGAGGTGGGATCGCGCCAGAGGGTTGGCCTTAAAGGCACGATCTGGCCCAGTTTGCATAAAGAGTTCGTAGATGACGCCTGCGACTGCGGGGTCACTACAAACGGTCATTGCCTGTAGATACGCCTTTGCCTCGGTTGGTAGTAGTGCACCCGTGCCTTTGCCGTCTTGTATCCATAGGTTCACGCCTGTTTGAGCGTTGATCGCGCGCAGCAAGTCTGCAAACTGTTTTGGTGTGGCGTTGCCGGTGGAAAACGCGGATTGATAGATTGGTATGTCAGCGACCTGTTTAAGGGCGATTGCCTGTCGCTTGTTCCACAGGATGAGCTCAGATTGCATGTCTTGGCTGCGCCACTGGCGGTCATCGATCTCAAATGGCAAGTACCATCCGACCAAACGCGCTGGTGCAATCAATGAGCGCCAGTGTATGGCGAGTTCAGTACTACGCCTAGTTACTTCGCGGGCATAAGCGCCAATAAATTCAGTTGGGATTCTAAGGGCAGCGGCACCCTCGGGATCCGCGTAAAGTCCTATCACGAGGTTTAGATCTTGTGTGGTTGCCTCGACTAAGCGCCTTTCGAGCCACTGTTGTTGCAATAGGCTGGCAAACGCACCGCCGTGCTCGGTCCACTGAAATACCACCGTATCGAAACCCTGCTGGCGAACGCCCGCAAACACAGCCGGCCAAGTTCTCTCTGGTAATGCCATGTCGGCCTGATGTGGTTGGTAGATGATCGCAGTCAGCGCCATCGCATGGCCCGGGGTCATGACGAGCAGGCAAGCTGACATGAGCCATTGAACCGAGTGCCTTACCATCTAGCCCCCATGTTAAGCAGAAATGCAAACCGATCGCTTTGATAGGTTTGTAGAGCCCCCTGTATTTCAACACCAACATAAAACCGGCTTGAATAGGCGCTATAAGTTGTTTCATTAGCCCAGAGATTCCAGCGCACACCGGCGGCGAGCCGAAGGTCCGTGGTGCTTTCATTGCTAATTTGGTTGGCCAGCGCACGTGCATAAGGCTCGACCGTCTGGCCATGGCTCAGTTTGTGATGATAGCCAATGCGGTAATCAGCGGTGAGTGCGTAGGCATCGCTGTTTAGGTAATAGGCCGCATCAAGATACAAGTTTTGTGCGATCCAACCGGCGCCCAGCGGGTGCCAGTCATCGCTGTATTGACCATCGTTAAAGAAAGATGCGCTTGCACGAAGCAGGGTGTCAGCCTCTTGGTTGGCAACGGCATCTAATGGTGTTTGCCTTTCAATAGCGAGATACATCACTTGCTCTGATAGGGGCTTCCAGCGCAAGCCCACACCGAGTACGGGATTGCTCATGGACCAGGGCGAACCGGTGCCCGTGCTGCCACCAAAAACACGAGCGTAGATCGAGAGCGTTCTGCCGTTGTCGATTGCGGGATTCCCTAGACGGTAGTCCACTTCAATTTGAGCGTAGTTTCGGTAATTCTGTCCAGGCTCAGGTGCGTTGGCTGAAGCCGCTGCGGATGAGCCGATCAGCGCGTCGGCACTGAAGGTCCAACGGCGCTGCATATCCTCATTCATGCGCCTAAGCGCATAGAGCGTTCGTTCCTGTGCTGGGGTTCTCTCTTCTTGGGTGTAGTAGCCTAGTTGGTTAATCGCAGTCTGGGCGTATTGTGTGGCCGTTTCGTTTTCCCCAAGTTTTTGATGGGTGTATGCGAGTTGCTGGGTTAATCGCGGGTCATTGGGTCGACCTGCAAGCGCCGTGGTCAAGTGCATTTGGGCACTTGCATAATCACCACGGGCGTACTCAATAAAGCCAAGTTGTGCCAAGGCAACGCTGTTGTCTGGCTCGAGCGTGATCGCTTTCTTTAGTGATGCGACAGCACCATCCATGTCATCAACCTGTTGCTGCCAATCAGCAAGCAGAACATAGTTGCCGGCCTTGGGATCGAGCGCGAGCGAGTATTGCATGGCTTCAATGGCATTTGCCCTGCTGTCGAAGCTGTCGAGTTGCGCCTTAAGCGCCCAGTAATGCGCTGTAGTCGGTCCACCTGCCGTTTCATAGGCCAGTAGCCACTGCTTGGCCAGTGTGTTTTGCTTGGCGGCATGCGCTGTCACCACTGCTGCGAGCTGATCTGATGCGGATAGGTTGCCTGACTTGGTGAGAGTCGTCCACGCGGTAAGGGCCGTGTTGAAGTCCTTGTTTTCAAAAGCGGCATAGGCGAGTGCTCGCTGATTGTCCGGTGTCGGTGAGCTTGCAACGGCCTTCTCAAAGGCAAGCTGTGCGAGTCCGGGTCGTTGCAGCTTTTGATAGCACTCACCGATCATGCGCCATGAACGCGAGCTTTGGTGGGTATCTAAGTATCCAAGCACCGATCGAACGCCGCTACAGTTCCCAACGTCATACAAAATCGAGGCTTGAAGTTCGCGCAAGGTAGCGTTCGACAGCGGCGTTGACAGCTGTAACTGCGCCTGAGCTGAAACAAGCGTCGGATCTGCTTTCGCAATCAACACCAGACGACCGATTAACTCCGTGCGCAGGGCCAGTGCAATGGTCTGAAACGGGTATCGGAGCATCAGCATGTCCCACGCCTGTTGATCGTCACCTGTAGCAAGTAGCCTGTAGGATAGGACATCTAGCAAGCTGCCATGACCGATGGGCATTTGCCTGACAAAGTCTGCCCACTGGATCCCAGCAGGCAGGTTTTCGTTGGCCCGCAGCCTACGCTCGATTTGCTCGAAGTAAATCGTTTGATTTTCTGGAAAGATTGGCAGCGAGGCCATCAGGGCATCGAGCTTGGGCGTCGAGCTGCCACTGGTCAGTGTGAGCCAATCCCGTTCGTCACGTCTAGTCACAATCGCACCTTGCAACCGAGACAGAAATGACGAAAACAGGGCTTCGTCTCGGACTTGCGAGGCGCTTACTTGCATCCTCGCGAGTAACACCGCGCGATCGGCTGAATCACTGGCGGCGAATGGAAAGGCTCGGATCAAAAGGCGCAATGACAATTCGGGCTGTTTGTCTTCTAAGAGTTGGTAGGTCAGTTCATCGAGCAAGTTGCCCTCGGCCAATGACTCGATCGGCCAGTATTCAATGATCTCGATTGCACCAGTTTGGTTGCGATCAGCGATTGCCCGGAGGAGTCGATGCCTGCGTAGCACGGGGGCATTCTCATCAAAAAGTAGCGCATACTCGGCAGTCAGATTGGCCTGCACGGTGGACGCGTTGGCCAAAAGCGCGAGCCATTGGTGCTCCCCGTAGGCAGAGGTCGGCTTTGGATGGTCCTGCTGCAGGAATTGTCTGAGCATGACAGCATTGCCAGACAAAGCTTGGGCTTCTCGCAGCACAGAGTTGAACCAGTCAGTGGCGAGAGTGCTGCGCATTTGGCCCAAGGCTTGTGCGGCTGGAGTGAGCAGTTGTTGGCGATCCAGTGTCTCGATGGATCGGGCAAAGTCACCAGAGCTTGCATAGGCTTGTGCTAAATAGCCTGCGATGACTGGATTAGCGGGGGCGACGTTAAGCGCGTATTGAAACTCTTCGATGGCGGTGTTGAATTGGCTTTGATCCATGGCCCGTAAGCCAGCATGTACGTGAGGGTAAGCCACAAAGCGTTGTTTGGCATCAAGCTCGTCATCCCAGGCTATTTGAGCCAGCGCAAAGCTTGCCGAGGCGCTCATTAGTAAAAGCATCGTGATCTTTGATAACAAAGCACTGATTTTTTGGCGCTTCATTTGCATACTTTGGTTGATTCTGGGCTGACTGATGATTTTGTCGACTGGTTGATCGACATTTGCATGGTGGGTTGCAGCTCGGATTGCAACTTGATTGCATCATCCAGTGTTTGACGGCTAATAATTTTTCTATCGACCAAAAACTCGCCGAGTGGCAAGATTGTTCGGGCGTGCTGCAACAAAACTGCGCTAAACACGGCGGTATCGATGCGCCCAAGTGACTGCAATATTTCGCCGAGCGTGACTTGTCTGCTCACGTAGTAGTCCCAAGTCCTTTGTCGCTCGTGCGGTTCTAGTTGACCAGCTCGAATGGCTTGATCGAGTTCTTCACGTGGGTTGCCATGCTTGATGCGTGCGTACTGGTGTCGCAATCCGACAGTCACCTCGCCAATCAAGGCGATGAAGTACTTGATCTTCATGCCGAGCTGCCGTTCTATGGCCGCCAAAGCAACCATGCTGATAGCAGACTCTGATGCAAGGTAAAGCGTGGTGCCGTCATGACTAACAGGAAAGACGGCGTAATGCAGCGCAATGTGAGCAGGTACGAGATCGATCACATCCTGTTTAACGGCCCAGGCATCGATGGACTTACAACTCAGGTCGAATTGTTGTGCAATTCCATGTGCAAGCTGCAGTGGTGTTATGCGTTCACTATGAACCAGCCAGGTACCGAGTCGCAAGCCAGTTGGCCTGTCCAACAATGCCTGGCGAAGCTGCTCAGTGCTTAGTGTGCCTTGCCTGGTCAGGATTTGCCCGATCATGTGATGAGCGCGCGAGACTTCACCAATCATTGGGAAGTCATGTGAGGTCTTGTCCCATGAGACTCGATAAGGGTTGCCATGCTTGATGACTTGTGCGATGGCTCGCCAGTTCGCCAGGAAATTAATGAAATTTCCCAAAAGCATGCGTGGCGTAGATAGCAAGCCTTGCCACACGCCATAGAATTGCGTCACAAAAATGAAGCGCTGTAACATGCGGTTTAGCATCAAAAAGAAGTTGATCCACAGCAGGTTTATCAGTAGCTCGCTTTGTCCAAATATCGATAGGAACTGATAGGCACCTGGCCAATAGACCTGATAGAGCCATATTGCAAGAACCTGAAAAAGAATCAGGTTGGCCGCAAAACTGAAAAAGTTTGTCAAGATCCCTTTCCGGTCACGCCAAAGAAAGTAATTCAGTGCCCAGTTGCTAGTCCATCCGTGGGTCATATACCCTTGAAAAACGATACCGATGATCCAGCGCGATTTCTGTCGGATAACGGTTGCCATTGTGTTTGGAAAGAATTCCCGCACACAAATGATGCTGACGTCTCGTTGTGTTTGACCAACGTCATGCGACTTTTCCCATGCAGGCTTGAGCATTTCGAGGATCGAATACCGCACAAACACTTCTTTGAGACCGTGTCGTTGCAGTCGAAAGCTGATGTCGTAGTCTTCAGTCAGGCTTTGTGTGTCGAACGCGATGCCATCGCCTTCGGCGAGCAAGACCTCGATTGCACGACGACTAAAGCACGTACCTACGCCGGCGCTTGGAACCTGCCCCACAAGCGCTTCCCGAACGATCAGGTCTTTGGCATGTAGTTCTGTGAACTCATCGATGTAATGCAATCCAATGAAATCGTACCAATTGCGTTTGAGCGGATATACCGGTATCTGAATCAAGTCTTTGCGGTCGACCAGGTAATTAAAAAGTCTTAATTCCATGGGTGACATGATGTCTTCGGCATCGTGCAGTACAAAGCCATGGAAAAGCAAGCCCGCTTTTTTTTCAAATTGTCGGATGGCGTCAAGGACGTTGTTTAAACAGTCTGCCTTGCTTGTCGGACCTGGTCTGGCGCAGATCACTTTGTGAACATTCGGAAATTGTCGACACACCGCGTCAACGTCTGCTTGTGTATCTGGGTCATTTGGGTAAGTGCCAACGAAGATGTGGTAGTTCTCGTAGTCAAGATTCCCGGCCGCATGATGCACCATCTTGCCGATGACATCTCGTTCTTTCCAAGCCGGGATCATGAGCGCCAATGGCCGCTCTGGCACGGAAATCAACAAGGCCTTGTCGGCGCGAGCGAAGCGACGGTAAACGGTCAGCCGACGAAGGATGGTTCGCGCCCAGTAGGTCAGGTCAATCACAAGGTCGTCAAAGCCACTGATGGCGATGAAAATCGCCACCAGAATGACAACGTACGTCAGGCCATAAAAATAAGTCGAAACGGCGTCAACGATTTGCATGTAGGCATAGCCAACGGTGCCTCATGCAAACGATCGTTTGCGGTGAGTACGCATGAACGCTTGCCGTGGCTTGAAGCCAGATGTTTACAAAATAGAACAAGAAGATCCCCGTTTGGAATACCGATGTTAGACGCACAGTTCGTGCGTATTCAGGTAAATGACCTGACTTGCTCAGTGGTGCAATGCAGGTTCTTGGAGCCTGCCACTTCGGTCTTTAACGAGTAGGGATCACCCTATGGGGGGGAATCGCTAGCATCAGGGGGAGAGCTGAAAATCAAACACACAAAAACCAGGGTCGTGAGATATAGGTCTGCGCTGGTCCATCAATGGCTGCCAAGCCTCGGTTAGATAGCTGTTTATTGCGCCTTTGGTTTCAGCTTACAGGTGAATTGAATCTAAGGCGAGTGTTTTAAGCATCCTGTGGTTGTTTGCCTGTGTTTATCGGCTGCGCTCTAGCAAAAGAGACTAACACGGCGTTTGCTAAAGACCGGCCTGTTCCACTGCAGCGGCATCAACGTTTCGAATTAATACCCCGTTACCTCCGGCACGTTTAACTTCGTACATGGCATCATCGGTGTCGCGCAGCAACTGGCTGATGTTTCTCTCTCGCCCGTTAAATATGATTCCGCCAATGCTGGCGGATACTGCCGATTCAATGATAGGCTCGTTTAGACGAGTTGTTTTTTTTGTCGTTGCTGATGTGTTTAGGCGATATGCCAGTTGCAAAGAGGTTCTGATGCTTTGAGCAACTCTTTGCGTGATCTGGGCGGCATCCGCTGGGGCACTTGGCAGACTTGATAAGATCACCGCAAATTCGTCGCCACCAAGACGGTAGACCGTGTCAATTTCTCTGACGCAACGCAACAAGCGGGACGCAACGGCAATCAGTAATAAGTCACCGACTGCATGGCCGTGTGTGTCATTGACTGGCTTGAACTTATCGAGGTCGATAAATAACAAAGCGCCGTGAGCCCGGGTGTGTTTGGCAAGTGAGTGTGCCAGCGGAAAGTGCTCCGCAAAAAAACGTCGATTTGGTAAATCAGTTAATTCGTCATGAAGCGAATGATGCATAGCCTCACTGAGTTCTTTCTTGCCGACACGGATGTACTTGGCTTGTGAAAGCTCAGTGTGCCGCAAGACCCTGATGGCACTGCGTAAGCGTGAGATCGCGGATTCGTAGCGGCCTAGTCGGTCTTCGAGTTTGCGTAAATCGCTCGCGGTCCGCTCGGCCCGAGCTCTCAAAACGTCATAGCTGGGAAAGTCAAAGCCTAGGATCTTTTTCTCATGGGCGAATTGCTTTGAAATTTCGGAAATTTTCCGATTAATGGTTGCTTCATTGATATCTTGATCAAGGCTATCCGGATCAAGCTCGGGCTTGGTGTCGATTGGCAAATGAATGCTCCATTATGACTTCGTATAGCGTTGCGATTGCTAGCGCTGGATAAATGGTGCAACTAGGTGAGAGGATCAATGCGATGTTCCATATCTTTTGGTGCTACTGGGTGGATGTGTCGCATAGACTCTCTACTTATTTTTTACATGGCTCTGTGTGAACACGCCAAAACACATATCTACACTTAAACGAATGAATCACAGTTAAACGAATAAATGCAAGAGAGTTGGCGTCACAGCGTGGCTTTCAGGGAGAATCGAGCGTGATTGGGATAAATGTAGTAGTGTGCAGTTTTGACAAGTATTGGTGCTAATCGTTCATGGATCTCATTCTGAAAGAAGTTTACGCAAAGCTTTCTAAGCTTGAGACAGAGTTCGACGAGCTTAGACAAACGTACAAAGGCATCAACGAAAACTATGTAACCGCGCTGGCATCATTGCAAGAGCTCACATTGCAGTCAGCGCAAGCTGCCAAAAGGGCTGCCCAGTCCGCAGAAAACTCGAAGATCGCAGCACACAATGCCAGTTTGGCTGCACAGCAAGCGGCCTCGGAATCGATCAGGTCCATCAGTGAAATTGCTGCCAAAGCGGCGGCTGCCGCTGCACTGGCCGCGATCGAAGCAGCCGCTGCTGCGGCAGCTGCTGCAGCTGCTGCAGCCGCAGCAGTCGCTCAGCAGGCTGAGAAAAGTCTGTTGGATGCCTCTGCAGAAGCAAGCAATGCCTCAAAAATGGCCAGCCTCGCGGCTGCTGAAGCAGTGAGTTTGTCGCAAATGGCAGCGCAATCCTTGCTTCGTTTTAGTGCGCCGAACATTGAAGAGAAACCAGCGCCTAAGAAGCAATAATCTCGGCCTTGATGGTTGGATTGGTCTAAGCGGCGTGCCAAGGGTAAGCCCTACGGCCCTAAAAACCCATTAAAAAAACTTTCTGTGTTGGCTGCCATGCTGGCAAGGTCGTAGCCACCCTCCTGAATCACAACGGTGGGTAATCCCATGGCAGCGACAAGCCTGCCAAGTTGGCCAAAACCTTCTGTTGTGACAGCTACCTTTGATTGCGGATCATCGACATAGATATCAAACCCATGAGAGAAGACCAGCACATCGGGTTTAAAACGGTTGATAGCATCTATGGCATTGGCGACCTGCTCAAAAAAGACTGCTTCAGACGATCCATGAGGCATGGGAAGATTCAGATTGAACCCTAGGCCTGTGCCTTCACCTGTCTCCTCTTCAAATCCTGCTACCACCGGGTAGAAATTGGTGGGATCCCCATGCACTGAGACATACAGAACGTCGTTGCGGCGATAAAAAATTTCCTGGATGCCTTGGCCGTGATGCATGTCGGTGTCGAGCACGGCAACCTTACTAAACCGGCTTTTGAGCATTTGAGCGGCAACTGCCGCATTGTTGACATAACAGAATCCACCGGCGGCATCAGCCCGCGCATGGTGCCCGGGCGGGCGGCACAGGGCGTAGGCCTTGTTGTCGCCGTCGATGACTGCCTGGGTTGCGGCGATTGCCGATTGCGCCGCCCAATAAGCGGATTGCCATGTATGCTCGCCAACTGGACAACTGCCATCTGCGAGATAGCGGGCTGCTTGTCCGAGAATGCCACGCAAGGGGTTGGGCTCGCGCACAAACACATTAGACATGACCTCGTTACCCCAATTCTCTGGGATCTCCTTCCACTGACCGTATGCCGTTTGCAAGAAGGTTAGGTACTCATCGTCATGCACAGCAGCAATCGATGCCATGCCACGGTCGCCGGGAACCTCAGTGGCAATCCCTAGGCGACTAAGGCCTTGCAAGATGCCATCGATTCGAGATGGAATTTCCTGAGGAGCGCGCATCTGTCCACGAGAAAAATAAGACACGGGGTGATGCAGTGTTTGGTCGGGGTGATAGAAGGCTCTCATGGGCTTAGAAAAGCTCGTCGATTTTGCTTAGAAATAGCTCGCGGCCATGGTGTGACTTCTCGTGCCACTCTTGTCCAGCCTTTTCATTGGTGTCGTCGGTAATGAACTTAAATGACCGCCAGGCGATGCCTTTGCGGTGGCAAACCAAAGCGAGTGCAAATAGTTCCATGTCTACGACTTGCACATGCTGCTCGACTAGCCATGGATCGGCAGTCATCACAAAACTGTCACCGGTGGCACATCGCACGCCGTCAAACCCGGAGGCAAGCACATTCGGTGTCTGATCGAAGGGTGTCACTCCACGGGGCGCGATGGGTTCTGCCATCATGTCGCGCTGTAAAACGTCTGAGATCTCAACGAGCCCAACGATTGAGGTTTCTAATCTGCCGGCTGTCCCAAAATTGACCACGATAGACGGTTGATGGCGCGCAATTCCTTCCATGAGCGCCAGGCCAGCATTCAGTTTGCCAAGTCCGGTAAAGACCACCGGTATGTCGTGCGGGATGGGCTGGTGGTCAAACTCTTGCGGCAGCGCGGTCACGATCAGTGGCTTGTGCATGCTTTTAATACACCGCTCTTTCTGGGATGACGTTGCGCACGCCACCGCGCGGGTCATCGACGTCGTCGCGGTAGCGTGGCATGACATGAATATGAACGTGTGGAACCGTTTGCCCAGCAATCGGACCGTTGTTTACCCCAATGTTGTAGTCATCTGGGCTGAATTCACTATCAATGGCCTCTTTGGCCCGTCTCATGAGTTGCATAAGCGCAAGCACTTCATCATCAGTGAGATCGAAGTAGGAGGAGACATGGCGTTTTGGCATGATCAGCGTGTGCCCCGGGTTGACCGGAAAAATGTCACGCACGGCCATGCCGAGCTCGTTCTCATCCATGATGCTGGCTGCAGGCAGTGAGCAAAATATGCAGGGTTTGGGCGTCGTCATATTTATCGATCCAGACATAAACTGAGATGGTCGCTAGTCAATCGCTAGGTCGCTCGTCACCTAGACATGTTAGCTTTAAGGAATTGCAACTAATTTCGCACGACATGCAGTTTGTATCACGAACGCGATCTTTGGCGGGGGCACTACTGGCGGCTGTCGCATGGGGTGCTTGGGCGAGTGCACCCGGTGCGCAGACGGCTGTCTGTACCACAAAGCTAGTTGAGCGTGAACGTTGGTATTCCCCAGTCTCGAGTAATCTGGCTGACAAAGCGCCAGCGCAATGCGCTGATTGTGCCGATCCAGCTAACCATGCAGACAATAGTTGTATTGTTTACAGAATCTTGCAGTCGGAGGATTGCCGTGATGGGCGTTGCGGCAATGAGCAGGGTGATTTTTGGCTGAACTGGCAAGCTGGCTATGCATTGCAGCAAAGTCTGAGATACCAACATCCGTTTAAGTATGTCCCAGACGCTCGCAACAACTGCTGGTTTCTTATTTGGGCGCTTGAGCCAGTGATTGGTGTGGAGCATATTGGTGCCAGAGACTCAGTCAATTTTTGGGGTGCCGGGTATGCGGCCGCGACCAATGCTGTAATGCCGCCCATTCCTGAGCAAGAGGTTGGCTTACTCATTCAGCCCGCGCATCGGCGCTCGCAGCATCAGTTGCACATTCACATTGGACGTCTTGAACCCGATTACCGAGCCGCACTCGATGAGCTTGAGCCGATCGCCGGCCTTGTTCATTCAATTCAGCTTCAGGGGCATCAGTTCTTCATTCAATATCTGCCTGACCTGCCAGGGAAGTCGCCTTTGGAGGGCCATCAGGTGTTTGATGAGGTTGCCGGCATGATTTCAGGTGGTGAAGCCTCGATGCCACGTTTTGGGGTGCTAGTGGCACGCGCCAAGGATGGGGCAGGCTCGTGGGTCATGGCTGCTGAAGGCTTGACTCGTCGTGAGCTGGATTTCTCTCACGATCGGGCGTGTACGCTGGACTCTAGAACAGTTCCAAACTTACCCTGATGATCGCGCGATTTATGTGTGTCGATGGTGGGCGTGAATGCACATGGATTTTTGGGGGTAAAACCCTATTCACTGTGCTTTGGTGTGATACGGCCAATAATCTCCCAATCCTCCTTGTCAGCTCGCAGGGGACGCTGACACTTGGGACAAACCCTCAGGCCGGTCAAATTTCTGAAATCAGAAGATAGCCCGACATACGCACATAGGTAATGATGCACCAGTGCTCGTTTGGGCACAGCAGTCTGTTGTTTGGCTTTTGTTTCAGTGCTCACGCCATAGTCCCAGAGAGGTCAGTACGTCCACGTAAAGTTCGACTGCATGATCCATGAATCGCCAGTAGTTATCCTATTTTCCTCAGTTGACCCCTTCACAATACAGCGCAAACCGTGATTTGATGGGGGTTTGCACATGATTGGGAGAGTCACCCAATGGGTGAGTCAAAATTAGAGCCGACTGCGGTGGCGAAGGCGGTACAAAATGCGATGACCGA
>CAMCOS010000036.1 GCA_945876565.1 Lautropia mirabilis | reverse complement strand
CGGTCATCGCATTTTGTACCGCCTTCGCCACCGCAGTCGGCTCTAATTTTGACTCACCCATTGGGTGACTCTCCCAATCATGTGCAAACCCCCATCAAATCACGGTTTGCGCTGTATTGTGAAGGGGTCAACTGAGGAAAATAGGTTGAAAGTGAAGTTCGCTGACTTTAGTGTGGTCACAAGAGACCTCAGCTTGCCGCAACCGGTGCAGTCCGCACAGGATTTGCGACTAGCCCTGTCGGACTGTTTAAAACGTGTGCGCTGGCAAGACCGAATCAGGCTGCTTGGCGTTAAAGCAAGCGCATTGGCGCAACAGCCCACTGTGGTTGCCCAAAGTCCACAGCTGGAATTCTGGGATGTGCACGATGAACAGTCATCGGTCAAATAAGAGCCTTGCCATGAGTGAAGCCGCCGTGTCCGCACCAGCAAAGCAAATACGACCTGCATCGGCTGCCTGAAGGGCATGAGCTAACTGAGGTCCAAACTTGCCTGCCACGACTTTAGACAGTGATAGCTTGGTTGCATGGCTGCCAGCCCAGTGTTCAAGGCAAGCGCTTTCAGGCCAATCATCGCGTGCAATGTAGAGCATGGGCTTGCCGCAAGCACGCGACTCGACAAACATGCCATAGCCCGGTTTGGTTAACACCAGATCACAACTGGCCATCATCGTACTAAAGCCAAAGCGCTCGAGGTCAAATCCGATGGCATGTGGACAGTCGTTTGCCAGGTCGGGACTTACCAAGTAGATGACTTTGCGGCCCAAGCACTCGGTGGGCCAGTTGTCTGGGTGCAACGGTAAGGCGATACCACCCATGCTGGTGAGCACGAGCCAGCAGTCGCTGTGGCCAGATAAATAGTCACCGCTGGCGTCACGGGCAAAGGCCAACAAGTTAGCCCGTTGGGCAGCAGGTGGTTGATCCACGAGTGGTTCGGTTGTGATGGTCGAAAAGCCAGTGGTTCGAATGGCGGGTTCAGGTCTGATCACCAGGGCTGCGCTGGCATAAGCGTCGCGCATTTGGCGCAGGATTTGTGTGAGCGTGGCCTGCGACACACCCGACTGCTCGACGGCACTCGGACAGATGGCAAGGCACCCCTCCAGAATATCGGCCCAGTTAAGTGAACAGATGGCTGCGGATGGGATATTCGCTGCATTGGCTGCAGCCAGGGTTAAGTATGGTGCGTTGGCCAGCAAGTGTGTGACATGTAGCCGGCTTAGGTGATTTGCCACACGTTCTACCTCAGCTTCCCAGTTTTGATGGAGCGCTGCATATTGACGCAGGCTCTGGACTAGATCAACCCGCAAAGCGTCATGCATGACCATCCCAAAATCATCTGAGCCCCTGTCGATACGAAACGGGTGTTCGATGCGCCAAGCAATCTGTTGAGGCGGCAGGCTGCTGCGGATGCTCAAATCGAACGTTGGCAAGCGATCACACACGGATAAGCGTTGCATGGCGTTGATTATGGGGGCTACCTGTGCCAGATGGCCAAAGCCATGTGAAGAGATGGCAACTAAAAAATGAGGGGTCATTCGGCATCAGTAGTGAAAATCATCTAGTCAGCCTGCCTGCGAACTAGACGCAGTCGCCGCTAAAGTGAGTTTGGGCAAAACCACTTAGCTGACGCAGGCTGAAACTGAAATATAGCGGATTTGACCTACATATGAATAGCAGTGTGTTCTCGGTGATTAACGAAACCGACAAAGTGGTAGCGCAGAAGCGACTGTCAAACGGGCTGGCAAAGATTCTTGTGTTTCTCGAGCCGCATCGAGATGAACGCTGTGGTGTTGTCGTTGAATCCACTTTCAACTGGTACTGGCTGGTGGATGGTCTGCAACAGGCCGGCCACGCTGTTCACTTGGTCAACACCGTCCCCATCCCCGCTCGCATGTCAATGGGTTCAGCCGCTGTGTGCATTCTTTGGCCGCTGACGCGGGCCAGGTCACCACGATTCGCTCCTGCCCACGGGTGCACTTGATCCGGAGCTCGCCAATCGAAACCGCTGGGGTAGCCACCTCAATCGGCACGACCCCATTGATGCGCTCTCTCACATGATGATCACGCACCCAGCGGCTCACACAGTTTGACGATGCGAGCCTTGAGCTGAGGGGAGAGTTGCGGCTTGGGCCTTGCAGCTGTACCCATGCCCGTCTCTATCGGGCAGGGCAACGTGGTCAACAAGATGGGTTTGCCGCTCGTATACAGTACGCCACCAGTTCGCTCACCCAATTTGAGCAGCGCGTGGAGCCACGAATGCATCGCTTTTGACCAAAATGTGATACTTCGCGACCAGCCCAGCACAAGACTGCGCGAGTCCACCACAACGGCCAGACTCGCAGCGCGCATCATCTGCTTGACGGCTGCTCTGACAGCGATGTCAGTATGTTTTGTAGGGCAGAAACTTGCCAGACATGACGATGCTGACACGATCACCTTTCGGATCGGGTTGACGCTGCAAATCCATCGAAAAGTCGATAGCGCTCATGATGCCGTCACCAAACTCCTCATGAATGAGTGCTTTGAATGTTGTGCCGTAGACACTCACCAGTTCATAGAAGCGGTAGATCAGCGGATCGGTTGGCACGGCGGTTGGCAAAGAACCTTTGTAGGGAACGGCTTGCAAAATTGCCTTTGCTTCGGGCGGAAGATCAAATGTTTCGCAAACAATGCTCGCTTGCTCTGCAGTCAGCGTCATCTGGCCAAGGCAGGCGGCTGTCGTCCACTCTTTGGACAGGCCAACCTTTGTGGCGACATCAGCCCACTTAATGCCCTTCTGGACTTTGCAGGCGTAGATCAGGTCAGTGACATCTTCCCGGGTCATTGGCTTAACGGAATTACTCATGGCTTACCTCGTAAAAAGTGGAGAAATAATCGGGTGGTTTATGCGGCCTTGGCCACCAAGCCTGGCTGGACCAATTGTGGGCTGGTTGGCTTGGCTTGTTCACCTAGCGCTATGGCTTTGGCTCTGGAGACGAGAAAGTCGATCAGGTGGTTGCGTATTTGGTAATACTGCGGATCGTGGTGAATCGTTGCGCGCGTGCGGCTGCGTGGCATGGTGTTTTCTACAATTTCCGCAATTACCGCCTGTGGACCGTTGCTCATCAAAAAGATCTTGTCTGCCAACAAGATGGCCTCGTCAACATCGTGCGTGATCATGAAGACGGTTTGTTCAGTCTCTTGGACGATGCTGAGCAATTCGTCTTGGATGCTGCCGCGTGTGAGCGCATCGAGCGCACCAAAGGGCTCATCGAGCAACAGCATTTTCGGTTGGATTGCAAAGGCGCGTGCAATGCCGACGCGCTGTTTCATGCCGCCCGATAGTTGCGAGGGCTTTTTGTCTTCAGCGCCTTTGAGCCGAACCAGGTCGATAAAGTGCTGCACATGGGTGTTGACAGCATCTTCGGACCAGTTGGGCCATTTAGACTTCACGGCAAATGCAATATTGGCACGCACGCTCAGCCAGGGCAGCAGCGCATGAGATTGGAAGACAACGCCACGGTCCAGGCTCGGGCCAGCGATTTCCCGCCCATCAATGAAGGCATAACCATCAGAAGCCTTTTCGAGGCCAGCCAGCACGTTCAGGATTGTGGTCTTGCCACAGCCCGAGTGCCCGATGATGCAGACAAAGTCTCCCTTATCAATATGAAAATTCACGTTCTCAAAGACCACCAGTTCTGGGGCACCAGCCACGCCCGGAAACGACTTTTTGAGATTCTCGACTTGTAAAAAATGAGGCATTGCTTACTCCGTTTAATCTTGGTACTTCACGGCTTTTTGAAGGCGCGCAAATCCCAAGTCCAGTAACATCCCAATCATGCCGATGGCCAGGATGGCCACCAAAATGTTACTTATTGACAGGTTGTTCCATTCGTTCCAGACAAAGTAGCCAATGCCGGTGCCGCCCACTAGCATTTCCGCGGCAACGATCACTAGCCAGGCAATGCCGATGGAGATGCGCATGCCCGTCATAATGGTGGGCGCGGCTGCAGGCAAGATGACATAGATGGCTTTGCGCAGTGGCTTGACCTCCAGTGTGCGTGACACATCGATCCACTCCTTGCGGACAGCACCAACGCCAAACGCCGTGTTGATCAACATTGGCCAGACCGAGCAAATAAAGATCACAAAGATGGCTGAAACGTTCGAGTCTTTCAGGATAAAGAGCGCCAGCGGCATCCACGCAAGCGGCGATATGGGCTTGAGGATCTGGATGAATGGGTCAAGCGCATCAAAAGCACGGCGGGACATGCCGATGAGAAATCCAAGCGGGATGGCAACGAGCGCGGCTAACCCAAATCCTGCCGCCACGCGAGCGATGGACCAGGCGAGCTGAATGCCAATGCCCTTGTCGTTGGGTCCAAGGTCATAAAAGGGGTCCGACAATTGTTTGGCAAGCACCGAGAAGAAATCGCCCGGTGTTGGAAATGCCGACTGTTGTCCCGTTGCGGCAGATGCACCGACTAGCTTGGCGTAATCGTCGTCAACCAACTGCTGGCCACCCGCGGGCAACGTGGCGAGCTGCCAGATTCCCAAAAACACCAGGAGAATCAGGATCGATGGCAAGATTGCCTTGATGCGCTCTTTCATGACAATCAGCTCCTTTTGATCGCGAAACTTGCCAGATACTCCTCTGGCTGATTGGGATTGAAGGCTTTGCCCATGACGGAGAATGACTTTGAAGTGCTTGTCGGTGGCGTCATGCCTACTTCACCCATGAACTTGGCGGCATCGGTGGCGAGATAGACGTTGCGCGCAACCGTCTGGTAGTCGACATCGCCCTTGATCTGCCCCCAGCGCTTCATCTGGGTCAGAATCCAAACCGCAAATGACTGCCACGGGAAGGGGTCAAACCCGATTCGGTCTGGCACCCGCTGGACTGAGCCAAGACCGTCAGCATAAGTGCCGGTCAGTACCTGCTCGACCACCGTGACGGGCTGGTTGAGGTAGTTTGCTGGGGCAATCTGGGCGGCGATTTCTTTCCGGTTTGACGGATTTTGAGCATATGCTGTTGCGCTGATGATGGCGCGCAGCAGCGCAGCATAGGTGTTGGGCATGGTCTTGACAAACTCTTCGCTTGCTGCAAACGCGCAACAAGGATGTCCATCCCAGATCTCTTTGGACAGGATGTGGATAAACCCGACGCCGTCATAGACTGCCCGTTGATTGACCGGGTCGGGTGCCAGAAATCCATCCAAGTTCTCTGCGCGCAAGTTGGCGACCATCTCGGGTGGGGGCACCACACGAATCTGCACATCACGATCGGGATCGAGGCCGGCTTCGGCGAGGTAGTAACGCAACAGATAGTTGTGCATGGAGTAGTCAAACGGCACCGCAAACTTGAAGCCCTTCCAGTCTTTCGGATTCCTCTTGTCCTTATGCTTCATGGCCAGCGTGATTGCCTGACCATTGATGTTCTCAACGGCTGGCATGGTGTAGGGGATGGGTGACGAGCCGGCACCAATGCTTAGTGCAATTGGCATGGGCGAGAGCATGTGCGCCGCGTCGTACTCACCGTTGAGGGTTTTGTCGCGCACCACTGCCCAGCCTGCCGTCTTGACCACATCGACATCTAGCCCCTGCTTGGCATAAAAGCCCATCGGGTGTGCCATGATGATAGGGGTGGCGCACGTGATGGGAATAAAGCCTACCGACAGCTTGGACTTCTCGAGCGGTCCGCTTCCTTGCGCAAAGGCATCCTTGATGCTTGCCAGTGGCAGTGCACTGGCAATCGCTGCCATGGCGGTCGAGGAGCCAACGGCCGACAGAAATCTGCGTCGGATGGCATCTTGCGGAAACAGGGCACGCACAACCGCTTGCTCGACCACGCTGGAGGTGATGTCATCGCAGGACATGGCCGATGCGCGGGCAGCTTCGGCATCGTGTTCAGCTTGCGTGCTGTGGACGCCGCAGGTGCAGCGCAGCCGAGATTTAACGTCAAATGGATTTGAAAAGATCGACATGATTACCGCTCCTGGGTTGACGGATAATGAAACCTTGCCAGCGGGTAACGCCGGGGTCGACAGGTCAGAGCAAATTTCGTGCCAACATCTGCTGGGTCATGTCTGGTGCAATCGCGACGCCTCATTGTTGAGCACGCGCGACCCAGATGCTCCAAAATGGGCTTTTGGCACTAAATTAGTGCATCAAAGTCAAAGCGATCATGGCGGTGAGCCCTGCCGCTCGTGCATTGGCATGTTTTGTGCTGTTGGTGTGAGCCTACACCCATCACTGAATCGCCAAGCAGACAAGATGAGACCAACAGACAGAAACACCAGTGACCATTCGGGCATGCGTGAAACGCAGCACTATCGCCAGCAGGAATTGCTGCTGTTGCACGCTGTGATCAAGTTGGTCGGCAAAAGTATGTCACCAGACCCGGAGCCGGTCATCCGTGAAATGATGCACCTGATGAGTGAGTTGCTCGGGTTAAACCGGGGGCGGCTTGTTTTGCTGGATCCGCACGACCCGAGCAAGGGACGGATTCGCTATGCTTACGGATTAACCCAGACGCAAATTGAGCGTGGCGTCTATTCTATGGGCGAGGGCGTGACCGGCCAGGTCCTCAAAAGCGGGCAGCCCATCATTGTTCAGGACATTGATCAAGAGCCCCTGTTTTTGTGTCGTAGTGTGGCGCGTGCCGATCTTCCACAGGAGACGGTCTCATTTATCGCGCTGCCAGTGATCATATTGGGGCGTGTGGAGGGTGTATTCGCTTGCCACCGGATCAGGGGCCGGCAGCGACACTTAAACGATGACCTGTCCTTGTTGAGTGTGCTCGCCACGTTGGCTGGGCAAGCGCTGGGCTTGCATCGGATTGTGCGCAGCAAGACCGAGCAACTCGAGGCCAGCAACGCGCTACTGACACAGGCGTTGGATTCGGATCTCGGGCGTCTTGGCATTGTGGGGCGATCGCGGGCCTTGCTCAGAGCCATGGGTGAAATTGAACGGGTGTCACGCTCATCGGCCAGTGTGCTGTTGCTCGGCGAGTCCGGCACGGGCAAGGAGTTGTTTGCCCGCGCGTTGCATTTGTTGAGTGCACGCAGCGATGGACCGTTTGTGCGTGTCAATTGTGCTGCCATTCCGGCTTCGTTGTTTGAGTCCGAGCTGTTTGGCCATGAGAAAGGGGCCTTCACCGGCGCCTACACCTCCCGAGCCGGGTTATTTGAACAGGCGCAGTCAGGTACGATTTTCTTGGATGAAATTGGAGAGTTGCCCTTGGCCTTGCAGGCCAAACTCTTGCGCACGATTCAGGAAAGCACGATTACCCGGCTCGGTGCTAAACACGAAATCAAACTTAACATCCGATTGGTCTCGGCGACCAATCAGAACCTGCCAGAACAAATCGCAGCAGGACAGTTTCGGGAAGACTTGTACTATCGGTTAAATGTCATCCCGATTCGCTTGCCCCCACTGCGCGAGCGGCGCGGCGACGTGCATTTGCTGATCTTGCATTTTTTGAATCGCGCAAACCAGGCGCACCAGCGCAATGTTTATCTTTCTGCGCCAGTCATGGCCGCGCTTGAGGCCCATGACTGGCCAGGCAATGTGCGCGAGCTAAATAATGTCATTGAGCGTCTGGTCCTGCTGTGTCGGGAAAGTCGTCTTGAGTTGGAAGAGATGCAGGCCATTTGGGCCGAGACAGCGGCCAGGTCTGCGCAAACGCTGGCAAGCGCGAAAGCATCGACCAACCACCCTCATGTCAGGCGCTACGAGCCTGCGCACCTGATCGATGTAGATATGTTGCTTGCCGCCCTGCGCGAGCATGGAACGCAGTCAAGGGCCGCCCAAAGTTTGGGCATGACTTTGCGACAGTTCAACTATCGCCTAAAAAAGGTGCTGCCGAACTGAAGTTGCCCACTTTCCAAACCGCCACTGTTCATCAGCGACCCCGCACGTCATGAACATTCTGTTAACAAATTGTTTATACAATGTTGAGTTGGGGTGCCTGATGCGTAGCGATGACCGCGATCTCAGCATGGCATGCGACTTGCTAGCAAGTTATGAAACGTTCGCGGCCAGGCCCGTCGAGCGCACGTCAGACTCAACTCACGAGGTTCACCATGTCATCCATTTTGCAATCCATGCCCGAGACTTCCGTTACAACTTTTCTGCGGCCGATCGATCGCGAAGGCCTGATGGCTTTTGCGGAAAAAGGCAAAGCCAATCCTCAAGCGCGCGGCACAAACAAGGTCCGCACCGTGATGGAGGGGCAATATCGGTCACTTAGCTACGTGGGTGACCACGAGCCGGTTGTGGTTGACGAGCCGCTTCATTTGTTTGGTGAGGATACCGCGCCTGCACCGGGCGAAATCGTGTTGTCAGGCTTGGGCGGCTGCATTGCGGTGGGGATCACGGCGGTGGCGACCTGGAAAAACGTCAAGCTCTCCAAGATTGAGGTGTTTCTGGAGGGTGACATTGGCAATCCCGCAGCCTGGGGCGCGGGTGGCAATTTGGACAAAAAACCCTTAGAAATGGGGTTTCAGGCCATTCGGGTCAAAGTCAAGCTAGAGGGCGATGCGCCGCGCGACGTGCTCGATGAGATAGTGCAGCATGCGAACTACTACTCGCCGGTGGCCAACACCATGCGCAACCCCATCGCCTTTGAAATTTCCACCATCGATTAAGCGACTGACAGGAGGTTAATCATGAACCAGTTCGATCTGCCAAGTGCGGTGGTTCACGCTCAGCCAGAGGCGCTAGCCCTGCTGACAGCGACCCGCGACATCGCTCAACAAAGACTTGCCCCGATCGTGCAAGCGATTGATCAGCAAGGTCTGTACCCAGGCGAGGTGCTGCGTGAGTTTGCTGCTGCGGGCGCGATGAGTGCGCACTTGAAGGCGCCGTTCGGTCAAGAAGACTACGGACTGGCGGTGCGCGCCATGGCGCAAGCCTCGCGCGTGTGCGGCGCGACTGGATTCATGATGTGGTGTCACGCCGTCTGCGGCCTCTATCTCCAGGAAGCGGCTTCCGAGTCGTTGCGCCAAGAGTTGCTGCCCTTGCATGCTAAAGGCATCGGCCTCGGCGGCACGGCGCTTTCCAACCCGATGAAGACGTATGCCGGCATCGAAAAGTTTCTGCTCAAGGCCAAGCCTGTTGAAGGCGGGTATCGAGTCAGTGGCACATTGCCGTGGGTTAGCAATCTTGCGGCCGACCACTACTGCGGCGCGATTGCGACGGTGGTCGATGACGCCAACCGAGAGCTGATGTTCTTGCTGCGGTGTGATGCTCAGGGCATGGACCTGCGCGAATGCCCGAGTTTTGCGGGAATGGAGGGTACCGGAACCTACGCATTGCATTTGAAAGACTATTTCGTGCCAATGACTGACGTGATTGCCGATCCCTCGCGTCCATTGATTAAGCGCATTCGACCGGGCTTTGTCATGCTGCAGTGTGGCATGGCAGCTGGCGTGATTCAAGGTGCGATTGATTCGATGTGGGAAGTCGAACCGGTGCTTGGGCATGTCAATCAATATCTGGAAGACAGGCCCGCGACATTACAAGCCGAGCTTGACGACTTGTTGCAGCGAGTCACGGCATTGGCGCAGACACCCTACGATGATTCAGACGAGTTCTTTGTTCAGGTACTCGATGCGCGTGCGCATGGCGCTGAGTTGTCACTTCGGGCTGCGCAATCGGCGCTGATGCATCAGGGTGCCAGAGGCTACTTGATGACTTCGGCTGTGCAGCGTCGGGTCCGTGAATCCCACTTCGTGGCCATCGTGACGCCAGCGCTCAAGCATCTGCGCAGCGAAATGACCAGACTGAGTCAAGAGGCGTTGCCGGCATGACGGACGCTGCACCCTGGCGTGAGTTTATTTGTAACGCATGTGGCTATATCTACAAAGAGCAAGACGGCGACCCTGACAGCGGGTTGGCACCGGGCACTCGATTTGAGGATATTCCAGACGATTGGCTATGTCCGCTGTGTGGTGTCAGCAAGGCTGATTTCGAGCCGTATGACTGCACTGCAGTCTCATTGACTCAAGGTCAGGCTAGCACGGATCAACGAGCGCCACAAAGGACCATGACCCGCGTTCTCGGGCAGTTCAAATCCTTTGATGTGGTCATTGTGGGTGGAGGCACGGCCGCTTGGCGGCTCGTGCAAGCGATCAGGGCGTTGTCCGAGTCGATCACAGTCGCTGTGGTGGATGCCGGCCAAGCGCACGTCTACGACAAGCCGCTGTTGTCAGTCGCCATTGCCAAGGGCATTTCGCTCGATGGCTTGGTCCGCGAAACAGGTCAAGCGGCATCATCAAGGCTTGACGTTGATCTGTTTGCCGGCGTACACGCCGTTAGCCTGTCGGCCACCCGTAAAGTGGTGCGTACCACAGTCGGTGAATTCCATTACCGTTATTTGGTTTTGGCGCACGGCGCCCAACCGAATCTGATCCAAGGAATCGCTGCCTCGGTCGCTTGGCGTATCAATCATCTGGACCACTATGTGAAGTTTCGTCAGGCGCTCGGTGAGCGGCCCTCGCGCTTGTTGGTGGTCGGGGCTGGCTTGATTGGCAGCGAACTGAGCAACGATTTGGCCATTGGCGGCCACCAAGTGACATTGATTGATCAGCAATCAAGACCCTTGGGCCGTCTGCTTGAAGACGAGATGCTCAGTGATCAACTGCTAGCGGCTTGGGCATCACTGCCGATTCAGTTTTTGGGGGAGACCGTGGTTGAGTCGATCCAGGATCTTGGGCCATGCAAGCGCGCGGTGTTGGTAAAGGGTGGTGTGCAGCGTACTCACGACATCGATCACGTAGTGGTTGCCGCTGGGCTACGCACCTCACCTGTGTTGGCCAAGTCCGCCGGATTGGCGTGGAGCGATGGCTATGTTGTGGATCCAAGCACCTTGCAGGCCAGTGCGCCCGATATCTATGCGATCGGTGACTGCGCCAGCATTGGCGGCCAAGTGAGCCGCTATATTGAACCGATTGCGCGCCAGGCGCAGACCATCGCCAGCCAGGTGGTTCAGGATGCCCAGTGGCGTCCCTATGCGCCAAAAACATTGCCGATTCGAGTCAAGACCTCGTCCTACCCCATCACCATTCGCCCTTGACTCGATACAAGCAATGGCTTGCGTCCGCTATGTCGATATTAGCGGCTCGATGACGAGGGGCTTGAAAGGTGACGGGCGTGCGGCAATACGACTGCCGCACACCCGAGGATTTAGCGCTGGCTAATTTGGAATGATTCCACGTATTCCTTGGGTTTCGCCGGATCGAACACCTTACCCATGATGGTGATGCTCTTGCTGTCGCGATCGGGTGCGGCAATGCCGAGTTGTTCCATCTGCTTGCGAGCGTCTGTCGCCAAAAACACTTGCTGCGCGATTTGCTGGTAGTCAATTTCTTCCTTGACATAGCCCCAGCGCTTCATTTGTGTGAGCATCCAGACGGCCATTGATTGCCAGGGGAATGGCTCAAAGTTGATGCGGTTGGGCTCGTTTCGGATCTGACCCAGGCCGTCGGCGAACCGCCCAAGCAGGACTTGCTCAAGAATGGTTAGCGGCTGGTTGAGCAAGTTTGGGCCATGGATAGCCTTGGCAACCGCAGCGCGGTTGTCATAGATCGAGCAATGGTTGGTTGAGGTCACAATGGCACGAAACAGGGCCGCAAAGGTGTTTGGATTCTGCTCGACAAATGTGCTGCTCACTGCAAATGCGCAACATGGATGGTTGTCCCAGATTTCGCTGGTCAGCATATGAATAAAGCCAACCCCATCAAACACAGCCCGCTGATTAAATGGTTCAGCCACAATAAAGCCATCGATATTGTCAGCACGCAAATTGGCCACCATGTCGGGCGGTGCCATCACCCGGAGTTGCACATCCTTGTCCGGGTCGAGTCCGTGCTCAGCTAGGTAATATCGGAGCAGAAAATTGTGCATCGAATAGTCAAACGGAATCGCAAAGCGCATGCCTTTCCACTGTTTGGGGTCACGTTTGTCTTTGTGCTTGATGCTCAGCGTAATGGCATTGCCATTCAAGTTCTCAATGGCAGGAATCATGGTTTTGCTTGGCGCTGATCCAATCCCCATGGTCATGGCCAACGGCATCGGCGAGAGCATGTGAGAGGCATCAAACTCGCCAGCAAGGGTTTTGTCGCGAACAACAGCCCATCCGGCGGTGCGCTTGAGGTTGACTTTCAGACCTTGGTCTGAATAAAAGCCTAACGGGTCTGCGGCCACAATAGGGGTGGCACACGTGATAGGCAAGAAACCAATGTTGAGTTCATTCTTTTCCAGCGCACCTCGTTCCTGCGCCATGGCTTGAAGTGCGCCAATTGGCAAGAAGGTGCTGATCGCTGCTGCTGCGGTAGATTTGCCGACTGCTCGGAGGAAGTTTCGGCGCAGTTGATCATTGGGGAACAAGGCTTTCAGGAGAGCGGCTTGCACGAACTCGTTGGCACGTTGCTCATCTAGATTGGATCGGTTGGCAGCAAGCTGCACTTCAGACTGATGGTCAGCAACAGTGTGATCCTGCCCGCAACTGCATCGCATACTGAGCGCTTGCTCCGAATCGTATGGTGAATAGAATAGTCCCATGGGAATCTCCAGTTGGTTGGCTCAATGGTTCAACAGCAATATTCATGCCACTGCCGATACCGGTGTCGATGCCAGTCGCTAGACCGCTATTTGTGGTGTGCCTGAGGCGTGCAGCGTTTGGTTCGCGCCTAACCGGTGCGGTAGTGTTAACAATGTGCTCATGGTGGTGCATCGATTGCCAGGCCGCTGCTCAATCAAGCCCAATCAAGCCCAATCAAGTCGAGAAACACCGAACAACACCACAAGGTGGTGCGGCTTGCAGATTGCCGACCGACCTTGCTCGGTCGATGATGGCTTCTCAGCAAGGTCGGCTTGTGATGCAATATCGCAAGTAAGCAACGAGCAGTAAATCGCCTTGCGTGTGGCCGTGTTTGAGATGATGTGTCGCTTGCCGTGTGGCGTTTGGAGCGCACAGGCTTAGCGCTAGGTCAACGAGCACTAGCGGTCAAGTTGCAAAGTTGCAAAGTGGCAAAGTGGCAAAGTGGCAAAGCGTCTAAGCAGCGCCTAATCCATCGATTGGAATCGCATCAGATGCAAAGAGCCTTGATGATGACATCGAAACGCACCACAACAATTTCAGGAAGACTGCCATCATCGCGGTGGCGGGATTGGTGGCGCTGTTGATCGTCGTTGCGCTAGCTTTGGTCTTTATTTGCTGGTGCGCGGGCAGTCCATGGGGTGCGCTCACGGGTGGCGGCGCGTGTACGCGATGGCACCGTGGTCAACCGGCGGGCAGGTGCCCTGTGCGAGCCGCTTGACTGGGTCGTCAGCCAGAAGGCAGCACACGGCAGCACACGGCACAACGGTAATGTAATATTCTGATGAGTCGCTCTTTCGGGTGTTACGACGATAACCGCGCCATGATCGCGTGAAGCTTTTTGCTGGCGGTTGAAACGGTGGGCGGCCGCACTCACAATTCCTGGGTGAACAGATCTTTGTGTTGACTGGTGGCAATGGAAACCTATGCAAAAGATTTATGATTTCAGTGATCCAGTGCGTGGCGTAGAGAGCCGGCATGGTTTCCTGGTGTACAACAAGCATTGTCACTACGTTGGCAAGGCGCTTGAGCTCTATGGCGAGTATTGCCAACATGAAATCGAGTTATTCGAACGGATCATCAACCCAACGGATGTGGTTTGGGAGGTCGGCGCAAACACGGGATCTCAGTCAGTCGCGCTGGCAAGGCAAGTGCCAGGTGGCTCTTACGTTGGTTTTGAGCCGCAGCATGAGTTATTCAAGCTGCTAGTGACTAACCTTGCGCTGAATAACTGTGAGAATGCGTATCCATACAACTTCGCACTCGGCGCACAGTCTGGTCTTATCGATATCCCGAGAATTGACTATCACTCGCCGAACAATTTTGGCGGTGTGAGCCTTCTGGGTACAAGCGATGCAGGCAAAGTCAAGGTAGAGATACGGTCGATTGATGCGTTGGATTGGTTGCCGAGGCCAAATTTTATCAAGATCGATGTAGAGGGCATGGAAACGAGCGTGCTCGAAGGTGGGACCCAAACAATCAGTGAAATGGCGCCGACCCTCTATATTGAAAATGATCGGGTAGACAGATCGCCTGGCTTGATTGCGACGCTATGGGGTCTTGGGTACGAACTTTATTGGCACATCTCATCGTATTACAACGAAAATAATCTATTCGGTAATCGGCATAATATTTACGTAGGCCAGCATTCGTTCAACATGTTGTGCTTTCCTGCAAAGAAGAACATCACCGTCAACGGTTTGACGAAGATTACGGACCAGGATGCGCATCCGCTAAAGAGGTAGGTTTTACAAGGCCAAGGCCATGGTCCTCTCGCACGGTGCCTGATCTTGTGACTGGCTGCCCTTAGCGAACTCGTCGCCAAGTTTTTCTAACGTCTCGCTAACGACTAGCTAACGTTGGAACACTTGTTGGCCACAGCGGGCAGGCCGACATCTCCGCAGGCCAATTTGCAGTCGCGTTCAATAGTCAGGCGCCCGAGCGAGGCACGCTCGAGTATCCTGGTGCCAACAACGCATTGCCTCTTTTGAAGTTTGAGTGGGCTCAGTTCGGCTTTAGCAGGATTGATTCAATGGGGTCAAGGCCAGGCGTAGCCTGACGAAGTGAACACAGATAAAGCGATGAATGCGTTTATGGGGCGCATTCGGCATTTAACCCGCCGCGTCACTAGTTGCAGCATGGTCGAGGTTGTGCAAAAGCTGCGCACCTATTTGCTCGGTTGGAAAGCCTATTTTGGATTGGCGCAAACCCCAAGAATCTGGCGAGAGCTTGACCAATGGCTGCGTCATCGACTGCGGCTCGACTGAAGCAATGCAAACGCGGGAAGACCATGTGTCGTGAGTTTCGTGCTGTGGGCGCCGAATCGTGGGTGGCTCGCAAGATTACGGCGAACTCCCGACAGTGGTGGCGCACCAGCGCGAAGTCACTGAACAGTGTTCTTTCGATCGCCTACTTCGACCAACTGGGCCCGCCCCGTCTCTCATGACCTCAACTTCTCGAACCGCTAGGTGCGGACTCGCATGCCGGGGTGGTGTGGCAGGGGTGCCTCCTATAAAGGATGTCCCCTATGCCGATTGAATTAGATTGGTGCGCCGTTGCCCCCTACCATGGAGAGAACGGAACTGGCGTCAAGGTTGCGCGCTTTTTCTTCAATATCGGGCAGGTATTGGGTTTGAAGTTTTTTAGCGGGTTCTAGCAGTTCGCCAAAGGTTTGTTTAAGCAGTGCAGTGTTCATTTGGCGACCGCCGGCGTAGTAGCGTTTGGCCAATTGACCAAGCGCATAGGTTGTCGCAAATGAAAACGCCACACTGGCGGCTGCCCGACCGGCTTTTTTACCTGTTTTACCCAAAAAGCCACCCAACAAGCCCCCCACCAATTTACGGCCAAATTGTTCGAGGTATTGCGATGTCATGCCCACCCCAACAGTGGCGAGAAGCTCGCGGATATGGCCTTGATCGAGTTCGTGGCCGTGGGCTTTGCCGATTCGGTAGACCATTTTTATCTGCATGGGAATGATGGCCACCGATGCCCAAGATTGCGGCAATAATTCAAGAGCGCCATTAAGGATTGCGTAGTTGAGGATGGTTTTGTTGAGCGCGGCATCATCCACGGTACGGCTTGTTGCTTCGTTAGCAAGGCTCAATGGCGTCACGCCAGCGAGTGCAATCGCATCTGCCTGTTGTTCGGCTGCTGCCGCTGCTTTGTCATTGCCTAGGCCCAAGCGGGTGCGCAGATCCTTCAGAAATGCGTCTTCTGTTTCACAACGAACGCCATCGCTGTCGCACACACAAACCGCCAATTCGTAGGCGTAACGGCGTTGGCCCTCTTCAGTCAGTGCAGTGGCAGCATCTGCGAGTGTCACCCGCCCGAGCAAAACGTCTTGATAAACACCCATGAGTTCAACTGAGCTTGCGCCAAGTTGTTCAGCAAACTGTTTGACATGTTCGCGTTCGTTGTCGTCTTTGGTGCCGTCGACAAAGGCAGCGAGCATGGCGATTGAAAGGATGGCGCGTTCAGTGCCCATGAATTCTCCCTGTAGAAAGTCAAACAATAGACCACATTACGGGCTTGAGGTTCCGATCTATGCAAGCGGAAGTTTGGTGAGCCCGGCACAGAGCCCGCGTTTAGAGATGAGTACGTCGTGCCCGCCTTGTTCTGAGACTTGACCGTTTTCAAGGATAAGCATGCGGTCAGCGCCATAGACTGTGATCAAGCGCTGGGCAAGGCATTTTTCGTGCGCAATGGCAACACGGCGGTCTTCCTAATGGTCGCTGACCCTACATACCGATAAAAAGCTCCTATGCGATACACTCAACAAGGCTTGTTGGGTGTAAGTCGGCTAAAGGTAGCGAACATTGGCACCGATGCGTTATGTTTCAAGTAAATTCAATCGGACAGAAGTGCTGTAACCGGCGATAGATGTTCGATATGAAACGCCCGATATGAAACGCCCGATAGGAAATGCCTGATATGAAATGCCTGATAGGCAGTGGTTTCAAAGTAAATCAACTGCTTCGATCAACCCTGCGATTGACCAAATGGGCAATCGCACTGGCTCGGCTTCAGTGGTTGGCGCTGGAGTTGGCCTACTGATCCGCTGGGGTATGAATATCTAAAAGTGAGGGGTGGTAACGATGAATCCGCGAACAAGTGCGACCCATCCGTTGCAAGTCGCAACGCTGAGCATCACTGCGGGTGGTCGTATTGGCATGACATTTTGCCCGGGCAAACGTGATCTAGCTGCCATGACAGGGCCTTGGGACAGGGATCTTCATGCAGACCTCAAGGTACTGAAGGACTGGGGTGCGACTGCTTTGGTGACGCTAATGGAAGCCCATGAGCTCGAGCAACTCGGTGTATCAGAGCTTGGTCAGGCAACAATGTTGATCGGTATGGAATGGTTCCACCTCCCGATCCGAGACGTTTCAATCCCTGACGCGACATTTGAAACGGCATGGGCAAGATTGGGGCAGGCTCTGCGCGAACGCATCAGCAACGGTCAAGGGGTCATTGTTCACTGCCGGGGCGGACTGGGTCGTACAGGTGTTATCGCCGCGAGGTTACTGATCGAGTTGGGAGAACAGCCAAGCAACGCACTGGCCATGGTTCGTGCGGTACGACCCGGTGCTGTAGAGACCCGACAACAGGAGGAATACGTTCTAAGATTGTCGGATACGGGCACCTTTTGATTGTACGGAACCAATTTTATTTTTGCCCGCCATCTACTTCAATGGGTGGAATGTTCCAGGGCATCTGCTTTTGAATGGCAGTTTCGACGCAACTGAGATAGTCACTGTCTTCCTCAGTCATGTGATGGCTGTAGCCTAAGCACTTGTTGTATTGGTCTACTACCGCATCGTGGTCAGTCAGGTGTTTGCCTGATTCCATCATGGCTTGCAGCAAATCCATATTCTCTTTGATCACGTCCTGTATTTTTTTGGGCATTATGCTTCCTTCAGTTGGGGTGTAGTACGTTTTTTTGGTGGTTTCGTAGCGCTTTGCATATTGCTTATTTCAACCACGCCCGCCAGCCCTGCACGATCATGGCCATGGCGAGCGTATCTAGCTCGCAGTATTTCAGCAGGGCATCACGCCAGGCTTGTCTGACATCCTCTGAGACATGTTCGAGCTGCAGCCGCCCATAGGCCGCCGCCGCTGCACCGCCTTGATTGATCACCGCATCGTCATCAGATTCATGGACATCGATGTCTGCGAACACTGGCGGCAAGAGTTGGTAGGGGTCAGTGACTTGGCCTGCACTGTCAAGCTGCCACCAGGTCATGGGGAATGTGAAATTCCGACTGTTGAACGCATTGGCAGTTACTAGATCCTGATCAACGGCGCCATAGACAGGCTGGCGATACAGGTCACGCAAGAATTCGCTTGCGGTGAGCATCGCCGGCAACACCTTCTTGATTGAATTGCTGCCGCCTGCCCGCCTGTGAAAAAACCCCTCTGACGACAGGTCACACAAATCCACCATGGCACGGTTGCCCTTGTGCAAGATCGCATTGCCTTGCTTCTTGACAGTCAGTGAATCCACGAACTCAAGCAGCTCCCGATACAGGGTCTCTCGTTCGTGTTCCGTAACACCTGCCAACGCCATTTCGCCAGCCAAAGTGTCTAGCAAGCCATTGAGTACTGAGTTCTCGTAGGGTGACCACATCATCACCGTGCCGTTATTTCGACTGAGTGTTTGGCGCAAGGACTTCAGAAACTCTACGTTGGGCAATTGCCCAGGCTCGGTCATCAAAAAATCATCGGCATGTTCAAGCCTGCCGTCTTCATGCAAGACATGGTGAGACCACTGAAACGCCACCAAGCCATAGGGCTTGCCGCCCCGGTGAAAGGGGAGCGCCGTTCTCGAAGTCTCAAAATCAATCAGGTTAATGGGCCATTGCCAGCTATCCATCTCACGGGCAAACAAGTCTTTGTCAAACCAGTAGCCATGCGTATTCAATCCTTCGCCACTGATTTGTAGCCACTGTCGGTGGGTGCGAGACAACTTGCCGGACTCTCTGGCGAGTGACAAATCGTCTGGTCCTAGGTCAGTTAGAAACCGCTTGCCCGCTGACATCCACGCTTTTGTGCGCCGACCATCCCAGAGGTCAACCACCAGCGGCTCGCCAGCATCCAAGCGCACGTTGTCGACGGTTTCTTTCCAACACTCATGAAACCCGCTTCGCATGACGTGCCCCGGTGGCAAACGGTATTCGCACGACTTGCACTGTGACTGCACCGGGGCACGCATGCTTCTGGGGTCACACAACACCGCATACAGTTGTTCACTGAGTTGCACCACGGTTCCCGTCATGCCGGGGATCTCGTGCACCATCTGCAACAGTTCATCCACCATCGCGGTGACATCAAGCAGTTCCAGCAAAGGCTCGCCCACATCGTTAGCCGTCAAGCCAGGCAGTGGCTCACAGGTCACGCGCATCCTTTTGCCATTGGTTTTTTCTGTACCGACTTTTGTGATGGGGAACATCTGATTCAATCCATCGACGGTCGCTGCTTTGGCTTTGTTGGGCAACAGCAGAAACGAGCGGATGTTGAGCTCTGGCAGGGCCAGTCTTGCCACATGGGTTTGAAACGCCACATCGAGCAGGTAGGGCAGGGTTTTGCTGTTAAAGCCTCTGCCGGTTTTAAAAAACTTCCCATCCTCTGGATCAAAGCTCTTGGATTTGACTTCGATGATGTCAATCGTGTTGCCGTGAATGCGCAGTACATCGACGCGTGCGAAGTAGCGGGCATGGGAGACGCTATCGGCAGGGGTGTCAGCTAAGGCCGCCTCAAATATCGCGACGTTGTCTTGCGCCAAATATTCTGCAGTTTTAACGAGTGCGTCGATGTGACCGATTTCTTTAACTTCCACCCCATTGGCAAACATCAGCTTGGCCAGTTCACCGACCTGAAACCCGCCTTCGGCGAGAGCCTGCAGGAACTCATTGTCTTCCTGGTTGTTGCCATAAGCCGGGTCTTTGGCGTAGCGCAGCTTCGCTGGGCATCCGAACCCGGTTTTAAACAGGCTTTTGGTGAGGTAGGCAGGTTTGGTCGCTTGGGTCATTGAGATATTGAGGTTGTTGAGAACGCAGAGTATCGGGTCGTTAACTATTCTTGCGTGCAGCCATTGATTTCGGCTTTGATTTGGGTTTGGCAGCAGCTTTACTTTTTAATTTCGCATTCACTCCCACTTCCGCTCCCACTTCCGCCTGGGTCATGCTGACGACTTTCACGCCATCACCCAGGCCACGTAGCCACCAGTGCAGTTGCTGGGTGTCTTGCACCGTCGCACGGATGCGTGACCAGCCTGCGGTTTCAGCGGTGTTTTCAACTGCGGTTTCAGTGATTGGTTCAACTACCTGGTCTAGCGACAGCCGACATTCCTGCAGGTGGTCGGTCAGACCTGGTGAGGTCCGTAGTTCAAGCACCACTTCTTCCCCCCGCCCAAAATCCGCAAATCCCTTGGCAACATAGTCGTGCAGGTCAAACCCGGCTGGATCGAATCCATCGACAGCCGTGATGGCTTCGGGCAAGGCTTTTGCACCGTTGATGCGGTGCAGGGCATAGAGCCGTACATCCGGGTAGTCACCGGTGGTGGCCACAAGATAAAACACCTGGCCACGCTGCACCAAGCCCAGCGGGTTAAGTGTCAGTTGACTTAACTTGCCAGCAGAGCGACTGCGATACGTCACTGACAACTTGCTTTGGTGAATCAGGGCGTTGGCGACTTCATCCATGACACCAGATGCCACTTCCGGGGCAATCAGCCTTTGCATCGCGGGAATTGACACAACCTTGTCGCGCCAGGCTGCCATGGGGTTGGTCTTGCTGGTGGATTCGAGCAGGTCTTGGGCAGTTTTGAATTGCGGTTCAAGCACGGTGGTGACCGTGGGCGGCAAGATAGGCGCGAGGTAATCACGCACCATGGTTAAAAGCAATGCATCAGATACCGTCATGGCCGGCAGATTCAGGCCCGCATCTTTGTACCAGTACCAAAGATGCGGAACCGCGGTGTCGTCACAGGTCAGTCCAAACCCAAATGACTCGAGCTGATTCAAATCACGTTCCACGGTTCGGCGTGAGCAGCCAAACCCCATATCCTTCAATCGCAAGTGCAGGTCTGCCGCACTGATTGATCTGGGCTCTCTAGGGATCAGTCGCAGTATCGCCCATTGTCGGGCAAGCACGTCTCGGGCGTTATGGGTGGGCATGGCAAGCTCACAGGTAAGTGAAGCAAATCGTGGCAAATCGCGGCCACAACAAGGGCAGACCAAATCTACCCTCAGGTTACTTTAGAAATTGTGACTTTGAAACCAGACTGCTAGTAAGTCCTGACAAACGGCTGGCGAACTATTTGCGAACCATTGACGAACTGCTGGCAGACAATCGCCAGCAGCTTTCAGGCAGGGCTCAGTCAGCATGGATCTCGATTTGATCTCTGTGTGCTTGCCAGAGCCTGCCAAAATCATCACAGTCCAGCAGTTGCTTGGCATTCAGTTCGTGGGTAACCACATCAAGCAAGGCGCGGTTGTCGCGAAGCTGTTGCAAAACGACGCGGTATTGCTTGGCGACAAACGCGCGGGCAGCCTCTTCGGCGCGCCGTATTTGGTGGGGTAGAGGATCGCTGGCAGCCACAAGCAAGTGATCGGTCGAGGTGCTTGCATCCTCAACGTCAGACAACATGCCGCAGTGAAGATACATCTCAAGCGTTAAATTGGTGACATTTTCCAAGTCACCGCTGTTGCCACGGGTGCCCATACCCATGAGTCCAAACACGATTTCTTCAGCCGCACGACCGCCAAGCATGTTGCGTACCTGATGCAACACCACGCTTTGATCAAAATCGTCTTCCATGCGGTGGCTGTAAGAATGCGTGGTAATGCCCCCAAAGTCGTGGCTGGTACCAATGGATGCATAGTCCGGAATGTTGGCACCGCCTGAATCTACCATGGCTACCACCGCATGACCGGCTTCATGCACGGCTACCCGATAGAGTCCTTTGGCGTGGGTATCAGTGACGTCAAACTCGGACGTACCATGCAAGACAAAGTGCACCACGTCGCGGAATCTCAGAAGACGTGCTTCATCACGGATACGGCGGCGAAGCGCAGCCACCAGCAATCCCTGGCGACGATCACCCATGCCTTCGCCGCGCAAGAGGCGGCCAACCTGTTTGGTTTTAGATTGAAGTGTTTTGTCGCACAGATCCCAGCCCACCCAGTCAAGAAATTCGGTGCCGATTTCTTCGATGCTGCGAGCACGGCAGTCAAACCGACGATCGAATTTGCCGATACAGCGCAGTGACTCAGGCACATGCGTGAAGTCATAGCAAGACAAGATCATGACGATGGGCTTGGAAGGATCAACGACTTCCAGGATCCGATGCAAGGTGGCCCCAACTCCGGTGACACCAACTCATAGTCGCCATCTAACACCTGCTTGCGATTGCGTTTGCCCCAATAGGCACGATCGACGTACAAAATAGCCGGACCAACCACTTCTTCGTAGTGATCAGTCCATTCCACTAATGACACACCCAGACGCTCAGCAACGGCTTGCGCGATGTCAAATGCCTGGCGCTCGACGTTGTGCTCCAGTATCGCAGCCGACCCAATCACGTACCAGTCTTCGCGGACCGTAGCTTCAGTCAACAATTCACCAATCTGCTCAACCCAGCGGGTCATGCCGGTGTTGCCGATGATGGAGACAGGCGCAGAAATGTTAGCGTCAGAGCTGGTATTCGATTCGGCATCGGAACGACGATCGGAAACAGCAGCTTTGCGATGGACGGGATTGGTGTCGAGCATGCGGGATCTCCTGGAGGACTAAGGCGGGGCGATATCGATATTGAACACTTAGGGTGCGACACAATGTGTCGCGCCTGCCATTGATCTGACTGACATCAGTCTTGAGTCAACTTTAAAAAACATGAATCTCGCCTGTTTTGCATCCCACGTCCTGTGGTGGTCGTAGCGTTTGGTCAAGGCGAATGGCGATGTGTTCAAACACCACAAGCTTGACTGGTTTGCGGGTTCGGTAGCAGAAGTCGTGGGCCCGATAACGCCTGAAGACCGAGTCAACGAATCTCAAAACCTCCCGTTTGACCCTAAAGACGTTGTGAATGCTCGGGCTTGCTGGTGTTGGTGTTAAACGAGGTCATTTAGATGCGCTCGGGTGGGTCATCCCAAAGCACCCCGTTCAAACTCGGTCATTCGATGCGCATCGCGGCGTGATCTCAGGGTGTCGATGTAAAAAAAACTCTGAGTTTTTATACTCAGCACCTTGGTGAAAGCCGTCAACATCAAGTTCGTGTCTCATAGACCTCTGATTTTCTGTTTGTCTATGGGTTGATTGCTGTGGCTTGACTGCTGTTTGGTGAGCTCATCGAGCTTCAGCGTCAATGGACGCGGCGACAGCGACACAATGTGTCGCTGCAGATGGTGGCTCAGAGAGGGCGAAGGGTGCGCTTTGAACAAGAAGTTTGTTTCGGGTAGGGCAGGGTAAGCTGAACTTAGCGATTAACGGTTAGCGAACCCGAACGCAGAAAATCACAGGAGAGCATGGCTGTGTACGACATCATTGGTGACATCCACGGTTATGCCACTCAGCTGACCGAACTCTTGGCCCGACTTGGTTACGTGAAAAAAGCTGGTGTCTGGCAACACCCCAAACGACAAGCCGTCTTTGTGGGGGATTTTGTGGATCGTGGCCCAGAACAAGTCCAAGCTGTAACGACCGTCAAACACATGGTGGACCATGGTCACGCGCTGGCGGTGATGGGTAACCATGAACTCAACGCGATTGCCTGGATGACGCCAGATCCGCTTGAGCCAGATAACTTCATGCGTGTTCATTCGAGCAAGAATTACAAGCAACACCGAGCGTTTGTTGAACAGGTGTGTGAAGGATCTGAATTACATCATTCGATGATCGAGTGGTTCAAGTCATTGCCACTTTACCTAGAGCTTGATCGTTTGCGTATTGTGCATGCGTGTTGGCATGAACCCTCACTTCAAACTCTGTCACCGATGCTTGATGAGCACCATCGCGTCAAAGACGAGCACTGGGTGACATTGCTCAGAAAAGGCACTGACCTCTTTGAGGCCGGTGAAACCCTGCTTAAGGGTTTAGAGATAACGTTGCCTCATGGGCACGGGTTTCTGGACAAGGATAAGAATCCCCGGACCCAAATCCGCACCAGATGGTGGTTAACGCATGAACGCCTCACGTATAGGGATCTCGCGATGGTGCCACCCGATGTGCTTCACAACATTCCACACGAACCTGTTCAAGCTGATGTAATGCCCGGTTACCAAGGAGACAAACTTTTGTTTGTGGGTCACTATTGGATGTCGGGTAAGCCTTCACCGCTGAGTGAGCACGTGGCCTGTGTTGACTACAGTGTGGCTGCCGAAGCGGACACAGATGTGAAGACGCACCACGGCAAGTTGTGTGCTTATCGTTATGACGGTGAGTCTGTGTTGCGTGCAGAAAATTTCGTGTGGGTTGATGCGTAAATGCGTAAAGGAGATCGTGCGGAAGATTGAGGCAAGCCTGAGAGAAGATCAGCAATTGCTGTCTAGATGCTCGGCCGCTTACCCAATCTGAGCGCACTGTCGCAAGTGTCGTCATCCGCACTGACAGACCAAATAGAGGATACGAGCGCGACAGTTTGTGTCGTGTCCGCATCAAGTGGTTGGCCATTGCAGCGTGCGTTGCGGATGTTGTTTAGGCTGTGAGCATCGATTCATCAGTATCTCGTCAAGTAATGAAAGGAGTCACCATGAAATCGCTACAAGCGTTCATCACTTTACGTGAGGGTCAAGACACTGTCGCTCAGTTACCGCTTTCTCATGAAAATCTCGCCATGGTTGTACGCGACATTGAAGACACCGATGAGAACGCACCAATATTCGAAGCCTTGGCCAGTCACCCGTCACGCCATGTCAGGGAAGAAGTGGCCTGCATGGATTGTTTGAATGAAGCAACCGTTCGACGCCTAGCGGTTGATCCCAGCGTGGATGTGGTCAGGGCACTTGTGTTGACCGATGGGTTTGCCTCGCATGCCAGTCAAGCGCAAGTGATGGCCCTGATTGATCGTGACACCGAGGTTGCCGAACTGGTGGCAGACAAGCTTGATACGTACGAGATGGTAAACCCAGCAGGGGTTTTGCAGAGGCTGCTTGAGTTAAATGACACAGCGGTGATGGCGGCACTTGCGAGCAGTGACTGCGTGCCTGAGGTCATGCTGTTGCAACTAACCGAGCATCCGGATCCAGAGGTACGCTCGCGTGCCAGACAGAGGCTTGATTGATGGTTGCACCAAATGCCAACAGACTACATACACCCACAGCACACCACGAGGTAAACCATGGCAATTTCTGGAGATAAAGACAACGTTGATGATGAGTACTCGGATGGCTACGGCAAGTGGGGTACGGGTCCGACACATGAACAGTCTGAAGCAGCACGCCGATTCGTGAAGCAGGTCGCCGCCGAGCGACAAGACGAACGCATGCGAAATCGGTTTCGTGGGTGCCTGATTGGTGGTGCCGTTGGCGATGCGCTTGGTGCACCGGTGGAGTTCATGAGCCACGGCCAAATTGTTCGTGAGTTTGGACCTCAAGGGATTAAGGACTATGTGCCTGCCTTCGGCAGGCTCGGTGCCATTACCGATGACACGCAGATGACGCTCTTTACGGCCGAAGGCTTGTTAAGAGGTTTTGTGAGGGGGTGTGTGCGTGGCATCAGTAGTTACGAGGGTGTGGTAGATCACGCTTACCAACGCTGGCTTCTCAGCCAAGGTGAGAGTTCCTTAAACAAAGATGTTCGTCGTGATGGGTGGCTTTGGGAGCATAAAGATTTACACAGTCGTCGTGCACCGGGCTTGACGTGTCTGTCTGCCATGAAGAGCAAACGCAAGTTCGGTGAAATGGCCAATAACGACAGCAAGGGCTGTGGCGGCGTGATGCGTGTGGCACCGGTGGGTATGTTTGCGTGGCATCAACGTAACGAAGAATCGACTGTCAGACGATGTTTCGACTTGGGGTGTGGTGTGTCAGGCCTGACCCATGGCCACATCACCGGCAAATTGACTGCCGGGGTGTTTGCGGTGTTGGTGTTTGAGCTATTGCAGGGCAACACGCTTGAGCGCGCCCTGTTTTACGCCAGGCGGTTGCTTGATGCTGGTGCTGACAAGGGAGGTGAAAGCGACGGCAACCGTCATTCTCTTTCATCGGTCCATGGCGTGTCTGCTGAATATGCTGAGACAGCTGCGGCGATTGACCACGCCATCCGATTGGCCGCATCATCAGAAAGACCTGGGCCTGAACAAGTCGCCAAACTCGGTGAAGGCTGGGTCGCTGAAGAGGCGTTGGCCATCAGTGTCTATTGCGCGTTGGTGGCCAGGGACTTTGAGGAGGGGGTGAGTTTGGCGGTTAACCACAGTGGTGATTCAGACTCTACGGGTGCGATCACGGGCAATCTGTTGGGAGCGTCGCTGGGTGTGGATGCCATTCCTGGCCGTTGGAGAAAGCCGTTGGAATTAAAACGCGTCATCAACAGCATCGCTGATGATTTGTATGAATATCCCGGCTGGAGTATTGCGCATTCCTATGATGCCGAGGACAACAAACGGATTGTGGCGCGTTATCCGGGGGTGTAATGAAATCAGAAAAAGCTAGCTATCCATTGCCAACAGTGCCAACAATGGTGGCCAACACAAAGCCGCGGTCGAGTCGATCAGAGTCCGCTCGGGATAGCTTCATGCAGTCTGTGTGCGGTGCCATCGCACATGGTGGTGTTGATCAGGTCAGCGCAGTCACCTGTGCTGATCACTGCACGGATAACACCGCAAATGACGATACCACAGACCATGACCTCACCCATAACGGAATGTTGACCTACCTGATGGGCAGGGGTTACGCCGTTGCCAAAGTTTGGGCTAGTTATCTCACAAGCCCCCGCAGCGAAGGAGGGTGTGCAAATGATCCCCGAAGTTCGACAGTAACGTTCATTTTTTGCCGATTTTCGCGCTGGAAATGCTTGTAAATCAATGGGTTAGCGAAGCGGGCTTAAAACTCTTGTACTGGCAAACTCTGAACTGATGGGTGTTGGCAAACTGATTTTTAGTTGCTACACTTCCGTGCATGTACATCAAAGTCACCAAATCAGCCGGTCACTCATACATCCAGTTGGCCGAATCGTTTCGCGATGAGAGCGGCAAGCCTCGTCAGCGGGTGCTATCTACCCT
>CAMCOS010000035.1 GCA_945876565.1 Lautropia mirabilis | reverse complement strand
CTGTCTGCGCTAGACATGCCTGAACTCATTGCTGAAAGTCGTGAAGACTACCGTAAGAAGGCGATAAGTCTGGCGACTAATCCAGTACTGTTGAAGCAGATCAAGGAAAAGCTTGATCGAAACCGCTTAACCGCTCCTCTGTTCAATGGTCAACTGTTCGCTAAACGCCTCGAACAAGCATATGTTGGAATGCATCAGCGTTATGTCAACGAACAACCGCCAGATCATATCTACGTTACGGATTGAAGGTGATTCTGGAGTCTGTGAACAAGCCGGATTATGCCGCGTTGATTAAATTCAGACAAAACTTAAAACCGATCAAGTTCAACTCAAAGTCTAAAACGTCGCCATTTAAACGCGGAAACTCATCGGTGTTCACAAGGCTGAAGTTCAATTCTGGAGTGCGGATGGCACAAAGGGCAGCGTCAGCTGCCCTTTGTGGTTGGTAGCGGTTTAGTCTGGATCCACTATTCAGAACGGAACCCCCGGATCCTTCTGTTCGGGCTCATATTCCCAGCCCTGGTCTTTGAGTTGATCGCGTTGATACTGCTCTTGGAGAGCCAGATCGTAATGTGACGAGATAAGGTCACGCAGATCGGTGATCAGTTCATCCATCTTAAAACTCACAAACCACACACTTCACTCATCAAATCCGTGAAATGACGACAAATTACGACCACTAAGCCGATTGATCTGCACTTCGAGCCTTTCAAGGATTCGCGCAAGAAGTCACAAAAGACTATGTCTAAAGCAACCAAAATCTGCTACAAACATTACGTCACGTTACAAAGACCGAACTTTATGCACGTGCTTGTCGTCGACGATGAAACCGACTTTCGCGAGTCACTCATGGAGATCCTTGAGCTCAAAGGGCATGTTGCCTTTGGTGTTGGTTCTATGGCTGAATACTTTGCATTTGAAGCGTTGAGTAAGTTCGACTTAGCTGTCATTGACCGTCAACTGACGGACGGTGATGGCCTGGAAATTTTGAGGCACATTCGCCAAACCCGGCAAATACCGGCAGTTATGATTACCGGTTCGGTCGAATTTGTAGTGGCGAATCCTGAGCTTGAAGCTGTACCGGATCTATGCATTGCAAAGCCGTTTGCCGTCCAACCACTGCTTAGTTTTATCGAGCAAATTCTTCATCAAGAATCAACATAACGCTTGATCCAGAGGGTAAAGGTAGCACCCTGATTGGGTCTACTATGGACCTCGACCCTGCCCTCATGAAGATCTGCAATACGTTTGACAAACGATAAGCCCAGCCCAACTCCGACGAGTCGTTCTGAATTGGGCAATTGAATATAGGGCTCAAAAATTTCTTTTTGCTTGTCCAAAGCAATTCCTATGCCCTCATCTTTGACAAACAACCCTACCCAGTCGTCTCTAAGCTCCACGCCCACACACACCGTGGTTCCTTTTGCACTGTACTTGCAAGCGTTATCAACCAAATTAAGCATGGCCATACGCAACAGGCTGTAGTCAGCCCGAACCACCAGAGGCGACTCAGCGCTGAAACTCAAAATCTTGTGATCAGGCTGATAAGTCCGGCTGCTCGTGACCACATCCTCGATCAAGCCGACGGCATCAATTGGCAGTGGCGTGATTTTGGCAAATGCTTGACTTAATCGATCACTTTGCAGCCACTGATCAAACAGATTAGCCAAGCGGGTCACCGCACTACGTACCACGCCCACCCGCTTACCCACTTTGGCAGAGTCGACCGTGGGGTCGAGCTCAAACAGCGAGTTTTGCGCTTCGATGACGTTTAAGGGGTTGCGAAACTCATGCGCGATCATGGCACCAAACCGAACATACTGGTCTCGTGCCCGCTGTTCTTTGACTAGAATGGCTCGCAGCTCCTGCGTGCGTATGTCAACAGCATTTTCCAGCCTTTCCTCCGAAACTTTGAGCGCGTTAACGGTCTCGCGCTGTGCCTTTAACAGCTGCTGCTGAGCAAGTTCGCGCGCTTGACGTTCCGATCTCAACCGATCTGCCAGAGCGAACGAAAAAAACAGCGCCTCTAGACCCGAGCTGATCTGCATGGCGTAGAGTGTCAACACATTACTTGGCAGCACATCAAAGGCCCGCAGACTTGCAACGATTGCCCCTGTAAAGAGAAAGCCCCAAGACAACACAAAATACCGCGCTTCACGAACCTTTTGCCACACAGTCAGATAAATCGAAATACCAAGACAGACCAAAGTGCCAATACTAGACGCCACAAAAAGTAGCATCATCAAAACGTTCACTGAAAAATCAATCAGCAAACTCAGCACTAAAGCTGCCGCAATTGAGGCAAACGCCGCGATAGCAATCAGAATTGCTTTATACGCCAAGCCTGCTCGCTTCCGAAGCTGTAAGAACTGGGCGGTAAACAATAATGCAAACAGACCACTCAGGGAGAAAAATAGCGTCTGTGATGTCCGATCAAAATAAGGCCAGTCAGACCATAAAAACAACCGGCCATAGCCGTTACCTGCAAACATGCCCATCCAGGTACAAACGATAAATAAGCAGTAAATGGAATAGCGCCAATCTCGGTTGGTCAAAAAGATCATGAAGTTGTAGAGCAATAAACTTAACAACCCACCGTAATACAAGAACTGAACCATGGTGTCGGTTAGTTGCTCTCGCCCGTACACATCGGTGCGCATGATCTCTAGCGGCGCCGTCAGTGAGTAGGACGAACGCAAGCGCAAATAGTAGGTTTGCGGTTCTGGCATGACGTCCACATAGAAGGCGTGCACTCGGGTAAAGATCTGCCGCTCATTTGCATCGCGCATGGTGCCAGAAGCTGCTCGTGTTCCGTTAGCCCCGTACCATTGCACATCATCAATTCCAACGTAAGGAATTTCCAATATCCAGCGCTCAGGCGCATCAGCTTGGCGTGAGAGTTCTAGACGCACCCAGTACGCCGCTTCAGTAAACCCGAACGTGAGTGCATCGGTATCAGGCGCCAAGGGCTTAAAACGAAACTTGGCAGGATTGGCTTGAATTTGCTCTAGCGTCAGCTCACCACCCTTATCAACAAGCACTTGTGCGTAGGGGGTTAGGTTCACTTTGCTATCGGTTGCAGTCAGCGTAAATGCTCGTGCATGTGAGACGACACCAAACAAGCAGACAACGCAAAAGACAAGCAAAGCCCTTGAAAAAAAAGCATTGAATAATTGGGCGAACACGGTCTTCATCGCCCAGAAACAACAAAACCGCCCTGGTTGCGTGAGCAACTAGGGTTTCTGGATTCACCGGCCTTGCGGCTTACAGAATCACGACTTTGGGGCGTTCCAGGAATCCTGGGCTTCGATCCCATCGGGCGTGAACGTCTCGATGATGGTTTCATACGTAAACGCAACTTCCTCCATGTGCTCGATTGGCCTATTGTCCGGATCCAGGCAATTGGGCACAAACTTTCTCATCGACGTGATGATCGCATTCTTGATCTCCACCGTGTAATAAAGCTCCTCTTTGCCCTGCGGCGAAATCCGGAAATACTCCAGCTTGGCACTCGTTAACTGCTCACCCGAAGTCAGCGCCTGAAACAACTTGGGCGAAGCCTTGTCAATCACCTTCGTCAACGACATCGCACCGTGAATCCGCTTACCCGTGGGCAGACCCGTCTGGATCGACTTCGGAATCTCGATGGTGTGATCCACCGCCTGCACTAAAACCTTGCCCTGGTGGCCTTCAATGGTGCAACCACCCTCAATGTTGCCCTGGGTTTGTCCGGTTACTGATAGATATCCTGGCATCGGCATGATCGTTCTCCATAAGATGGGTTTGCCTACTGCATTTGCCTTCGTTGTCGTTGACTTCGGCTGGCTTCATCTAAACCTCAACCTCGATTCAACATGACTCCATCTTAAAACTCACAAACCACACACTTCACTCATCAAATCCGTGAAATGACGGCATAAACCGACGAACCTAATTGAAGCATTAGCGTATAAAACACCTAACCTGTAAGCACATTATCTAGACGACACAAAATATCATGCTCCTCGATTTCGCCAACAGTGCCGGTAACGTCATCAGGTAGACTTCACTAAGCAAAAACTTCTAAGTGAATCACGCAACATATTAACCAAAGCAATACTCGGCCACATTACAGTGACTGACACCATAACTGCGAGACCCCCACTGAGCGCAGCAAGATCATCAAGTAGGCTGCGATTACCGTTTTACTGAATAACCGAAGGAGAATCCTCGAATGCAACATTGCTCGCAAATCGTTTCAAGCAAAGTGATCATAGCGACCACCTTGTTCTTGGTCGGGTGTTTATTGGACGCGAGCGCTTCGCCGATCTTCGTAGTTGGCCACAAAACTCCTGATACTGACGCTATCGCGAGCGCGATTGCAGTGGCGCAACTAAAATCCGCGCAAGGCATCCCCGCCAAAGCGGTCGCTCAAGGGGAGCCCAACGCAGAGACTCGATTTGTGCTGGAAAAGTTTGGTTTCAGTACCCCTCCCGTGCAAGCTGAATTCGCTGGTCGCGAGGTCATTCTGGTGGATCATTCAGACGTCCAACTGGCGCCGGATGATCTGGATAAAGCCAGGCTCGTGGGCATTTATGACCATCACAAGCTAGGTGGCTTAAGTACGGATGAGCCAATTGACGTGATCGTCAAACCATGGGGCAGCACTGCAACGATCTTGTATGAGGTCTTCGGGCAGGAGGGAGTCAAGATAGATGGGCCAATCGCGGGCCTTTTGCTCTCGGCTATCCTATCCGATACCCGGGTGTTCCGCTCGCCCACCACGACTGAACATGACAAGCGGATTGCCAGAGAGCTTGCGCTCATTGCTGGTGTGAGTGACTTGGAAGCCTACGGCCTGCAAATGCTGCAAGCCTATAACGCAGACATGGCCAAACTAGATGACGCAAGCCTAGTTAGACTGGATTTCAAGATATTCAACATGGGAGAGTTTAAGGTTGGGATTGCTCAACTTGAAGCCTTCGATGCTGATTTCCTGACACAAAGACTAGACGGCTTAAGGCAAGCGCTTTATGAAGCGTTGGCAGACAACAAGCTCGATGCGATGGTGCTAGCCGTCACCGACCTGAATCGGGATGGCTCCACCCTCTTGGTAGCAGGGACCCAAGCCAGCAAAGTGGAGGCTGCCTTAGAAATCACAAGTGACCCACTTGGCACATTCAAACCAGGTGTTTTAAGTCGAAAACGTCAGTTAGTACCTCCCCTAGAGAAGGCATTCAGATCATGAAAACTCACTCCCCTCTTCGCATTGTCGACGATTCGAAACAGCACCTGCAGCTGAGCAGCGTTGGCTATTTCCCGCATCTACTCAGTGGCATTGGGCTGGGCTTTAAGATGATCTATCTGGGACTAACATCGATCTTGCACGGACTTGTGCCAGCTTGGTTTGAAGGCGATGCCCCACTGGGTGTGGCAAAGCTTTTCTACCGCAAGGTCTATCACCATCCCAATCCTGAGTTTCAGAAACATATTCAAGAGGAAAAGGTTGCAGCTGAACGACGACATCATGCGGCATGAGATGCTGACACACTGGCAGCCGCAAAGGCTGCACGCCGTCTAAGCACCATAGGGACGCCTCACCTTCTCGACGATGCAGCACATGACATGGCGATTACCACGTCAAATGTCAGTTTTTGTAATAAATGGTCGGTTTTGAAGCGGCTCATGGCGCCATCAGTATCGCTATCATCAAATACATACTCGTATGATGCGCAACCGCTTCGGAGGCAGCGAAATGTTTAGGGTTACAGACCAAGAGTCATTATTCGCCATCACGATTGATGAGCCACAGGCCCCGGAATTCAAAATTACCCGACTCACGGGCACTGAGGCAATCTCAACCTTGTTTGAGTTCAGACTGCAAATGGTGACGGCCGGTGAGGTACCAGATCTGCAGACGCTGGTCGGCAAGAAGGTCACACTAGCCATTCGTTCAGACGTCACTGCCAACCCACACTACTACCACGGTATATTTAGTGAAATAGAGCAGCAAGACCGCACCAACAATCTGAACTACTTCAGAGCCATCTTGGTTCCCCGGCTGTGGCAGGCGACGCTAAATAAAACCAATGATGTAGCCACCAGGGTCACACCGATTGACCTGATTACTCAGAAACTTAAAGAGGCTGGCTTCAGCAGTGATGACTTTTTGATCACGATGACTCAATCGTATGAGACAAAGGACTTCATGGCTCAATATGAAGAGAGTCACTTCGCTTTCATATCAAGAACGATGGAGTATCGCGGCGTCTACTACTTCTTTGAACACGGGACAACCAAAGAAGACTTAGATGTACTGCACATCATCGACCATACAAGGGCGCACCCTGCGCAAGCAATCGGTCTCGTTTATACACCTCAAGAGAACATCAAGGCTGGTAGCACGCAAGGTTTAGTGACTAACTTGTTTTGTAAGTCAAGGCTGCACCCCACGTCAGTCACTTTAACAGGGTACAACCCGTGGAAAGCTGCTCTGCAGCCTCAGATGAGGAACACCGCCAACGTGCCTGGGACGGGCGTTGGTGACGTCATGGAGTTTGACGGCAAGCCCGAAACAACAGATGAAATCCAGCTCCTGAGCAAGATCTATGCGGAACAAATTGCATGCCAAAGCAAGGTGTTTTCCGCGAAGGCCTTTACCGCTGGTATCCGTAGCGGCTACTTCGTCGAGATCTCGAAACACTGGCAAGCAGATTTCAACACAACACTGTTGGTAACTCGTGTCACCCACACTGGCACGCAATCATTCGCAGCGATTGGCATCAAAGTGGCTGCCTCTTTGGAGGGTTCGGCTCAGACCGTGTACGAGTGCTCATTTGAGGCGATTGCTGCGGATACGCAATTCAGACCAGCCAGAGTGACCCCCAAACCCAAAATTGCCGGCTTGCTAAACGCAAAAATCGATCCGGGTGCAAATCCTCCAACGGACAACAGCTCAGCCGTCTTGCAAAATGGGCAGTACAAAGTCCAGCCTTTTTTTATCAAAGAAGCCAAATCTCCTGGCAATGGTTCTTCGCCAATCAGAATGCTCACACCAAGCGCCGGCAGTCAAAGCGGTGCGCTATTTGGTCTACTTGGTGGCACTGAAGTCTTGCTTGGATTTGTCAATGGCGACCCTGATCTGCCGGTAATTGTTGGCGCAGCCTTCAACTCAGAGGACAAGTCAGTTCTGGATTCCAGTAATACATATGAGAACGTCATCCGAACCAATAGTGGCACCAGCATCTTGTTTGACGACTCGACGAGAAAAGAGAAGATTTTGATCTTCAGTCAAGGTTCGTCCATCGTCGTCGGCAAAGAGGGAAATACGTTACTGCAAAACTTTACGGATGACTTGTTTAGCGTGTTCTGACACCAAGAGCCGCAAACGGGCAAACACACCAAACTTAAATTTTCTAATCAGGATGTCAAATGGACTTTTCAAACAAAAGCAACATCACAACGATTAGCTCAGGCAAAAACAAGACAATCACCTGGGGATCAAAAAGTACGATCAACTTTGGGTCCGAATACACCATTAACTCAGGCTCGACTTTTCGCAATACGGTTGGAACCATCATCGATTTCGCGGGTGGAAACGAACTGCTTTGGTCTGCCGGCACTGTCATGAAGTACGACCTGAAAGACGTCTACCGCTACCACCTTCGCGGCAGCACCAGCGTTGGACGCAATACTGCGATGAAACATCAGAACTACTTTTACGCCACCGCAGGGTTTGACGCCGACATGGCCGATGCGACCAAGAAGTACTTCTCAAATATCGACAACTCGATCTACCGACACAAAATTGTCAACTACGTGCTCAAGGCCATGAACTTTGCCTATAAATTCATGGGCCAAATAGATTCCGGGTCCAAAGTCACCAAAATTCCAGTCGGAACATGGACTGAATCAACTCGAGAGGCACTACAAAAAGGCACCTCAGGTGTCGTCTATTCGCTGGATAAAGTTAAAACAATCGTAACCTTCTTGGAAGGCTGGCATTTTAAGGGGGGGTTTTGGAAAAATTTCGTTCGTAAGGACTTTCAACCCAACGCGCTTGTACAGATCTCCAGCACGAAAGGCGTATTTCTCGGGGCTCAATACGAAAACCTCGCCGAAGCAGGTACGCGAACCACCGCCGCGCTCTACCTTGACAACATGATCCGGCTGCGTGCCTCGAGCACCGAGGCCGAAAGTGCGTCTAATGTTTTCTATCCAAGGGACGTGCAGACCCAGGGCTCCATGAAGCCGCAAGATTGGATCTCTCCAGAAAAAATCGTGACAGAAGTCTCGTCGAGAGTTGGAAGGGAACCTACGGAATACGCTGAATTCAATGGCTTTAAAGTCCCTGCTGATTCAAGCGTTGACATCGGACCCGCTGGCATCGACATCTATTCAAATACCATTACCAGCCATGCTCTGAATCATGTGCAAAAGTCCGTCACGAGAGAGGCGCTTGAATACAAGGCGGCTAAGGCTTTAGTCGCCGAAATCAAAGTAAAGCTCGAGATCGCGAAAAAACAGGAGTCTGCGATCCAAACAGGCGCGGCTGGCGCGGTTATGCAACTTACCGCGGCTGAGATGGCCTTGGCGCCCTTGGCGGCGGCTGCAGCAACCGCTGACAAGACGCAGAAAGCATACTTACTAGCCGAAGCAAAAAAACTCGTAGCCATCCTGAGCATGGGGCTTGCCGCTGCAAAACGCGGACTATCACAGAAGGCAAATGCTGCAGATGCCGCAAAAGGCTTCAGCGAATTGAAAACAAGTGCCGAATTTTTTGAGCTCAGCACCGAATCCTCAGAGAATAAAGTCAGCATCAAGGGCTCAAGCGACTTATTGCTATTGAAGAAGAACAAATCGCAAATGTTCATGACCGATGACCTTGTTGGCATGGCTGTTGAGGGAAGCAAGTGTGGCTTTGGTGCAAACAATGACTCAGTGTCGCTGGTAGCAGATGACGCTATCATCAATGTCAAAAAAGATAGCATCGTTCTGACCGGTGGCGGCAGTGAGATAAAACTCGCCAACAGTAGCGTCACCATCGGGGATCTGAAAATCACTCAAGTTGGCGGCAACACCAAAGTGAACATGCTCAAAGACTCCAAGCGCAAAATCGAAAGTCTTGATCAAAAGTTGGAAAAATTGCAGAAATCATTCGACGAATCGATCACCAAGAAAGATCAAGAGATTGATGCACTGAGGTCACAACTTGCCGAGCTGGGTAGAGCTGCCAACAACAGAATCCCGAAGTAGGGTGGAAAATGAGAAAGCTAATTCCCACTTATTCATCCATTATTACTTCATCTTATCCGGCAGCATTACGATGATCGTGTTTGCTCCTGACTCTGTCGAGTTGCTCAAACGTATGGTGTGCGTTGACACCAACCGCCATCAGCTTTGTATTGGGGCTGTCTCTGGTTTCTCGTTAGCCAAGGACATGAGCGCGCTCCCAACCGACTCCACAAAACTCGACCTTTGGGAGCTGGCATCTGCCCATATGGGCAAAGGCGCTGTTTTAGATGAGGGCTATCCCAAGGCGGCTGGTGAGTTTCTTGCTTATGGTGCTTGCTACGCCAATCAAACCAACAGCAACCGTCAACCGGTATCAGCGCGTATCACCGTCGGGCCTTTATCAAAACAACTCGCCGTCTTTGGTGACCGAACGTTCAATACAATGGGTTCCATCTCAGCACCATTGCCGTTTTCTCGGATGGCATTGACCCCGGAAAACGCCTTCGGCGGACCAGATTTTGCAGACAACCCCCATGGAAAAGGATTTCTTAACCAAGGAACTGACCAGAGCGCCCAGAGCGGACCATCACTTCCCAACGTGGAGAACCCCGCAAAGCTCATCAGCTCAAGTTCGGACAGACCCCTTCCTGCAGGGTTCTGGGCACTGGTGCCCGACTCACCTCGCCGCATGCGTCACCTTGGCACATTTGACGAAGCTTGGAAGCGCACCCGGTGGCCGCACTTCCCGATGGATACTGATGCTGCCTACTTCCAAGCAGCGCCAGAAGACCAGCGACTGAACGGCTATTTCGTAGGTGACGAGCGCATCGAAATCCAGAACATGCACCCGCAAGCAGCTGTCACTCAGACAAACCTGCCCGGTCAGCGACTGAGGGTTTTGATTGCCCGTAACGGCTCGACGGGGGATATCGAGGAATACAAAGCGCACATTGACACCGTCTGGCTCTTTGTCGATGCGCTAGCAGGCTTCCAATTGTTCCGATCCGTCATCCCAACCAAAGACGCTGATGGTGAGGACATTACACACCTTTACCTCGCGCTCGAGTCGCTGCGAGATGCCCCAGTGGCGTTCAACTTGCACGTCGACCATTTCCGTCGATTGATGGCTGGCAATGAGCCGGATGCACAAGCTGCCAACGCAAGCATGACCGAGCAAGGGCAAGCATCTGGCGCAACCAAAAAGGCTGGCCTACCGATAGTTGCTAGCATGCCTAGCTTGGAAGGACAACAGATCGATGCAGCGCCACTAGACGGCGTTGAGGATCTTGAGCAATCCACACAGGAAGTTATTCGTGAACTCGATATCGAACCATTTGAACCAGGATCCGACATGGCGACATTTCCACCAGAACTCGCGGCCTTACTTGGGCTCGACGCCTCCAAACCAGTGTCTGAGCTGCAGTTATTGCTCGACATGAAGGACGAAACGATCAAAAGCCATGCGCAGCTGCGCGAAGTACTTAACAATGCGGGGCTGGACGACCCTAAATTCATCGAAAGTCTCCGAGCGAATCCGGAGACAGTCGAGACGTCACTTTTTTTGCAATCGGCACCGAGCACGATCGAAGGAATGATGCAGGATGTAGAGCAAGGCCTCGATGAAATGATTGAGTTCGAGCGTGCCAATCCAACAGTGGAAGCAGACGAGACAATCGTACCAGTAGCGGCTACCGCTGAAGCACAAATTGCCCCTGAAGAGGAGTCCATCAACCGCGAGTGGGTGATCAAGCAGCATCAAAACGGTAAAAGCATGGCGGGCTACGACCTCAGTGGCCTAGACCTGTCAAACCTCGATTTGCGCAAAGCCGACTTTGGGCAAGCCACCCTCTCGGCAGTCAACTTTACAAACACCAGACTTGAAGCTGCGATATTTCAGGATGCCATCCTTGAACGCGCTGACTTCACCAAGGCCGATTTGACGGATGCGAACCTGCGTGGCGTGACGGCTCAGGCTGCCCGCCTGCCTGGGGCAAACCTGACCCGTGCGAGCCTGCGTGAAGCCGACTTCACCGAAGCGGACTTTAGCCAAGCCAACCTCGATACGGCAGACTTGAAGTCAGGCGTGCTGTCGCGCGCACGACTTCAAGATGCTGTTCTGGCCAATGCGGTGGGTGATAAAGTGCAACTCGATGAGGCTGACTGCTCACGCTGTGACTTCACCAACGCACGACTGCAAGCCGCGAATTTTTATGGCAGCTTATTGACTGAAGCCCGCTTGAAGAAATCCGACTGCCGCAAGTCAGACTTTTCTGCCGCTAGAGCTCAAAGCGCCCGATTTGAATCAGCAGACCTATCAGACAGCCAGGCAGACTTTAAGTCAGGTTTTGATCAGGCCATCTTTATCAGCGCGAACTTGAGTGGGGCAAACTGGCACAAAGCTTCACTTAAGGCATGCAACTTTGACCGCGCCACCCTTACGGCCGCCGACCTGACCGGATCAAATCTTAGCCAGGCCATCCTGATAGGTACGCAAGCCAAGAATCTTTGCCTAGACCGTTGCGACCTCACCAGTGCCGATCTATCTGGGGCAAACCTATTCGAAGGCTCGATGCGCAGCAGCAACCTCCAAAATGCCAAGATGATTTCTGCCAACCTCTTTGGGGCCGACTTTCTGAATGCACACCTGAATGGGGCCGACTGGCGTGACAGCATCATCGCGCGCACGGTGCTGGAGTTCAAGAAACCATGACCGAGAAGACAACGCTTACACGACGCACGCTGGTTGAGGACATCAAACTCGATCATCGAGACTTTAGCGAGCAATCGCTGGCGGGCTGCGTCTTTCGTGGCGTTAGCATGCAGGGCGTGAACTTTGCCGGGAGCAATTTGCGCGACTGCTCGTTCATCGAATGCAATTTAGACGCAGCCAATCTGACCGGCGTGGACGCTGCATCAGCAGTCTTTGAATCCTGTTCATTGCAATATGCCAAGATCGGTCAAGCACTGCTACAAGACGCACAGTTCTCTGATTGCAATCTTTCAGGCGCAGACCTGGGTGCAGCCAAATTGTATCGAGTAATGTTTAACAACGTGAAATGTCAGGGCGTTGATTTCTCTGAGGCTGACCTTGATCAGGCGGACTTTCATGCTTGCCTATTCGCAGGCACCAATTTCACGCGTGCCAAGCTAATCCGCACTTCCTTGCCTGCATCGGATCTCAGAACATCGTTATTTGATGGTGCGCTGCTTGATCGAACCTATTTCCTTGGCTCGAGACTTGACGGCGTCGATTTCTCAGGCGCCTCGCTCATTCAAACGCTATTTTATGAATGCCAGATAAACCAGGCCCTGTTTGCTGGCGCCACGCTTGAACAGATGCAGTTCACTCAGGCTAGTTTGCGCGGTGCTCGTTTTGAAAGGACGCAAGTCCACGAGACGTCGTTTGTGCAATGTGATTTAACTGGCTCGAACTTCTCTGACGCCCGACTTACTTCAGTTGACTTCAGTCAAGCCATCCTGCGCTCGACAGCCATGATGGACAGCGTTCTGGACCAATGCATGCTGGCACAAGCGGACTGCGTCAAATCCATCTGGATTGGTGCCTCGCTTAACTACTGTAACCTTTCGAAGGCTAACGTTGGGAGCTCAGACTGGACATCGGCCACGCTCACCCGCTGCAATTTGCATGCGCTCGAGAACGATGAAATCTTGTCGTCGCGCGCAAAACTTAAATCCTCGAATGGGACAGATACCCTACTGCTTGAAGCTGAAACCTGGAAATGGACGCTTGGTTAAACAAATCTGCTAAGCAGGTTTCATGTTTTAAAAGATAAACAGGAGTTTTTATGAGCACCAAATACAACCTAGCCTATCAGATAGAGATGGGTGCCAACTCGCCAGACGCATTTTTTGAAGTGCGGATTGCTGGCATCGTGAACGATTGGTACCTCTTCGATCATCACGTTGGCTCGAGCAGAGCCAAGGTATCGGCAAGCTGCTTGCTGACTCCGGATGTGGGTGATGAAGTGTTGGTTTTTGCGGGCAAGACAAACAACTACATCATGTCTGTGCTCGAACGAGCAAATAGCGGGCGAAACGCTGAGATTGTGTTCCCGACTGGAGCTCAATTGCATTGCCCTAGTGGTTCACTTAGCCTGAAAGCGGAATCAGTCAACATCAATGGGACCAACACGCTTGATTTAAACGCGCGGACACTATCGGTGCAATCCACAGACGCCCAACTGCGTTCGACCAACTTTGAAACCTGGATTGGCAAGCTTGACGCCAAGGCGTTAAGCGTCAAACTCGTTGCGAATCAGGTCTCCACGGTGGTTGGACGCCTGATTGAGCGGGCAAAGCAGCGCTTTCAATGGATCGAGGGCGTTCACGAGACACGTGCTGGTCGTATCCGAATGGCTTCATCAGACCGCATTCAGATGACCTCCAAACACACCTCGATCCGAGCCGAAGGCTATGTAAAGATTGATGGCGAGAAGATCGACCTTGGTTAAGCCGCCAAGGTCGTTTGCTAGAGGAGACTTACCATGTACTTGTGTTCCATCGCCAAAGGCAAGACACTAGCCAGCCCTGACACTTGCAAGACGCCAGCACCACCCGGGCCACCCGTGCCCATGCCTTACGTCAACACAGCAACACCTGCCATGGCTAATCCCGTGGTGACCACGGTACTGGTCTCAGGCTCGCCAGTGCTCTCAAAAAGCAGCAAGATACCGATGTCCAACGGCGACAACGCCGGCGTGGCGGGTGGGGTGATGTCAAACTCTGTCATGCAGGAAGTTTGTTTCACCTCAGCGAGCAACAAGGTCACCCTCAAAGGCAAGCCAGCGGTACGCTACCTTGACCAAGTCAAAGCCAACAAGGGTAACGCCATGGGTACTTTTGTTGAACCAAGCCAGACTAAAGTGCAGGCTGGGTAAGATAAAAATCGTCAAGAGGTTATCCGGCGAATTTTTAGGGTCCAAGTTCCGTTTTCAATCTCTTGCTGGCGCATGCAATGCATTTTTTCAGCGGTTCCGCCGATAATCCGTATCGTTTTGAACGTGGGTTAACTGATGTACAGCGACCCCACGCTTGGTTTGAGAGCTGTTGGTGTCAGAACGATAAAGGCAACGAAAAGTCAGGTCTTCTGGAAAGAATGCGAGAGTAACCTAGGAGTTCACGCCGTCACTGCAACCCGGCCGATAGGTTTGTGCTGAGTGATGCTCAGTCTCCTATGGGATTCAAGGTCGAATTGCAAGCTTTTGCAAGGTTTGTGGCACACTAAGTGTGGATACTTAGTGATATTGTTGAGGTTGTAGCCAATCTGGCGCAGACTTGCTGTCGACTCGCAAGAAAGGGGAGCCTTTCGATTGTGCACCCTGACCACCACCAACACCCGAGCGAGGCTCTACTCATGACAAAATCCATCACCGCACTAACAGGTGCCTTCATTCTCGCGGCGGCCGCACCGTTCAGCGCTCTGGCACAAAGTGCGCCGAATCTCCCTCCACCGCCATCGAATCAAGCTGAGGTCGAGGCACGCTTTAAAGCTGCCGATAAAAACGGCGACGGCAAAATCACCCGTGAAGAAGCCGAAGCAGGCTTGCCACGCGTGGCCATGGTCTGGGACAAAATCGATGTCGACAAAAAAGGCTACATCACCCTAGAGCAGTTACTGATTGTTTCAGCCAATAACCAATAATCAATAATCAATAAAACTCTCATGCAGCACGCCGATGCACAACTGATCTGCCATCATTGTGGTGCGTCGTTTCGTCGTGTTCCCGTCGAGAAAGACCACGTGGCGGTCTGTCGCCGCTGCGACACCGTACTAGAAACCTACAGTGGCTTGGGTGCAGATGGCTGGTGCGCGTTGTCGCTAACAGCGCTGATTACGTTCATCCTCGCCAACGCCTATCCCGTGGGTACCTTAGTATTTCAGGGCACTGGCCAGTCCGCCACGTTTCTAGATACCGTCAAAGTCGCCTGGGATGCAGGCTACCCTTGGGTGGCGACCTTGACCGGTGCAACCGGGTTTGTGCTGCCGGCACTGCACATCAGCCTGTTGCTGTGGATCCTCGTGCCCTTGAGCATTGGGCGTGTGGCGCCGGCGTTTGAGCGCGTGGCTGACATCATTGACAAAATCACGCCTTGGTCCATGGTGCCGGTGTTCTTGCTCGGGGCTTTGGTCGCCATTGTTAAGCTGGTGAACCTTGCCACATTGAAACTGGGGGTCGGCCTTTTCGCCACGGTTATCACGGCCGTACTGTTGACTGGCCTCATGCGCTTAAATGGGCAGAAGCTCAGAAACATGGCACAAGACTTGGGGTTAAGTGTGGTCAACGCGCACCCGCACCCTCCACCGTCACCGCGACTGATCAACCGCACTTGGGCCCTACTGGTGACTGCGGTGATCCTATATATTCCTGCCAACTTACTGCCCATCATGTACGTCGACGCAATCAACGGCTCGTCCGGCCACACCATCATGGGTGGCGTGATTGAGCTGTGGGCGTCGGGCGCTTGGGACATTGCGCTTGTGGTCTTCATCGCCAGCGTGTTTGTACCAACGCTTAAGCTGTTTGCACTAGGCGTGCTAGTCTGGCTTACCCAAAAGCGATCATCGCTGAACCTGAAAGCCCGCACCCGTATTTATGGCATGGTCGAATTCATCGGGCAATGGTCCATGCTGGATGTGTTTGTGGTGATTTTGCTGGCTGCGCTAGGCAAGTTTGGCAGCCTGCTGGACATTTCACCCGGTGCCGGCGCTGCCGCATTTGGTGGCGTGGTGGTGCTCACCATGATCGCGGCCATGGGATTTGACCCAAGGCTGTCATGGCGCATGGCCGGCCACAGGCGTCACCTAAAGCAACCCGAACAAACACTTTCGCCCGATACTTAAATACCGAAACAGGATCCATCAGCCATGGCTGAATTATCGAACCACAGTTCATCAAGTGCCACCAGTGCGCAACCACCGCGCATTATCCCTAAGCGCAAGGGGAACTTCTGGCTGGTCTGGCTGATTCCACTGGTGGCCTCGCTCATCGGCTTGTCGATTGTCTGGCATGACTGGAGCAACAAAGGGCCTGCAATCACGATTCGGTTTGATTCTGCCAGTGGCCTCGAGGCGGGCAAAACGCAAATCAAGTTTAAAGATGTGGTTGTTGGTAGCGTCACCGGCATTCGTTTGAGTGACACGGGCGAAGAAGTGCTAGTGGATGCTGAGCTTAACATCGACGCCAAAGGGCTTGCCAAAGAAGGCACTCAATTCTGGGTCGTGCGGCCCACGGTGGGTTTATCCGGCGTCAGCGGCCTGTCTACCCTGCTGTCTGGGGTTTACATTAACGCCGACACCAAAACGTTTCGCAGCAGTGGGCCTGAACAGTTGAAATTTGCAGGATTGCCGCAAGCGCCACCCATTTCGAGCGACAGGCCCGGCTCACGTTTTCAGCTTCGCTCTGACACTTTGGGCTCCTTAGGCTCTGGCGCACCGGTTTACTTCCTGCGCATTCCCGTAGGCGTGGTCACCAAATACGAGCTCGACGATGATGGCAAATTCGTGGACATCGAGGTGTTTGTCGATGCACCGTATGACAAGTACGTGGCTGGCAATACACGCTTTTGGAACGAAAGTGGTGTGTACGTCAATGTGGGTGCCGACGGATTAACAGTCTCCACCGAGTCGCTCGTCTCAGTGCTCGCCGGCGGCCTCGCGTTTGGCAACTTTGGTCCACCGACACCGTTGCTTGAGAACCATCCATTCAAGCTCTACACGCACAAAGTTGCCGCTGAAGACGTTCCGCTGGGACTGGCCGTGCCAGTCACCATGAAGTTTTACCAGACCACCCAGGGACTAGAAGCAAAAGCACCCGTCACATTCCAGGGCGTGGAAATCGGCCGGGTCGACTCTGCCGTGCTGGATTTTGATGTCTACAAAGGCGAGTTCTTTACGCAGGTGCAAGCCACGGTCTACCCAGCGCGTTTAGGCAAAGTGTTCCAAACCATGCAGCGTGCCAACGAGACCCCGCAGCAGGCTGCCGAATCGCTGGCCCGGGTCATTCAACGAGGATTGCGCGCCGAACTCAAAACCGGTAGCCTGTTGACTGGTAGCCTTTATGTGTCGATGTCAGTGCAACGCGATGCACCACCGGTTAAAGATGTCGTGGCCAAAATCCCGATGGAGATCCCCACGCTTGCCACCACCGGACTTGCCGATATTGAAAAACAGGTCGCCTCGATTGTGGCAAGCATCAACAAAATCCCCTTCGATCAGCTATCGGCCGATTTAAGCACGTCGCTCAAAGAGATCGCTATCCTGAGCAAGTCGCTCAACGAAACCCTGGCACCCGAGCTCTCGAGCACACTGAACGATTTGCAGGCAACACTTAAGCAAGTCGATGGTCTGCTGACTTCCAGTGATGCCTTGCCGGGACAAATCGACAACAGCTTGAAAGAGCTTGATAAAGCCGTTCGCGCCTCCCGCTTACTGATCGACGAGTTAAGAGCAAAGCCCAACTCCATCATCTTCGGCGAACCGAACCCATCCTATTCACGCGATACGCTTGGAGTTACACCATGAAATCCTGGCCAATCTTACCCTCCGTGATTGCCGCTGCACTGCTTGCCGGTTGCAGCACCACCGCCACCATGCACTATGACCTGAAATCGGATCAACCCGGTGCAGCGGGCCAAACCGCGGCAAGCCAAACGGCTACAAGCCCTCGTGCAATCCAGTATCGGGTCACGAGTTTGGAAGTTCCCGAATCGTTTGATGTGGAAACACTGATTGTGCGCCAGCCGGACAACACCCTGATGATGCTCTCGCATGACAAGTGGGTAGGCTCATTGAGTGAGGCCATGCGAAACGCAATCAACGCCAGCCTAGCCAAGGACATGGGCCTGCCGCCCTTGCCAGCGAGCATGGTTTCCGCACAACAATCGACCAACGTGGCCAACATCGCCATCAAGGTCGAGCACTTTGATCTGCAGCCTGCCAAACAAGCGGGCTTGAGCGTACTCTGGCAGGTGACGCTGCCAGGCAAAGAACGGCAGACGGTCACTTGCTACAGCACCTGGACCGAAACGGTCGGGCCTGGTGTCACCGCGCTGGTCTCGGCACAACAGCGCAATGTTCAACAACTGGCCTTACAGCTTGCTGCTACCCTAAAAACCGGTAAGGCGCCAACAACAGGTAACTGCCAAGTCGGCAAAGCTTGAACACAGGCCGCATCAGCTTTTTTGCTGGCGCTTGGCTGCATGGATCTGTTTCGTGGTTTGGCACACAGATTCATGATTCATTGGGCCAACCAGCTGGCCAACATGCGGACCAACAAGCGGACCAACATGCGGACCAACATGCGGGCAGCGGCAGTGACACCTACCTGATACCAACTGCAGCACACCCAACCTGCGTTACAGTAAGCGCAAACACACTGGAGAATTGCCTTGTCCAAAGACGCGACCACACCCCTGTCCGAGACCGACATCGATACGCTTGATGCGTTTTTAGCCGAACTCACCGGCCCCATTCGCAGCCTCGAGGGGCTCGATGGCTTGGTTTGTGCGCTCGCCTGCGCACCCACCGAGGTTGGCGTCGATGAATTGATGCCGGCGGTTTTAGGCGAACACGAGTTTTCTAGCGCCATTGAAGAGCTCATCAAACGCCACCAAGCCGCGGTGCAACTTGGCCTAAAAGAAACGCTGGAATCCGAAACCGCATACAGCCCGGCCTTGCTCGTTGACGAGAACGGCAAACCACAAGGCAACCAATGGGCCTTGGGGTTCTTATTGGGCGTGTCCATGACCGAAGGTGACTGGGATGCGTTTACACAAGGCGATGAGCTCGCCCGATTGCTGTTGCCGATGATGGTGCTGGCCCACGAGCACCACCCAGATCCTCAGATGCGACCGGGGCCCATTCCAGATGAAGATCGTGAAGAGGTCCTTTTCATGATGGCCAACGCCCTAGCGCTCATTTACGCTCATTTCAACGGCAAAGACATCTCGATCTAGGTTTATCCATTCACGTCAACCAACAGCATGAGTGAGCTGCAACGATCGGATGCCAGCCTGTATTACGAGCTGCATGATGCCGCTCGCGCAAGCGACAACCTGCCTCTGTTGCTGGTGGCTGGCCTAGCGAGTGACTCGCAGTCCTGGCAGCCGGTGCTTGATGCCATGCGACAGCACCGCCAAGTCATTCTGATCGACAACCGAGGCAGTGGCCGAACCCGGGCGAGCGCCAGTACGTCATTAAAACAGATGGCGCAAGACTGCATCGCAGTACTTGACCACCTGTCGATTCGGCAGTTCGACTTGGTCGGTCATTCGATGGGTGGCTTTGTCTCGCTGAACATAGCCCGCATCGCACCCGATCGTATACGCCGCATGGCGCTGTGCAACAGCAGCAGCCGGATAGGCGCTCGCAACGAAGACATGTTTGCGGATTGGGCTGACGCGCTGGCTGAACAGGGGGCCACTGCACGGTGGTATCGAAGCTTCTTCTACTGGATCTTGACCCCGGGATTCTTTGCCAACAAGCAAACACTTGAACAACTATTGAAGCTTGCCATGAGCTACACATACGCCCCCGACGCCATGGCGTTTCGAAGTCAGGTGTCAGCCATGCAAGGATTTGATGCCACGAGTTGGCTTGCCGACATTGACACCCCTACCCTAGTGCTCGCGGCCAGCGAAGATTTGATTTTTCCGCCGGGCAGTGATGCTGCAGGCTTGGCTCTATTGCCTAATGCCCAGGTTCAAGTTGTCGCTGGCTTGGCGCACAGTCTGCCCATGGAGGCACCGAAGGTGTTTAGTGACAGGATGCTGGCGTTTCTAGACGGCTGAGCCGAGGCACCTTTGCCCTTCAGATCGTGCGTGCTCGCCAACGCTGGGTCTTGCCCTCTAGCAGCGCGGTGGCTGCCCAGTGCAGCAACTTTACCGCCGCCGAGGTCAGGACAATCACCACCGACATGGCGGCTGCCGACGCCGTAAACCCGGCTTCATCCATGTGGATGATTGAGACCGAGGCAACCCGCGTTTGTGATGAATAGAGAAATATCACCGCCGACACGGTGGTCATGGCATTGACGAACAAGTACATCGACACATCCAGAATGGCCGGCAGACATATCGGGGTTGTCACCTTGCCAAACGTGCGTAACAACGACACTTTCAACGAGGCTGAGACCGCCTCAAACTCTCTGTCCATTTGCTTAAGCGCCGTGGTCGCGGTGATATGGCCCACGGTGTAGAAGTGGGTAATTGAGTTGATCACCATGATCGCCAAGGTGGCATACAGAAATCCGAATGGATTGCCTGGCGCATTAAAGAAGAAGATGTACGCCAAACCCAGAACTAGGCCAGGAACTGCCATGGGCAACATGGCCATGAACTGAGCCAGCCCGCGTGCCAACCCAAAGCCACGGGTTTTTTCAGTGAGGTACGCCTCGACAAATATCAAGACGGTGCCAAACACGGCCGTCCATGACGCCATTTCAAGCGAGTTCCAGTACGAGCGCCAACCATCGGTATCGAAATTGGCAAAGCTATAGTTCGCCAGTGTGAGGTTTAGGTTGTAGGGCCAACGTGTCAACAATGAAGCCCAGACCGACACACCAAGTATCGCCAGGATCAACAAAGCCGTGAGTGAACAAACCACAAGAAAGCTCCAATCACGGCCCCGCTGGCGAACCGGAATCAGTGGCACGACTTTGGCAGACAGCAAGGCAACTTGCTTACCCTGAATCCAGCGATCGACCGCAAAGGCCGCCATGGCGGGCATGAGCAACACAAAGCCAACCACTGCACCCATCTGAAAGTTCTGCTGACCGATCACTTGCTTGAATATGTCGGTTGCCAGCACATTAAAGCGCCCGCCAATGACCTTGGCGATACCAAAGTCCGTAATCGACAGCGTGAACACCACGAACGCTGCGCTAATCAAGCCGTACTTGGTTCCTGGCAAAGTGACTGTTAAGAATGTTCTGAGAGAGGGTGTGCGCAAGGCTTTGGCTGCTTCATAGTGACGCGCGTCGGCAATCGATAGCGCTGCCACCAGAATCATCAACGCATGCGGAAAGCAGTAGAAAACCTGTGCCACGATGATGCCTATTGGCCCGTAGATCGATTCACCCATCAGCACGGCTTTCAAGAACCCTTGATTGCCAAAGAGATAGATCAGGGAGATGGCAGGCAACAACGATGGCGCCAAGATCGGGATCATGGCCACTGCGTAGAAAAACCCACGCACCGGCATGCAGGTGCGGCGCAGCGCATAGGCATACAGATATGCCCATGGAATCACAATCAGTGTCGTGACGCAGGCAACAAAGAGGCTGTTGAAAAGCGAGTCAAAGAGCGACGGAGTTGAGAAGTAAACAACATAGTTGTCTAGGCCGATGAACTGCCCTGCCGGATCCTGAAAACTCTTGACCAGTAACCATCCCAATGGCAACACCAGAGTGACGGCCAGCCAAACGATCAACAGCAGCAACAACACCCGCATGAGCCAGTCATCACGATCAAGGCGCTGACCCTGAGGTTTGGACTTAAACCAGCCAGACAGCTGCACTGCCATCAGGCATGCCCTTCGAATACCTGTATTCTCTCAATCGGTATGTGCACGGACAATTGAACACCGCAAGCCAGACTCATATCGCGGATCATCTCGGTGCTCCAGTCTGCCATGAGCGGTGACTCCAGATCCTGCACCGCAAGTGCTACCCGACAAAAAGACCCAAGAAACTCAATGCCCTGCACCTGCGCCTGCAAGGTATTCGCTTCAATACTGTCAGACTTCAGTTTGATGTGCTCCGGACGAATCGCCAGGCTAACAGGTTTACCTAGTGCCGCGTTAGCCGGTAGCTCGCATTGCAGTGCCAATTTACCATTGGCCCAATCAACCCGGTCGCCAGCCGCCACGGTGGCTAGAATTCGATTGGAAGTGCCCACGAAGTTGGCCACAAACGGCGTGGCGGGATTCGCATACACCTCTTGGGGAGTGCCAACCTGCTCAATGCGCCCCTCATTCATCACCACAATTCGGTCAGCCATGGTCAGGGCCTCTTCTTGGTCGTGGGTCACCATGATGGTGGTGATGCCAAGCCGACTATGCAACTTGCGTATTTCGGTGCGCAAATGAGCGCGCACTCTGGCATCCAAGGCACTCAGTGGCTCATCCAGCAACAGCAAGCCCGGTGACAGGGCGAGTGCGCGCGCAAGCGCAACCCGTTGCTGCATACCGCCCGACAATTGGGCTGGATATTTGTCATGTGCCAAATGCAAACCAACGAGCTCAAGCAGCTCATCCACTTTCTGATCAATCTGCGCGCGCTTGACGCGCTGATTCACCAGACCGTATGCCACGTTGTCCCTGACGGTCAAATTCGGAAACAGCGCATAGGACTGGAACACAATGCCAAAGTCCCGCTGCGATGGTGGCAATGTTGAAGTATCAATACCGCCCTGCACGATCCGCCCAGATGTCTGGGTTTCCAGGCCAGCCACGATTCTGAGCAAGGTGGTCTTGCCACAGCCAGAAGGCCCTAGAAAGCAGACAAACTCATCTTTCGGGATGCTGAGCGTTACATCTCGCAAAGCCCAGAAGTTGCCATAGGATTTGCTGATATTGGCAATGTCTAGATAGTCTTTATGCATACAGACCGCTCGTTGCTCAAATAATAACGAGCTGCTGATAGGCTCAAACCCGCCAGCAGCTCGCTAAAAGACAGGTCCGTCTTAGCGTGGAGCCGACTTGCTGTCGTAACGCTTGGTCCACTCAGCCAGAATGCGAGCGCGCTCGGCACCCATTTTTTCCAGATCAATGTCCACCATGGCTGTATCTGCGCTCGGTGGATAGTTCGGGGGCGCCGGGTTCAAACCAGGGTAACCGACAATCGCAAAGTACTTACCGTACATCTCGTAAGCTGGCTTGCTCACTGCAAAGTCAGCGAGTTTTTTTGCGGCGTCCAGATTCTTGGTGCCCTTGACGATGGCCGTTGCCTCCATATCCCAGGGTGCGCCCTCTTTCGGCAAAATAATATCGATCGGTGCGCCAGCGGTCTTCTCGCGAGCACCACGCATATCAAACCCGATGCCAATCACGCGCTCACCCTTGCCAGCCTGCACGCAAGGCGCTGAACCCGAATGGGTATAGACCGCGACGTTGTTATGCAACTTGTCCATGAACTCCCAACCAGCCTGCTCACCCATCAGCTGCAACCAGGCGTACACCGTCTGGTAGCCCGTACCCGAAGAAGCAGGGTTGGGCATCACGATCGCATTCTTGTACACGGGGTTGGCCAAATCAGCCCAGGAAGCTGGCTTGGGCATCTTTTGCTTTTCGCCTTCAATCGTGTTGTAGCAAACGACCGCCAACCAGGCATCCATGCCAGTCCAAGTCGCGGGATTTTTGCTGCTCTTGAACTTGGGCTTGACTTCGCTCAAGCCCTTAGGTGAATATGGCTCAAGCATATTCATCGAGTCAAACAAGGCAATACTAGAAGCACCCAAACCCCAGATTACATCCGCGCGGGGATTGTCTTTCTCCGCAAGCAAGCGGGCAGTAATCACACCGGTGGAGTCACGCACCCAGGCGATTTCGATATCCGGATTTGCTGCTTCGAAAGCTTGCTTGTAAGGACCCAACTGATCGTTTTCCAGCGCTGAGTAAACATTGAGCGTGGTTTTTTGAGCGTGCACGGGCAATGCAAACAACGTCGTGGCCATGAGCGCCAACGACGCTTTCAGACACTTTTTAAAGGGCTTGATCAGCATGTGATATTTCCTTGTAATAACAACGTGACTAAAAAGAAGGAAGATGAGCGGGCACCAAAACGAACCTAGAGCTTAAGTAGTGGTTGTTACCGCAACATGAAGCTCTAGAGACAGAATCATGACAATGTTGACGATGTTGACGATGGTGACAATGAAGGACACCAGTCAATATCCGCTCAGCTTGACCGCAGAACGGCTTCTACCAACTCGCGGGCAAACGCGAATGAGGTGGAAGCACCCGTGCCGCCCGTCACAATGCCAATGGCCACACCTGGCATGGGGCAGACGTGGTGCACCACATCGTCGGCACTTGCATACGTGCCCACCCACCGCTCAACGATCTGCCTGTCAGGTGCCTGAATCACCCGATCGAATTCGTCCAGAATGAGTCGATCCCTGAAACTGCTGGCAAATGGATCTTCGACATCGTCGTACACGTGACTGTCACCCACCACCAGTGAACCATCGGCGGACTGCACAACAATGAGGTGAACACCCTCGCTCAAATGATCTGGCTGTTCATGCTGGATTCGATGCAAAAGCGCTTGGGCTTCGGGCAGCGCCGAATAGCCTTCGTAACGAACGAGACTCAAATCAGACATGACGGCGCCTGGTAAGGCAATTCGCTCTGAGGGCATGATCCTTAACATCTGCAAGGTACTCATCTGAATCCCCACCTGCAGTTGCGGGAACAATCCGTAGAGATCATGCCCGGGGCAGGCGATACAGTACGTGGCCGTGAAGGTCCCTTGTGCGGTCACGATTCGAGGTGGATCAATGTCCGTGACAGCCGTCTTCCAATAGAAATCAACCCCACAGGCACTTTGTAGCCAATGCGCTAACTGCCCAATGGCCTGCTTCGATTCAACCCGGCACTCAAACGGGCTATGCATCACTGCCCGCATGCCTGGCACAAATGGCAGCAATGCCCGTTGTTGTTGGCTCGTAAGTAGCCGGCAATGCTCACCCATTTCCGTTTGCAAAAAAGCCTCCACCACCGCTTGAGCCTCTTGGCGTTGGGCAGCAACGTACAGTCCCTGATGCAGAATCGGGATCGCCGCCTGCTTGGCCACTTCCAGCCAAACATCTCGGGTCTCACGCGCGCGCTGCCAATGCTGACCTCGACGCTGGCCCGTGACCGTCACAAAGCCGAAGTTTCGGATTGATGCGCCGACGCACTTCGAATGGCGTTCGAGAACTGCGACTTTCAAGCCACGCATATAGGCTTGATAGGCGCAGGCTAAGCCAACAATGCCCGCCCCCACCACAATCAAATCGTAATGTTTGCTACTCAGCATCAGGGACGATCACCCACCAGAATCCGGGCTTGAATCTGATCAAGCACTGGCATCAAGTCAGCCACAGTGTCAATCACAAAGTGCGCGCGAGCGTCTTGGAGTTGCTTTGCAGCGGGTTGCCGCAGTGCGTCTTTCTCGTTCGCAGACATCTGCTCAAACTGCTGCTGCGTCACCCCACACAAACTGCCAGACAAAGTCACACCAACCGTCCACATGCCGGCCCTGCGACCCTCTTCAATGCCTGGTATTGTGTCGTCTACTTTGACGCAACGCCAGACCGCACCCGCGCCAAGCTCAATCGCACAGGCCAGTGCCATCCAGGGTCCCGGACGACCACCGGCCGGCAGATCGCCCGTGCAGACCAGACAATCCGGCTCATAACCATGTTGGGCAGCCACGTCCACCAACCGATCCATGACAACTCGCGGGTAGCCCGTGGTGGAACCGATTTTGTAGCCCCGGTCACGACACTGGGAAAGCACGGCCAGAAAACCAGGAATCAAGTCAGCATGTGCCACTACCCGCTCTTGTTGCAGCGGAATGAAGGTGTTGTAGATGTGATCAATATCTGATTCAGCCATCGGACGCCCAAACTGCGCTTGCCAACGGACACTCACCGCAGAATCCTGGCCCAAGGCTTCGATATGCTCCCACTTGCCAAGACCCATGGGTTTTCTGGCTTCATCTAGCGTGATCTCAAAATCAAACGCTGACTTAAACGCGTCGACGAATATCTGTGTGGGCGCAAAGCACCCAAAATCCAGTACTGTCCCCGCCCAATCAAATATCAAAGCGTCAATTTGCTTACTCACGCGAAAGCCTTCTCTAGAGAACATTGAATTCTTCGGACTCTAATGACCTCATGTTTCAGTCTGTTGACAAGACTTGCCCTCAATACACCCAAACAAGCGTGGCATTCATGCTTGAATGGGACAAACTCAGGTAGTCTTCTGCCATGAGCCGTGAGCAAACCGATCCAGCACTCGAGATCGCCGTGTATTTTGACGGAAGTTGCCCCATGTGTGCCAAGGAAATTGCCTACTACCAACGACTAGACAAAGCTCAGCAGGTGCAGTGGGTCGATGTAGCCGGACCCAACCCCAGTTGCCCGGTGGGCTATGACCAGCAAACATTGCTCGCTCGGTTTCATGTCAAGGAAATCGCGACTGGCCAGATTTATGACGGCGCGGCCGGATTTGCCAGGCTGTGGCAGGCCATGCCTGCACCGTGGCGACAGTTGGGCAGCTTCGCATCGCTTGCGCCCATTACTTGGTTGCTTGAGTTTGGCTACCGGATTACGCTGAAGGTCAGGCCAAAACTTGTTAAAAGCTTCTTTAAGCGCAACTGATCCAATAAGTGGGCAGGTCAGGAGCTTGGAGCAAGTTTAATCTGAAGTTCCTCTTATTTTTGAGCGATTAATTCGCATTTTTTCTGCCCTTGTAGCTGGGGAAGGCCGCTTTTAGTGGCCTTTTTTAAGTCTACTTTTGTAGTCACTAAATTGTCTTGACAAGTTTTTATTTTGGCCTATAATTATTTCCATGGCATCAAGAACCGGTACAGCTCACGTAGTCACCACCAAGCGCAGGTACAAAGACCAGGTCTATTGCACCCATTTGTTGCGCCGCAGCTACCGCGAGGATGGCAAGGTTAAAAACGAGACGCTGGGCAATTTGTCACACTTGC
>CAMCOS010000034.1 GCA_945876565.1 Lautropia mirabilis | reverse complement strand
GATAAAGAGATGGTGTTGCCGGGTGACAACGTGGCGATGACGGTCAAACTGATTGCCCCGATCGCCATGGAAGAAGGCCTGCGCTTTGCAATCCGTGAAGGTGGCCGCACCGTGGGCGCTGGCGTCGTCGCGAAAATCTTGAAGTAAATCCAGAAGGAGCTACCGAGGCATTGCTTCGGTAGCGTCTCCTAACGCGCTCTTTGGAATCTACAAATGAAGAATCAAAAAATCCGCATTCGCCTAAAAGCGTTTGATTACAAGCTGATTGATCAGTCCGCAGCTGAGATTGTTGATACGGCTAAACGCACTGGTGCGATTGTTCGTGGACCGGTGCCTTTACCAACCCGCATTCGCCGCTACGATATTTTGCGTTCCCCGCACGTGAACAAGTCATCACGTGACCAGTTGGAGATGCGTACTCACCAGCGACTCATGGATATTGTCGACCCGACCGACAAAACGGTTGATGCGTTGATGCGTCTGGATTTGCCAGCTGGCGTGGATGTTGAGATCGCGTTGCAGTAATTATTGCTCGGCAAAAGGCTTAATCTTGCAGTAAACCCTTATGTCGTGTTAATATCTTCGGCTCACTTATGTGAGATCAATAGTGGTCCAGAAAGTCTATCAGATCTTATCTGGATTTTTATTAGCCCCGGCCAATCGAAGTCGGGAATCGGGTAACACCCGGGAGAATATGATGTCGAAATCGACACCTACGCCAGCCGCCCATAGGCTTGGCCTTGTGGGTCGGAAGGTCGGTATGACTCGCCTGTTCACGGATGAGGGAGAATCCATCCCCGTGACAGTGCTAGACGTGTCGAACAACCGTGTCACTCAGGTCAAGACACCAGAAACTGATGGCTATGCGGCGGTACAACTGACATACGGCACTCGCCGTGCGTCCAGAGTGAATAAGCCCCTCGCAGGACATTTTGCCAAAGCCGGCGTTGAGTCTGGCAGTGTGCTCAAAGAGTTTCGTCTTGATCCCGCCAAAGCTGCAGAGTTTGCGCCTGGTGCCATCGTGGCTGTGGAAAGCGTTTTTGAGGCTGGTCAGCAAGTTGATGTCACCGGGACGACGATTGGTAAAGGTTTCGCCGGTTCTATTAAGCGACACCACTTTGCGTCGCAACGCGCATCCCACGGCAACTCGGTTTCGCACCGAGCACCTGGCTCAATCGGTCAGGCACAAGATCCAGGTCGCATTTTCCCAGGTAAGAAAATGGCTGGGCATTTGGGTGATGTAACCCGCACCGTTCAAAACCTTGACGTGGTTCGCGTGGATGTTGAGCGCGGGTTGTTGATGGTCAAAGGCGCTGTCCCCGGACACGCCGGTGCCAACATCATTGTGCATCCGGCTGTAAAAACCACTGTCAAGAAGGGGGCGTAAGGTAATGGATATCAAGCTCCTGAACGATCAAGGTAAGTCTGAGAGCACCGTTAGTGTGCCAGATACCGTATTCGGACGCGACTACAACGAGGCGTTAATTCACCAGATCGTTGTTGCGTACCAAGCAAATGCCCGCATGGGGAACCGTGCTCAGAAAGATCGCGCTGAGGTCAAGCACTCGACCAAGAAGCCGTTCAAACAAAAGGGTACTGGTCGTGCGCGCGCGGGCATGACCTCTTCGCCACTTTGGCGTGGGGGTGGTCGCGTATTCCCGAATTCGCCAGACGAGAATTTCAGTCACAAAGTCAACAAGAAAATGTATCGTGCCGGTATCCGGTCGATTCTTTCTCAATTGGCTCGCGAGGATCGTATCGCCATAGTAGATGCTTTCACGCTCGAAGCGCCCAAGACCAAGTTAGCTGCGCAAAAGTTGCGTGATATGGGTATGGACTCGGTTCTGATTATTACCGATGAGGTTGATGAGAACGTTTACTTGGCCACCCGTAATCTGCCACACGTGGCGGTCATTGAGACCCGGTATGCTGATCCTTTGTCTCTGATTCACTACAAAACCGTGCTGATCACCAAACCGGCGGTTGCTCAACTTGAGGAGATGCTGGGATGAACAATGATCGCTTGATGCAGGTTATTCTCGCCCCGATCGTGACTGAGAAAGCCACCGAGGTTGCTGAGCGTAACAATCAGATCGCGTTTCGTGTTGCACCTGATGCAACGAAGCCGGAGATCAAAGCAGCTGTTGAACTGCTGTTTAAGGTTGAAGTCGACTCAGTTCAGGTTTTGAACCGTAAAGGCAAAGAAAAGCGTTTCGGTCGTTTCATGGGCCGTCGTCGCAATGAGCGTAAAGCCTATGTGGTTCTGAAGGCTGGCCAAGAGCTCAATTTTGCGGAGGTAAATTAAATGGCCCTCGTAAAAGTTAAACCAACATCGCCCGGTCGCCGTGGCATGCTCAAAGTCGTTACCTCGACTTTGCACAAAGGCGCTCCAGTCGCGTCGCTTGTTGAAAAGCAAAAGCGTGGCTCAGGCCGTAACAACAATGGTCACATCACATTGCGTCATCGTGGTGGCGGTCACAAACAGCATTACCGTTTGATTGATTTTCGTCGCAATAAAGACGGTATTCCTGCGAAGGTTGAGCGCCTCGAGTACGACCCAAACCGTTCGGCACACATCGCATTGCTGTGCTACGCCGATGGTGAGCGTCGTTACATCATTGCACCCCGTGGTTTGGAAGTGGGTACGACTTTGTTATCTGGCAGCGAAGCGCCGATCAAAGTTGGCAACACCTTGCCAATCCGTAACATTCCGGTTGGTTCGACCATTCATTGCGTTGAAATGATCCCCGGAAAAGGTGCCCAGATGGTTCGCGCCGCTGGTGCATCTGCCGTTCTGCTTGCTCGCGAAGGCGTTTACGCTCAGGTGCGCTTGCGCTCCGGTGAAGTGCGTCGCGTGCACATTGAATGCCGTGCGACCATTGGCGAAGTTGGCAACGAAGAACACAGCCTGCGGCAGATTGGTAAGGCTGGTGCAATGCGCTGGCGTGGTATCCGGCCGACTGTCCGAGGCGTCGCTATGAACCCAATCGACCACCCTCACGGTGGTGGTGAAGGTCGTACCGGTGAGGCGCGTGAGCCAGTCAGCCCCTGGGGTACCCCATCGAAGGGTTATAAGACCCGTCGCAACAAGCGGACGAACAATATGATCGTCCAGCGTCGCAAGCGTAAGTAAGAGGGCGAATCATGTCACGTTCGATTAAAAAAGGCCCGTTCGTCGATGCTCATCTGCTCAAGAAAGTAGAAGCGTCTGTCGCCGAGCAAGGAAAGAAGCCGATCAAGACTTGGTCGCGCCGCTCCACCATCCTGCCCGAATTTATTGGGCTTACCATCGCCGTCCATAATGGTCGTCAGCATGTTCCCGTGTACATCAACGAGAACATGGTCGGTCACAAGCTCGGTGAATTTGCACTGACTCGTACTTTCAAAGGTCATGCAGCCGATAAGAAGGCGAAGAGGTAGATCATGGAAACGACAGCTAATATTCGTGGAGTCCACATTTCCGCGCAAAAGACCCGATTGGTCGCTGACATGATCAGAGGCAAGCCGGTTGCTCAAGCGCTGAATATCTTGACATTTACGAACAAGAAAGCCGCTGGCATTCTGAAAAAGGCCGTGGAATCGGCAATTGCCAATGCTGAGCACAATGATGGTGCCGACATTGATGAATTGAAGGTTTCTACGATTTATGTTGACAAGGCACAGTCGATGAAGCGGTTTTCCGCCCGAGCAAAGGGTCGGGGTAATCGAATCGAAAAGCAGACTTGCCATATCACCGTCAAAGTCAGCGATTAAGGGGTCAAGATGGGTCAGAAAATTAACCCGGTTGGGTTCCGTCTCGCAGTTACACGTAACTGGGCTTCGCGTTGGTATGCATCCGAGAGAGATTTCGGGGGCTTGCTGGCTTCGGACATCCGCGTGCGCGAGTACCTGAAGAAGAAGCTCAAGAATGCTTCGGTTGGTCGTATTGTTATCGAACGCCCCGCCAAGAATGCCCGTATCACCGTATACTCGGCTCGCCCGGGCGTGGTGATTGGCAAGCGTGGTGAGGACATTGAAGGCTTGAAGTCAGACCTGCAACGCTTGATGGGTGTGCCGGTTCACGTGAACATCGAGGAGATTCGCAAGCCGGAGGTTGATGCCCAGCTGATCGCTGACTCTATCGCCCAGCAGCTTGAGAAGCGGATTATGTTCCGCCGTGCGATGAAGCGAGCCATGCAAAATGCGATGCGTTTAGGTGCGCAAGGCATTAAGATCATGAGTGCGGGTCGTCTGAACGGGATTGAGATTGCTCGTACAGAGTGGTATCGAGAAGGCCGTGTGCCGCTCCATACCTTGCGTGCTCATATTGACTATGGCACATCAGAAGCACATACGACATATGGTGTGATTGGTATCAAAGTCTGGGTCTATAAGGGTGACATGCTGCCGAATGGGGAAATGCCCGCTGAAACGGCTGCGCCTCCTCGTGAAGAGGAGCGTCGTCCTCGTCGCGCACCCCGTGGCGATCGACCCGACGCTAAGGCTGGTCGCCCGGCAGGTCGTACCCGTGCCCCGAAAAAGAGTGCTGAGGCCGCAACGCCTGATGCTGCACCAGCACCTGAGGGAGAATAAACATGTTGCAACCTTCACGTAGAAAATATCGCAAAGAGCAAAAAGGCCGTAACACCGGCTTGGCTACCCGCGGTGCGAGTGTGTCGTTTGGTGAGTTTGGCCTGAAGGCAACTGGCCGCGGCCGTTTGACTGCCCGACAAATTGAATCTGCACGTCGTGCGATTAACCGTCACATTAAGCGTGGCGGCCGTATCTGGATCCGTATCTTCCCAGACAAGCCGATTTCACAGAAGCCGGCTGAGGTACGTATGGGTAACGGTAAAGGTAATCCAGAGTACTGGGTTGCTGAGATACAGCCGGGCAAAGTGCTGTACGAGATGGAAGGGGTGAGCGAGGAGATAGCACGAGAGGCGTTCCGCCTGGCTGCTGCCAAGCTTCCTATTTCGACGACCTTCGTTTCGCGCCATCTTGGTGCCTGAGCGGAAAGATAAAAGGAATTGAAATGAAAGCAAGTGAATTGCGTAGCAAGGACGTTGCGGATCTGAAGCAAGAGCTCGAAAGCTTGCTCAAGGCACAGTTTGGCCTGCGCATGCAAAAAGCCACGCAACAGCTAACCAATAACAGTGAGATTTGCAAAGTGCGTCGCGATATTGCTCGTGTGCGTACCGTGCTGACTCAAAAAGCTGGAGCCTGAACATGACAGAAGCGCAAATCCCCGCAAAACGCCAGCGTAAGTTGGTTGGGAAGATCGTCAGTGACAAGATGGACAAGACGGTTGTGGTGCTTGTTGAGCGTCGCGTTAAGCATCCTTTGCTTGGTAAGGTTGTCATGCGTTCGGCAAAGTACAAAGCCCATGATGAGGCAAACGAGTTTAAATCAGGTGACACAGTCGAGATTGCTGAGTCCCGCCCGATTTCTCGTGACAAAGCATGGCGTGTGACGCGTTTGGTAGAGGCTGCCCCCAATATTATTTAATTTGGGTGTCTGCAGCGTACACAACGTTTGTATTGCTAAGTACAAATGCGACACCCAAAAGGTGTCGCATTTGTTTTGTTGGGTAGCAAACAACGTTTTTCTATAGGTGGGTCACAAATTTAGTGACCAAGTAGCCATCAAAGGTCTCGCTGCCTCCTTCGCTACCAATGCCACTCTCTTTGACGCCACCAAACGGCGTCTCAGGCAAGGCGCTACCGAAGTGGTTAATGTTCACCATGCCCGCCTCCAGCGCGTTTGATACTCTAGTAGCAGTTTGCAAAGAGTTCGTAAATACATAAGACGATAAGCCGAATGGCAGACTGTTTGCCTTTCGGATAACCTCTTGTGGGTCGTCGAATACCACAACGGGGGCTACCGGTCCGAATGGCTCCTCGGTCATCAACATCGAGTCGTCGGGAAGTCCCACAATCACCGTCGGTGCAAAAAAGAACCCACCGCCGTCAAGTGGCTCGCCCCCAACGAGTACTTTGCCGCCGCGCCGCACCGCATCTTCGACAAACTGGGACATTATTGGGACACGCCGCTCGTGAGCCAGAGGGCCCATTTCTGTGCCTTCAACCAAACCATCACCAACCTTGGTGTTACCCATGACCTCGGTGAACTTCTCTAGGAACTTATCATAAGCACCCTTCTGAACGTAGAACCGAGTGGGCGACACACATACTTGACCCGCATTTCGAACTTTGAATTTAGCGAGCATTGTTGCGGCTTTCTGGATGTCAGCGTCTTCGAAGACCAGAACCGGGGAATGCCCGCCTAGCTCCATCGTGACACGTTTCATGTGTTGACCTGCAAGCCCGGCCAAGTGCTTACCGACTGCCACCGATCCTGTGAACGAAACTTTGCGGGTGATGGGGGAGCGAATCAGATGATCCGAGACCTTAGGTGGATCACCCCATACAACGTTAAGCACCCCGGGTGGCAAGCCAGCATCATGGAACATCTGTGCAATTGCCATGACAGCACTCGGTGCATCTTCAGGTCCCTTCAAGACAATCGTACAACCCGCTCCAATTGCGGCGGTGATCTTTCGAATCGCTTGGTTGTATGGAAAGTTCCAGGGTGTAAATGCAACGCAAACACCGATTGGCTCACGGAGCACAAATTGACGAACATCGGGGTTGCGTGGTGGAATAACTCGACCGTAAATGCGACGGCACTCCTCAGCATGCCAGTCGCAGTGATCAGCGCACGAAACCAATTCTCCCATTGACTCTGCAAGCGGTTTGCCCATGTCCAAGGTCATGTTGCGGGCAATCTGCGGTGCTCTTTCGCGTGTCAGCTGACTGACTTTTCTGAGAATGGCCGCACGCTCAATTGGCGAGGATCTGCGCCATGATTTAAATGCCTTGTCAGCGGCTTGAAGCGCGGCCTCAAGATCGGCTCCAGTGGCATGAGGGAGCTGCCCTAGCACTTCACGATTGGCAGGATTAATGACGTTCTGGGTGGTGCGCCCTCCTGCTTCAATAAACTTGCCATCGATATAAAGAGAAAGTTCTTGATACATGACTGCCCCGCTGTAATTAGAGATAGACCACCACGAAAATGAACGCATAGTCTAGCGAAGATGATGTGTGAATGGGTGACTTGACATCTAGAAAACCGATGTTAACCGCCCGTCGACTAGCGTCCAGACTCCCAGAAGCATAAAAAGTATCGCCGTCACACGGCGAACGGTTTGCAATGGAATCCGAGACAGTAATTGATCTCCAAGGAACACAGCCGGCACATTAGCCAACAGCATCCCTACTGTTGTTCCAAATACCACTGCAACTGGGGCTGGATAGTGAGCGGCCAGTGCGACCGTTGCTAGCTGGGTTTTATCACCCATTTCGGCGATGAAGAAAAGCGCAAACGTCAGCCCAAACAAGCCAAAGCGACCGCTAAGCCGCGTTTGTTCGCTCTCGATCGTATCTGGAATAAGTGTCCAGAAGCCCATCAGGACAAAGGAGATGCCTAGCCCCCAGCGCAACCAGTCAGTATCGGCATTGCCGGTGATCCAAGCTCCAAGGGCACCGGCTAGACCGTGATTTAGCACTGTGGCAACCAATATGCCCGAGATGATTGGAAGAGGTCTTTTAAATCGAGCAGCTAGAATCAAGGCAAGCAACTGGGTTTTATCACCCATTTCTGCCAAGGCAACAATGCCTGTTGATACCCAGAAAGCTTCCACAAAACAATCCAAGGCCGAAAACACGATGACCAAAAACGCACCATGGCCGTTATGGCAAATTTTTGGTCAAACGTCTCGCCAAGAGCGAACTCGAGATGGTTCGAACCGATTGCGCCATGGCTTGCAGGGCCAAGTGTGTTGACGCATACCACTCAAATACGAGAGCGACAGCTTCACTCTGGGAGCGTGAGTGTAACAAACCAGCGTGACACGCTATGGTGCTAGCGACTACTCACTCATGTTCGTGGGATTTGACTTGCGATCAGAAAACGCAAATCGCGCAATAAATGAGCGCTCTAACTCCTGCATGACGTCGTTCCACGCCGACTGGAACTGCTCGGTGGGCACGCAAAGACGTGTACGCTTGTCATGGTCAGCCGGCTTAAGCTTAAGCCAACCGTCCGCAATGAGTTTTCTGAGATGATAGCGGATACCCATGTCTGAGTAGGGAATGCCAGCAAACAAGGTCTTGATGGTAACTTCTTCTCCACGTGCGTGGTGCAAGTAGAGGTTGAGTAACAACTCATACGCAACCAATGAGCCACCTAAAGGTAGGTGAGCCGCAGTTAGGCCGTTCGCTTTTTTCAGTAACTCGGCAAGTTCTTGTTGCATTGGATGAGCGAGGGCCATCGCCAAAAATAAAACAAATCAAAGCTTAGGCTTAATCCAAGACAAAAGCTAAGATTTTTATCTACGAAATTGATATAGATAACTTAGCATAGAACTTACTATCGAACCAGTGTCAGCTTAAATCAATAATCAATGCCTAAAAGCTGTCTAAATTGATCAAATATCGACAAAGCCCGGAAACTGATCCCTGAGCCATATCGAGCCTCGGGGCTTAATTGAATGGTCTCGATATACAGTCGACGATGAAGCAGAAAATTGCGGTGGACATCCCTGCTTATCACATTCTAGGCGCCTGTAATCCACAACTCGCGCACCAGGTACTAATGGCAGAGCCATAAGACGGCGCACTACTTCCCTGAAGCGTGGTCGTGCGAGCAGAGAGTGACAACACGGTTGTAAGCATCATGGGCCCTAAGGTTTTGACAACACTATCAAAGAACCCAGAGGTTCATTAGGTTGCTAGCGAAGCACATGCGCGGTTGGAGCGCGTATGCGCCGCGCTTGCTAGCCACGTATAAGCGCTCGTCACCAATTGAGCCCACCCCAGGTAGGCCCGACTATGAAAACCTATCAGGCAAGCAAAAGGGCTCGGAGAGTATCCGAGCCCTGAAAGACTGGTGGTGCTGAGGCGACGCCAAACGGCCGATCACGGCTGCCATGAGTTCCGATGAGCACCAATCAGGGAGGATTGCAGGCTGATCCCGTCAGAAGCTGCTGTCTCACCTCGTGCAACGCGAGATTTGCGGACGCCGGTTCAATTCCCAAATCCGGAACTGAACTGACTCCGTCACTTCAACCCATACCACACGCCGCGTCCGCTGCCGTGCTGCTCCAGATGGTTGCGCTCGGTCAGGTCACGGAAGTGTTGCTTCAGGGTGTTGCGGCTGGCTCCGGTCAGTTTGATAGCGTCCATCATCGTGACGCGTCCGTGCTCGCGGGCAAGTTCCACGATCTGCAGTGACAGCTCGGGCAGCGCAGCCAGCACGATCTTTTCACGCTCGACCTTCTTCTCCAGACGCCGAACCTGTTCGGCCAGTGAGCGCAAGAAAAACACCAGCCATGGTTGCCAGTTGGGTGCATCAGTGCGGATGGAGCCCTGTGTTTGGCGCAGGGCCAAGTAATAGGCTTCCTTGTTCAGCTCGATCACGCTCTCCAGCGAGCTGTACGGCACATAGGCGTACCCGGCTTGGATCAGTAGCAGGGTCGTCAGCACCCGGCTCAAGCGACCGTTGCCATCCTGGAAGGGGTGTATTTCCAGAAACACCACCACGAAGATCGCGATGATCAACAAGGCGTGCAGATGCCCCTTCTCCCTTTCAGCATTCACCCAGGACACCAATTCAGCCATCAGCCTTGGCGTGTCAAATGGCGTGGCGGTCTCAAAGACAATGCCGATCTGCGTACCGCTTTCATCGAAGGCGGCGACGCTGTTCGAATTGGTCTTGTACTGCCCCCGGTGGCGTGCATCCTTTTCGCTGTGGCGCAACAGGATCTGGTGCAGCTGCTTGATGTGGTTTTCGTTGAACGGGATGTCCTGCCACGAGCTGAACACCAGATCCATCAGCTCGGCGTAACCAGCCACTTCCTGTTCGTCGCGGGTGTCGAAAGACTGAATGGCCAGGTTGGAGAGCAGGCGCCCCACTTCCCGGTCAGTCAGCTTGCTACCCTCGATACGGGTTGATGAGCCAATGCTTTCTATGGTCGCCACCCGCCGCAGCGCTGAGAGACGCTCGGGCGCGAGTGTGCCCAAGGCCCGCCATGCGCCTTTGAACTCGTCGATCCGAGCAATCAGGCTCAAGATCTCAGGGGTGATCTGTAGGGTATCTGAACGCAGCATGCAACCAATACTACACCCATTAACACCCATTTAAAAGCCGCACGACCTTGAAATGAGCGTAAACGGGTGATCTTTTGGTTTTCTCGGGATCGAACGCGCTACGCGTTGGTTTCGTCAAGGTCGTAGTAGCTGTGCGACACCTATTTCAAGAAGAAGGCGGTGCTGGAGGGCTTCTTACAAAAACGTAAGGCCGGAGATATCTCCCCCGACATTCCGTTCGAATTCCAAGCCGACCTTCGAAGCATTCTGTTTCCCGCCGTTCCAATAGATGAACTACGTTCTCTTGTCTACGAAAAGCTCTCGGTTTCGGCTCGACCAATAGAGGCAGGTCTGCGCCGAAACGCTCGTCGAACGTCTGCGCCAAACGGATGAGGGACGCTCGATCCTGCGCGCGGCCTTTGCCGTCGAGCCAGCCGTCTTGAAGTTGCGCCAGTTCTTCAAGGCGGGTTTCGATGTCAAGCGGGTCCAATGAGGTGACGTGTTCAACCGACTCGAAGCGCTTGGGGCGATCAGCGCGATCCCGTTCAATGACGCCCTTGATGGCTACTGTGACGCCAGTTCGGTAACCGACAGCGGCTTCGAGAATGGTTTTGCGATGGGCTTCAAGCAATGGCGCCTTGAGCTTGGTGCCATTGCGAAGCTCCAGTTCAAAGCCGTGATCGGCCTGATCAACCTCCGGGATGCGGCCCTTGAGAGTTGTTTCCTCAGTCCAGCTCTCTGCCTGCGAGGCGCGCAGCAAGCGTTCGCGCGTCGCAGGTGTCAGCGAAGCGGTCTGCCCGTTGCTACGGGGAAACTCCATGGCCTCGCCTTCGTGCAGGCCGCGACCGAAGCGGTCGAAATAGCGCAGCAGCTCGGGCTGTAGCGCGGGTTGTTGTCCGTGTTCAGCGGCGGCAATGGCTTCAACGATCTGATCCTTGGCTTGGTCAAAGTAGTCAGCATCCGCCGATGGAAACAGGGTAGCAAAGGCCAGGGCAATCACTGGAATGGCGCTGCCTTCTTCCACCGCTGTCAGGTGCAGTTCCAGCCCCTTGGTGAAGCCCTTCGGGGTACGCTGGCGGTCGGGGTGCGCGGCAAGGTACTGGCGCTTGGCCACTTCGATCAGCATTTCTTCCAGCGCGGAAAAATCCTTGAGGATGTCCAGCGGCAAGGTGTGCTCGTCAAAGCGCCTGCCCACGAGTCGTGGGCGCAGGAATTCCTGGTTCATGATGTTGTCTCCTGCCAAATCGCCCTCTGCTCCCAATCTGCCGGGAAGCCCATATCCGCCACTGCAATCTGCGGCGTGGCCTGAATCAGTGCCTTGAGCCGCTGACGCCAAGTAGAGGCAGGGCTGATCACGCTCATCAGGTAGGTCAGCATGGTCAGAGTGTTGTAAAGACGGCGGTCTTGCGCGGGGTTGAATTGCGCCGACAAACCGGCCGGCTTCTTGCCGGGAATCTGCATCTTCAGTGACAGTTTGCGGTTCCACACCCGGCCATGGTGGGCGCAGTGGTTGCGCACGATGGTGAGGTGGTGAGCAAAGGACACCAGCACTTTTTCATCCAGACCGTAAGCATCGGCAATGGTTTGCCGGTCTTTGGGAATGCGCAGGTTTTGCAGCCAGCGAGAGAGGTGGCCCAGCGTCATCAGCTCGCAGGCCACCCACAGCGGCGGGCTGGGCAATTGCGGGTATTGACTGCGGTAGTGTTCGGCAAAGGTTTCGCGGCTGCGGGCGTATTCCTTGGCCAGTTCGTCGCGGCTTTGTTGCCACAGGTGTGCCTTGGCGAAATGCACTGGCTCTTCGTGGGCGAAGGGGCCGTAGCGCAGGCTGAGGACATTGGCCAGACGTGTGCGCAGGGAAATTTCAACGCGCTCGATGGCGTCAATCAGTAGCAGGCGCAGCTCGCGGTCGAAGTCGTAAATGGCCAGCACGGTGGCGAAGTCGGCACCGGCAGCAAAGGCGTGGTCATCGCCGTTGGCGGCGGCTTGCTCAAAAGGCAGCCAGTAGGCGCGCAGGCGGTAGTAGCTGATGTGGGTGAGGTACTGCCGAGCCTGCACCCGGTGGGCGATGTGCATGCCGCGCCGGATGAGCAGGTCGACTTGCTGATCGGTGGTCAGCGCCGGTTTGCCGTACTGGATCATCAGCAGGATCCGGCTGCCCGAACAGTGGGCATAAAAAACCCGCCGGAACGCGCAGATGTTTGCAGCGTGGCGGGGTTTTGAGCGGGCTTGCGCGCGTGGCAGAAGCCCAAAAAAGTAACCCCCCTGGTGCGCATCGTGGAGAGGCGTGGGGGGTGTTGTTGCAAGCAATTATACGCAAAGGCATGGCCTTGCGCCAGAAAAAAACGGGCTGCCGGAACGCAGATGCGGTCAAGCGTGCGCGCCATCATCCTGTGACCTCGCCCAGCAGGCGGACGATGTCGGCCTCCAACGCCTTGATTTCGCTCTCGATTACGGCCAGTTCGCGGGGCGGCTCGTAGCGGTAAAAATGCCGGTTGAGCGGGATTTCGTAGCCGATCTTGGTCTTGCTGTGGTCGATCCACGCATCCGGCACGTGGGGCAACACCTCGCGCTCGAAGTAGGCCTGGATGCTCTCCTTCAACGGCACGTTTTCGGTGTCGCGCAGCTCAGCATCCGGCTCGGCTTCGCCATCGCGGTTGCGGCAGATTTCGGCAGTTTCATCTCGTTCCGAGAGGGCGCTGACCACGGCCTTGAGCTCCGGCGCAGAGAGACGCACGTTCAGTTCACGGTCTACGGGCTTAAGGCAATCCAGAAACACCTTGCGGTCGTTGATCTGCTCTGGGTGGCGCTTGGCGAATTCGGCCAGCAGGTCGCGGATTTGCTGCTGGCGCTTCTCGCCAGCGGCGATGTCGGCCAGGCGTGCAGCTTCATCTTTCTTGGTGCTGGTGGCCAGGTTCTTGAATGCCGTTTCGTCTTCCAGACGAGCCAGCCGTTCTGGCGTGGCGTGGAAGTTCAGACGCAAGGGGCGTTCGACGGTGATCTTGTGGTAGCCAAAATCCTCGTTGTCGAACACCTTGCTGACCACGAGTTGTTTCCACTGCTGGCCTTCCTGCGCATCACCCGTGGGGCCCGCGCTGGCGACGGTGACGACCTTGCCGTCCTTATCGAACAGCACCCAGCGGCTGGCACCTTCCTGAAACTGGCCGTGCAGACCAGTGATGTCGCCAATGTAGTCAGGGTCTTTGGGCTTATCGGATGGGTCACCAATGCGGCGGCGCTTGTTGCCGAGGCTTTTTTCCATCGGCACCCAGTGGTTGCGGGCGTCGATGAGTTGCACCATGCCCTTGCGGTGCGCTTCTTTGTGATTGGTCAGCACCCAGATATAGGTGCTGATGCCGGTGTTGTAGAAGAGCTGGTCGGGCAGCGCGACCACAGCTTCGAGCCAGTCGTTCTCGATGATCCAGCGGCGGATCTCCGATTCGCCACCACCGGCATCACCGGTGAACAAGGGTGAGCCATTGAACACGATGCCGATGCGGCTGCCGCCTTCGGAAGCTGGGCGCATCTTGTCGATCATGTGTTGCAGGAACAGCAGCGCGCCGTCGTTGATGCGGGGCGTGCCTGCACCGAAGCGCCCCTGATACCCCAGAGTGTCGCGCTCGTGCTCGATGTAGCGTTGTTGCTGCTTCCATTCCACACCGAAGGGCGGATTGGCCAGCATGTAATCGAAACTGCGCTTCTGACCCTGCTCGTCGCGGGCATGGGCATCCTTGGTGAAGGTGTCGCCCAGCGCAATGTTGTCGGCATCTTCTCCCTTGATGAGCATGTCGGATCGGCAAACAGCCCAAGCCTCGTCGTTCCAGTCCTGGCCGTAGAGATGCGGCTTGGCTTCGCTGTTGAGGTCACGAATGTATTTCTCGGCCACCGACAACATGCCGCCCGTACCGCAGGCCGGGTCATAGATGGTTTTGACCACGTGGCTGCGGCGCAGGTCTTGTTCCGGCGTGAGCAGCAGGTTGACCATCAGTTTGATGACCTCGCGTGGCGTGAAGTGCTCCCCCGCTTCTTCGTTGGATTGTTCCGCGCCGATCCGGATCAACTCTTCGAACACATAGCCCATTTGCATGGCCGCCTGGTCGGCGGACAGGCCGGAAAAGCTCAGGTCGAAGGTGGCGAATTTCTGGATCACCTGAAACAGCAGGTTCTTCTCGGCCATCTTGCTGATCTGCTCACCAAACTTGAAGTGATCAAAGATGGCGCGGATGTTTGGCGAATAGCCGTTGATGTAGCTGTTGAGGTTGGGCGCGAGGTTGCTGGGGTCGTCAAGCAGCGAGTTACGTCCCTTTTGTGAAGGCGCCAGCTCCAGCTTGGAGAGGTTGTAAAACGGATAACCCGTGGCCGACTGCATCACGCTGCGGATGATGCTCTCCGGTTTGCCCTTGTACTGGTTGAAGGTTTCCAGTGCTTGAGTCTTGGTGGGTGCCAGCAGGCAATCGAAACGGCGCAACACCGTGAGCGGCAAAATGACCTTGCGGTATTCGTTGCGCTTATACGGCCCGCGCAGCAGGTTGCAGATGCTCCAGATGCATTGGCAAGCTGGCGGTGGGTTTCTGTGTTCATTCGCTCGTTCCGTATCTATTGGTGCCGTGGCCATGTCCTGTTATTGCGATTAATCCAGCACAACCAAAAATTCTGTGGCCAATGCAATGGGCTGCGTTTCCCGGGCATTCTTCTCAATCGTTACCAAGCCATAGCCTTCCATCATGCGCAGCGTGCGTGACAGGTTTGGCACCTGTCGTCCGGTCAGTTCAGCCAGATCCGTCAGCGACTTTGGCTTGCGCTCATGGATCAAACGCAGCATGGCGCGGTTGTCTTCCGACAGCACAGCGGCCATGGTGGCCATGGACGGAAACCACACCGTCGGGGCAAAGCGCCCATGGCCTTCCGCTACCGGTGCATCGGCGCGCCGGACACCCACAACGCAGCGTTTCATCGAAAGTCACCTGATGGCTGGATCATAGGATTGGAAGTATATCAATGTGGCACAACTATAGACAGTGAATCAGCTTGGCTTCTTGATCGTTCAGCGCGTGAATGGTGGCGTCATCAATCAACCCGGAGCCTGCCATGACCACCCAGTCCACCGCCCTCGACACCTACCTTCAACGCCTGCCGATGATCCTCGACAAGATCGAGGCCTTGCGGCAACTGGCCGATGACCACTTTGGCCACGACCCGGAGGCCATCCACTGGGGCCACGTGGGTGACCTCGGGCGGGTGGATCAGGTGCTGGATGACCTGCTGGCGCTCTTTGACGGCCAGACCAACTGACGGAGGATGCGATGGACACCCTGCTCAAACTCTCCCCGGCCCAATGCCTGCTGCTGCGCACTGCCGCCCGTCGTGCCGATGGGCGAATGATCCCGCCTGACACGCTGCGTGGCGGCGCACGGGCTAAGGTGCTGACCGCACTGCTGCAGTGCGGCTGGATTGAGCACGCCGACGGAGGCCACCTCCTGACCGACGCGGGCTACGCGGCCATCGGACAGCTGCGCCCCGTGCCGCTGGATGATGTCCAGCCGGTGGACGCCACCGACGACCTCCAACTCCTGGAGGGCATCACGGTGCGCCCCGGCACCAAACTCGCCGCACTGATAGTTGCGCTGCGCCGCCCGCAAGGTGCGACCAGCCTGCAACTGATGCTGGCCACCGGCTGGCAGCTGCACACCGTGCGCGGGGCGATTTCCGGGGTGCTGCGCAAGAAACTTGGCCTGAACGTGGTGCTGGCGCATAACGGCAGCGGCGAGCGGGTGTATCGCGTGGTCTGATCATCACCGACAGGGAGTGAGCTCAGATCACACCCTTGCCGCAAGGGTCTCCAAATCCTGGATGCCCTTGGTGGCCAATTTCGCTGTTTCTGGCGGGGAATCACCTGCAAACCCGCACCAGCGTTGAACTTTCTTCCCCGGCCGTTTCGCGCGCACCGGGGTGCAAACCTGCGAACCGGGTGCGCACCAAGGTTCGCACATTCCGCGTTGCCGCTATCCCGCACAGGCCCGCGCTGACCGGGCTTTCGGCCCGTTGGCCCACACCGCCAGGTGCGAACCGCAAACCCTGCAAACCTTGTTTTCTGGTCGGACGGTGGCGTAATGCTGCGCTCGCGCCCCCCGTATTGGAATATCGACAGGAAGGACCCGTTTTGCCTTTGGCGGTCGATGGGGTCGCAAATCGCGACCTCATCCACGCGAGTGAGGTGAGCATTCCCAATGCTCACCCTCTCTTTAGAGAGGAAACACCGGGAAGCCGGGAATACGTTGATTTCATTGAGTTTTAATCCTTCCCGGCTCAGATGGGAAGGCTTTGACCCGGGAACGATTTAAACCCTTGTGTTTGCTGGCGGTAAATCGTTCCCACCCCTTGAGCGTTCCCGGTGGGAAAGCGGGAAGCCGGGAACGATTGTTGGGGTGGGAAGCATTACTCGGCAAGCGGCCGACCGGCACTGGAGCGGGTCAGGTGGCCGGTGACGAATACCGCCTGACCTTGGGCGACCGGGCCATCGGGCACGTCGAGCCACTTCACCAGCTTCGAGCCGTCGGCCATGGCGGTGACCAGTTCACCCTGTGCCAGCAAGGCATCCACCCAGCCGGTGAGCCGATGCTTGCCGATGGCGTGGAAGGCGTCGGGCAGTTCGTGACGGCGTTCGTACAGGCCATTGCCGCCAGTCTTGGTGTAGGGCTGGCCATCCCGCGCGGCACGGGCGATGGCGGATTTCAGTGCGGGCAGCAGATCATCTGGCTCCGGTCGGGTCTGGCGCAGACGGTCGCTGCAATCGACCAGCAAGCCGCTGGTACTGCGCAAGAAGGTGGTCACGCGCAGGTTGGCGCGGCCATTGGCCTTGACCACGCCGCCCATCACCACGCGGCCGCGCTCAAAGGGTTCGCCCATCGCCTCACAGAGTTTCTTGGCCTGATCTTCCTTGGGGTGCCACAAGGCATAGACCGCCCGCACGCCATCAACCAGACCGCCAGTGCCTCGGATCGCCTCGCGGGCCTGCTCGGGTGTGGACGCTTCGCGCTTGGCAAAGTGGTGCGACACGATGACAGAGGCACCCGTGCTGGCCGCCAGCGCCGCCAAACGCGAGCAGACGAACTGGGCGTTCTCCGGCACGTTCAAGTCCAGCGCACACAGCGGCTGCAGCGGATCGAGCACCACCAGGCTCAGGCTGGGCATGGCCTTGAGTTGCCGCTCCAGATCCATCCACGCCGCCGTGGTTGCGGGGCCTCGGGTGGCCGGGTCGGGTGCGAACAGGGGCACGGCTCCACCGGCATCTGGCAGAGGCAGCACGTACAGGCGGTCTGGAATCGGCCCGAGGGCGTTCAGCCGGTTGTGCACCTCGATGGCATCGTCCTCGGCGGTGATGTAGATCGCCACGCCATGACCTGCCAGCGCACTGCCAAACAGAGTGGGGGCATTGGCCCAGATGCCATCGAAAGCTGCGACCTCCCGCGTGAGCGCCAGTAGCAGGAAAGATTTGCCGACCCCGCCCGCAGCGGCGATCAGCGCGGCTTGCGCCTGCGGGAACACCCCTTCGACCAGCCAGCGGCGTTGCTGGGGTTGCCCGGTAAAACGCTCTGCCGCCCGCCAGCGGGTGATGTCCAACGCCGGGGCGGCGGCAATGTCGGTAACTGGCTGGGATGCACGCAGCAGCGCCTCGACATTGAAGCCTTCCGCTACGGCATCGGCAGCATCCCACTTCACGGGCTTGTCCTGCGGCACATAAACACGGCGGACCGTAGCACCGATGCTCGCCAGTTTCTGGATGACGGCAGCGGCATAGCGCGCGCCCGCTTCATCGTGATCGGGCCAGACGGCGACCGTCTTGCCTGCCAGTGGCTTCCAGTCAGTCTTGTCGATGGCCGTGGCGGCACCGCCCATAGCGGTGGTGGCTGCGATGCCCAGTTGCATCAAGGCATCGGCACATTTTTCACCTTCGACCAGCACCACGGCATCGGCGGCAGCAATCGCAGGAAGGTTGTAGAGCGGACGCGGCTCCGGCATTCGCATGGCCCGCGCTCGCACATCCCAAGGGCGGTACTGCTTGCCGCTGGGTGTGTCGTGGCGATAGACGCAGGCCAGCAGGCTGCCATCAGCCGCCAGGTAATCCCATTTGCCGGTGTGGGGGCCAAGCTCGTCATAGGCACGGCTGGTGTGCAGCACTGGCGCAGCGGTGATACGCGGCACTATCAACCAATCGGCCGCGTCCTCCAACAGCTCACTGAAATCGGTGGGCAAGCAGTAGCCCCGTGTGCTGGCCCACAGCGCCAGCACATCGCCTGATTCGCCGGTGGCGAAGTCGATCCACACGCCGCGTTTGGGGCCCTCCAGTTCGACCACCAAACTGTCGCCCGGCTCACCTTGCAGATTGCCGATGTAGAACTGGCTGCCGCGCCGTTTGCCGCGTGGAAACAGATAGATCAGCACCGACTCCAATTGATCCAGTAATCGACAGCGGATTTCATCCTTGTCGTGGCGCGGCAGGATGAGGTCGGCGGCATCGTTGAAATCAAAGAAGGGATGGCTGGCCACCGTGGTGGTTTGCGTTGCGGTCGCCATCATTGCGTGTGCTCCGCATCCAGCCGTGCCTTGAACCAGTCGCCATTGGCGCGCACGCAGTAGTAGGCGCGACCAGGGCCGGTGCTTTTGGCATCCGGCACGATCCATAACTGTTCGCGGGCGTCGTAACGCCAACTGCCAGGGCCGAACATCTTGTCGAGCATCGCTTCGATACCGTGTTCGGCAATGTGGGCACGCAGTTGCCGGGTGAGGTTGTCGCGCTGGCGACGTTGGGCGCGGTTCATTGCCAGATCCCTTCGCTAATGGACTGGCCTGCGGTGCAACGGCGGGTGCGCTGTGCCTCGTGTGCCGACACATCGTCCATGCGATACAGCACCCGGCTGCCCAGTTTGAGAAACGTCGGGCCATTGCCGGTCATGCGCCAGCGCTCGAGGGTTTTTTCAGAAAGGCCCCAGCGGGCCGCGAGCGTGCGCGGTGTAATCAGTTCGGGTAGCGTGTTCTGCATCGGAATCTCCTGTCGTCATTGGGGGACGCCGTCCCGCCAAGAGGGATGTGCGCCCGCGATGAGGAGATTCTTCGCCTGCTGATTTCTGAAGGCAAATGGCCAAAATTCGCTTTTGTACGAAACGGCCACCAATAGCCCCAGCCATTACTCTAAATTGCTATCCGCTTCAGGGCTTTTTTACAACAGCACTCGGGATATTGATGGCGACCAAGGCTGTTTGTTGCCCGTAAACCCTCAACCACCCGCTGCGTCCTGATCGACCTGAACTGTCTCTGCGCGGACCATTACACCTGTCTGAACCGTTCTCTCTTATTGACAGGAGTCCACCGTGAATCTGATCCGCCGCAGCAAAAAATCCACCGACGTCACCGCCGATACCGAATCCCCTTTGAATGAAATCGGGGACGTCAGCGCCGTGGCGCAGATGTTTGAGCGCTTGCGCCAGCAGAACGCTCAGTACGACCAGGCGATTGCAGCACTGGTTGCGGCCAATCGCACCAGCAACGGCTGGGACAAACCCGCCGAGCCGGAGATGACGCTGACCATCCAGCGCGAGGTTTTGCTGGCCTTGGGCGATACAGAGGCACTGGCAAAGTTCGATCAGGAACACCGGCAGGCATTGGCACAGGAACAAGCCGCGCGTGTGCAGGCCACGCAGCAGGTGCTGGAAGCACCCAACCGCGTCAAGGCACTGGAGCAGTATCTCAACGATCTGGCCGGGCAGATGGTGGCCGGAATGGACGAAACCCTGATCGATCAGGAAATCCGCCAAAACCTTCGTGCAGGCCTGGCGCGAGATGCAAAGCGTGGAGGCGGTGCTGCTGCAGCGCGTGCGCTTGATCCACACCCGCGTGACAGGCGACACCTGCACCCGCTTCGACCACGAACTGATCGGACAAACGCGTGACGGCGAACTGCTGCCAACCTTGATCGCTGGCATCCCGTATGAAGAGCTGCGGGATCTGAACGACCAATTCACCCGCACCGACAACGAATTGGTCACGGCGCTGGACACCACCCTGCGTAGTGCGGGCTTTGATGGTTGGGGCCTCAAGGTGTACCACCCCAAGGCCAAAGGCGATGAGCGTCGCATCTACGCATCCGATCCCAATCCGCCGAAGAAGCATCTCGGTCATGGCACGGGCCTGTCGACCGTCGTGCGTGTGGATGTGTGAGGGATGCCGTCATGGAAATCCAGCCATCGCGCCAGCACCAACCAGATCGCTTCGGGCCGCTTTCACCGCGTATCGCGCCAGGTCCGGACGGTCTTGAGCGCCAGCCAGTTGGGCGGCAGTTACTACCTCCGGCAGCCCACGCCGCCATCGTGCGCGATGACGGCATCGGTGTATGGCCTTCCGTGTCGCCAGCCTCGTGGGGTGAGACGTCGATCGGCGTACCTGGCACGACGTCGACCTCCATCGTGCGCAGGGCGCGGCGCGTGCGGGTCAAGCTGCCTTGGTGGTGGCGATGGTTGTGTGCAGCCGCGCGTATTGAGCGTCGCCTCCACCGTTGGTGGCAGCGCCATTTCCTGCGCCCGCCGCGTCGGCATCGCCGCCGGCGAAATGGGTCCTTCCTAGGCATAAGCCGATACGGGGGGCGCAGGCGCGCTCCTTCGTCAGCGACAGAACCCGAAATCGGGTTACCACCCGAGGTTACCGGTTACCACCTGCTCGAAAGAGCGCGGTTTGACTTGGCTTCTGCCTGCCACAGCGCGTTCATGGACCTGTCTCAACCACAGGAGAAATTTGAAATGACCGTCATCCTTAACAGCAGCATCTCGGCCCAGCTGGCCGTGCTGCCATCCCTGCCGATGGCAGACCTTTGGGCGCTATGGGATCAGCACTTTCCCCGGCGCCCCAGCCATCGCAATCGCCATTACGTGGAATCACGTTTGGCCTACCGAATCCAGGAAAAGTCCTACGGCACACTGCCCACCAACATCCGCAAGATGCTGGTTGAGGCCGGTGCCAAGCATTCCAAGATCAAATCCGCCGCCGGGCGCAATGCCCAGACATTGTTGATGCCCGGCACCACGCTGATCCGCGAATGGGATGAGCGCCAGCATCGTGTGACCGTCACGCCCGATGGTCTGTACGAGATCAACGGGCAGGTGTTCAAGAGCCTGTCGGCGGCGGCGCGTCACATCACGGGCACACGATGGAATGGGCCGAAGTTCTTTGGTCTGCGCGGCGGCAAGGGGGATGCTCAATGAACGCGCCGTTGCTCGTGCCACCCAAGCGCTGCGCGGTGTACTGCCGCGTGTCCAGCGACGAAAGGCTCGACCAGTCCTTCAATTCCATCGATGCGCAGAAGGAAGCCGGTCACGCCTTCATCAAGAGCCAGAGCCACGAGGGCTGGATCGCGGTGGCCGACGATTACGACGATGGCGGTTTCTCCGGCGGGAACATGGAGCGGCCCGCCCTGCGCCGCCTGATGGCCGACATCCAGATGGGCAAGGTGGACATCGTGGTCGTCTACAAGATCGACCGGCTGTCACGCTCGCTGGCCGATTTTGCGCGGATGGTCGATGTGTTCGACCGCCACAGGGTCAGCTTCAGCGCCGTCACGCAGCAGATCAACTCGGCCACCTCGATGGGCAGGCTGATGCTGAACGTCCTGTTGTCGTTTGCCCAGTTCGAACGGGAAGTGACCGGGGAGCGCATCCGCGACAAGATCGCGGCCAGCAAGGCCAAGGGGATGTGGATGGGTGGGCCGCTGCCGCTCGGGTACGACGTCGATAACCGACTGTTGGTGATCAACGAACTTGAGGCCAAGCTGGTTCGCCGCATCTTCGACGACTTCGTGACCATGCGCTCGGCCACGCTGATGGCCAAGGCCTACGGCGCAGAAGGTGTGGTCACCAAGGGTGGCAAGCCCTTCACCAAGCAGACCATCTACAAGATGCTGCACAACAGGATGTACCTGGGCGAGATCGTCCACAAGGGGCAGTCCTTCCCCGGCCAGCATCAGGCCATCATCACCCAGGCACAGTGGGATGCGGTGCATGCGCTGATTGCCACCGATGGGCTCGAGCGGCGGCGCGACACCAACGACCGCCAGAGTGAGCCGGTTCTGCTGCGCGGCCTGCTGTTCACGTCCGATGGCGAACGGCTGGTGCCCAGCTACACGGTCAAGAAGGGCAAGACCTACCGCTATTACAGCCCGATCAAACACCGGCGCTTTGGCGCATGGGCCAGTCAACACGGCCCGTTGCCAGCCGTGCCGATTGAAGAGTTGGTCACGCAGCAGATTGTGGCGGCGCTGTCAGCCCCGCACATCGTGCAGTCGGTGTGGGACCGGATGCAGATCCTCCGGCCAGACCTTACCGAACCGCAAGTCGTGCTGCCGATGCGCAACCTGGCCAGCCTGTGGCGGGAGTTGTTTCCAGCGGAACAGTGCCGACTGGCCCAACTGTTGATCGAGCGCGTGGTGATTGCCGACGGCGGACTGGAAATCATCTGGCGCGATCAAGGCTGGCAGGAATTGGTCGGGGAGTTGATACCCGGCACCATTGGCGTGGAATTGCAGGAATGGGAGCAGCAGGAGGTCGAGGCATGAAACCTAAAGTCCAGCCCTTGGGCGCTGCCATCGCCCGCGAACGCCGGGATGGCGGGCAGGTGAAGTTGTCGACCTTCATCCCGCTGAAGATCAGGAAGCGCGGTGCCAGCAAGGTGGTGGTGCGGCCGGATGGGGCGGTCGAATCGCCGGGCAAAGTCGCCAGTCAGATCGACCAGCCCTTGCTGGTGGCGCTGACGCGGGCCTTCTACTGGCAGCAACTGCTGGACGACGGCGTGGTTGGCAGCGGCAGTGAGATCGCCCAGAGGGAAGGCCTGCACCACTCGACGGTCAACGAACTTCTGCGGCTGACGCTGCTGGAGCCTGCCATCATCCAGAGCATCCTTGCCGGGCAGCAGCCACGATGCATGAGCCTGCTGTGGTTCCAACGAAATCCGCTGCCGACCGACTGGGTAGCGCAGCGGGAGGTGGTGACCGCTTTCGATTCGTAAACAGGACCGCCGTTCATCAGACGGCTTCAATCGGTGGATGCGGGCAGCCACTTGATGCCTGCCACCCCCAGGTTTTTCTGACTGATGTGGTCACTGAGGATGGGCACGAGGGTCTGCACATTGGTGACAAAGCTGTGCCGCCACATGGCCTGGAGCTTTTTCAACGCGTTTTCATTCCGGTAGATGCTGCCGTCCCAGTCGATGACCATCATCGCCACGTCACCGTCGTCGGCCAGCATACACAGCAAGGCGTCATCGGCGTCCTTGTCCAGCGAGGCCTTGAGCTCGTCCTCGAAGTCGGCCAGAACTTCCACGTACAGATCTATGCTCAGAGGGCTTTGCCCAGACAGCGCAGACTGCAGAACGGCGGCGATTTTCTTCTTGTTGGTCATCGTCGACATTTTCGCTGCAAGGGCCCCACGTTCACACGCTGACCACCGGTTGGAGGTGCTGCGGGAGATGCTCTGACTGTGTTTGATGCCTGACCGGTAGTCATGGTTGACGATGAACTGGCGCGCGTAAGTTGTTGATTTTGCTAGTCAATCATCTGCGCCTACCCGCAGACCAAACGGAGAACAGAGACGGCTCTGGCCGAGAAAGTGGCCGATTTCGGGCTTTTCGGCAGGTGACCACCCGCAGCACAGGTGGCCGGAACCCCGCGTGGCGCGGGGATTTCAGGCAAGAAAAAGGGCCCGGAGATTATCCGAGCCCTTCAATTTGGTGGCGGATGGTTGACCAGTTCAAAACCGGCTCACTTCTCATTTCGCACGTGCGCGGGTTAGCGAGGTGCTGCGGGTAACGGCATTGCCTACGCGTCTATGGGCACGAGACCATATTGCATAACGGCGACGAACTCGGTATCGTTGCAACAAATGGGTTGCGACCACGCGGCCGGCGCTGGGCTTCTGGTACTACGGGAGCCCTTTTGCTTTTTTGGTGCCAAGACTTTGAGTGCACTTTGCATTACGATTGTCGCCAATTCAGCGCACTTAGCTAGCCAGCCACCCTTGCCCGTCATTGGTGGGTCGTCATTGCTAAGCCTTTGCTAGTTCTTTGCTAAACAAGTGACGAATTATTGAATTAATTCAATGTGTTAGAAAAATTGGGCGTATGCTTGTTTGCTAGAAAATCAGCGCTAGCAAAGAAACAGTCGCTACGCCTGCGTCGATTACCGAGCGCTAATAAACAGCTCTAGCTGTTCAGCTGTGCGCGGATTAATGCAGGGAGCATGTTCATCCACCCTCGATCACCCGTGCCACATCACCTTGGCATTCAGCACATTTGCCCAATAGCAGCAGGTCGCCGCCCTTGATGGATCCAGTGAAATTGATGATCCTAACTGCGTGAGAGCATTGCCCACACCAGACGTTGGTCAACAGCCGTTGGCGGATATCGGCAGGAATGAACGCCCAGCGTTGGCGGGCGGGCCCGCTGAAGTTGGGAATCGATTCAATGGTCATGGCGAATTGCTCCGGGTTTTCAACTTGTACTATCGGGATGTGTGTCTAGCCAGCGTTGCCCCTGTGGCGTCAGGCGGTAACGCTGCTTACTGCTGCGAGGTTTGTCTGGCAGGGTCATTTCGATCAAGCCCGCCTCCAAGGCCGGCAACAGAAAGGCTTCCCGGAAATGGGGCGTGTGCTTTAAGCCCAGTGCTTCTTGCAGCGCACTACGAGTGTGCTCACCCTGTGCGGCAGCTGCCAGTAACCGCGCTATCTCTGTGGTGACTTGGTCGGTAACTTGGTCGGTAACTTGATCGGTGACTTGATCGGTGACTTGATCGGTGACTTGATCGGTGGCATTTCCATCTGGTCGTTTGGCCAATGGATGAACTGGCAGCCGGACTACGCAAGCCAGACGGTCGTCATCGGTCTCAAATAGTGGCGCTGGCGAGCCGTTAGCGGCCATGGCTTTGAGTATCTTGGGCACGCCTGTCGAGCGGCCTTCGGTGAGGTCTAATTCCTTCAAAAACTCGCCAATACGTCGGTTGCGATAGCGGCGGCTGACTGAGCGGCCCGCTTCGAAATCTTCGGTTTTGATCGAGCGATCCGGTCCCGGAAAGCTGAGAATCACCAGTTCGTCATAGCTGATGCGTACTTCAATTGGCTCGCGCTCCTCATAAGAGCGGTGATAAACCGCGTTGACCAGAGCCTCCTCGATGGCGACGTAGGGGAAATTCCACACCCGTGTAGCTTCGGCCCGGTTCGGGTGCTTGGTCACGGTTTCAATCAAGTAATTGCGCTGGATGAAGCTCAGCGCGTCACGGGTCATACGTGCCAGCGGCCCTTTGAAAATCTTTTCATCAAAACGGTCGCCACCAGCACCATCGGGGAACCACACCACATCAATCTGCGTGTAGGGGAAAAAGCGATCCGGTGTTTCATTGAAAAACAGCAGGCCGACATTTTTGGGCCAAGGAGACTCACTCGGGCCACCCACCAGATTCATCTGGCGCGCCAGCGCTTCGACAGACAGCTCATCGGCATCATCGGCCAAGGCGCTGCCCACCTCGCGCAAATACTCGAGCATCAGCGGTTTGGATAAGTCGCTCACCTTTGCGTGCTGGTTAAAGCGATCATCCCACGGCACCTGTGCGGTCAGGCTGAGTAGTTCCTGTTCGGTTGCGCCTTTCGCCTCGACCGTGCTGCTGTAGCGGCGACTGTAGTAATGCCAGGTTTTGTGCTTTGCGCTGACCGAGGCCGGGGCCTTGTAAGGGCGATGCATCCCACCCGGCACTTGCAGCACGACGAGTTTGTGGCCCTCGATCTCATGAACACTCAATGCCGGGAAATACGGTGGCTGGATCAGTTGGCAAGCAGCCAGCAATTCCTGCTGAATCTTGTCTAGCTGGTTGTCAGCCAGCCCCACGGGCGGAAACACCGACTGTCCGTTGGCATCGCAATCCTGGCCGATCACTACATAACCGCCGCCGAGGTTTTCGAAGTCATTGGCAAAGGCACACACGGTGCGGATGATCGGGTCCGGATTCCATCCAGCCTTGTACTCGATGCGCTCACCCTCGACGGTGCGTTGGCGCAGCAGGTCGTAGAGGTTGATGGGAAGTTTGTTGCTCATGCGGGCGCATCTCCAGACCATTTGGTGAGTTCAAACCACTACTTAGGCATGCTCGCTGGCCTGGCTCACCGCACGGGCCATCCAGCTAGGCAATACTGCTCGCGCAGAGCGCATGGCAGCCCATTCCTCCGACGGTAGCTTGTTCTTAAGTGCCTGTAGAGCCGAGCATGCCTGCTCCGGTCCCAGCCAGGAGAGCGCACGGATTGCCATGCCAGCCGGTCGCGTGCCCAGGGCAAGTTGCCATCGGTTGCCATGCTTAAGCTCAATGGCGCGGTTACCGAGTTGCAGCTTACGCGAACGTCCGGAAGTCAGGAATACCTCGCGGGTCGGCACTTGGGTGGTCAAGCCCAGCGCATTGGCCTCAGCGGCGCCGTTAGCCACGATCACCTCGCCGCTAGTCGACTCAATGGCTTTGAACACAGCTTCAGTCGACGGCGGGCGCACACCAAAACGACTAACCACCGGTGCGGCGTAGGCACCTCGCCCAACGCGCATGAGTTTGCCTTCGCGGGTAAGGCGGGTAAGAGTCTGGTCCACCGCAGCTCTGGAGGCCAGATGAAGAAATTCCTTGGCCGACAACAGGCCGCCCTCGGGCAGGGCTTGCGCAGCAGACAAGATGGCTTCAGCAAGTTGGCTCATGATTAAGCTCCAGTTGTCAGAAATATAAACTCATTTCTGACAAATAGCAAACCCGAGGCGTAAATATGATTCTGATGGCCAGGGATAAACAACCCTTTGAGATCGAGATTGGGATACCTTCGTTGGGGGTACCCCGTCATGGAG
>CAMCOS010000033.1 GCA_945876565.1 Lautropia mirabilis | reverse complement strand
ACGACTGGCTTTTGGCTCGATCGATTACCAACTCGATCTCGGTGTAGACGCCCACAGCCCCGCACTGGAACACGCGGCGGTGGCCTTGACCATGGCGTCTCGTCTGGCCGATTTGCCTGCGCCGGTGGCGGGTGTCACCCCCGATTTGGCCCCCAGTGTGGTGGCGGCCGACGCCGAGCGCGCCCTGGCCTTGGGCATGGGTGCCAAGTTGTGCATTCACCCCCAACAAATCGATGCGGCCCGCCAAGCTTTTGTGCCGAACCCAGCGACGGTGGCCTGGGCGCATCGCGTGGTCGATACCTGGGAACACACCCAGCACCCGGGCGCTGTTCAGGTTGATGCCCGCATGGTCGACAAACCAGTTTATCTCCGTGCTCGGCGCCTCTTGGCCCAGTCCCCCATTTCTGTTTAACCCAACAACATCAAGAGGATTTCATGGCTGCCACCATCATCGATTCACGCATCTTCGGCGACATTTTCAGCGATGCGCGCATGCGCCAAGTCTGGTCGGACGAGAACCGCACAGCCAAATACCTGGACATTGAGCGCGCATTGGCCAAGGTGCAGGGCGAACTGGGCTTGATTCCGCAAGAAGCCGCCGATGAGATCGTGAAGCACTGCGAGTTGTCCATGATCGACTGGGACAAACTCAAAGCCAAGACCGAGCAGATCGGCTACCCCATCATCGCGGTCGTCAACCAGATCAATGCCAATTGCCGTGACCGCTTGGGCGAGTACTGCCACTGGGGTGCGACCACACAGGACATCACCGACACCGCCATGATCTTGCAGATGCGTGAGGGGTTGGCTTTGGTCGAGCAAGACCTAGTTGACATCTCCGATGCCTTGGCCGCCTTGGCTCAGAAATATCGCGACACCCCCATCATCGGTCGATCTAACCTGCAGCAGGCCACCCCCATTACCTTCGGTTACAAGATGGCCAGCATCCTGGCGGGTATCGAGCGCCATCGTGAGCGCTTGCAGCAACTCAAGCCGCGCGTGTTGGTGGGCGAGTTTGGTGGGGCCTCGGGCACGCTGTCGTCGCTGGAAAAGGGCGCGATGCAAACCCAGGCAGCCTTGATGAAAGAACTTGGCCTGGGCCAGCCATTGATTTCTTGGCACACCGTGCGCGACACCGTGGCCGAGGTGGGGGCGTTCTTGGGTCTGGTTGGGGGTTCGCTGGGCAAAATCGCCATGGACGTGAAGTTGCTGATGCAAACCGAGGTCGCAGAAGTGTTTGAGCCCTTTGCACCAGGGCGGGGTTCCTCGTCCACCATGCCACAAAAGCGCAACCCGATTTCCTGTTTGTACATCCACGCCAACATCTCGGTAGCACGCCAGCACGCCGCAGCGTTGATGGATGCGATGGTCGCCGACCACGAGCGCTCGACCGGCCCCTGGGAAATTGAATGGGTGTCGGTGCCGGAGATCTTCTGTTTGATCTCAGGCGCTTTGAAGCAAACCAAGTTTGTGCTGCAAGGGTTGGAGGTCGATGCCCAGCGTATGCGTGCCAACATGGACATGACCCATGGCCTGGTGATGTCCGAAGCGGTGATGATGGGTCTGGGTCCTTACCTGGGTCGCGAATACGCCCACGACTTGGTTTATGACCTGTGCCGACAGGCTCTGAGGGAAAACCGTCCGCTGATCGATATTCTGCAAGCCCATCCGGAGATCAATTGCCACGTCAATCGAGCTCAACTCGAGCACCTGTGCAACCCAGTGCACCACGTCGGTCAAGCCGGCGCGATGGTCGATCGTGTGCTGGCTGCCAGAAAGCGGGGCTGATCTATGGTTGACTTGCTGGTGATCGGTGGTGGCAATGCGGCGTTGTGTGCCGCATTAACCGCCCGCGAGGCTGGGGCTACCGTTCTGGTGCTCGAGGCTGCCCCAGCGCTTTGGCGTGGGGGCAACTCGGCCCACACCCGCAACCTGCGATGCATGCATGATGAGCCGCAAGACGTGCTGGTGGACGCATACCCAGAGGAGGAGTTCTGGCAGGATTTGCTCAAGGTCACCGGAGGGCTGACCAATGAAAAACTTGCCCGCTTGGTGATCCGTGACTCCAGTGTTTGCCGGCCTTGGATGCGCAGCCACGGTGTGCATTTTCAGCCATCACTCTCGGGGGCTTTGCACACCGCGCGCACCAATGCTTTTTTCATGGGCGGTGGCAAAGCTCTCATGAATGCTTATTACCGTAGCGCCCAACGTTTGGGCATTGAGGTTCGCTACGAGTCCCCGGTGGATCGGTTAGAGCTCAGAGACGGTCAGTTTGTGGCAGCCTACGTGGGCCAAGAGCGCATTGCCGCACGCAGTTGTGTATTGGCTGCCGGGGGTTTTGAGTCCAACCGCGAGTGGCTGCGTGAGGCTTGGGGTGTCAATGAGCGTGGCGAAAGTCCTTCCGATAACTTCCTGATCCGTGGCACCCGTTTCAACCAGGGCGTATTGCTGCGCCATTTGTTGGAGGAACACGGTGCCGATGCCATTGGCGATCCAACCCAGGCACACATGGTGGCCATCGACGCCCGTGCACCGCTTTACGACGGTGGCATTTGCACCCGCATCGACTGTGTATCTCTGGGTGTAGTGGTCAACCGCCACGCGCAGCGTTTTTACGACGAGGGCGAGGATTTCTGGCCCAAGCGCTATGCGATCTGGGGGCGACTGGTGGCCCAGCAGCCCGGGCAGATTGGTTATTCCATCATCGACTCCAAGGCAATTGGCCGTTTCATGCCGCCGGTGTTCCCCGGCGTGAAGGCCAACACACTGCCCGAATTGGCGCAGCAATTGGGCCTGGATGTACCCACCTTCATGCAGACACTGAACGATTACAACCGGGCGTGTCGTCCCGGCACTTTTGACCACACCTTGCTCGACGATTGTCATACCGACGGTGTGAGCCCCGCTAAAACCCACTGGGCGCGACCCATCGACACCGCGCCGTTTTACGCCTACGCGCTACGACCGGGTGTGACCTTCACTTACCTTGGCCTCAAAACAGATGAAACCGCTGCGGTGCACTTCAATGGGCAAGCCAGTGCCAACCTTTTCGTGGCCGGAGAAATGATGGCGGGCAATGTGCTGGGCAAAGGCTACACTGCTGGTGTGGGTATGTCCATTGGCACGACGTTTGGTCGCATGGCGGGCCGTCAAGCCGCTCGTTATCTGCAATTGTCGGAGATCCCTCATGTTCGTACTTGATTCCTTGGTGAACGAGGCCCGCACGCTGGCCACCGGTGAGGGCTGCTGCGCGCCTGAGCAAGAGGTGGCTCGCCAGTTGGCGATTTGTAATGCCTGCCGATATTGCGAGGGTTTTTGTGCAGTGTTTCCCGCCATGACGCGGCGTCTGGAGTTTGCGCAGGTCGATGTGCATTACCTGGCCAACCTATGTCACAACTGCGGCGCTTGTTTGCACGCTTGCCAGTACGCGCCTCCTCACGAATTTGCCGTCAATGTCCCTAAAGCCATGGCTCAAGTGCGGCGTGAAACCTACATCACCTATGCTTGGCCGCAGCCTCTTGGGGCACTGTACAAGCGCAACGGACTTTTGCTGTCGCTGACCCTGGCGGGCGCATTGAGTTTGTTCTTGGTCTTGGCATTGGCCTTGAACGGTACATTATGGGGCGGCGATTTGCAGGGCGATTTTTATCGCCTGTTTCCCCACAACCTCCTGGTGGCAATGTTCTTGCCAGTTTTTGCTTGGGCGGTTCTGGCCTTGGGCGTGGGCGTGACCCGATTCCTGCGTGATGTGGGGCCATTGACCAGCGCTCAGGCTGCAACGGCGGCAGACCTGTCGGGCGCGGCCCAAGATGCGTTGACGCTCAAATACCTCGATGGCGGACACGGTGATGGCTGCCACAACGAGGACGATGCCTACACGTTAAGCCGACGCCGAGCCCACCACCTAACTTTCTACGGTTTTATGCTGTGTTTTGCTGCAACCAGCCTGGGCACCGTCTACCACTATGTGTTTGGCTGGGTGGCGCCCTACGACTGGCCCAGTCTGCCCAAGGTGCTCGGCGCGGTGGGCGGTCTGATGTTGCTGTGGGGTACGGCAGGTTTGTTCGTTTTGAAATGGCGACGCCATCCCTTGCACGGCGATGCGGCACAGGCACCGATGGACTATGGATTCATTGCCCTGCTGTTCCTCACTAGCCTGACGGGTTTGCTGCTTTGGTGGCTGCGCGGCACCGATGCGCTGGCGCTCATGCTGGCCGTGCACCTAGGCGTGGTGATGGCTTTTTTTGCCACCTTACCCTACGGAAAGTTTGCCCACGGCGTGTTCCGTAGCGCATCACTGCTGCGTTATGCGGTGGAGCGGCGTCAGCCTAACCCCATCGGCATGCGCGATGAATAAGCGTAGGCTAACCCAACGATGACTTTGGACCGATACAGACGGCTCATCCCTTGTAAATAAAACACTGCACATGACCAGTCCACACTCATCGCATTCAATGGCTGCTTGCCCACTGGTGGCTAGCCACCCATTTCTGCAAAACGATGTACTCCACGTACCCGTCAGTTATATGCGCGGCGGAACCTCGACAGGGGTGGTGCTGTGGGGTCCTCACCTTGCACCGTTTGGTGATTTGCGCGAAGAGATCATCCGTAAAATCATGGGTGTGCCTGATGCGGGTGAGCTCAAAGGGAACAGACAAATCACCGGCTTGGGCCGAGGTCCGGCCACCAGCAACAAGGTGTTCATCATTGAGCCGGGTGACGGTGTTCAGGCCGACTTCCAGAGCACACTGGCCCAATTGGCCGCCGAGAAATCTGCCATCGACTGGAGCGTTAACTGCGGCAATATGTCGGCAGCCATCCCCCTGTTTTTGCTCAACAACGGATTGCTGCCGGTGGGCGAATTGACGACTGAAGTTCGCATCTTCAATACCAACACGTCGGTGATCACCGACTGCCGTGTGCGCACGCCGGGTGGGCAAGCGGTGATACCTGCTGATACGGAAATTCCCGGTGTGTACGGCGCATTTCCTGGGGTGGAGCTAAGCCTGCGCGAACCCGTGGGCGCCAAAACCGGCCAGTTGCTGCCCACTGGCCAGGTGCGCGATGTGTTCGACGGTATTGAGGTCAGTTGTGTTGATGTGGCGGTGCCGATGGTGATCTTGCGCGCTGACGCATTGGGTCTGCGTGGCGACGAGTCGGTATCGAGCCTGAACGTCAACGAAGCGATCAAGGCAAGGCTGCGTTCTATCTGGGTTCAAGCCGGTCTGGCCATGCGGCTCAAACGAAAGGGCGTACCCATGACCGCTGACGAACTCGCCGCTAGCGAAACCGTGCCCAAAGTCTGTCTGGTATCGCGCCCTACCCAGGGTGGTCATATTTCTGCACGCTATTTCACGCCACAGGAATCCCACGCCTCTTTGGCGGTCACCGGCGGCTGTTGTCTGGCCACCGCGTGCCTGATAGCCGGTACCACCGCCCACGACATTGCCCAGGAGGTTGAGCCACTGACGGCGCAGAGCACTGAGCGTGTCGTGGCCATGGAAAATCCTGCTGGCATCTTGCGCGCGCGCGTGTTCGGTCGTCGCGATCCCGATGGTAGTTATGCCTTTCCGTGGGTGGCTTACGAACGCAATGCGCAGCTCTACATGGACGGATTCTTTCGTATCTATCGACCATCGCGCGCACTGCAAGACAAGGTTCGTGCGCTCAACGAATCATTTTCGGTATCCCAATAACATCACTTGAGACAACAACATGAAAATCGCGATTTTGGAAGACTATCAAGACGCCGTTCGCCGGTTGCCTTGTTTTGCTTTGCTCGATGGCCATGAGGTCGACGTATTCACCGAGCCGATGGACGACCAGGCCATGGTGCAACGCCTAGCTGACCACGAGGCCGTGGTGCTAATCCGTGAGCGCACTCACATCACCGCACCGCTGATGGACCGGTTACCCCGGTTGCGGCTCATTTCCCAGACTGGCAAGGTCAGTGGCAATGTGGACATGGCAGCAGCGCAGCAGCGCGGCATCACCGTGCTTGAAGGCGTGGGCGACCCTACCGCACCAGCCGAGCTGAGTTGGGCACTGCTGATGGCTGCTTATCGACGCTTGCCGCAATACGTAAATCAGCTGCGGGGTGGCCATTGGCAGCGGGTGTCCGATGATGCTGCTTACAACAGCATTGGCCGTGCGCTCAAGGGTGATGTATTGGGTATCTGGGGTTATGGCAAGATCGGTCAACGCATGGCGCGATACGCTCGCGCCTTCGATATGGAAGTGTTGGTTTGGGGTCGCGCTGCCAGCCTGGAACTGGCAAGTGCCGATGGCCATCGGGTAGTCACCTCCAAAGAGGCTTTGTTTGCCGAGGCCGATGTGGTTACCTTGCACTTGCGACTCAACGACGTTACCCGCGGTATCGTCACCGCAAACGATCTGGCTTGTATGAAACCCACGGCTTTGTTGCTCAACACCAGCCGAGCGGAACTGATTGAGCCTGGGGCACTGCTTGCAGCGTTGCAGCAAGGCCGACCTGGCTTTGCAGCGCTTGATGTGTTCGAGCAAGAGCCCCTGGATGCGAGCGACCCCTTGCTGCAGATGGCCAATGTCGTGGCCACACCCCACCTCGGTTATGTTGAGCAAAAAGGTTACGAGTTGTATTTCTCTGCAGCGCTGCGCAATGTGTTGGACTTTATTGCCCATGATGAGGCGTCATGAGCCACTCTGCACCGCATACACCGGTTGACTCTGTTCGGTTTCGTCGTGCAGAGGCGCGAGATCTCAGGATGATTGTTGGGATGCTGGCTGATGACCCGCTCGGTGCCCAACGTGAATGTCTAACCGAGCCACTGTTGCCTGCCTATGTGAAGGCATTTGAGGTCATTGACCAAGATCCGAATATTGAACTCATTGTTGCTGAAGATTCGAACGGTGTAGCAATTGCAGTACTTCAACTCACTTTCATCCCTTCGATTACCCATCAGGGGGCATGGCGAGCGAACATTGAAGGCGTTCGGGTAGTCCGTGATCGCAGACGTTCAGGGTTGGGCCGTCAATTGCTCACTTGGGCCATCGACAGGGTACGTCAGCGTGACTGCTACGTCGTTCAACTCACGACAGACAAGCAGCGCACTGATGCGCAACGTTTCTACACCTCGCTTGGATTCGTGGCAACGCATGAAGGCATGAAGCTCAAGCTAGCGCCAGATCGTCTCTAACAGTGAGCCCAATAGATCAAACGCCTTGCATCAGACCTCAAACGAGCTAGCTAACCAAGTCCCAACCAAGTCCCAACCTCATGTCACTGCATTTAAAGCCTCGCTTGGGAACACTGGTTTTGGCCATCATCGGCGCATTAATCTTTCTAGGCCTGGGTTTGCCACTACCCTTCCTGTTCGGCCCCATGACCGCTTGCTTATTGGCCGCACTGGCTGGAGCACAGCTCAAAGAGATGGGCAATGTTGCAACGTTAGCGAGAACCATTCTTGGCGTGGCCATCGGCGCTTCAATCACACCGGAAATTGTGAGCCGCATACCTCACCTGCTGGGCAGTGTTGCTTTGATTCCAGTGTATGTGGCCCTGATAGGTTTGGTTGGAGTGCCATTTTTCCGTCGCCTAGGCTATGACCCCGCCACCTCTTGGTATGCGGCAATGCCTGGCGGGCTTCCCGATATGGTTGCCTTTGGAACAGAGGCAGGCGGCAATGCCCGAGCATTGGCCCTTATTCATGCAACTCGAATGCTGATCATCGTCACGTTAGCCCCCATCATATTGACCTTGTTGTATGGCGCGAGCTTATCAGGTGCATTGGGTGATCCAGCACGCAACCTGCCAGCTGGCGAGCTGGTCATGATGGCCGCTGCGGCCTTGTTTGGGTGGAAAGTGGCGAAGAAAATAGGCCTGTTTGGCGCATCAATCCTTGGCCCGATGATAGTCACGGCGGCCTTGTCGCTCGGAGGGTTTATACACCACCGTCCTCCCGTCGAAGCGATTGCGGTTGCCCAGCTTTTCATTGGGCTTGGGATTGGCGTTCAGTACGTGGGCGTAACACTTCGCGAACTTCGCAGCTTCATACTGTCCGGCGTTGCTTTTGTCGTCATCTTAGCCATACTGGCTGCAAGTTTCACTGAAATTGTGAGACTCACTGGATTGGCCAAACCCATTGAAGGGTTCCTTGCTTTTGCACCAGGCGGTCAAGCCGAGATGACGATCTTGGCCTTGGCAGCTGGTGCTGATCTGGGCTTCATCATCGTGCACCACCTCACCCGTGTGGTGATCGTCATCATGGGTGCCCCCATCGCTGCAAGACTGGCTGGGATCAAGAAGACAAAGTGAACATATTCATCAGTTGATACAACGCCATGAATTCTTTGTGAGGCATGAATTTGATGGTGACCTTGGCTGCAGACAATTTCCATTCTTTCAAAATGTTGCCACCAAGTCGCGGCAACTTGCTTGCTGCGGTGTGTGGCGCAGGCGGCATCTTGGGTGCAGCCAAGGGTCTACTTGGTTTAGTTACCCCGAGCGGCCTTGCTTAGTTTGGTTGCACCGGTTTGTGTCATCGACTGAGCAGAACTCTTGGTGTGCCGTCACTATTCCATGAGAAGCGTGTTGGGTCTGCAATCCGACTGATGATTTTTGGTGTGGCCTGCAGATTAAAGCTGCAACAGTTAGAATCGATGATCTTCTTAAGTCGCACATCGACTAACCCTCATTAACCCCACACGCAGCCGTATATCTTGAGCCTGACCAGATTCTTAAATTGGTTCAATGCGCCCATTGCTCGATGCTCAGTCTTGCTGGCGATGCTTTTGCCGCTCGCCGGTTGCAGCACAGCGGTCGCAGTGGTCGATGGGATCGGTTCAGCATTCGTATACACCGTTAAAACCGTGGTCAATACCGTGGATGCTGTTACCCCAGACATCGTTAATGGTGATGACGATTGAGCTTTGCCGCAGTGAGTGTTGCCGCAGTGAGTGTTGCCGCAGTGAGTGTTGCGTCAGACACCTACACTTGTCCGTTTGAATGCCTGAGCCTTGGGCAATCTTTGTTTGACACCCTTGCGCATCGACTCGCATTCGCTCTCCCTTTAGCGAGCTAGCCCCAATGAGGCAGTCGTTCAGGTTGGTGCATGCGATTGGCTTGGCTATTGGCTTGGCTATTGGCTTGGCTATTGGCTTGGCTACTGCCCTTGTGCTGCACCCAGAATCCCCGACTCGACTGCCCCGGTTGGCCGGCAGTTTGCCGCAAAACCGCTGCCTGGTGCGTTGACCAGTGCCATGCCTTTGGAGTCAAACCGATACCTCGCACCGCCTTCAATGGCACCCGTTCCCGGGTTGGTCCGATAGCCCACCGCCAGGTCGTAGTCGGTGTTGACAGAGACGAGCGTTTGTTTGGCCGACTTGACCGTCAGTTTCACTTGAACGGTCACGTTCAGGTTAACTGGCGCCGCCCGGGATATCTCACTTAAAAATTCACGGCGCGTATTGAACATGCCACTCTGGGTATCCGTCACGCCACAGTTGATGGAATCGCTTGGCTCAAAGGCGTCGACAAAGAGCGTCATTTCGCCCGCCGCCTTGTTCTGGCTCACGGTGCGGTAGCGTTCCTTGCTGTAAGCCTGAATGTTGTTCCAGGCTTCATTGAATGAAACCGGTACGGTTTGTTCAGTGGCCATCATCGAAGCGGGCTGTCCCAAGGTGGGTGCCATGACCGGCTCTGGCGCAATGTAGGTCGTGGTGGTGCAGCCAGCCAACAGAAGGAGTGTGATGGGCACAGACAGGGACTTATACATGCTGGTTTCCGCAAAAGTACTTCAATGCCTGACTATACGATGGATTGGGGTTGCAGTAGGTCACGCAGATGGCTGCGCGGATTTGGATCAGCCCCCATGTGGCGAAGCCGTTTTATGCGATCCACTGCTTCCTGGCTGACAGATACACAACGCCGGCTGGTCCGTAACGCCACCAATGTGGCTGTTCGAGCTTGAGCTCAAAGACGTCACCTGGCTCGTAGCGCTGACTGTCCTGACCCAAACCGATTTCAATTAAACCGTCCAAAATCAGCGCCTTGGCTTCAAAGGGATGGGTGTGCACATCCATGAAACCGTTTGCTTCGCGTTCTACCAAGACGGGTTCACAAAAGCCTTCGGCTGCCACCATCTTGTGAAACGAGTCGGCGTTCATGCGGCGTTCTTCTTCGGCGCGTGGAGTTCATTTTGCCTATCAGGCGTCACGCGTTTTTAATTGGTAGGTATTAGGCTGTCGCCGTTCGTTCGTGGCTTTCGGGGTTACTTCAAAGTTTAAGGCTCAAGTGCGGTTACAACGAGTGCAAATTTGCTCCCTGTCTCACCTGCTGAGACACTGCTGGCGTCATGATGAAAGTATCCAATCTAAAGAAACGTCATGAAAATCAGATCACTATTGCTCGTTGTTGGGCTTTTTGCGTTTTCTGTCCAAGCTCAAACTTTCGTTTTCAATAGCGGGTCAAGCACCACGGTCACATCACCGGCGGGGATTACCACCATTAATCGAAACGGCAATGGCTACACCGTGATTGGGCCTGGAGGCGTCACGCTGGTCAACGAGTTTGGTAACGGCAACTACAACGTGGTGGGACCGGATGGGTTTGCTTCGGTGTTTTCAAATGGATCAGGCGGTTACACGATTATCGGGAATGTCGATCTGGTTCCCATCGTGCCAAATGGTTCTGCCACGAATGGGTTTATTGCCATTGGTAACGACGAATCGACGAGCGCGCTCTTGCCGATGGCTGGCGGTGGATTGTGGTTGCTGGGCAATTGAGGGTGTCACAAACGACTGGTAAAAAATAGGTGGCTAGCTAACCCGCTACATCCTAAGGGTTAGTTGGTCAATAGAAACACAACGCAGCACGCGATTTCAAGCAGGTTGTATGGACCGAACCGAGCGTTTCTATAAGATTCAGGCGCTGCTGAGGCAGCGCAGGATAGTTACCATGAGACAAATGTGTGACGCATTAGAGGTCTCGCGCGCCACCGTTTGTCGCGACCTAGACTATCTTCGCGACCGCTTAGGGGTGCCCGTCTGCTGGGATGCCTCACAGCGTGCTTATCGACTTGATGATATCGCAGGCAAAGTCGATGGCCATGAATTGCCCGGGGTTTGGTTTAGTGAACGTGAAATCCATGCGCTATTGACCATTATCGAGCTCATGGCGCAGCTTGAGCCCGATGGCTTGTTGTCGCAGCGCATCGCACCGTTTCGTGAACGACTTGAGCAGTTGCTTGAGCAAGGCACCGGTAGCGCCTCCGAAGCCTTAAAGCGCATTCGCATCATTCCGATGGGCCAGCGACAGATCTCAAGTGATCATTTCCAGTTGATTGCGCACGGTTTGCTTAAGCGTCGCCGTCTGCACATCGCCTACTACGGCAGGCAGGCTGACATTATTGTGCCTCGAGAGATCTCGCCTCAGCGCTTGGTTTACTACCGCGACAATTGGTATCTCGATGCCTACTGCCACTTGCGCGATGGCTTACGCAGTTTCTCGATCGATGCCATACGATTGGCCAACTTGCTTGATGGTGAGGCAGTTGAGCTCGGTGAGCCTGAGGTCAATGCATATTTTGAGGGTAGTTACGGGATTTTTAATGGCCCTAGCCGGCAAGTGGCCCGGCTCAAGTTCACGCCGTTCCGGGCGCGCTGGGTCGCACGCGAGCGCTGGCACCCCGAGCAGGTCAGTGTACTGATGCCCAATGGCAGTTACTTGCTCGATGTGCCTTATGGGCAAGACTGGGAGCTGATTCAGGACATCCTGAAGCAGGGTGCTGATGTGGAAGTGCTCGCCCCGGACAGCTTGCGCGCCAAGGTCACCGAGGCGATTGCGGCGATGGCCTCGGTTTATGGCAAGGCACTTTAGTCGACTTGTTGCGCCTGCAGGAACAGCGATTTGGACAGTGAGTTAAAAAAGTCCTGATAGGGTTTGGGATCTTCGACGGGTGTCAGGTTGTATTGCGCGTTGGCACGCACAATCATCTGTTGACCGCGAGCACGGACTGATACGGTGATCTTTAGTAAGTAAACGTCCAGTTTGGTTGCGCTCACGCTACCCAAGGTGGCGTCGGCCCGATCAATCACGAAGCCCAGGTCCTGCAAGGTGGAAATCGTGGCTCTCAGTACTTTTTGCTTATTGGTGGTGTCAAAAGCCCGGGTTTGGTAGCTGCGCTTTTGCAGCTGGCTTTCACTGGTTGTGTCTAGGACCTGTTCTTTCATGGTGGCAACACAACCAGATAGGGTGATTGCGCCAATGCATAGAACAGCGAGTTTGAAACTGAATGCTCGGGTGCTGGTGATGATCATATTTGCTGCCCCTCAATAAACACAGATTTCGACAGCTTGTCAAAAAACTCTTGGTAGATCTCGGCGTCGTCAATCGTTTCGACATATACGCTGTTGTTTGTTCTGGTGACCACGCGTTGGAAGGTGACCCGCACCACGTAGTTGCCTGGTTGTTGTGCTGCATCGATTACCGCTTGCTTGTCTTTGGCGGGGAGTGAATCGACTGCCTTGCGGGCTGCTTGCATGGGGCTGCTGCCCGTGGCACTCGCAAAGCTTGGCGCAATCGCTGATTCTGCGCCGGCTGGCTGCACGACCAGTGACACCCGAATGTTTTGGCTTTTGCTGACCGGCGCGGCCACGCCAAACAGCAACGCCAGGAAGATGGCCCCGACCACTTCGCCAGCGTTGGTGGCATCGCGCTGCTTGTTTGCTGTCATGACACCGAGGCTGACTTCGCTGTTTTCGAGGTTAAAGCCCATGTCCTGCAAGACGTTTGAGCTGGCCACCAGAATGTCTTGTTCGGCGATCCCATTGAACCGGCGTGACTGACGCTGGCGTTGTCCAAGCATGTCTTCAGAGACCTGAAATGCTTCGGGTGGCATGGGTGCCACGCAACCGGCTGCCAGCAGCGGCAGTGCCAACACGAGTCTGCGGTGACGGCAGGGGGCCGGATCGCGCCGGCTGCCTGCCGGGGCTGTGGTAGTTTGGACTTTGTTAGCCAGAGGTTTAAGCGTCATGACAACCCCTTAAAACTTGGACTGATGGTAGGCAAAGTCGCGTACGCGATTGGCCGCATCGAATTTGATGATGATGGTCAGCGTTCTTTGGGAAGTGGAGGCGGCGCCACTTGAGCCGCTGGCACCCAAGCCCCCGATGCCACCAAAGGCACTGCCAAAACCCAGAAAGAGCGTCGAAATGCCGCCACTACTGGTTGAGTAGGCCCGGTCGGTGGCAATCTTGTCGTAAACCCAGACCTCGCGGCGCTCGTCGTCCGTGGTGACGATGTTGGGGGCGCCCAGTGCTTGAACGACCTCGGCGCTTGCCATGCCGACACGAATTTCACGTTGCACCGTGCCAACGGAAAGGTTGCCTGCCGTCATGCCGGCTTGTACATCAGCCATATGCTGGCTTGCCATCTGGCAGCCGGTCAAAATAAGCGGGAACGCCAAGAGGGCGAATAGTCTGAATGGCTGAGGGCTGAGCATGAGGCTGACACTCCAGAGAAATTAGAGGTCAGCTTAGCGAGGGTGGTGTCTCGTGGCGTGCAGCAGGCTTGATGCAAATCATGAGTCAGTGGCTACTTGCGTGGAAAAGTTTTGCGGAAAAACTTGCGTTTTGGGATAAAGTTGAATATAAATAGAAATCGATCTCAATTGCATTAAGGAATGACCATGGTATTCAGTGCAATGCGCGCCTCAAAGCAGGTGAAGGCCAACTTTGCGGTTGACACGCTGAAGTCACTCTCAGTTGATCGGTCGTTGATAATCCTAGCCTCTGCCGCTGTTTTGGTCGTCATGGCGGTTGCGCTGATTGCATTGATGACGGTGGGTGGCTGAGGGTGGCTGAGGGTGGCTGAGGTTGGTTAATGGCCGTTTAGGCTAACGGCCTGACCAACAAACCCTTCATTCCTAGATCTCACTCAGGATGGTGAGTTAAAGGCAACACAAAAGTTATCAAAACACTAAATGATTTGCTCGCAGGCGAACTTGCTGCGGTCGATCAGTATCTGATCCATGGTGAGATGTACGCCGATATGGGTTTGACCAAGCTCTCCGAGAAAACCTTGCATGAGTCCGAGCATGAGAAGGAGCATGAGAAGGAGCATGCCCGGATCATGATTGAGCGTATTTGGGTTTTTGAGGGTAAGCCGGACCTCTCCAAGCGCTAGGGCTTAAACGTTGGAAAACTATCTCCAGAGCCAGATCGAAGATGACGACCAAAGGCAAGGATAGTCATGTACGTTTGCAACTGCGCTGAGGTGTTCTTCAACATGCCGCTGTTAGTCTTAGAAGATCCTAAACATAGCCAATCAGAAATGAGGTTGCATGCTTCGGGCAAGACTGACTCGCAACGCAGTTTGCATGTGACCTTTACCTGGAGAGCCAATGAAACTTTAATCCGGGTTATTGCCGTGCGTGATATGAGTAAGAAAGAAAGGATCATCTAAGAAAAAAGCGCCCAAGAAAATTCCTAGCTTTAAGACCGAGGTGGCAGAGCGAGAATTCTGGGAGAGCAATGACTCCAAAGAGTTTCTTGATTGGAGTGGCGCCCAAAAAGTAATCTTGCCCAATTTGAAACCCACCACAAAAACAATTTCGCTACGACTCCCTCAACATTTGTTAGACGCGATTAAAGTTGCTGCAAACTCTCGGGATGTGCCTGATCAGTCATTGATCAAGCTCTGGCTCCAAGAAAAAGTGCGCACGTGAAGTTAGCGCTGATGGCTTTTTTGTCTTAGCCGAAATGGGGCTGGCGGCTGCGTGACCTGCGCTTGAAATCAAACAGTGGACGCGGTCGTTGTTGCATCCTTGCATTTCTGCATCTACATCTAATCGCGACCAACCCGAAACCAGCAGTACAAAAACTGCTGCTGATTGCCCATCGGGGTGTGGTGGTCTGCCATTTCACTGCCCAGTAATTCAAACCAGTCACCGAACACCTGCTGCAGTTGTTTGGCGTCGTACCGGACAACGTCAAGCCCACTGCATTGCAATGGTCCATCAGGTCCAAACGTAGCCATCAAAACATGACCACCGGGTTTAACAGTGCGCCGAACAGTATCCAAGTAGGTCAGCCGAGCATCTGGATCCGTTAAGAAATGAAACACCGCACGGTCATGCCAAAGGTCAAACTGTTTAGCCCCAAAGTCATATCGAGTGATGTCCCCAACATGCCAGCTCACTCCTTCTGAACGGTCACCAAGACGGCGCTTGGTGAATTCGATGGCGGTGCCGGAAATATCCAGCACCGACAAGTCCAGATAATGGCGCAGCAATAAATCATCCACGAGTGTGGATTCCCCGCCACCAATGTCGACAATGGCGCCTGCCCTATCTGGACAAAGTGTCTCCATCAGCAGAAGCGATTTGTCCAGATGCGGGGCATACCAGCTCACTGAGTCGAATTCCTTGGTGCCGTACACCTTGTCCCAATGGTCTTTTGTGCGCATTTGAGCGTAATCTCAATTATTGCCTAGACGCTTGGCCGGCCGCACGCTCGTTGGCCTCCAATCCACCCTTGGCTTTCCACTCTTCGAACCCGCCTTGCAGAATGCGTACATTCTCAAATCCGGCCACGCGCAAGGCAAACCCGGCCTGCGCTGACAGGCTGCCGGTGTTGCAATAGATCAGTACCATTTTGTCGGTGGGCAGATTCTTGCGCTCATTCAGTACTTGGCGCCATTCGATATTGGTAGCGCCCGGGATATGGTCCTTGGCGAACTGATCGGCGTCACGGGCATCGATCACCATGATGTTCTCGTAATCTGCCTTTGGGATCTGCTCAGCAAATATGACGCCGCCACCGTATTCAATGAAATCGAGATAGCCGACCATTTCATCCACGGCGGCGGCATTCTGGGCGTTTGCGATGGGAGCCATGAAAAACAAAGACAGCGCGATGGCGACGGTGCGAAGTGATTGGGTGCTAAGGAGTTGAGGTGGGGTCATGTATGTCTCCGTTGGTATGTGCCGCTTTTATGTGTCGGCTAGATGGTTAAACACTGAAGCTTGATGAGAGATTGGGAAGTCCGGTACATGGTTAGTGAGTTAGTTTGTGTCTGTCATGGATTGCTTGATAGATTCTTTCAGTGAATCAAATCGCTGACGAACTAGCGACTTGCAGGTTGCCGTTGCAGCGCACCCCGGCGGGATCCTTGACCACAAACGTCAGCACTTTTTTGCCGTCAGCAGTCTTTGAGCCAGGCTCAGGCATCGACACGTCAGCCAGACTCGAGGTGGCAGGATTGATGAGAGCACCATCAGTGAGTTGTCGTGCTGTGGTGGCCAGGGTGTTTTTTTGCATGGTGGTCTGCCTGCCTTTTAGTGTCTCGCTGATTGGGTCACGTTGACGTCTGGACAGGCAGGCCAGCGGCCATCCATTCGTTCACGCCATCCAGTGTCTTAAAAGCCCTGTAACCATTGGCTCTGAGTAGCTGCAATGCTTCATCGGCAAACAGGCAAAAAGGTCCCCGGCAATAAGCAACGATCTCGCTGTCTCTGGGTAGCTCTTGAAGGCGCCGATGAAGCTCAGTCATGGGCATGGATTTAGCGTAGGGTAGGTGGGCGATTTCAAATTCGGCTGCCGGGCGCACATCGATCACAATCACATCACCGGATCTGGCGCGCGCAGCTAGATCCTGGCGGGTCATTGACGTCAGCTTGTCTGGGTGTGCCACTAGCCTTGCCACATCGGAGCTGAATTCAACCAGATGCTCAGCGGCCGTCTCGCGCAAGTTCACCCAGAGCCTCGCGACATCGTCACCGGTTAAGCGGTAAACCATGAACTTGCCGTCGCGTTCTGCCTGGACTAGGCGCGCGAGTTTGAGCGCTTTGAGGTGGGCGCTCGTGAGTTTGATGTCCATGGCGGTCTCTTGTGCCAGAACGTCGACGGTTTTTGGGCTTTGCGAGAGTAATTCGAGCAACTCCAGGCGCTTGGGGCTCGCCAGCGCTTTGCCGATTTGAGCCACGTGGCTGTAGAGCAGGTCTTTGATTTGACGTTTGTCCATGCAAACATTCTAACGAAAATTAGAATGTTTGCCAAGATGAGTCAAAAACGATCAATCAACAACGAACGTCCTTAAGACAGACCTTTGCTTTAGGCTGCGTTTCACACCACCGCTGGCTTAACCCCACCGCTGGCTTAACCCCACCGAGTAGCCGTGCCAAGAGATCCAGCACTGGCCTGATCTCTGAGCCAAAGGGCAGCTTGCCCTTGCCCCGGAAAAAAGTCCCTTTTGCACATCACCATCGAGGGGTGCCCCAACTGCTGGTCAATGCAGAATTGACCCATCTCGGATCTGCCATGCCGCAGACCGCAGCGGGCCAGGCAGTCAAATGCCAAGTTGCACACCACTCGCGCCAAAGGCTTGCAGGCGTCTAATGTCTGTGAGGCTGCTGATGCCACCCGCGGCAATTAATGGGATTTGGCCTTCTACGCCCATATCACGAGTAGAACGGGCTTTTTGATTTCCCGATCAAGTGCCGCGAGGTTGGCTTGGTCGATCAACTCACGCGCATTGGGCTCTTTGTCTAAATGCCGGGTTTGCTCCCAAAGGTCCGCGTGCAGACGACGCAAATCGACTGACGAGACTGTGCCCATGGCACCAAAGCATGCCGTTGTGCCGGCAAGCTTGCTCGCTGATACGACCACGCCCATGCCGCCTTGAACAATCGGCGGGAGGGTTTTTGGTGCAGTGTTAAAAGCTCCGTTTGTCCGCCACGATCGCAAAGAGGTCAATGCCCTGTGTGGTTTTGACTAGTTTGGCGGCATTTTGGGCAACATCGGTTCGAGCATCTGGCGACATGCGCGTCCATTTTTTCTCCGACCCCGATTTCCAGTGACAGTGCCTATAAATGTTGCGCAACAACCTTTCGAGCTTATGCTCGACTTCAGGGGTGAGTTGGCAAGCAACGATCACGAGGCAGCGGCTAGAGCCACCTCCGGTGTAGGGGCGCTCGAATAACCAGCCGGTGTCGCCGCTTTCATCCAGATAAATATGTGCTGCAATTGGTGCAAATAAAAAGGCTCCCATTTTGGAGCCGTTTAGGTGGCAGTCCCCGAGGCCGACGCACTCATGGCGCGCTTAGGATGCCTGCGCTGGCGTCCCGGCTTACTCAGGATTTACCGACCTCGGTTCAATCGTACATCACCTCAGTTCAGCTATGCAATTTGCATCAGCGCATTTCGATCAGCACAGACCCCAGCGTGGTTCAGCACATGGTTAAGCATACGGGTATTGTTGGTGTCTATGAGTTAACTCAGTAACAGTAACAGTGGCAGTGGTTTCAACAAGATGATCGTCAGTAGGCTCGTCGGTGTGGGAAGTGATCGTTTTTGATCTGATGTTGTTCTACGGAATGAGTAGCCACCTTCAAGTCCGATCAGAACTGATAGGTGATACCAGCAACGATGGCATAGCTTCTCGCATTGTCATTGGCACTGATGTCTTTGGATCCAAGCAGGCCAAGCCCGATCTGCAGGCTTTCGATGGGGGCATAGGAAACGCCGACTTCGCCGGTTAACGTGTATCGACTGTTGTAGCCTGGGTTAGTTGACAAGCCGATATCGATGCCGATTTTCCATTGGTCGTTAATCACCAGGATGGGTGCAGCCGAAATGCTCCAGATGCTCTTTCTCTGCGCTTCGGATTGTTCGGTCTGTGCGGATAGGTTGCTCACATACCCGGCATTCAGATGTAGCTCGTAATCCTCGCTCAAATAAGAGCCAATCAAATTCAGGCTGCCGTTGGTTTGGGCATTGCCAAGACCGGCATCTTGCATGTCTTTGCTGACCGGCAAAATGACCGATGGCGCCATGGCAAAGCTCCAGTCTTTGGTTTGGTCGCCCGCGAATACCCATTTGGCGCCTATCTCGGTGTTTTGCCAGCCATTGACCGGACTGGTTTGCCTGGAAAGCCCCAAAAAGATATCGATGTTCTCACTCACGCCATAGGTGTAGGTCAGGGAGTAGTCGTTTGAGCTACCGGTGTTGGTGTCAATGACCCGGCCATCCTCATCGATGTCGTCGTTGTACTCCTGCAGAAACTGGTAGTCGAGCTCGATTTGATTGCCGCCGGTGCCCTGTGTGCCCGTGTCATCGGTCTGAAACGGAAAAAAAGCGTAGGCAGGTGAGCAGAGCAAGCAAGCACTGACTGCGGTTGCTTTGGCTAGGCGAGACAGGAGAATCATGATGGGTGGTCGCTCGGTCAAGAGTCAGGGGTGTTTGGCAATTGGTGAAATATGTTTTAGCAGACATGGATGACCGAATTAAGGCTGATCTGCTAGCTTGGCCTCTCGCCGTTTGGGGGCTAAGCCCTTACCGATGCTGACCCCTGAACTTCCAAGCACCAACAGGATGATGTTCTGGCAATTTCGGCTGGGGGTGGATTTAAGTCATCGTATTTATGAATAAAAAATCCAGTCAAACGAACCGGCAGGGTGGTGGTGTGGGCATGGTCAGAGAAAATATTAAGCGAATTAACCATACATTTTTTGTGGTTTATGTTGAGATATCAGCCCACAACAGTTTGGGTGCGCGGCGCTCAAATCGCGGCCCGGATCGATAAGTGCGGCAGTGGTTGAGTTTGATACGAAGAAACGGTGTAGATGATTGTTTTTTTGTGGTGGTCCAAGGGCGCGTGGAAGTGTCGCTTTCGTCTGACAGGGGGAGCGCAGACGGTTTGGTCCGCGTTCAAGGCGAACACATCGAGTTAATCGATGCTCCCGAGCCCACGCTGCCATGTCCGAACCGACCGCTCAGCAACATAGTGTGAATGCCAGCCTTGGTGTAACCGAAGCTACTTGGCGCGCACACCGCATTCGGGTTACTTTGATGTTTGGTGTAACTGAACTGTCTGAAGCATGAACCACTTACGTGTTTTGTTGATATCGGCTGCCTTGCTCGCCATGGCAGGCTGTGCCGCGCCGGATCAGGGCTGGATGGGTTCGCCGTTGAAGGACACATCTTGGCAGCTGATGACCATTGAGTCTAAAACAGGTGACGCAGGCCGTGACTACGTCGCCAATAAGGCGGATGTGAGAATGACATTGCTCGCAAGCGGCGATGCAAAGTTCACATTGGGTTGTGAGCAAGGCTCAACCGATTGGCGAGCAGGCTTCGAGCGCATAGAAACCCAGGGCGAGATTCACTTTGACGAGATGCTGATTGATGCACCGTCTTCACCATGTGATCCAAATCAGGTGGTACAGCGTTTCTTGCGCGATGTTCAATTCATGGAAGGCTATGTCCTGATTCAAAACCATTTGTACTTGAACACCGAAGCCAACGAGACCACTTACGGTTGGCGAAAAATCCAAGCGCAGTGACGGTGCGCCAGCGGCTTGCACTGCGCTGAATATAAACAGACTATTGGCAATCATTGGCATCTTGGCAGCATGAAATCTCCAGACCAGACGGATGACTTTCAAGGCATTACCCTGCAGGACAAGTATGTGCTGCAAGCGGGTGTGGCCTTTATGTCGGGTATGCAGGCGCTCGTGCGCCTGCCAATGACTTTGCACGAACGAGGCAAACAAGCCGGGCTTAAACTCGGTGGCTATATCTCGGGGTACCGTGGGTCACCATTAGGCACCTACGACATGGCCTTAGAGGCGGCGCGTGATGAGCTCGCACCTCGCGACATCAAATTCCAGCCGGGTGTGAATGAAGAGTTGGCGGCTACCGCGGTTTGGGGCTCGCAACAGGTGCACCTGATGGGTGGGACCGAGTTTGATGGGGTATTTGGTCTGTGGTACGGCAAGGCGCCCGGTGTGGATCGAACCATTGACGTGTTTCGCCATGGCAACCATGCGGGCTCAAGTCGGTGCGGTGGGGTGGTGGCGATTGCTGGTGATGATCCCAATGCGGTTTCTAGCACAGTGACTGGCTGTTCAGACTACAACTTCGTATCGGCTGGCATGCCGCTGGTCTACCCGGCGAGTGTGCAGGAAATGCTCGATCTGGGTGTGATGGGGGTTGAGTTGTCGCGTTATAGCGGCTGCTGGGTGGGCATGAAGGTTGTCACCGACATTGGTGAAAGCTCGGCCATTGTCGATGTTGATATTCATCGGGTGAAGATAGGCTGGCCTAAAGAGTCCAATGACGATGTCAACGTTCATATCCGCTGGCCAGACAATCGGGTGGAGCAGGAGCAGCGCCTGTATGAAATCAAGCATGCCAAGGTACGGTCATTTGCGCGGTTCTCGGGCATTAACCCAATCTCGGGTGTCACCAACGGCTTGGCCAAGATCGGCATTGTGAGTGCCGGTAAGCCTTGGGCAGATTTGCAGCAAGCCCTGGCCGACCTTGGGATCGATCATGATCGTTTGCAAAGCCATGGTGTCAGGCTTTTAAAGCTCGGCATGATCTATCCGTTATCGGCGCCCCAGATCCTTGAGTTCGCCAAAGGTCTGAACACCATTCTGATTGTCGAAGAAAAGCGAGCCTTCATCGAAGACCAGATCAAGGCCATCCTGTTTGACCATAAAGTCACTCCGAACGCCCACGCCACCCCCACCGTGGTGGGCAAGCATGACCTGCAAGGCAATGTCTTGGTACCAAGTCATGGTGAGTCAAGTCCAGCATTGGTGGCCGAGGTGATCGGGCGTGTGTTTGCCGATTTGGTCGATGATGACTTGGCGCAAAAGCGTTTGAAGTTCATCACCGCGAAAGCGGCTGCGCTTGCCAATCGTGGCGCTTTGGCCGCGCGCACGCCATACTTTTGTTCTGGCTGCCCGCACAATAGTTCCACCAAAGTGCCTGAGGGTAGTTTGGCTTTGGGTGGCATTGGTTGCCACTGGCTCGCTCTTTTTATGGAGCGCGACACCGAAACCTTTACCCAGATGGGCGGCGAGGGTGCTCCGTGGCTTGGTGCGATGGGTTTTAGTCAACGTGATCACGTGTTTGCCAACTTGGGTGATGGCACGTATCACCACTCTGGTGTGCTGGCGATTCGGGCTGCTGTCTATGCCAATGCCAACATCACCTACAAGCTGCTCTATAACGACGCGGTTGCCATGACAGGCGGTCAGCTGATTTCCGAGACGTTTGCGCCGCAACAGATCGCAGCCCAGGTGTTGGCGGAAGGCGTACGCGAAGTGGTGGTGGTGACTGATCAGCCGGAAAAGTACAAACAAGTATCGGGTTCGAATGGCGGTTTTCCAGCGGGTGTGCCCATCCACCATCGCGACGAGCTTGAGCAAGTGCAACGGCGTTTGCGTGAAGTCGCTGGTGTCACGGTGTTGCTGTATGACCAGACCTGTGCCGCGGAAAAACGCCGGCGGCGCAAGCGGGGCAAGATGGTCGACCCGGATGTGCGTGCTTTGATCAACGAACTCGTTTGTGAAGGCTGCGGTGATTGTTCGGATCAATCTAACTGTATTTCAGTCGAACCGCTCGAGACAGTCTGGGGGCGAAAGCGGCAGATCAATCAGTCCGCGTGTAACAAAGACTTGCGTTGCGTCGATGGTTTCTGTCCGAGTTTTGTCACCGTATCGGGCGCCGAACTGAAGAAGCTTGGTGCCAGCAAAGTCGTGCAAGAACGGCAGAAGATTAGTCTGCCTGAACCCCAAGTGTCAGCCTTAAATCGTGTGCATGAAACCGTGATCACTGGCATCGGCGGCACAGGTGTTATCACGATTGGTGCGATTGTGGCAATGGCCGCACGCCTAGAAGGCAAGCGGGCGACCTGCCTGGATCAGACCGGCATCTCCCAGAAAAACGGTGCGGTGCTCTCCCATGTGCGCATTGGACCCGATGCCGACAGTTTGCACGCGCCCAGGGTATCAACGGGCAATGCGGATCTGGTGCTGGGTTGCGACATGATGGTCGCAGCCAGCGTGCCAGCGGTCTTGACCATGTCGCCTGAGCGCACCAAGGTGGTGTTAAACACGCATTTGGCACCGCACGCGGATTTTGTGTTGAATCCAGTGACCGCGGACTTTGGCGAAGAGTCGCTTAAGCAGGCTATCACTGAGGCGGCTGGTGAAAACTCAGTCTCGATGTTGCCCGCCACTAGGTTGGCGACGGTGGTGTTTGGTGATGCAATTGCCAGCAACATGATTGTGCTGGGTTATGCCCTGCAAAAGGGTTGGATCCCGGTGTCAATGGCAGCAGTCAAGCGCGCGATCGAATTGAATGGTGTGGCGATCAAAGCAAACTTGGCCGCGCTTGAACTCGGACGCGAGGCAGCAGGAAACCTCGAGCAGGTCTTAAAGGATGTCACCCCGGCGCAGACGGTCAAGATTCTTGCAAGACAGAAAGAGTCATTGACCGAGATGGTTGAGCGAAGGGTGTCTGAACTGACCGCCTATCAGAACAAGTCCTATGCAAAGACCTATCAAGACCTGGTTAGTCGAGTACAGAAGACTGAACACGCGCTGGTCTCCAATGCTGAGCGATTGACCCGAGTGGTTGCTGAGCAAGCCTATCGACTCATGGCTTACAAGGATGAGTATGAGGTGGCTAGGCTCTACACCGATGGGCGCTTTGCCGACAAACTCCGATCTCAGTTTGAGGGCGATGCCAAACTGACTTTCCATCTCGCGCCACCCTTGTTTGCCAAGCGTGATCCGGTCACCGGGCATCTTAAAAAGAAGCCCTATGGTGCCTGGGTTTTTAGTGCCTTCAAAGTGATGTCAAAGTTCAAGCGCCTGCGTGGCTCGGCATTGGACCCATTCGGTTACAACCCCGAGCGCAAGATGGAGCGTGCACTCGCCCAAGCCTACCCGCAGATCATTGATGCGCTGCTCGCGAACCTCACAGCCGACCATTTGCCGTGGGCCATTGAGGTAGCGGGGGTGTTTGCCAAGATTCGCGGTTTTGGGCATATCAAAGAGCGTAACCTTGATGCGGTCATCATTGAACTCCAGAGACTGGCTGCGGGCACGGCAATTGAGGGCATAGTTAAGCCACTGGTGCAGCAGCTGTCTGAGCTAGGGCCAGCGCTGGCTAACACCCCAGTCGAGCTCCAGCGGCAGCGAGGCTAGGCTAGCTCGCTACGTTTTTGCGATTGCTTTGAGCGTAAGCCTGTTAGTGAATATCACTAGAGTGGTCAGCCGAGGATGAACCCTGTCTTTGGTGGGTGCTATGTATGCTATGCCATGTTATGATCATAATGGTCATATTGATTTGGAGATTTACATGATTAATCAAACCAATGCGGTTACTTTCCGACAAAATCTCGGTGAGATGCTCAATCTAGTGCAATACCGCCATGATAGTGTTGTGATTAACAAGGACGGTAAGCCAGTTGCTGCACTAATCGATGCGCGCTTGTTTGACCGTATCCGTCGTATGCAATCTCGCTTTGATGCGCTGTGCCAGCGAATCGAATCTGGGTATGCTGGTGTAACAGAGGCCGATGGTTTAGATGAGATTCAGGCAGCCGTAGACCAGGATCGTCAAGAGCAACGCCAGCAACGTCAGCGACGCAATGGGTAGCTCATGTCGCAAACGATTAAAATTGTTTTAGATGCGAATGTGTTGTTGTCTGGGATTGCATTCCCGAGCGGCGTACCGGGCAAAATTGTCGCGGCTTGGCGAAACGGTTCGATTGATGTGTTTCTGTCGCAATTTATTCTCCAAGAGCTAAGGCGCGTGTTGCCCCGATTGAGTCATCGTCATGGCCTAACAGACGATGAAATCGATGATTTACTGGATTTGTTGTCGATTCTGGCTGAAACGATCGAACCCGCAGACCCCAACGACTCAAAACTCAGAGATGCGAATGATTTGCCGGTTCTTGGCACTTTGGTTGCGGGCATGAAAGGTCACTCGGTTAATTATCTCGTCACTGGCGATAAAGATTTGTTGGTTTTGTCTGATCGTTATCCGATCGTATCGCCAGGAGATTTTTGGGCTAAACATGGCGGTCTCTGATCGAATTTGTGTTCGGATAGTTAAATAGTCACAATTTTGGTGGTGATTAGCCTTGAGAAATGTTGGTGATCGTCTCAATCACTGTTGTCGAGGCACAAAGATCAGCGCAAAAATTAACTTCTCGCACGAGGCTGTTTAGCTGGTTTCGCCTGCTGTTTTTTCTCGCGAAGCACAAGACCAGCAATCGCGTGGTGTCTGTAAAAATGTGCTAACAGTTTTTGTTTTTGCAGGGGAGTTAATAACGACGTCTGAATCATCCCCGGCCACGAGGCATACGCAGCCTTCACGCAGTCTGAGACGGCTTTGAGAGCAGGACGCTCGGTGATGCCGAGATGATTGCAAAAGGCGCGTAACACAATGGGGGTTAGCTGAAGTTTTTTTGCCCGCTCGCCGTTAGCATCTTTTGGTTTTAGCTCAGCTTCAATCTCGTGGGGCAAGATTCTCAATCCGTGGCCGGTGACTGGGGTGTAAATGGTGTGTGCGACGATGTCATAAGCGGGTGGCAACTCAGGTGCGCGTGCGTCTGGATACCAGAGACCAATATTTTTTAAGTGCATATCCGGATTGCCAAGCATTTCATTGACCATGATTCGGCGTAAAAGCTCATGAACCGCTGCTTCACCGAGGCTTGGCAAGGATTGCATCACGGCTGCCACGGCCAGGTATGACGTTTCAGTGGTGTACTTGTCCTGCGGCATGATGCCAAATACTTGTGCAAAGTCCTCGCAGTGCACACGCCCACCTGGCTGTCGATCGTAGCGCACGACAGCCAAAAAGTTTGTCGTTGACTGTGGTTGGCCCAAATCGTAGTGATGCTGCGCGGCTAACTTACTCAATGGCTCCAGATAGGCTTTGCACGCATTAACGCCTGCCGCGCTGGCCAAACGCAAGGACAGCTCCTCGACTTCGGGCAGCAACGGGTAGGAAACCACGGGTAGCTTGGCGATGATGTGGGTATCCCGATCTTTTGTCCTGCCAACGTAACGCTGCCCTGCTTTGATGACGCCGAGCTTGGGTTGCACACCCGATAGCGAAACACCTTGCTCTAATGGTGTTGCAGTCACCGACATCTCGAGACTGTCACTGGTTTGCTTTACATGGTATGTGAGCTCTTCGAGGCTGAGTTCAGCCGGTCGTGCGTAGACATTGCCGGGCAAATCTTTGCCGCAGGCGGCCAGCAACTCAAAGTAATCATTTGGTGCACATTGACGCAGTTGTGCAATCTGATCTCGAAACACCCCCTCGGGCAACAGATTCTGGAAGAATGCTGGCAGCAGCCAAGCCAACTGGTCCTTGGATAGCCGCCCATTAAACAAAGGGCTGCGGTAGTCCTGCCAGAATATGGCCTGGTCTTGATCGTTGTCAGCGAGGTATGACAGCGAAATGGTCGGCGCCCGCGTGTTGTCGATCAGTGCCCTGTCGGCGACAAATCGATTGATCATTTGCCCGTTTTCTTGTTCATATTGAAACAAGATGCCTGCTCGAAGCTGGCCTATGCGAATCTCAAGTGCCTTGACCTTCATATTGATTTCAGTTGCGATGGCGATTAAGCCTGGTTGGTGTCATGGTTCGGCTTCATACCTAATTCCTCAATGGCTACGTCGACAATGCTTTTGATGTGTGGGCGGGACTCGTCATCTGTTGCCATGCCAGTCGCAAGGTCCTTGGGTACCAGCATGACCTCAAGTCCCAGTCTGTCGGCCAGCGCAAAGAGCGTGGTGACTTTGAGGTCTGCGCGTCCGCTCAGTACCTTGGTCAATGTCTGGCGTGAGACACCGGATTCTGTGCCTAGCCTCTCCTGGGTCAGCTTTAACTGAGCGACGCGATTGCGCAGCGTGGTGGCGACTTGTTGAAGGGTCTTCATGTAAATTAAAGTTAACAATAAAAATAAAAGACTACTTTAATTTACATTTAGAGTCAATGGCTTGGTCGAAGTGATGCTATGGAGCAAGCAGCCCCACCCAATGACATCTAAAATTTACAAAAAATAAATTTGTAAACCTTAATTGTTATTCGACTTTATCCCCTTGGCCTACCCAGTCTATCGGGCTTTGTTAGGTAAAAAACACCATATAAAAATCATTTAAATGGTATAAAGGTTATATAAAATTAATTTCATAACCTATAAGCCATTAAAAATCTTCGCGCTAACGGGCTACCTGAGGCGTTGCGTGCACAGATCCGCATAGCAAGGCACTCTCAAGGACTGAGCCAATTGGCCCTGGGCGATCTGGTCGGTCTAGCTCAAAAACATATCTCCGGCATCGAAAATGGCCATGTCGTGCCACGTTATGACACCTTGCTAGATCTGTTACGTGCATTAGGTCTTGACGTGGTGGTCGTCCCACGGAGTTTGACCATCACTGGTTGAGAGCCTTGGGCGCGATAGTCAGGCCGAATCAGCAGCAGGTAGTGGTGTCGACCTAGATCAGAGGTCACTTTATGCCTCGGTTGATGATGCTAACGATGGTGTTAAAGATGATGACGACGAATTGCATGGTTCGGGCAGGTCTGGAGAGGTAGCCTGATGGCTATAAACAAGAGTGATCAGAACGACCGACTTGTCGTGCGCCTCTCAGGCGCACGCATCGGCACGATCACGCGCGTGGTTGGTGAAAGGCATTTCTTTGCGTTTGAGGCGTCTTACCTGGAAGACCCAAAGCGTCCCACGCTCAGCCTGTCCTACAAAAGTCAGACTGGCGGGGTGGTTACAGCGATTCGGCCTTACGGTATTCGTGTGCCGCCATTTTTCTCCAACTTGTTGCCTGAGGGGCATTTGCGTGACCATCACGACAAGCCCCGCCGTTCAGGGCGGGGACAAACGGTCACTAAGGTAGGGTCAATAAGGTCGGTTTTGTTCTTGAATATAGCGCTTGAGTACTTCAATCGAAGCCCCGCCTGTGCTGCTCGCGAAGTAGCTAGGGCTCCA
>CAMCOS010000032.1 GCA_945876565.1 Lautropia mirabilis | reverse complement strand
ATGCGGCTCGCAACATTCTTGCCCGCGGCCTTGCTCAGTTGGTGATTGAATCTGCCGCTGTGGAGGCGAAAGCCTGCGAAGCATCGGTAAATAAGGCGCAAGCCGAGGTCGGGTCAGACCTTCCTGCAGAGGGAATCCTTGCTCTTTAGAGCGAGGAGGTGATCAACACAAGAACAGTCCGGCCATGGCGCTAGCCACGATTAGATCAGGCCAGGCACTGGCGGTGAAGTAGACGGCACCGGCGGCCAGTATCACCGCGACGTTGCCAATCGCGTCGTTGCGGCTGCAAAGCCAGACAGAACGAACGTTGGCGTCGCCATCGCGGTATTTCATGAGTAGCAGCACGCTAGCGAGGTTGGCTGCGAGCGCCAGAAACCCCACCATGCCCATCACCGATGCCTTGGGCAGCGCCAGCACAAATATTTCATAGATAGTTGAGCCAAACACCCACAGGCCCATGGCGGCTAGGCTTGCGCCCTTAAAAAGGGCGGCATAGGCTCGCGTGTTCAGGCTTTTGCCGATTGCCCAAAGACTGATGCTGTAGGTCAGTGCGTCACCCAGAAAATCCAGTGCATCTGCTTTTAAAGCCTGAGAACCGGCTAGCGCGCCGGCAGATATTTCGATCACAAACATGGTGGCATTGATGGCAATAACTACCCAAAGTACGCGGCGATAGGCAGGCGATGTGCCGTCAAATGGTGGAGGTTGGCAGGAACAGCAACCGCTCATTGGTGATGGATCCAAGTTTGATGACGTTCTCGATATCGTATCGCTCTTGTTAGGGTTTGTGTGTTTGAGAGTTTGCCTGCGCTTTCTAAGTCGATGGCACTTAATTTTTGCTCGCCACAGCGTATATTTAGCGAGTGAACAGGTCAGTATCAGCACGGCTCCTTGATCCATATAAGAGCCGAGATGTCTAAAAGCGGTGATCAGACGCAAGGATTTGGGATGGGCGAGAACAACAAAGGTTTCAAGAAGGGTTTGACGAGCTACGGTGATGCTGGGTTTTCTCTTTTCCTGAGAAAGGCCTTTATCAAGGGGGCAGGCTACACCGACGCGGCCTTGGAGCGACCCATCATTGGCATTAGCAACACCGGTAGCGGCTATAACCCATGTCACGGCAACATGCCGCAGCTCATTGAGGCGGTCAAACGTGGTGTCATGCTCGCCGGTGGTTTGCCGGTGGACTTTCCGACGATCTCGGTCCACGAGAGTTTTGCGTCACCGACGAGCATGTTCTTGCGCAACCTCATGTCAATGGACACCGAGGAAATGCTCAAAGCCCAGCCCATGGATGCGGTGGTGCTCATTGGCGGTTGCGACAAAACCGTTCCCGCTCAGCTGATGGGCGCAGCCTCGGCCGGGTTACCAGCCATACAACTGATTACAGGTTCCATGCTCACCGGTAGTCACCGTGGTGAGCGGGTCGGTGCCTGCACTGACTGTCGCCGTTATTGGGGCAAGTTCAGGGCACAAGAAATTGATGAGTTTGAAGTGGCTGACGTGAACAACCAGCTCGTGCCCAGTGTCGGCACTTGCTCTGTGATGGGTACAGCGAGCACCATGGCTTGCATTGCGGAGGCCTTGGGCATGACAGTACCAGGTTGCGCCTCGCCACCCGCTGTCACGGCTGACCGAATTCGCGCGGCAGAAGAAACGGGTCGTCAGGCCGTGGCGCTTGCTCGCACGGGACTGACGATTGACAAGATTCTCACACCTGAAGCATTTGAGAACGCCATGCGTGTGTTGCTTGCTATCGGCGGGTCGACCAACGCGATTGTGCACTTGGCTGCCATTGCCGGGCGCATGGGTCTGGAGATGGACTTGCAGGCTCTTGACTGCATGGGACGGGAAACTCCAGTGCTACTGGACCTTAAGCCATCTGGCCAACATTACATGGAAGATTTTCATGCGGCCGGGGGTATGGCAACGTTGCTCAGGCAGCTTAAGCCTTTGCTCAACCTGCAGGCGCTCACCGTCACTGGTCGCACACTGGGTGAGGAGATCGATCGTGCAGGTCCTGCGTTCAAGCAAGACGTGGTGAAGTCGATCTCAAACCCGATCTACCCACAGGGTGGCATTGCGGTGCTTTCTGGCAATTTGGCCCCAGGTGGCGCAATTCTGAAGCAATCTGCAGCGGACGCACGATTGATGGAGCATGAGGGCCGCGCGGTGGTGTTTGAGAATCTGGAAGATCTGGCGCAACGGATTGACAGTGATGAGCTAGACGTGACAGCCGATGATATTTTGGTGCTAAAAAACATCGGTCCCAAAGGCGCGCCTGGCATGCCCGAAGCCGGCTACATGCCGATTCCCAAGAAGCTCGCCCGCGCAGGTGTCAAAGACATGGTGCGTATTTCTGATGGGCGCATGAGTGGCACGGCATTTGGCACCGTCGTCTTGCATGTCACGCCAGAGTCGGCACTTGGTGGGCCTTTGGCGTATGTGCAAAATGGTGACCGAATTCGCTTAAGTCTAGCCAAACGAGAGCTTTCGCTGCTCGTCTCGGATGAAGTGTTAGCACAACGCGCGCAGCAATCGCCCGTCAAAGTGCCCACGGCAGAGCGTGGCTATCGCCGACTGTTCTTGGAACACGTGCTTCAGGCTAACGAAGGCGCAGATTTCGATTTCTTGCAGGCGGCCAAGAAGGTGGGCAAAGTGCCGCGTTGCTAGGCGGGTAGCAGTTTCTGAAGTTGCGCTTATAAAACCAGGGTGCACGCGAAGCAGATTTCTTGGCGTGTGTACGCTCGAGTCACCGAGCGCTCTGCCTTAATATTTCTTCAAACGTTTGTTGCATCGCGTGTGCAGGTTGAGCCATGCGCACAGCCAGATAAAAAACCGCCAGGCTAAAAAGTGCGGATGCCGCCATGACTTCAGTGAATGTCAGCTGAGCGTGGCCGCCCAAGGCCTTTGGTGCCAACCAAGCCAAAGCCCATAAGCCCACAAAGTAGGGAATTAGCCACCAGGCACGTGTGGCTTGGAAGCTTGACCAGGATTGCCTTTTCCAGACGAAATGGTGTGCGATATGGATGGCAACAATGGCCAGAACGATCCCAAAAATGAACTCCAGCGTGGCAAGCCCAGCCCAAAGCATCACCCAGTTCGCGAAGATAAAAGCCAAGGGGGCAAGCCAATTGGCGGCGGCGAGCTTGAAAGGGCGCTTGGCGTCGGGCAGGCTCTTGCGCAGGCAAATCAGCAGAATTGGACCAATGCCGTAGGACAAGACAGTAATCGAGGAAATGTAGCCCACCATTTTTTGCCAGGACGGGAAGGGTAGGAAGAGGATCAAGCCAACGAAATAGGTCAGAATCAGGGCGGACCACGGCACACCTCGCGAATTCACCCGCGCAAAGAATTTGGGCAGTACGTGGCTTTGAGCGCTGGCCATGACAATTCGGGAGGTGGTGGTGGTGTACACAAAACCACAGGCCCCCGGTGACACAATCGCATCAGCATACAGAATCATGGCCCACCATGAGGCACCGATGGCTGCCGCCAGTGCTGCCAGGGGCCCTGCAATCCCTTTAAAGTGCAGACTAGCCCAGCCCTCTTTACCTAGCATGTCAGGATCAATCGCTGCGATAAAACCAAATTGCAGTAGCAGGTAAATCATGGTTCCGATCAATACGGTGCCCACAATAGCCACTGGCACATCACGTTGCGGGTTGTTGCTCTCGCCGGCTAGATCTAGCGCCTGGCGAAACCCAAACAGGCTAAAGAACACGCCCCCGGTTGCAATGGCCGTAAAAATGCCTTCGGTTCCTGCAGTCGATGGGCTTGATAAAAAGTTTTCTGGATGCCAAGAGTAACCAACGAGCACAAAGGCAGTGGCAACGGGCACCAGAATTTTCCAGACCGTGATCCAGGAATTGACTGATAGTACGGTTCGAATCATCAGGAAGTTCAGACCCACCATGATCGCCAGAATCAGCGCGGCCACTGCAAACCCTTTGGCTGTCAGGACGCCATCGCTTGCGTGAGTCAAGTCAGGAATGTAGGCGCCGGCATAACTGACAATCGCCATGGCTTCAATCGGCGCAATCGCAACGTACGCCAGAATAAGAATCCAGCCCCAAACAAATCCGACCAAGGGGCCGTGGCTGACATCGCTCATGTGCACCAAAGCGCCAGACAGTGGGAACAGCGTGGCGAGCTCTGCAAAGACCAGTGCGATCAGCAACACCACCAGCCCACCAATTAGCCAGGAAATTAGACTGAACGGTCCTGCTTGGGCGGCAGTCTCGAGTGGACCAAATAGCCAGCCAGAGCCAATCATGCCACCGACGCCAGCGAACAAGAGGCCCATGAAGCCCGCTTGTCTCTTTAAGGGGCGTGTACTTGTTCTAGCTTGCATGGTAGTTCGGCTCCACGCCTGATCAATTGAGCACGCTGCAAGTCATTAATTCGATCAGGATGTTGTTTGTGCGCCTTGGTTAGGTGGATTGTCTTAAGCGACCGGTCAAGGTGCGCTGATAGTGTAGGCGTAATTGTTGCAGATCTGAGGTCTGAGTGTTCAGGCTAGGTAACTTGTCGTCGGTCTGGTGCATATAGCAGATGTTTGCCAGCGATTCCGGGCATGATCCTATGAACGGGAGTGTATTTAGACTAAAGGGCTCGAGCTTGATTCTCAGAGGCCGGCCCAATGCACCGTCACGGTGATTTGTGCGTGGTTAATTGCACTTTTTTGGGACATTATCGTCTGCCAGTAAGGCTGTTTCTGTTGGAATTGCTGTTGGCACGCTTCTTGCATACCAGTCGGTATACCGCTTCTGATGCGGTTTACTTCGTTGACCCTCACTGCAAGGAACTTCGCCATGAACCGTCGTGATCTTCTCAAAGGAGCTGGTGCCATTACCCTGGGATCGGCCATGTTGCCATTTTTAAAGTCCAACGCTTTTGCTGCCGCATCGGACACCGCAGTCGTTTTGATTGGCAACACAATTAATAGCCTGGATATTCACCGTCCGGGTACCAACCGTCCAAGCTATCAGGTGGCAGTCAATTGCTACGACCGTTTGGTGTCATTTGGGTTAAAGGAACTGCCCGATGGAGCCCAGGTGTACGACTATGACAACGTCATTGGTGAACTGGCAGAGAGCTGGGAGCTGTCTGTAGACCGTACCGCGATTACTTTCAAGTTGCGTGCCAACGCAAACTTCTGGGACGGCAAGCCAGTGACCGCCCAAGACGTCAAGTGGTCCTTTGATCGGGCGCTCGCTTTGGGTGGTTTCCCCAAAGTGCAGATGGGCGCCGGTGGCTTTAATCGCCCGGAGCAGTTTGTCGTGGTCGATGACAAAACATTTCAGATTAAACTCGACCAACCGTCCAAGCTGTCATTGCCCAACCTCGGTGTGCCAGTGGCAGTCATTATTAATGCCACGGTGGCCAAGGCGAATGCCACAGCGGCTGACCCGTGGGCAACAGAGTACTTGCACAAAACACCCGCTGGCAGCGGAGCCTTCAAGGTCGCTCGCTGGGAGGCTGGCCAGCAACTGGTCTATGAGCGCAATGACAATTGGGCTTGTGGCCCCAAGCCTGCCTTGCGCCGCGTGATTGTGCGTGAAGTGCCTTCTCAGGCTACGCGCCGTGCCCTGATTGAGCGAGCCGATGCACAACTGTCATTCAGTATTCCTAACAAGGACGCGAAAGAGTTGACTGGCAACGACAAGGTCAAAGTCGTGAGCACGCCAATTGACAACACACTTCATGTCGTGTGCATGAACCAGATATTCGAGCCGTTTAGAGACGCCAATGTGCGTAAAGCAGTGGCTTATGCGATTCCATACGAGCAGATTTTCCAGCAGGCGGCTTACGGCATGGGGCAAAAGATGTGGGGCGCAAGTGCGACTAAACCCACTGAACCGGTCTGGCCACAGCCATTTCCTTACGACACCAAGGTCGACGAGGCCAAGGCCATGTTAGCCAAAAGTGCTTATCCCAATGGATTTGAAGTGCCGCTTTCATTTGACCTTGGTGTGGCCGACTGGGCCGAACCCGCAGCACTTTTGATTCAGGAAGGGCTTGGCAAGATCGGCATCAAAGTCACCATTGATAAGGTGCCAGGTGCGAGTTGGCGCACCATCGCCTTGGTCGAGAAAAAGCTTCCCTTCTTGCTGGAGAACTTTGGTGGCTGGCTCAATACACCCGACTACTACTTCTATTGGGCCTACATCAAGGGCAATCTCTTCAATGCATCGAACTACGATAGCGCCGAGATGAAGCAACTGATTGATCAGACGCTTTTTATGGAGAAGTCGAATCCGCAGTACACCCCGAATGTTCTGCGCATGATCGAACTGGCGTTTGAAGACCTGCCACGCATTCCACTGTATCAACCCACGCTGGAGTCAGCCATGTCACCTGCGCTCGGTGGCTACACCAGTTGGTATCACCGCCAGCTTGATGTGCGTCCCCTGAAGATGGGTTAAGCGGAGCAGCTTGATGGAGCGCCTTCTCGTTGTGTTCAAGCGGCTCTTGCAGGCAGTGCCCACGGTCTTTGGGATTGTGTTGATCACATTCTTGTTGACCCGGGCGCTGCCTGGCGATCCAGCGGTGTATTTTGCAGGGCCCGCAGCCACGCCCGAATCGATTGCGGAGATCCGCAGTCAACTTGGGCTGGACCAACCCTTGCCAGTTCAGTTTGTCCAGTATCTGGGGGAACTGGCGCGCGGCGAGCTTGGTCAGTCGTTGACTACTGGACAGTCAGTGGCTCATGAACTCATCAAGCGTTTGCCCGCATCGCTTGAGCTGACACTAGTGGCGTTGCTCTTGTCGCTCTCGATTGCGTTGCCGCTGGGCATTCTGGCGGCAACGCATCAAGACACGTGGATTGATCAGCTTTGCCGTTTTGTGGTGACAGCCGGCGTGAGCCTGCCGACGTTTTTTACCGGGCTGTTGCTGGTTTATGTTTTCTATTTTCTTCTCGGGTGGGCGCCACCACCCTTGGGGCGGTTGGACATTCTTTCATTGTCTCCACCACATGTGACTGGGTTCTATCTGGTTGATGCATTGATTGATGGTGATCTTGACGTGTTTTGGTCATCGCTGAAACATGTGGCACTACCTGCCATCACACTGGCGCTTTTTACCCTTGCCCCCTTGGCACGCATGACACGCGCAGCCATGCTGCAGTCACTGGCCTCGGATTACGTCAGAACCGCGCGTGCCTGTGGCTTGACTTACCCCAAGGTGCTGCGCACCTATGCCTTGCGCAACGCTTTGCTGCCTGTGGTGACCACGCTTGGCATGGTGTTCTCGTTCTCGTTGGGAGCCAACGTATTGGTTGAGAAAGTATTCAGCTGGCCTGGCATTGGCTCGTTTGCAATCGAGGCGTTGGTGGCTTCTGACTATGCGGCAGTTCAAGGCTTTGTGCTGGCCATGGCGCTCTTGTTTGTGGCCTTGAACTTGTGCGTCGATCTTTTGTACACGATTGTTGACCCCAGGGTGAAAATAGATGGCTGATACGACTTTCTTGGGGCATGTGCGTTACGTGGTGATGAGTAACCCCGTGACGCTGCTGGCCATGACGCTTTTTGCGTTCATTGTCCTGACAGCCATCGTTGGCCCCTATCTGGTTCCTTACGATCCGATGGCAACCACGGCACAAGCGTTAAAGCCACCAAGCTGGCATCATTGGTTTGGTACCGATCACCTAGGGCGTGATGTGTTCTCTCGGGTGGTGGTGGCAACCCGTTTGGACTTGATGATTTCCGTCAGTGCGGTGCTGCTGTCATTTGTCGTGGGTGCTTCTCTTGGGGGGATGGCGGGCTATTTTGGAGGTTGGCTAGACAGCGCCTTCGGGCGGGTGATGGACACGATCATGGCGTTTCCGTTGTTCGTGCTCGCCATGGGGATTGTGGCAGCATCTGGCAACACTGTGCAGAATGTGGTGATTGCCACGGCTATCATCAACTTGCCGTTTTACGCCCGTGTGGCGCGCGCCGAGGTGGTGGTGCGCCGCCAGGCCGGTTGGGTGCTTGCTTCACAGTTAGCGGGTAACGGACCTTGGAGGATCCTGTTTGGGCGTATTTTGCCAAATGCTTTGCCGCCGATGATGGTCCAAATTTCGCTGAACATGGGGTGGGCGATTTTGAATGCGGCTGGCTTGTCCTTTATTGGTTTGGGTGTGCGTCCGCCCACTGCTGAATGGGGGATCATGGTGGCTGAAGGTGCAAGCTACATTGTTTCGGGCGAATGGTGGCTGGTTTTATTCCCCGGTGCGGCTTTGATGCTGGCAGTCTTTACATTCAATCTGCTTGGCGATGGATTGAGAGACATTGTCGATCCACAGCGCCGCACGTAAGGCGAGGGTACGAGATGAACAATGCAGTCAGTCTTTTAGCGCTGGACCATTTGAGTGTTGATTTCCAGACTCGACATGGTACTGTGCACGCCGTGCGTGACATCAGTTTGTCCTTGGTGCGAGGTGAGACGCTAGGGATTGTGGGGGAATCGGGGTCTGGCAAGTCAGTGACTTCTTATGCGCTGATGGGGCTGCTTGATCGGGCTGGGCGGGTCAGTTCGGGGCGTGCGGTCTACGCCGGCATTGATCTTTTTCCCACAAGCGAGCAAACCATGCGAGATATTCGGGGTCGGGAGATCTCCATGATTTTCCAGAATCCACGGGCAGCCTTGAATCCAATTCGTACGGTGGGTGACCAGATCGCTGACGTGCTGTTGCAGCACAGTCAATGCACTCGCCACAATGCGCGCGCTAAGGCGATCGAGGCCTTGGAGCGCGTGCAGATCCGGCATCCTGCACAACGTGTGGATGCATACCCCTTCGAGTTGTCTGGTGGCATGTGTCAGCGAGTGGTGATTGCAATGGCACTGGCGTGTAAGCCCCGCATCCTGATTGCGGACGAACCCACGACCGGGCTTGATGTTACAACGCAGCGAGCCGTTATGGAGCTGGTTCGAGATCTGACGCGTGACAATGGCATGGCAACCATTCTCATTACGCACGACCTTGGCCTGGCTGGTGAGTACTGTGACCGAGTGGCCATCATGCAAAAAGGTGTCATTGTTGAGTCAGGGCCAGCGGCGCAGATATTCCAGCATCCCGAGCATCCGTACACCCGCAAACTGGTCAAGGCCACACCACACGGTGCTCGGCATGTCCGAGATCTCCTGCCAGATGATGAGGCAAGCGATATGACCAGTCAAACCCGAATACCAGAGACGTCTCTCGAGGCCGTCTTTAAGCAGGATCAACGCTTGCCGCTGTTGCAGGTGCAGGAGCTGCGGCGCGTATTTGTTGGCAAGCGCACACTGGCTGATGTATTGGCCAGGCGACCCGCCAAGGCGTTTGAAGCGGTCAAGGGAATTTCGTTTGACATCTGGGCAGGAGAAAGTGTGGGTTTGGTAGGTGAGTCTGGTTGCGGCAAGTCGACTACCTCGTCCATGATCATGCGCTTGCTTGATGCCTCCGATGGTGCCATTCGCTTCAAAGGTCAGGACATCACGCTGATACGCCGTGATGCGTTTGTGCACCATCGCACTCGACGCTCGCTGCAGATGGTGTTTCAGGACCCCACGGATAGTTTGAATCCCCGATTCAGCGCGGCTGACTCGATTGCTGATCCGCTGCGCCGGTTGATGGGCTTAGCTGACGTGGCTCAGATTAAAAAGCGTGTAGACGAGTTGGCTGATATGGTAGGTTTGCCTCGCGAGTTGCTGACACGCCTGCCGCATCAACTCTCTGGCGGGCAAAAGGCCCGTGTCGGGATTGCGCGCGCCATTGCCTCTGAGCCTGATCTGCTGATTCTGGACGAGCCTACTGCAGCGCTGGATGTGTCGGTACAAGCAATTGTCTTGAACCTGCTTGTGGACTTGCGCGCTCGCACAGGCTTAGCATATCTATTTGTCAGTCACGATCTCGAAGTGGTTCGTCTATTGTGCGATCGGGTGATTGTGATGCGAGCCGGTGAAATTGTGGAGCACGGACTCACCGCGCAAGTGCTCGCCAACCCAACACATGAGTACACCCGAGAATTGCTCGCGGCTGCTCCGCGTCCACCCACTGAGCATCAACAATATCAGGAGCTCGCTCATGTTTGACCCGTCCTTATTAACCATTGCCGATTATCGCCGGGCTTATGCACAAGGCACGGTTGAGCCAAAGACTCAACTCGGTGCCCTATGGGCAAAACTAGACGATATGGGCTGCGGGCCAGACGGCGATACCGCCTTGACTTACTTGCCGACACTGAAGCAACGTGAAGATTTGTTGGTCGCACTGGCGCAACTTGACCCTAAGCAATGTCCGCTTTGGGGTGTTCCGTTCGTGGTCAAGGACAATATCGACATTGCAGGCTGGCCTACGAGCGCTGCCTGCAAGGAATTTACTTATGTTGCCAAGGCACATGCCAGTGTGGTCAGCGCCTTGATTGCTGCGGGGGCGATTCCGGTTGCCAAGGCCAATCTGGATCAGTTTGCGACCGGCCTGGTTGGTACACGCTCGCCTTTCGGCTGGGTGCGTAATGTCTTTAGTGATGATCACATCAGCGGGGGTTCAAGCTCTGGTTCTGCGAGTCTGGTCGCACGAGGTGTTGTGCCATTTGCGCTAGGTACTGACACGGCTGGTTCGGGCCGTATTCCGGCTGGCTTTAACAATTTGGTTGGGACCAAACCCACGCCGGGGCGTTTCAGCATCGAGGGCGTGGTGCCCGCCTGCAAGACTCTCGATTGTGTGTCAATCATGAGTCTGACAGTTGCTTGTGCAGCGCAGGTTAGTACGGTTTTATCTGGGTTAACTGGTACTGAAACCGAGCCAGCGTTCCACGCAAAGCCTTTGAAGCCGAAGTTTGCGTTCGCTAAAACCTTGCGTGTGGGTGTGCCGGCTGATCTCGTGTTTGGCGATGCCGAGTATGCTCGACTGTTTGATACTTGTCTCAAACGCCTTGAAGCGGATTGGGCACTCGAACTCGTGCGTATCGATATGACAGCACTTCATGCGGTGGCCAAGCAGCTCTACAGCGGCCCTTGGGTGGCTGAAAGGTACATGACCGCAAAAAATTGTGTCGAGAACAACGCGGCCAGCATGGATTCAGCGGTTAGATCTATCGTCAGACAAGGACAAGCGTTTAGTGCCATCGATGCATTTGCAGCCCTTTACGAGGTCAGGCGATTGGCAGGCTTGATTGCCCCCATGTGGCAGTCGATTGATGTGCTGCTAGTCCCCACTGCGCCTCAATTACCCCGGTATGCCGAGGTGCAAGCCGATCCGCTTGGCGCCAATAGTGCTTTGGGTGTCTATACGAATTTCGTGAACCTTTTGGGCTGGGCTGCCCTCGCCACACCGGCAGGCTTTACTCAAGAGGGGTTGCCGTTTGGCGTGACCTGGATTGCACCAGCGGGTTCAGATGACGCGTTACTTGATCTCGGTGCGCGATGGGAGTGCGATTTGGCCTTGCCTCTTGGGCGTCATTTGCGAGAAGTCCAGTCCACCGAGTTTATCGATGGTCGTCAGTTGCCGCTGTGTCGACTGGGTGCGCATTCGATTGCGGTCGTTGGGGCGCATTTGAGTGGAATGCCACTGAATACTCAGTTGCAGGGATTTGGCGCACGATTGCAGCAAAAAACCACAACTAGTCCAAACTATCGGCTCTATCACCTGCCAAACACCACACCACCTAAACCTGGTCTGGTGCGTGTGGCTCAAGATGGTGAGGCAATTGCGCTTGAAGTCTACGATTTACCGAGCTGGGCGGTATCGGGATTTCTTGAGTTGATTCCGTCTCCCTTGGGGTTGGGCAAGGTTGAGCTAGCCAACGGAGCTTGGGTCACGGGCTTTATCTGTGAACCATCGGCGCTCGAAGGTGCCAAAGACATCACGTCCTTTGGTGGTTGGCGTGCCTACATCGCGTCTAGGGTGCATTGATGCAAACGCCACGCCCGACACTGGCAGACCAAGCCTATCAAAGCATTAAGGATCGCCTGGCTGAGCTGGATTTGTTGCCCGGTGACCGATTATCCGAGAAGGAGCTCGCCGAGCAGCTGAGCATCAGCCGCACGCCCGTCCGACAGGCGCTGCAACAGTTGCATCATGAGGGACTGATTGACTTGCACGCCAAACATGGTTGGTCAGTGCCGGGATTGGATTTTGCGAGGCTCGATGCGCTCTATGACTTCAGGGTGGTGATCGAGCAGTATGCAATCTCCCGCTGCGTCAGTGATGCGGTGTGTCGAGAGAAACTCGAGCCTCAACGGGCGATTTGGTGTGTAACCGAAGAGAATCGATTGACTGATCCCTTGCAGGTCGGCCAACTCGATGAGCAGTTTCATCATGCCTTGGTCAAGGCGGCGGGCAATGATGAGATGCTACGCACCCATGTCTATATCACCGAACGCATTCGTCTGATTCGAAGGCTGGATTTTATAAAGCCAGATCGAATCGCGTCTACCTACGTGGAGCACGCCAAGATGTTGGAGTTGGTGTTTTGCGCAAACTTGAGTCAGGCGCAGTCCGAGATGGGTGCGCACATTCAGACAAGCAAGATACAGTCGCGTCAGATTACGATCGAGGCTATCTACGCGCGACGCACCCCGGCAGTCAATGGGCATGAGAGGGAGTCTTATGTGGCTTGATGCCTTAGCGCAGTTTGTGGATTGTATTGAATCTAGATGATGCTTTTTTATCCGGGGCTTAGGTTTTGTTCGCCGCTATCATGTTTCAGTCGAACCCGGACCGAGCCAAGCGATCTTCCAGGCTTAATGGTATTGATTCGCACGGTGCAATGATGATCGACTGACCGTGGGTGACTATGTTTACACACTGACCAACGTGAAGCCCAACTGCCGCCACAATCGTCCTTGGAAAGCAAACGCTCAGCCTATTTCCCCATTGCTTGATGTTTTGGAGCTCGGCCGTCATCGTTCTCTGTCTATCAGCTTATCACCAGGGTGAAAACGTAACTCGCCACCAAAGACACTTGGTCTGTTGGCAATGCTTGGCACCGGTTTTGCCTTGATCGTAGTCTTTTTGCAAACGGTTGTTCAAAGTGTGTTTGCCATCTTAGTGTCGATTCGGGAGCAATAGGCGTCATAAATGCCAACCGTTCAGTTCTCGAGTCGTTAATATCAAGGTTCCTCTGGCTCGTGGCTGCGGTAGTCCACGACGAATACACCGGATGACGCCATGACACTCGAACCTCACTCACCGCTCATCATCGCTCACCGAGGTGCTAGCGGCTACCTCCCGGAGAATACGTTAGTGGCCAAAGCCGTCTCGCATGCGCAAGGGGCGCACTATTGGGAGACCGATGTGCTGGTCTCCAAGGACGGCGAGCTCGTGGTGTTACACGATCTGTTTCTCGAAGGTGTCAGCGATGTGCGGCAGCGTTTTGCAGATCGGGCGCGCGAAGATGGCCATTTTTATGTGATTGATTTCACGCTGGCCGAGTTGCGGACGCTGAACTTAACTGAACGCACCATCGGCGATGTGTCAGGTGGTACGGCGCTCCACCCGAACCGGTTTCCGCCAGGCAAGTCACGGTTTCAGATACACACGCTCGCTGACGAAATAGAGCTTTTGCAGGGGCTCAATCAATCCTTTCATCGAGAGATGGGGCTGTACCTTGAACTCAAAGCGCCCTGGTTTTATGAAGACGCGGGGTTCGACTTGTGCCTGGCTGCGCTCCAGACGCTCAAGCATTACGGCTATACCCAAAAGACTGATGCAGTGATTGTCGAGACGTTTGATGCCAGGGCACTGGCGCGCATTCGGCATGAGCTCATGCCTCGCCTGAAAATGGATCTACGGCTTGCGCAACTCATTGGTTACAAAGAATGGCAAACGACCTGCGAGCGTGACGCCAGTGGTCACTGGCAAATAGTTGACTCAGACTGGATGTTGACATCCGCTGGACTACGAAAGATTGCTGGCTATGCGGATGGGGTGGGGGTGGCAATCCCGCTTTTGTTTGCGAGCGACAAAGATAACAATCACATTCAAGAGATTCCCAAACCGGCGGCTTGGATCGATGAAGCCAGGCAGGCAGGTCTGGCGATCCATGCCTATACACTCAGGGCCGATGCCTTACCGTCGTTTGCTGCTCACGTCGATGTCATGCATGAGTGGCTTATCGATGTGGCCAAGGTCGATGGAGTGTTTACCGACTTTCCGGATTTGATGCTGGCATTTGTAAGGGCGCGCAGGTTTGAATGAAATGCCGGTCGCTATTGTCAAATAGCCGGCTTTCAATTGACCGCATGCTGCTGATTCCATTCCAAACGCAGTTTCAGGTCATTGCAATGCGACCTGGCAAGCAATTGTTTGTGTTGAAGCTGCCCCACGACAATGCCAGGTGCAATCCCAAGCTGCTTGGCAAAGCTTTGAATATTGGCTTTGGAGATTTGCTTAGATCTGGCAAAGTTTTTCAATGCTCGTGCGGGAATCAGTTCATTTTCAGCGAACTTGTTAGCTTCATATTCCTTGTCTGGATCAAGACCATTCATGCCTTCTAGAAATAGTTCCTTTTTTCCATGCAAAAGAATATGGCCCGCCTCATGAAAAAAGGTGAACCATAGGTGGTCAGTGGTCTTGTAGCGCAGACTCAGTTGGATCAGGGCTTTGCTCGATGTGAGCCAGCGCGTTGCGCCACTGACAGCCATTTTAGGCAGGCCTGGCACAAATACGACGGCCACTCCAGCCATTGCACATAACATTTGCATTCGAGGCACAAACTCGTCTGGATGAGTGTGTGTGACTGACCGAATTTCGTCAAGTGCCTGACGAAACTTGATTTTGTCGAAAGCGGCGCACTCGATGGCCCTCGCTTGTATCTCACCGCGGCGCAGCCACGCGGAAACTGCATGTGGCGAGGTCGTAGGGTGGGAGTGCTGTCGGTAAGCGACAGCCAGATTCGGCCACATCTCATCCCATTGATCGACACTGGCAATTCCAAAGAACCGCAGTACGTTGACCAACTGCGTTTTTCGATCACTACTTGCTTCCAGCCACCCCATTTTGATCATGGCTGAGACCGGCACGCGTTTGAGCCAGTCAAGGTCTTTGAGGAGCTTTTTTTGCTCCGTAACGCGCGCCAGCGACTCTTGGTACTGCGTTTCGAGATTCATCCAGTATTGCGCTGGCATTCCGATGGCACGCTCTAGTTTGATGGCAGTTTCGGGCGTGATAGCTGACTTGGCGTTCACGAGAGCCCCAATGTGTTTTGGGGTTAATCCGGTTCGTTTGGCGAGTTCTTGCTGCTTCATGCCACGCATTTCAAGCTCGAATTCAAGCACTTCTCCGGGGGAAATAATGTAATCAGGCTGGTACTTGTTAGTGGATTGCTTAGCCATGGGTGTCCTCAATTTTTAAAATATTGATGGCAGTGACCGAGTACCAGTCTAGACCACCTTCTTCTCTTGTTGGCAGGGGGCTGTGCGATGGCACAAATAGCAACCGGTAGGGATGATCTAAGTCCATTGATAGCTGTCCTTGGCGGTTACCGGTTAGTTCATGACATCGATGAGGCGGGCTCATGGGTGGCGCAAAAGCTGCCAAGTTAGGTGCCGCCCGCATCGCGGTTAATAGAACTTTCAGGCGTTTTGACCTTATCGCTCCGTGTTCTCTCATCATTGCTTTGTCCTGGTTCAGTTCTTTATCAAGCTTTTTGGTGGCAAACGTGATGTCCATAATTTCTTTAAAATTAATGAACCTATAAGGTTAGCATTAATTATAAATTAATGACTGTTGATATGGCAGGGTTTCGTCTTTGCTCTCGTCTAGAAAACACGCCACGATTCATGCAGATGCTTTGCTATCTTTTGCTGCTGTGGATGTCATGCATGACTGGCTTATCGATGTGGCCAAGGTCGATGGAGTGTTTACCGACTTTCCGGATTTGCTAGTGGCCTATTTGCGCCATCGGGTTTTAGGCACGCAAGCTTGGCTTTTTTGTCATGCCGCGTTTGCGCTGCAGCATTGCAGTCGAAGCTACAGACATTAGTATTCGCCTTAACTGTACGAATGACATAAACCTGTCATATTTCGGACTTAAGGTTCGCATGCTATCTGCTTAATGCTCAACTGACGTGACCGTCGCACATAAAGCTAGTGCTCGTGCTTCACGTGTTGTTGTTACTGATGCTTCTACCTTAACCAGGAGTTTGATATGCGCAAGTTCACGATGGGCGTGCTCGCCGCATCCTTGATGTTCTGCGGTGCTGCCAGCGCCCAGTTCGCCCTTGACTCACGTTACACCGACAATAATGGTGACATGACGGCCGATACCCCCACCGATGTGGCTAAGCAAATTGATCCGTCGACGCTGATATTTGCATACACCCCCGTGGAAGATCCGGCGGTGTATGCGGACGTCTGGTCCGAGTTTATCGACCACATGTCCAAGGTGACTGGGAAAAAGGTACAGTTTTTCCCCGTGCAGTCAAACGCGGCACAGATTGAAGCCATGCGTTCGGGACGTTTGCATGTGGCAGGTTTTAACACCGGCTCAAACCCATTGGCCGTGGCATGCGCGGGTTTTAAACCCTTTGCCATGATGGCCCGTGCAGACGACAGCTTTGGTTACGAAATGGAAATTATTACTTACCCGGGTTCTGGTATCGAGAAGGTTCAGGACATCAAAGGCAAGAAGCTGGCTTTCACATCAGAGACATCTAATTCAGGTTTCAAGGCACCGTCTGCCATCTTGAAGGCTGATTTCGGCATGGAGCCTGGTCGCGATTTTCAAGCGGTATTCTCAGGCAAGCATGACAACTCGATTCTCGGGGTAGCCAACAAGGACTATCCGGCTGCATCAATCGCCAACTCAGTGCGCAAGCGCATGCAAGCACGCGATGTGATCAAGCCCGAGCAGATCAACATCATTTACACCTCGCAAACCTTCCCCACGACGGGCTATGGTGTGGTCTACAACCTAAAGCCAGAGTTACAGGACAAGATCCGTGAAGCGTTCTTCTCTTTTAACTGGAACGGCACCAAGTTGCAAAAAGAATTTGAAAAAAGCGGTGAAGCCAAGTTCATTCCGATCACTTTCAAAGAAGATTGGGAAGTCATTCGCAAGATTGATGATGCAACGGGCGTCTCTTACGCTTGCAAGTAAGCTAGTCGGCTGAGTCACCGTAACGCCCATTGGTTCATGTACTCATAGGCCCATAGACGCAATACTGTGCGTCTTTGGGCGGGTTGTACGAATCGATTGGCGATCGGCGGTGTTTTGTTTTAATCAGTTGCCTGAGCGCGGCGATCTCAAGGACTGCCCATGCTGGTGCTAGAAAGTCTAACCAAAGAGTACGGTGCCAAGGACGTGGCGCTTACAAACGTGTCACTGACCATTGGTCAAGGCGAAATCGTTGGTCTGATTGGTCCATCGGGTGCGGGTAAGTCCACGCTGATTCGGTGTATTAATCGGCTCGTACAACCGACAAGCGGCAAGATTTTGCTCGACGATGTTGATCTGGCCTCGTTGTCAAGTGGGGAGTTACGCCGCCAGCGTCGTCGCATTGGCATGATATTTCAGGAGTACGCACTGGTCGAGCGTCTGAGCGTCATGGAAAACGTCTTGTCCGGTCGCTTGGGCTATGTGCCTTTCTGGCGTTCCTATCTGCGCAAGTTCCCCGCAGACGATGTACGTAACGCCTATGCACTGCTTGATCGGGTGGGGTTGCTGGCGCATGCCGATAAACGAGCCGATGCACTGTCTGGCGGCCAGCGTCAGCGGGTCGGTATTGCGCGTGCCTTGGCGCAAGAGCCTGATCTGTTATTGGTCGATGAGCCCACTGCCAGCCTTGATCCAAAGACCAGCAGGCAGATCATGCGGTTGATTACAGAGGTGTGTATGGAACGGGGGCTGCCAGCCATCGTCAATATTCATGATGTGCCATTAGCCAAGCAGTTCATGCAGCGCATTGTGGGTCTGCGTGCGGGTGGAGTGGTCTTCGATGGCAAGCCGGATGCGCTAGACAATACGGTGCTCACCACCATCTATGGTGCCGAGGATTGGACGGCGATGCGAAAGTCTCACGACGAAGACGTGGCAAGCGAAGCAGAGCACACGCGTGTCATGCAGGAAGTGGGTGCTCAAGCTTGATGAATCACGTCAGTCACGCCTATCCCAGCCGTTGGAAGCGCCCGCCACAGATCTTTACCGACCCTTTGTGGCGACGGATCATTTACAGCGGCATCGCACTTTACCTGTTTCTGGCCATTGGCTCGGTAGAGGTCAACTGGACCCGAGTCTGGGAGGGTTTGGAAAGAGGTCAGCGATTCGTTGCTGGCTTTCTGGTGCCGGATTTCACAACACGCTGGCGTGACATTTCAATTGGTCTAGTCGAAAGCCTGACCATGACGTTGACCGCGACTGTGGTCGGTATCATCATCAGTGTGCCCATCGGTATTGGTGCGGCTCGCAACATGGCACCCACTTGGATGTACCTGGGCTGCCGCTCGATTATCGCGGTCTCACGCTCCTTGCAGGAAATCATCATTGCGATCTTTTTTGTGGCGATGTTTGGGTTTGGGCCATTTGCTGGATTTTTAACCTTGTCGTTTGCCACGATTGGCTTTTTGTCCAAACTTTTGGCCGAAGACATTGAAGACATCGACAAATCTCAGGTTGAAGCGATTCGTGCGACCGGTGCCTCTTGGCTTCAGGTGCTGACCTATGGCGTGGCACCTCAAGTGATGCCCCGTCTGGTTGGCTTGTCGCTGTATCGGCTAGACATCAATTTCCGGGAAAGCTCGGTCATCGGTATCGTGGGCGCCGGTGGGATTGGTGCAACCCTGAACACCGCGATCGATCGGTACGAGTACGACAGCGCTGGTGCGATTTTGCTCATTATTATCGGCATTGTCTTGGTGGTGGAGTACACCTCCGGACTCATTCGACGCAGGTTGCAATGAGCAAGTTCGCTCCAGAGGGCGTGACCCTGCCACAGATTTGGACGTATCGAACGCCGAAGGCGAAGCTCGCTATCTGGTGCGCTTGGCTCGCGCTGGTGGCGTTGTTTGTCTGGTCTTGGCAACTCATGAACGTCAACACCATGTGGGTGTTTGTTTGGGATGCGCCAACCCAGGCGGCGGATATTGCCAGTCGCATGTTTCCCCCGCGTTGGGGTTACATCAACGAGCTTTGGTTGCCGCTGTGGGATACCTTGAATATCGCCACGCTCGGTACCCTGGGCGGCATCGTCATGGCGGTACCAGTGGCTTTTCTGGCAGCGCGCAACACCACTCCGTCGGTGCTGTTTGTGCGACCCATTGCCTTGGCGATCATTGTGGCGTCGCGCTCAATTAATTCGCTTATCTGGGCGTTGTTGCTCGTTGCCATTATCGGGCCTGGACTATTTGCAGGGATTATCGCCATTGCGTTGCGTTCCATTGGTTTTATCGGCAAGTTGCTGTACGAAGCGATTGAGGAGATCGATCATGACCAGGTCGAGGCTGTCGCCGCCACCGGCGCGTCGTCTGCGCAAGTCATGCACTATGGCATCGTCTCGCAGGTCATGCCTGCATTTCTGGGTATCTCGGTGTTTCGCTGGGACATCAACATCCGCGAGAGCACGATTTTGGGTTTGGTTGGCGCCGGTGGCATTGGTTTGCAGCTGCAGTCATCGCTCAATGTGCTTGCCTGGCCGCAGGTAACACTTATCCTGGTGGTCATTCTGGCCACGGTGGTGGTCAGTGAGTGGGTGTCGGCCAAGGTGCGTGGTGCATTGATTTGAAGATGCGCCAAACATCACGCAAGCGCTTCGATCCATTTTCTGTCGATCAGGTTAAGGAGCTTCAAAGACGGTCCACTGGGATGCTTGTCACGACACGCCCATTTGCGAATCGTTGACACGCTGATATTCAGAATGGCTGCAAGTAACGCCTGACTAATTGCCAATTTCTTGCGCAGTGCTCGGATCGCTTTGCTGTCATACGCAGGTATGGGCCTAAGGCACAATTAATCATATTTGGCCATATTGCGTTTGGTGACAAGGCCGTGTCTTTCGAGGTCTTTCGAGGTCTTTGGCGGTTTCGTGCACGGCCTCCAGGATTGGGCTTTTAGGGCGAGTTTTAGTGGCCAAAACATATCTCCATCATCGATCTGTCTTCGCAGAATAGCTTTAATTGTTCTGTCGATAAATTCGGTAAACGCGCCCCGCGCTCCTACGGTCTGTGCGCGCTCTCGCTTACGCATCAGATATGTTGGCGCTGTCATTTTTGGCGAGGCCAAAGATGAAAAACCAACGGTTTGATTTGGCTGTTGCCACCAGTGTTCGTAGCCCTTTGCTTTGCCCTCTGCCGCTGACGGCAATCCGCTTCTTGATGATATTGCCGCCTAAGTCGGTCCGCCTAAGTCGGCGTCAATTAATCCATCTCTTAATCCATCGCTCATTTGCCGCACTGCTTCGCATAGGAGTTGAGCTGTCATTTCGGCTTTTGGCATCCATCCTTCGTAGTGGCGTGTTTTGAATACCTGCTGCATTTTTAGTTGCATCACTAGGTGGTATATAAATGAATGCGTTGTATAGCGCATCCAAGCTAGTCTTCGATTTCTTGTGGTCGCCGACTCACAAAAACGCGCGCAACTGGACGCCTAGTCGGGTGTGCGGCTGTGCGGGTGTGCGGGTGTGCGGGTGTGCGGGTGTGCGGGTTCAGTCTGGCAACGCCGAGGACTTGCCGTGATAGCGCGCCAAGGCCGCGTGGTGATCAACGCCCGTGTGCTCCTTGGCAAACGACACGGCGGTCTCATGCAGCAGTTCAGCCAGAGCTTGACGCCGTTCTTGGATACGACGCGCGAGCGCGGAGACGACCAGCGCTGCAAATGGCCGGCCATCGGCACCAAATAGCGGCACGGCCATGCCGCCCATCTGCTCGACCAGTAGATTGAGCAAGCAGGCATGCCCTTGCGCGCGTGACTTGGCTACTTGGTCTTCAATGAAGCTGCGTGTGATGTGCGGATAGGTGCGTTTGATGGCAGGTTCACTGATGTCCAGTAGCGCGCCGATTTCCTCATCGGGTAGCCACGCCAGTAGTGCGAGCCCGCCTGAACTGAGTCCGAGCGGGCGCCGTGTGCCGACTTCAAGATAGTTGGCGCGAATCGGGTAGCCGCCAAACTCCCGGTCCATGCAGACCGACTCAGCACCCATGCGCTGTAAAAGCAAAGCCGTGTCGCCACTATGGGCTGCCACGCGCAGCATGTGCGGTCGTGCTTGATGCACCACGGGCATGCGCTGTTGCATGGCCAGGCCCAATAGGATCGCCCGATCGGCAAGCTGGTAGGTCTTGTGCGAGTCGTCACGCGTGACATAGCCCTGCTCGAGCAATGTTTCAAGCACGCGTAAAATGCTGGCCTTGTCTATGCCGGTCTGGGCTGCTAGGTCTTTGAGTCGACAAGGCGATGGATTGGACAGCGCGCTGAGCAGCAGGCAGACCTTTTGCACAGCGTTCGTGTCAGAGCGTTGTTTCACGGTATTGTCACTTAATTTTGACTAACAAACTATTGCAGAAATAGGCTTACCAAAAGCATTATGTTTTTTGAAACTTTGATTTCATATTCATAAACGGCTAGCTTGCTGTCAAGTGTTAGTCCTACGAAAGTTTGTCAGATAATAAACTAAGCTATATGCAGAGCCAGTTTTGAGGTCCAATCCAGTTGCATCAAGCTTGATGCACATGATCGGTTGTTGGCGTCGCGGGTCAATGAGACGGTGCGCTGTTTACAATCTTGCCCATGAAACCAATTCTTGCCATTGAAACCACAACACGCACCGGTAGCGTGGCAGTCTTGCGCGAAGATAAGACTGCCGCGCACCTGTTTGAGGCGGCCTTGACCGATCAAAACGGCCATGCGCAGACGCTCCTGCCGCTGGTCGACAGCGTCATTCGCCAGGCAGGCATTGTGCGCTCAGACATTGGCCTGGTGGCATTTGGGCAAGGGCCTGGGGCGTTTACTGGCATTCGCTTGGGGTGCAGTGTCGCCCAAGGCATGGCGATGGCGTTTGGCGTGTCGGTGGTGGCGGTGAACTCGTTGCAAGCCGTTGCCAAGGCATTCGAGGGTGAATCGAGTGTGGCGTTGGTGGCGTTAGATGCGCGCATGCAGGAGGTTTACCTCGGTGTTTACGGGCCTCACGGAATCGAGTTACAGGCGCCGGTGCTGATAGCCGCAGTCGATGTGCCGCGCTTTGTTGGCCCGCGTCTGCCTTTTTGGTTAAGGGCAACGGGTGCTACCACACCGGCTTGCATGGTCGGCGAGGGCTGGCAGGTGGTCAGTGCTGCGGCACCTGCGGATTGGGCAGGCGAGCTGCCATTGCGCTGCTTGGACAGCGAGGCGCGCCCGCATGCCAGGGATATTGCGCTGGTTGCCCAGGTGAATTGGGAGCAAGGGCGAACGCTGCTACCTGAGTTGGCTTTGCCGTTATACCTGCGTGACAAGGTGGCATTCACCACACAAGAGAGGCAGCATGGCTTGGGTGGAAATCCAAAGGTCAATACACCAGACGAGACGCTCATGTTGCCCATGATGCCCGTGGACTTGAACGAAGTAGTCGAGTTGGAACGCCAATCACAGGCATTTCCTTGGAGTCAAAGAAACTTCGAGGATGCCTTGGCAGCGAGCTACCCCGCCTGGGTGCTGCGCGTTGATGGTCTGTTGGCCGGTTTTTGTGTGGCCATGCCCACACCGGATGATGTGCACTTGCTCGTCATCGCGGTCGCACCCGATAGGCGAGGTCAGGGCTTGGCGATCAAACTATTGACCCAGGTGGAGCAGTTGGCACGTCAACGAGGGGGTTGTCGGGTGCTGCTTGAGGTCAGGCCGTCCAACAAGCGGGCGTTGGCGTTTTATGCCAAACAGGGCTTTACAGAAGTCGGCAGGCGTCGAGGGTATTACCCGGCTGGCCGAGGCGAGCGCGAGGATGCGCTGGTACTTGCGCGCGATGTGATCGAATTAGCGGTATAACGGGACATGGCTAAACCAGACGTCAATCCGGGTAGCAAGCGCCGTGGCAAACAGATGGTGGTGTCACTGCTGCAGCATGGCTGGCTTAAGGCCATGGGTGTGGATGTGCCATGGATTGCGGCAGACGAACCCCAAGTCAAAGCTATCACCGCCCCTGCCGTTGGCGCTGCTCTAGTAACCCGGTCAGCGCCCATCGATGAAAAGTTGTCAAGACAAGCACAGCCACTACCAGTACGCCCACAACAATCACCGACCCAATCAGCATCGACCCAATCAGCACCGATACAATCAGCACCGATACAATCAGCATCTCGACCTTCTCTGAAGAGTGTTTTGCTTGAACCAGCTCGGTCCGGGCCGCAAAAGCCTGCCGCGATGCACTTATCTGATTTAAGTTGGTCCGAGTTGCGCGATTCGATACTAGCGTGTCAGCGCTGCGGTTTGTGTGAAACTCGTACGCATGCAGTGCCTGGTGATGGTGTGGATAAGCCCACCGTTCTGATCGTGGGCGAGGCGCCGGGTGAGCAAGAAGACCTCGATGGCAAGCCCTTTGTCGGTCGTTCAGGCCAACTGCTTGACAACATGCTCAAAGCGATTGGTCACGCGCGAGACACCACGGTATTCATCACCAACGTGGTGAAGTGCCGCCCACCTGCAAACCGCAACCCCAGGGACGATGAGATCTTGGCGTGTGAGGCGTATCTGGCCCGGCAGATTGAAATGCTTGCACCCAAGGCGATTCTGGCCATGGGCCGATTTGCCGCGCACGCCTTATTAAAGAGTGAAGTGCCGCTTCAACAGCTTCGTGAGCACACGCACACGCTCGAGTTGGGCGGGCAGTCATTGCCTGTGGTGGTGACTTACCACCCGGCTTATCTCTTGGGACGATCTGTGGATAAGCGCTTGGCGTGGGAAGATTTGAAGCGGCTACGTGGCTTGGTTTCGTGATGCAGTCCGTGCTGTAGCGTCCCGTGTGCGGTAAAAACTAGCGTTCATGGCTCACGTTCTTGACTCACGGCGCCTTAACGTGACCGTGGCGACCGATCTCGTCAATGAGCCCAGGATGCTGCTTCAAGTTTTTGCGGCTCCAGCGAATGATCACCGCCATCACTACTGCCACGATGCTGCAGCAGGGCGTCATGGGAATCACAAAATAGCCTGATAAGGCGCCAATGACGAGCGCTAGACTGAACGCATCCCATTGCTTGGTCGCAAGCCGTAAGCACGCCGCCTTGACAGCGGCCTTGACAGCGACCGTGATAGCGGCATGAGCAGCACCGCGAAACCGATGACGATGCCCATGGGTAGCACGCCGAGTGCCTTTGGCCTAGGCTCGCCATCGGCGCAGACCGGCATTTGCCTAGGGCCAATCTACTGGGCGAGGCGCAAACACTCGATGCAGGTGCTGCAAATTGATGCAGGTGCTGTAATTTAATGCGGGTGCTGTAAATTAATGCGGGTGCTAATGGGGGCGCCGATCCTGAGTGCGCAATGTTAGATCATGCTTTCCGAACCCAGCCACTCGATTATCCGGCACGCGCGGCTTTCAGCCCGATGGCACCAGGCGTTTGGGTGCCACAACAGCCATGGCGTTCGCATCGCGTGACCAGATGTTTGTAAAAAAAGCCCCTATACTTTTCAGCACAGGATGTCAGTATTTTTTTGCGAGTCAAATAACAGCTAACGCTCCAGCAGACGACCGAGCAGATGACCGAAAGGGGCAACTCCCCCAACTGACAGGGCTGTCCGTTTCTATTTGGCCACCACAGGTCACAGTTTAGCCTGCCGCCTGCAGCCTGACTGATTTCTCAATCGTTTGTTGCCCACGACGGATCTTTAGGCGCACGGTTTGTCCTGGCTGATAGGCATCAAGCGTCGATAAAAGTTTGGCCACTGACGGCACAGCTTGGCCGTTAATTGACAAAATGATGTCGCCTGGCACGATAGAGCCATTGGGGTTTTGAGTCAGGCCTTTCAAGCCAGCCTGAGCCGCTGCCGAGTTGGGGCGAATGCCAAGGATGAAGACCCCTGCAGTGCCAAACGCCCTGACTAAACGCCGGTTTAGCTGATCCTCAAACTCGATGCCTAAGACTGGTGGGTTATATTGCCCTGTCTTTATCAACTGGGGTACCACGCGGGCGACTGTGTCGACTGGCACGGCAAAGCCAATACCAGCCGATGCCCCAGATGGGCTGTAAATCGCGGTGTTAATGCCAATGAGTCGGCCCTGTGAGTCCAGCAGCGGTCCACCTGAATTGCCTGGATTGATTGCCGCGTCAGTTTGAATCAGGTCTTCAATGATGCGTGTGCCGTTCCCGTTGGGCAGGGACCGATTGAGTGCCGAGATCACGCCCGTGGTGAGCGTCCAGTCTAAGCCAAACGGATTGCCAATGGCATACACATGCTGGCCCACTCGCAGGTTGTTGCTGGTGCCCAGTGGCACCGGGGTAGGGCGCCCGAAATCGGCGTCGATCTTAAGCACAGCCAAGTCGTGTGCAGCGCTAGCCCCTACCAGTCTGGCTGGGTACTCGCTACCATCGGCCAGTGTGACAGTGGCTTGCGAGGCGCCTTGAATCACGTGAAAATTGGTAACGAGATGCCCCTGGTTGTCCCACAAGAAACCAGAGCCTGTGCCTCGAGGGATCGCGGTGAGGTTGCGGGTCCAAGCATCGCGCACGATCCGTCTGGTGCTGATAAAGACTACCGAATCGCGAGAGCGTTCAAAAAGCGCAATCAGGGCGTTTTCATGGGCGACCAGTGCTTCAAACTGCGCCTTCGCTGGTGCACTAGTCATTGACAGTGGCAAGCATAGCAGCACAGCGGCAAATAGTCGGTGCATTATCTTTGTCATCCTGAGTCTTTATCGTGCTTTCACGGGATGGCCAACCCTGGCGACATGCGTGTCGAGTGCACACATCTGGCGATAGATAACGTCTTGAACGTTTAGCGGCAAATCTTTGAGGTGCCGCAGCGCAGGGTCGTCGTTGGTCATTGGCTGCATGTCGCTTTGCCCAGACACGTAAGGAGTACCAGTTGCGCTGGCATGGATGACCAAATAGTTAACTGGTTTGCTGCTGTGCAGTAAGTTGCCGTTCAGTAATGCTGGATTGCCTTTGCTGGTCATGCGAAACGGGACTTTGGCATCGGGCAGTATGGTGTCACCTGTGACGCAAGAGGCGGTCTGGCTCAATGCCTGCCAGCCATTGGGTTTTGGGAAGATACATGGATTGTCGCAGGCAGCGGGTTGAGCTTCCCTAGACCAATCGGCCATAAGCCAAGCACAGGCAAGCGATCCTGCCGGTGTTGATGACTTGTTTACAGTCAGTCGTGTTCGCATGATTTGATCAGACCTAGCTTACTCAGAGGCGTTTCATTGTGTTGACATCGGCCAGACCCAGCGGCTTAATTGGTTAACTGTTGCAACTCATGCGAAAAGTTTAGCGTATCTGAAGCCCTGCGCATCGTTTGTTTACATCTTGCCTGTCAGCCACAATCGTTGGTACTTGAACGTTGTTGTGGCGGCCCATGGTCAGCACATGGAGGGGCGCGTCTATCGCCAGCTGGAGTGCGATCTTGGAGTCGCCTAGCGTGTCCGCAAGAAGCAGCGCCCCAAAGCCATCCGCACGAAGATTGCGAATCCGCGCAAGGATATGCTGCACAAGCTCAGCCGATCCCTGGTGCAAGATAACGCGACCATCTTCGTGGGCAACGTGTCAAGCGGCAAGCTGGTCAAAACCAAGATGGCCAAAACCAAGATGGCCAACTCCACGCTGGATGCGGGCAGGTTAATGCTGAAGACGATGTTGGATTACAAGATTATTCAGGCCGGCAACGGCTTTGATGTGCACAATGAGCGCTACACCAACCAGAATTGTTCGTGCTGTGAGAGCATTGTCGCTAGCAGTCCGAGAGGAAAAGCGGGTTTGCGAATAAGAGAATGATTTTGCAGCGACTGCGGCTCGGTGCACGAGCGAGACGTCAATGCTGACAGTCAAGGGCCTCGATGGTCTCGATGGGCGTCATGATCTCACGCAACACAAAGCAATGGCGCCCAGATAGGTCACCCTGTAGTGCCTCAAGGATCTCCTCGGGCGACGCTGATAAGCGTTTGCGCACATGACGCATCACCTCATCGATTGACTCACCAGCAATCAAAGACTTGATCATCGCTCGGGCTGACTTTCCTTGTAGGTCACTGACCACCACGCCGAGTCGCATACCGCTGTTGGTGAAAATCTTGTGCAACCGATTTCTCTTGCGCCAGTTGTCTAATCAGGTTCTGGCGCTCACGGGCAATGAGCCTAAGCTTGCGAAGCTTGGCTGGTGGTACAAAGGAAGCCCTTAAAAGGTCAGCCCTTGCCAACACGGCCAACCACCAACCACTGGGCATCACCCACGTTGGTCCTGCGACCCGGTACCGTCTTGATGTGCTGGGCATTGACCACTTTGGCCCGAATGCCCAAGACATCAAGTGCTGCATAAGGTTTCTTCCAGTAGGCGCCCGTGCTCGCCCTTTCAGGTGGTGTGGTAGGGGCGCAGACAACTGACTCGCCCCGGTGCCGGTCGACTGATATCGACATCAGTCAGTTCACCCGACTATTTGATCCGGGCTCAGATTGTCTGCGGCACTCACCGGAATGCGTCATTGATCTACCTGTGGCAGTATTCACCACACGCAGGGGGCAATGCTGGATTTGCCGAAGGACGCCATGGTAACGTTTCACAAAACTACCAATCACACACCGATCTGATGACCCGCGACCACGACCCCCAAACTCCAGTTCAACAGCCGCTTGATGCAATGCCTGCGCCAGAGCAAGGGGCAGTTTTAGCAAGTTGGCTTGCCGAAGGGCTGGCACTACACCAGCAAGGGCAGATAAACGCCGCAAAAATTATCTATGAGCGGATTCTGGAGAAGCAAAGCGATCATGTTGATGCGCTTGAGTTGCTGGGCGTGGTTTATGTACAGCAAAAGAATCCTGAACTCGCGTTGCAGTGTTTTGATCGGGTCATTGCCCTTAGTCCCGATCATGTCAATGCGTATAACAACCGAGGCGTTATCTTACAAGACCTCAAACGGCCAGACGAGGCACTCCAGAGTTACGATCAGGCACTTCGTCTCAAACCAGACTACGCAGAGGCGTATAACAACCGAGCAAACGCGCTCGCTGACCTGAAACGCCTCGATGAGGCGCTTGCTAGTTACACTCAGGCTGTCGTGCTCGATCCCAGTTATTCCCAAGCTTATAACAACCAAGGTAGCGTGCTTGCCGAGCTGAAACGCCACAACGAGGCGCTTGCCAGTTACGATCAGGCCATCACGATCAATCCTGACGACGCCCATGCATACTATAACCGTGGCATTACGCTGACCGACCTGAAACGCTTAGATGAGGCGCTTGCCAGTTACGATCAGGCCATTGCCATAAAGCCCGATTATGCCGAGGCGCATAACAACCGAGGCAATGCCTTACAAGAGCTCAAACGACTCGACGAGGCACTCCAGAGTTACGATCACGCCATTGCCATCAAGCCCGATTATGCCGAGGCGCACTGGAACAAATCCCTTCTACTGCTATTGCTTGGCAACTATGAAGACGGGTGGAAACTGTATGAATACAGATTGCTGAAAGACAGTACTAAGCATCACCACTACCAATTTCCCGAACTGTCGTGGCGTGGTGTTGAGGATATCGAAGGCAAGCGCCTACTGATTTATGCCGAACAAGGCTTGGGGGATGTGATCCAGTTCTGTCGGTATTTGCCGCAGGTCGCCGCTTTGGGCGCTC
>CAMCOS010000031.1 GCA_945876565.1 Lautropia mirabilis | reverse complement strand
GTGAACGTGACCGCGATTACACGGCGAACGTGACCGGCGTTTCAAATTGAACGTGACCGGTTAGAATTCAAAACTGATGACCCGAAACTACAAAAAACAAATCGGCCATCTTCAGGTGAAATCAGCGGTCACGTTCCGTGAAATACGCAGTGTGCTTGCAGCTTGACGTGGAATCATGCAAATTGAAGTTTAGAAATTCAATTTGCATAGATTAACCCAATCCCATTGATTTAGAAAGGAAAATTGTTCAGCATCGATGGGTGTGAAGGAACCAAAATCAAGGAACCAAAACCACAAAATTACCTCTGCGTGCGGTTTTGATACGCTAGTATCCAAGACTTAGCCCACCAAGCCATGTCTGCGCCACATCCAAGAAACCGCCAAGAAACCGCAAAGGAACCACCATGCCCATCAAGTCACTGGTTCGAACCATCCCTAACCATCCCAAACCAGGGATCATGTTTCGTGACATCACCACTTTGCTCAAAGACCCGGTGGGGTTTCGGATCACGATTCAAGAGTTAGTCAACCGCTATCTCGACTGGGGCATTCATAAGGTCGTTGGCATTGAGTCGCGTGGCTTCATTCTTGGTGCGCCACTGGCCTACGCCATCGGTGCGGGATTTGTGCCGATTCGTAAACCCGGCAAACTGCCTGCTGCAACCATTGGCCACGATTACGAACTGGAATATGGTTCAGACCGGGTCGAGATTCATACTGATGCGATTGCACCCGGTGAGCGAGTGCTATTGGTAGACGACCTGATTGCCACGGGTGGCACTGCACTGGCCGCTGTTGAGCTGCTCGATCAACTTGGTGGCGATCTCGTCGAATGCGCATTCGCCATTAGCCTGCCCGACTTGGGCGGGGTGAAATTGCTACAAGAGCGTGGACTTGACTGCCACGTGCTGGCCGAGTTTGAGGGAGATTGATGTTTTTTACTATTAATCGATCTATTTTGTTAATTTTTGACGGGTTTTGATGGATTTTAATAATCCCATACAAATCCGGAGTTGAACTCCGGATTTGTATGGATTACACTTTCAGCATGATTCCTCGTCAAATCCAGACTGAATTTGAAACTCAACTCACCGAATACCCAATCGTGACTTTGGTGGGTCCGCGCCAAGCTGGCAAAACCACGCTTGCCCGCACCACACTGCCTGACTACGCGTACGTTAATCTTGAAAACCCAGACACACGACAGCTTGCTACAGAAGACCCCAGAGCATTCTTAAAGCAGTACCCAACGCGCGCCATCTTCGATGAAATCCAACGTGCGCCACATCTGCTAAGCTACCTCCAAGGGATCGTCGATGAGCACAAAAGCAATGGGCAGTTCGTGCTCACCGGGTCTCATCAACTACAACTAAGAGAGTCTGTCAGCCAGTCATTGGCCGGTCGAACAAGCATTCTTCACCTTTTACCATTATCGATCGCTGAACTCACCAACGGTGGTATTGAGCTTGACGAAGCCAGTGACTACATCTTTCAAGGATTTCTGCCCAGAGTGTATGACCAGCAGCAACGCCCACATATTGCCTATGCGTCCTACTTTCAAAACTACGCTGAGCGCGATGTTCGCCAACTCATCAACCTAAAAGACGTCGTGCTCTTTGAGAAGTTCATCAAGCTACTCGCGGGTCGCGTAGGCCAAATCATCAACTACCAGTCTCTAGCAAACGACACAGGCGTTGACGGCAAGACCATCAAGGAGTGGCTTTCAATCTTGGAAGCTTCCTACGTCATCTTCCGACTGCCACCTTATTTTGAGAACTTCGGTAAACGCGTGATTAAAACGCCAAAGATATATTTCACCGACACCGGGCTCTTATGCTATTTGCTTGGCATCGAACGGGTTGAACAAGTCGCACGCGATCCCCTCGTTGGCAACCTATTTGAAAACCTGATCATCCTCGAAGCCCTGAAGACTCGACACAATGCGGGTCTTACGCCAAACCTCTATTTCTTCAGAGACAACCAAGGCCACGAAATAGACCTGCTGCACAAGCATGGGCATGAGCTCTTGGGCATTGAAATTAAATCGGCAAGTACTTGGCATGCTTCTTTCAAACGCGCGCTTGAATCCTTTCATCAAAAGGTTCACCCACTTGCACAACGGTCAGTGGTCTATAGCGGTGAACCCATTGAGTTCAGTGACGGTGTGTCCGTCAGGAACTACAAAGAGGTTGCGGATTTGTTCACATAGCACGTACGTTGGTGCGTCTTTACAAGATTGGCTTATGACATAATCAAGACTCTGCACAACCAATAACCGACGCCGGCCAGCACCGGGCAATCAAGTAAAGGTAGAGTTTGGTGCAAATGCAACCTGTCAAGCAAAACCAGCGAGTGCAGCACAACATTGAGCAAGTGCGACAGGCGCTCGCCAACTTTGAGCACATCGTGTTTGCGATCTTGTTTGGATCGTTGGCCAAAGGCACTGAAAGAGTCGACAGCGACCTTGACTTAGCTGTGTTAGCCACCAAACCACTGTCGGCAAAACAAAGAATCGATCTAATCGATGCCTTGGCACTCGCCATTGGAAGGCCTGTTGACTTGATTGATCTTAGAACGGTTGGGCAACCGCTACTGAATCAGATTCTGAAATACGGCCAACGGATTATGGGCACTGACGAACAAATGGGTGCGCTTGTATATCGTAATCTAGTTGACAGAGCTGACTTTCTGCCGCTACACGATCGAATTCTGAAGGAAGCAAGTACCGCATGGATCTCGAAGTAGTTCGCACAAAACTGGCATCACTTCAACGGTGCGTCGATCGTATCAAGACCACGTGTCCCAAGACAATCGTCGAACTGGAGGAAAATATTGATGCTCAGGATATCGTGACCCTGAACCTCTCACGCGCAGTGCAGATTTCAGTCGACATCAGTTCGCACATTCTTGCTACCGCACAGCTGCCAGCGCCTCAGACGATGGGAGAAAGCTTCGTTAACATGGAAAAACTTGGCGTGCTCGATGCTGAACTCGCCACTCATCTTAGGAAATCTGTAGGGTTTCGCAACATTGCCGTTCACAACTATGAAGCAATCAACTGGGAGGTCGTCTACAGCATCGTGACCGAACGGTTAGAAGACTTCAACGCTTTTGCGAAGGCAATCAACCGATGGCTTACGCTCCGTGGCTAAAGACCCTAGGCGAGGATATCGGCAAATGGAGCTCGCCCAAACCTAGCAGCAACCATGTCGACGGTGCCCATTAGATGGAACAGCAGCCGAACTACCTAAGTTGCAAGTCTATACAGTTAGTGCGACCTCAAAGGTTAGCCGTTACGCCACATCAAGCGCAGTATTCGAGCCCTGCACTTTAAACAGCGATCAAGTTAGCGATGCGCAGGCCGTCAAACAAAATTGCTTTTCTTCATCACCAAAAATGTAGTCGGTGACCTACCTGACGACCCTCAAGATAATTGACTTTACAGGCGCCACAAAAGCCAGACATGCAACATCAGCGTTTACCCTTGCGAGCAGTTAGTCTTGAACCCCTACCCCAAACTTCATTAGACAAACCTCAACAGACAAATCTCATTACACAGAAATCACCACTCACATCAACACGCCAGCCACCACTCATACCTCGACAAACCACTCCAGCCTGCGCCCTTGGGGCAAACCACTGCCACTCACCAATTCAGATAATCGAGATTCCAATGCCAATTGCTGCGGTGCTTGGAACTCGTAGGTTTCCATCCAAGTGTGTTCGCCCGTGGCGCTGACCTCGGGGCGCTTTAACAACTGCGCCCTCACCCCAAGCACCGACCGCTCTGCAGCGGCAATCAATGCACGGGCATCATGCTCGATTGAGGGGTAAGCCTCTGGATTGAACTTGTAGTAGACAAATAGATACATCATGAACACTCCCAGCAAGCATTGACTACACAGTTAACGCTTCTGCACCGCGCACCAATCCTTGCACAAATTAAACACCCTCGGATTTCAGTAGCCTTCTGAACAACAGCAAGCCCAGCACAGGACCCGGTAAGAGGTACCAGACCACCGCACTGCCTATGGACTCGTATAAGGCCATGACCAGCACGATCGACACCGTGGAGATGAAAAATCCAATGCTGTTCTGAATCGCCAATGCGCCGCCAACCAAGCTTGGGGGACAGACTTTGGCTGAGGTCGCAGAAAACTGCGCCGAATCTGAGACCACGGTCAATCCCCAAACCACGAGTGCAATCATTTTGATGAACCAAAGCTCAGGGGTGCATCAAGCACCTGTGCGAACGAGTAAAGATTCAATCATGGACCAAGCTGGGGTTTCACGGTAGCCCGCCTCGATCAATTGCTCGCATTTGGCCAGTTCAAAGTCGCCAAATTCAAACCCCGGTGCCACCACGCAACTGACCAGCGTATGTGTATCGGGCTTTACTGGGCGTGCCGCAAACCAGGTGCCCGCTGGGATCGTCAGTTCATAACACCCACTGACTACACCCAGTGTTTGCGTGCGTACGACGGGGACTCTCGCGTCGGTCAACGGCAACAGCGAATAAACCTCCACATCACTGCCCTCATGAAAAAACCAGCTCTCGTCTGATGCCACCCGATGCCAGGCGGAATACTGTTGACCCGCCAGCAAGAAATAAATACTCGTGAATGCAGATCGCATTCCACCATGCGTGGCCGAATGGACTTGCAAAGGGGCACGATAGATCTCTTGGTAATACCCGCCTTCCGGGTGCGGCATGAGTCTCAAGCGATCGATCAGTGTTTGGGTTTGTGGATTCATGACAGGCTTTAAAAACTCTCGATTTAATGCCAAAGTGTAGCCAAATATGATGCGGCAATGGCTATCACCTAGAGCGGGAGGCTTAGGCCATGCCTAGCAAAGTAGGCATTACCCTGCCCCGAAAACGCACCACACAACATCAAAAAGCCAGTCATCCCAGAACGATGGGTCCGGACTCACGCACCGCACACCCATGTGCGTTTTGGGACTCTTTGCACCCGAACTAAATTTACCTAATGAAGGACTAACCATGAAATTTGTATATCTCTTACTGATTGCTTGTGCCAGCGTTCTGACCGGTTGTGCGACCACCACCGCCACCGCACTAAACAAATCCGACGGCACCATCGAGCTTGTTAGCACCTCAAGCTCAGAAGATGACGCCCTAGAAGCGGCATTAGACAAAGGCATCCAGCAATGTAAGACTGCCGGAAAAACATTCGTTGTCATCGACCGCCAGTCAACCTATCGAGGCATTAATCCAAACGTGCGTGCAGCCATCAGCGTGGCCAGCATCCTAACCAAAGGTGCGTTTTCTAGCGCAGGACGTTCGTCGGATGACTGGCGCGTGGTTGTTTTGGGCAAATGCCAGTAACTGACAATCAACAGATGAAGATGCCGAGAATTGTCGATCAGATTGACATGCGTGGGGCAGTTGTCACTTACCCACTACAACCGGTGGCCCGACATAGGCATAGCCTTTGTTGCGCCACGTCACAATCCTTAATTCGGCGTTGACCTGCGCTAGCCGCCTGCGCAGGCGGCTAATCAGGGTGTTTAACCGAATGTCATTTAAGTCCAAGCCACTGAAACCCAGCACTTCGTGCAAACGCTCCCGTGGGCAGACTGTGCCGCGGGACTGCAGCATGGTCTTAAAGGTCAACGCCTCAAGCGTGGTGAGTTCAAGTGAATTGTGCTCAGGCGAACTCAACAAACGCGATGATTCAGAAAAACGCCACTGCGCCTGTTGCTCTCCCAGACTCAGTCGAGCCAAGAGGCTCTTGATGCAGGCATTTAACTCCCTGAAATCAACTGGCTTGACCATGTACACGTCAGCGCCGACCTCAAATCCGAGCACGCGGTCATCGAGCTCGGCTCGTGCAGTCAACATGATGATCCCGACATGAGGATGGCGCTGTTTAACCTCAGAAGCAATCGAATAACCCGAACGGTCAGGCAGGTTAATGTCAAGCACGATAATGTCAGGCAACTGAGCCACCAGCTGACGGTCGCAACTCGCAGCGTCAGCAGCTTCGATAACATCCATGCGATGGTAACGAAGCTGAAACGCAAGCTCCGCTCTCAAATCCTCATGATCCTCAACGAGCATCAACAATGGCTTTCTCTCAAGCATGGAGCCTGCGATTGTGTTGGGCGTTATTATGGTCATGATCACTCACCGTGGTTGATTATCGGCAATAGCCATAGGCAATTCAATTCGAAACTGTATCTGTTCGGGCACAAGCAAGCGCACCGTCAAAGTTCCCCCATGGGCTTCAATAGCCTGGCGAGCGAAGTAAAGCCCAATGCCCGCACCTGGCACATTACCCTGCTCGCCCTTGCGATAGTATTTTTCAAATAGTCTGGGCAAGTCTGCATCAACCAGTGCCGCATCACAGGCATTAGCAATCGAAATCACAACGCTTGGTGATCCATCGTCAGGATCAACCGCATTAATTTCAACCACAATATCTTCCTCACCAATGCTGTACTTCACGGCATTGTCAAACAAGTGATGAAGCGCAGCATGCAGCCAACTGGTCTGTGCATCAATTAGCAATGACTCGGGGCTGGCACAACCATTCCAACTCAATCGCATACGACCCTGAAGTCGGCGCGCAGAATTCGGATAGTGATCTAGTGATATCACGCAATCGTGCTTGCCCTTAAATTCAGCTGATGTGAACTCAACCAAAACTGCTTCAAGCAAGGCTGGCAAGTCGACTAACTGTCGCTCACCCTTGGGCCGACTCAGCATGGTCTTCTCTGCGACGACCGAACGCATGAGCAAATCATTCAATCGGGTCACTGCCCGCCGGATCCGGTCATATCGTAAGTCGCGCTGCGGATCGTGTTCATGCTCAAGCATGCCCAAGCTCTGAACTGAGCTATCAATAACTGCCAACGGGGTTTTGAATTCGTGCGTGAGCCGCTCAAGAAAGAGCTGCAAATCCCGGCTACGTCGGGCTTCAGTATCAGCCTGCACTTTCAGGGTATCGAGTCTTGCCTGTTGCTGCCAGTCCTGCCAACGGCTCTGCCGATGGTTGATCACCAAGGCCATTTGTAACAGCACCAAATGGATAACCAAGCCAATTTGCCACATGCCCACATTGACCGGCGTGGCAGGCAACAAGCCAAACACCGTACTCATGCTGATCCACTGTGATACTGCAAACACCAAAAACGCCAAGGCAAGCAGGCTCGTCTGCAGAGAACGACTTTGCCACACATTGCGTGCACTCGCCACCAAAGCGACTGTGCCGTAAGCCATGAAAGCAAACAGTACAACCTCCCAAACGTAGGGTCGCAGGGCGATCCACAAGCCAGCCAGCACAGCCAGCACCACCAAAGCGACTGCCAAAAAGTCTGCGCCTTTTTCAAGCCAGACGTCCCAGGCACGCCAACGCAACATGCGGGCCGCAAACCCAATTGCAGTGGCTGCCATACCTGCAAACACCCACAATTGGATAGTGCTGTGGTGCGCAGTCCACGAACCAAGCACCAGCGCATGCAGGTAACCATTGACAGCCAGACTCGCAAACAAAGAAAACCCTACGAATCCAACGTATAAACCATAAATCCCTTGCCTAGTGATTATCCAATTCAGAGAATTCACCACCAGCGCCAGTAACAACATGCCGTAAAAGACACCATGCATTGCTGTGCGCCAAGCTTGGGACTGGTAGTACACACGTTCACTCATTACCTCGAACATGCCAAACATTCTGCCTGCTGTGGCCAAGCGAACGTCTATGACCGTTGAGGTACTCACGGGTACAAAAGATGCAGCCAAGTCCGGAAATCCTAGCGCACGCTGCTCAAACGAAGCGTCTGTGCCCAAGGCAATAACATCACCATTGGGCAGGAAGAACTGCACATCGCGCGCATTCGGGGGATGAAATCGCAGAACCATGGGCACGTTGAGCAGTAAATCCGGTACGTCAAGCACGAGCCGCACCCAATACGCCTGCTCACCAAAACCCTGACCCAAGGGCTGGGTGAGAACCTGCCAATCCGAATTGGCCGAGCTTGGTGGCTCTAGAACACTGGAGCCAGTCGTAACCGATAAAGCATCGACAGTCAGGCCGGGCAGACCTTCAATTCGCACCGAGTCGGTCGCCACATCTGCCAATGCAGCACCACTCATGGCAAATAAGGCAACCATAACAACAATACACCGACACATGGAGAAGGTGAAGCGGCTAATCAATTTCATTGCCTTGTCTATGCAGCCGACCGCCAGACGGCGACAATCGACCCGATACCAGGCATTAGCTTCAGTTCGCCGGACCAGTAACGGCTGGCCAAATCGGCACTAACAACTTTTGCCCTACGACGATCTTATCAGTCTTCAGGCCATTGAGATCGCGCAGAATCATCGGATCGACCCGATAACGACGGCCAATTGAGAACAGCGTGTCTCCATCAACGACAGTGATCTCTTTGGTCGGGGCTGGCTTGATTGGCTCTATCGGGGGCAAGGGCGGCTCAGGGGGCTTGGGTGGCGGATTGGCCTTTTTCTGAGCTTGCTCCTGAATCAAACGCGGAACGGTTAGCGCAGCCTGAGGCGTTTTGCTGGTCGTCCAGCAACTGCCAGCTCTGGCCGGCACGTCGATATTGAGCCTCGAGACTGCCGGCAAAGTAGAGGGTGTGGTTTGCTCAAGGACGTAGCTGTAGTCCTCGGCGAGCCTTAGAACCTCATCCCGACCCTGCATGTCATAACGCACAGTAATTTCACGCACATCCAATTGATCAAGCTGCTGCATCGCTGCAGGAAAGTCAGCAGGCGTAAATACCCTCGCGCCATCCTGAAACTCCTGCAAGAAAAGCGACAGGCCAAGCTGGCCAGGATAACGCTTGGTCAAAGTCAGGTTCTCGATTTCAATTTCGAAGGTGACTTCCCCGCACTGGTCTGGCTTCCACTCAAAAGTATCGGTGGCTTCCATGTTGAGGTTACTGAGCTCAATGGCTTCTTGAGCACACTGAATGGTGAGAATGGCAGCGTAAGGCCTAGATTTGGCGCCAGCATTGACGCCAATCGGTGAGGCTGCAAGCGACAACTTCGCACTCTTGGCCGTCGCGCTCTGGGCAAGTTTCTGCCGGACGACTTCAGAGACTCGGTTGGTCACCGCCTGATTCAGAAAATTGATGTACCCAGGAGCAAAAGGAAACTGCCTATCCCACCCAGCAGCTTTGGCAGGCAAGAAGGAGCCACCCACCCGACTGATGAAGCTCTTGGCTGGCCCGTCTACAAAAGCCCAAACTGTGCCCTGCTCACCAAAAAGTTGGTTGCTCAATTCCTGTGGGTTGACCGCGAGCTGGGTCTTCCACATCACATCTTTTTCCCAGTCCTGTTGCAACTTACAAGAGGCCTGCTCAAGTGCATAGGATTCAATTGTGTCAAGCGGGCCTTCAATTACTCGCCAAATCACTTCGTCGTCCGCACTTGTAAATCGTGAGTTCGCTTTAAACGCTTTAAATCTCTGATCCATGCGCGCCAAAACAGACATGGCACCCTGAGGATCGGCTGTACCCGCAAAATACTGTACCGTCATATCATAGGCAGGACTAACGCCCCGCATAACCTCCAGGGCAGCCGCTTTCCTCTCAGCCAAATACTGCTCAAACAGTGTAATGTCATTGTGCGCTTTGTTAATTTCGCCGGGCAACAAATTGGAACCCTGATTCAAAGAATTACGCAATGCTTGGCCGCCCACGCTGTTGACCGCATTGACAAAACCAACCGCACCCTTGAGTGATGGATTGGTGTTTGCCTGATCGGCAAGTCTCATGTAGTACCGAGCAAACTCAAGCCAAGACGGTGACTCGCTAGCCGGCAACGCTTGAAACTGCTCAAGTAGCGACTTGAAAAACAGAATAAACGGGCTGTTGGGCGTCCCGATGCTAGAAATCACGTTACGGAAATCGGGCTCCGTAGTAATCAGTTTCTCTCCCTCCATGATGCCCCAAGCCAAGCTGCGCCAAGCGTTTAGGCGCTCTTGCAAATACCAGTCATAGAAGTCATTGGAAACTTTAACAACCTCTGGACTATTTTTCAGGGCCTGCCGCAACTCAGCTACAAAACCATCGATGCTCTGTTTACCCCTTAGCGTCAACCCCCTCTTAACCTCCAATCCAACACGTGTCACGATGGCCGGATTCCAGAACTCGCCAAGCGTGATCGGAGACAGGTTTGGTAAGGAGTTGGCCCAATCAACCAACCATTCCATCTGCGGCGTTTTATAAACTTCTGCCAACAGAGCTTCACGGTCTGCATTTAGCGAATCGGTTAGATAGGGATCGTCCGGTGATGACCAAGCAATTGCCGCGACCAATAAATCAGCGAATCCAGCAGACAATCGCTTGGATAGTTCCGGGTCTAAATCATCAAGCGTCTGCTGCGGCACCTGCGGCATAGCCAAAATCTGCTGATAATTAGCACCATTGACTCGAGCTTGCACCATGTTGATGTAGCGTACAAGCGTCAATAGTGCATAAGCCCTTGTGGTTGAATCAGGCGAACTGAGTAATGTCTTAACGTCAATATTGGCACCCGACAGCGAGTTTTGCACTTGGCGAAACTTGCGGATATAAACCTGCTTGAGCTTTTGTTCTAGGGCATTAACCTCTGGATTGAAAGCCAGCCACCTTGTATTCCAGTTCTGCTCTTCTTTCAGGATCAGACCAACGACCATAAGACCGTTGGTTAGCTGCTCAATCTCCTTGGCCTTGTCCTCGCCCTCAGCAGAGAGCACACCAAAATTCTTCGGAATTGATTGCTCAAAGCGATCAATCGTGGCTTTAGTTGACTGATAGGAAAGCACCAGAAAAACCAGTACAGCCGCACACAGACTCAGCCAAGACACCAGCGCCATGTTGGCTGTCACACGACGCCAGCGACTGACAATCTGCACGCGCAGAGCAGTGTCACGTTCCTTGGGCAATATGCGTGAAAAAATGTCATGGATAAACAAGCCTTTGGGCTTGACAACACCCTCGTTTGGCTGGCTCGCTGGCACTAGTAGCTGCCCGAGCAAACTTGGCAACGGTGAATCCTGCCTGCCACTCGTTAAAAACAAACCCCGCAAAAATGGGTCTTCTAGGTAAGGGTTATGACCGAGGGCAGATTTAAGAAATAACTGCAATCCAGACTGAAGCCGAGTAATTTCATCGGGCAAAAGCAACATTTCCGGCGTGAGTACAACACCAAGCATCGCCATGTCCAATCGTAGACGCTCGAGTCGTTCAGACAAGGTTCTCAACGCGTGTATTGCGAACTGCTGCTCATCCCCGATGCCCTTGGTCTGTCCAGACAGAAACCCCATGGCCTCCTGTGACTGCTCATCGGAGAGCTGTTCGGCCCACTGGCTAAAACCATAGATCTGGTCGCACTTTGTTACCATCACGTAAATGGGGAAGCGTTTCTCGAAAAGCCTCATAAGCTGATCGATACGATCACGCAGCGAACGACCTTGACTTTCAATCGTTGCTAAGTCACCAGCTAACAGCGTTGAGGCGTCGATGGCGATCACTAAACCATTAAGCCCCTCGCGCGCACGATACTTGTCAAAGAGTTCTAGCAGATAGTCCCATTCCTCGTGGTCACGGGCATCACCCTCCGGCGAAACGTAACGTCCAGCTGTGTCAATCACAACCGCTTCACTAAAGAACCACCAGTCACAGTTGCTCGTGTGCGCAATCTGCTTAGTCTGCGCGCTTTCACGCAACATGGGTGTCAAACGCGATCGGGTGATGGCGGTGGTTTTCCCAGCCCCAGACTCACCCATGACCATGTACCAAGGCAAGACATATAGGGGATTACCAAACTTGCGTAGCTGGGAGTGTTTAAGCAAGCTAACTGCTGACTTCCATTTCTCAAGCAATTCATGCTTGTAATCGAACTGTTGAGTCGCTGCAATTGCTGCCTTTGTCTCTGATGCAAGTAGTCTCGCCTTCACGCGTCTGCGAACCACCAAACTGCGTAAAGTTTTTAGACCAAAGTACGCAGCAATAACACCAAAGAAAATGGCAAACGCACCCCATAATGGCAACTGAAGATATAGCACCACCAGCCAGCTTAAAACAGCCAGCAGCGCAAGCAATACAACCACGAGCAATGCTGTTAGGACCTTACGCATTACGGAAGCATCCGCAAAAGCTTATCGACCTGCAGACCTAGCAAATAGTCAAACCAATACACCAACCCGACAATGGCCAAGACAGGCGCCACTATCATAAGTAACCAGAAATCCCGTGAGCCTAATCGCCATCGCTGACGTAGCGCTGCGCTGCCTGTCACCAATCGGTAAGCCTCGGGAAATAGATGGGCAAGCTCCCCATCGGTCACACCCAGTTGCTCCGGACGCAACAGCCTGAACTGCTCATGGCGCAGCGCCATCAACTCTGGTGCGTTGGGGTTTTGACTATAACGACCAACAAAACCAAGCGCCAAGCAAGTAACGTACACCTCGCGTAGGTCGTTGTCGTTTGGCTCCAACTGTTCTAGTCGGTCAAAAAACTGCACACCGGCAAGGCTGGTCGAAAACAGCTTGCGTTGCAGCATAAAGGCTCGCCACGGACGAGTCCCCTGCCATTGAGGCAAGAGTGATAACCGTTCATCCACCCAGGCAACCACTGGAAATAGCGCTTCATGAAACTGCTTTAAATCAATTTCATGCGAATGCGCCGTGTCTCGAGCCCGCTTGATCAAGCGCTGGAGTTCGTCATGAACAGCCTGAGCCTGCGGCATATCCTGCCGATCAAGGCCCTGCACATAAGCCATAAGTGGCACAAACATGGCGGTGAGCTTCATACTAGCCCCTCGTTGCCACGACAATGACACGCAAGCCCTCTGGCGCTAGCGGCCAGTAGAAGGACACCTGTCCACTTCTCTGTATTTGCTCCCAGCCTTCGCTCATTTGTTCAACCCTGAAGTACTTCGCATCCGATCGTCGCGGCAGTCCCTGAGGAGGGCCAGAGAGTTCCATCAACTCCACGCCCGGTAACGCGTGGTCAATCAGATCAACGATCACATCTGTTGCGGCTAGGCGAGCCACACCGAGCAAGTCGCGCACGTCAATGTCTTTTACTGACTCGGACTGCAAGATTAGATAGAAGCGATGGCGACTGCCCAAATAGTCTGGCGAAATAGTGGCACTGTAAATATCCCCTTGCAGCGACAACACGACGTGGAACTCGGGGCCCACCGCAATTTCGGATAGTAGTTGTGAGATAGTCTCTCGCGCTTTGACGAAGCATGTTCCCAAAGACTCGTGATCATAGGCAGGTAAACCATCATCCCGACCTTGTAATCGCCCGTAAACATCAAACCGCTGCGAGAAGGTGCTGAGCTCACCCACGCACTGGCGCAATTGTCCGTAGACGTGCCAAGGATGCACCGCACTGACTTCGAGTAAATGAGTCAAAGCCGGCACATGCCGGTTCAACACCTGCACCGCTTGCATCATCATCAGAAAGTTGGCGTCGAGGTCCTCTGCGTTAATACCCTTCGGACTCTTGTATTCCTCAAGCTGACGCAAACGTCCGAGCATGTCATTACGGATGTCCTTGACAACGTTCCCCAGAAAATTAGATCCGCCAAGACAAACGGCCGGTGGGACATATTGCGCAGATACCCGCACCTGATCGCCCTCAAGTGTTAGCCGTGAGAGCAACACAACATCGTGATCATCAAGCCCCACCAATTCGGGTTCAAACACCAGCTTAGCGACATGCATGATGGTGGGCACTAACGCTTGACCATCGCCCGTGTAAGCGTCACGTACTTCGCCCGGGTTTGATAGGGACACATACCGAGTGCGCACATCAACAGCCTGGGCCATAGAGTCAATGACTGTCACATTTGGCTGACTGACAGAAAAACGTCGGATTGCCAAATACACATTAAACGGCAATTCGGGGTCGGCCCAAATCTTATCAAACGACCGATCAGCAATCACGACGTTACCGGGGTATTCAAGATAAGTCTGATCGGGCAACAACAGCCGCAAAACCCTAACCCCGGCCATGCGATTAGACAAAGCCGCTTCGACCAACTCCAAGCGTTCCACGCCCCAGGCAAACGGATTAATCATACGCACGAGGGGTTCACGGATGAAACGCTCGTGCATTTCCATCTGCTGGAAATGCTGCGGCTGCAAAAACAGTCCTTGATGCCAATAGATACTTTGCTTGATGTTCATAAACCCAGATGACGCGAACGACACAGCCCGTAACGATCCACGGGTAGCCTGCCAAAAGCGGCAAAAAACTACTGCAATATACGCACTGACTTTACATCGATTTCGCTAAACTGCATGAAATCGGTGTCGACCTCACCCATAATTTCAACAAAGGTCTTCTCATTAATGGGTTGCGGCGGGAACTGGTGGTCATCGATATCAACCCGCATCTCACCGGTGCCGTCGCTAAACATATACTTATCACCACCAATGTGGCGCGTAATGTTTCCACGCAACGTCACACGCTGGTCATCAATCGGGTTTTTTGCGATGTCTGAGACAGAATTAACCCGGTTGGAGGCCCCTGGCCCCGTGTAACCGCCTGCAATCGAGGCGCCCTGAAACTGAGAGAACGCAGGCGCAAATGCCGTGCAACTGACTAAAAAAACGCTCGTCATCAGTGCTTTTTTCATAAAACGCTCCTAAAAACGCGGTTAACCGTGAGCCGATCTTCAGCGCCCAAGCTTAATCAAGGCGCTGGCGCGCTGCGCGGCTTGGCTCATGACCTCAGGAGACAAATTGATCTCAAGGTTGTCATTGGTCAACGGCACCTCTTCCTTGGGCTTAGGTAGCGCATCTGCGTCATAGGTCAAGCTCTCAGCGTTAACGATACGCTGAGATCCGAGAGCGAGACGTAAGGCAAATACAGAAGGCTCAGCTTTGTAATCTTTTGTAATGATTCCACTTGACTGCATATTTAACGGTATCCGGAAATAACGCGCTGAGCGGGTCGCGTCGAACTGGTAATAGCCAGCGACAATGCCAATAAACTTGGCATCCTGCACCCTGTCGATTTCCACCAACAAGCGCGCATCTGGACTCACTACATATCGGTCTAGTTGAAGGGCACCCGCGGGCAGGTTGCCACTGCTCAATGCCTTAACAAGGTCGGCGGGTTGAGTCAACAGTTTAGGGAAAGTCTTCTCGTCGTCAAACTGGAGCACGCCAAGCACGATGGTGTGAGCGCGATTCGCGTAGAAGTTCAGATCCAAATCACTCACCAGCTCAATCATGATGGCGTTCTTGGCGTATGGCCAGGTGACCTCTGCTTTGGCTTTCTCCTGCTTGTCCTCTTTGGAAGGCCCAGTCAAACCACAACCAGTTAGTGCAGCAACTGCCAAGACGATCAAAACCAATCTGTTCAGAAGCGTGCCCATTCGAGACCTATCGTTAAGCTTGTTTATTGAAAACACAGCATTGTATTATCACGCATATGAATGCGATTGAGTCACCATGCAAATCCACTCTAAACCTGCGACTTTTCTAGCGCACCGCCTGAACAGAAAACTTCTTGCAACCTTAACGCTTGTTTGTCCAGCTGCAAGCGCGCAAGTCGCGAGCGCCCCGGTCTTGTCGGTCACACAGGAAACATTTGCGACGGTGACTCGGCCTCAGGTTTGCTGGCAGACCATCATCACCGCTAATGAAAAAGCAGTCCGACAAGAGCGGAGTACGCCTTGGATCGTTAAATATTGGCAGCCATTGCTCGGTGCCGCTATGGGTGCCGGGATTGGCTATCAGTTCACGGCAAACTATGGGCCGACTAGCCAAAAGTGGGTCTGGCCCACCGTGGCTGGTGGCGCTCTGGTTGGTGCCGTTGCGGGTCCGGGGCCGACCGCAGGCGCCTTCGGTCTGGGTACGCTTGCCCATGTGATATGGCCAACCTCCCTGCCCCTGACCGTTGGATTCAGCTTGGGTGGCGCCATCCTCGGGAAGATTCTCTGGGACATGGTTTTTCCACCCAACAACAACTTGCAGGCGCCTCAACCCGGGCAATTTATGCCCAGCCAAACGTTCTATCTGGAGACGGCGTGCTCTAAGCCTGAGCGCATTGAGTACAAACAGGCGCCTTATTTAATTACCTACATGCACGAAGGCAAAAAACAAACAGCCCGGGTTAAGTACTACCCGGGTAAGCGCGTCGAACTGACGGCAGCCGGCAGACCCTTCTACGAAGTGGTGAATCCTAAGTAAGACAGGCCCACTAGCCAAACATCGCCTTCGCTTAGCTGCAACAACCACTCGAAGAAATTGCCCTTGTTCGATTGCGCCTGATCCATCTGACGAATGGCCGGCTTTCCGCCCACTTTGACTTTGAAGCTGCAAGTTACGAACTCACATTTGCCCATGAACGAACTAGATACCACGCCGCCACCAACTGTGCCAGCTTGATCACCATTGCTCATCGAAATTTTTTGGAGCCTTTGTTAATGGCCGGGCTATTGGAAATCAACACCTTGGCCACAGGCGGTACGACCATCATGTCCATGACGGTATTCGGATAGGGAACGGGCACAGAGCCTGCCGGTGTAGGAGCCTTGCAGACATCGGGATACACATCACTTGCCCCGTCTGGATGGTAGCGGCATAACTCGTTAAGTCAGATAAATTCACGTCCACGGTGCTAGCAATCAACGTGATATCGAAAGCAGACTGGCTCGAGATGGTGTCACGCGCTTCAAACTTCACGACATCAAACTGAGATGCCCCAGGAGCTTGCGACTTAAAGGCAAACCGTCACTCCACATTACGTACTAAAAAATATTCAACCCGATCCACCACCTCCATGCCGCGACTGTAGACATGCCTAGTGCACCTTTCTACAAATCTGAATCGACCAATCCTGGCAGTCAAGCCGCAAAGGCCAAAGGTTCGCGTAAACGCAATTCGAATGACGTTCCCGCCGGCTCATCATCATGCCCACGTACCAACCAGGTATCAGTTCCCAAGCTCGACCACTCGGCTTCAGCCACACGTGCTGTTGCAGCTTCCCCTTTTCTTAGCACCAACTCAACCCTAACCGGTAATGGCTCAATCAAGTAATAGTCCACCAAAAATCGGAAACGCTCATACCCCACGCCACCGGGCAACAACTCGCGGTAGACTTGTATCGAAAGTTCGGTCAACTTGATCGAGATGCCATCAAGCGTGCGGCAACGATCGCCCAAGTGGGCGTCTTCACCCAAAGAGCACGCTCGGCGACCAAGACTACACCTTTGCTCGGATGCGATCGGAACCCAGACCACCTGCAGCTGCCGGATTTCTACTTGAGCCTTCGACAATGAAGCCTTGAGAACTGCCGTGAGCCCTTCAGCTGTTCGGGTCTGATCGTTGTATAAAGCCCCGCAATACAACAATGAGCTGACACCGGGCTGGACAAACTTGGCGTGAGGACGCTCTATGCCGACAAAGGCATAGAGGATCTCGAGCATGCGTTTATCTTCATATTCAATGACTCGCAAAGCGGGCTTGGACTTGAGCCAAGCATCAAAGAACATGGGATAAATCGACTGGGCAAATACGTCAAGGAACTCTCGGTTGACTGCGTAACCATCCGCCTGCTCGTTTAACAAGTCTTCGGTGTAAAAGGTCGGCAATGGTGAATCAACGCCATACAGGCCAAGAAAATTGGCTGTGACGCGATAACGCGTAAGACCGTATTGCTCTATCGCTTGCAAATCCGTTTGTGGAAACCCCAGCCCAAGACGTGGTCGCACCCGAATCGCGTCTTGCTCGTTCAGACCCTCGCGTTTGGCAAGCAAACGCAACAGACGGTAGGCCTGAAAAAAGGAGTATTTGTCGCCACGCGCGAGCAGTCTTTGGGTCAGATCAGCGGCTTGGCGCCGAGCATCGCTGGCCATTTGAACTCCACCCCCGTGTTTCGATCTTTCATTTCAAAGCGGGTATACACGTTGATGCTTGCATAAGTCGCAAAAAATCGTGCCAGCACGCATCCCCATAAATACATGGATCCCACCGATGGCCAGTTAGACTGGTCGCACACCATCCGAACAACCTGACCCCGAATCACTGCACCCCGATAAACTCGTGTTTCGGGCTCAGTGCTTACGCTGAGAATGCCTTCAATCTGTCGATCATTGGCCAATCGGATGGTATGGTCATTCGTGCGGAAGTTGTTGTAGAGCCGCAAAAGGGAGCGAACCGTATCCGTGTTGCCCAGTGACATAAAATTAAGCGCCGTATGACTGATGCAAGACCAGAGCAAATTCTCACCAGTAGGCGCATCTACAGCACCTTTTACTGGTGTAATGTTTCGAAATGAGCAACGCTCAGGCGACGTATTGGTGGGTTCACACACCTCACCAAGCTTGAGTCTTTCGGGTAACCAACGATTGGTGCAGGTTAACTCGATTGATAAAGTTTCAGGCCTAGGAACCTCATCGCTTTCATAAGCTAAGGACAAATAAGTCTCAACCCAATCACCGCTCATCGCAGGTTTAATGCTAGACCGATAGGTTCGCTCTCGCTGGCTCGAATCAAATTGCATCCATGAAAATGGTATGTAAGTACGATGATTCACGTCGCCCTGACGCAGACCAATCACGGAATCAATCGAGTAGATTTGATGATGTTGCCGAGCTAGGCCGTCAGGCAATACCAAATAGTCTGGAATCTCGTGGGTGACGTTGACTGGCTCAGCCGATTGCTTGAACAAATTCACTGCTGGGACCACGTTCAAGAGAAAGCTATTAGCTGACAAAGCTGGCAAGGGGTGTGGGCATTTATCAAGGGGAACTTCGAGGACAAAGTCTGGCCCACTCAACTTACCTGCGACAGCTGCCAGCCCACAAAACTCTACAAACAGAAACTTTTCAGGGAAGAATAGCAATTCTCGTAAGAGCCCGAAACCTGGCATGCCATTGGCTGGCTGGGCCACCAGCCCGTCATTGAAACCGGGAAACGCTAAATCGTGGCCTGAGTTGAACCTGCCCGCTTGCCGATCGACTAGCTCAGCACGCCCGCCATAGTGCTGAAGTAGCATCATTAGGTTAGCCGCCAATTCAGGGTTGTCCCCCAGAAAAAAACGTAAACGGTCTGGTAACTGAACACCTTGTGAACCTAGCGTTGCGGTGATCTCCAACCGTAAGAAACGCTCGCCGGTGTCTGTCACTCGCCATTGCGCCTTATCCAGGTATACCTGCTCGATTTGCAAGTCAACCGTCGTCGCAAACCGACAGCTAACTCCCTCGACAGGCAATGCAGCAAGCTCGGTGCCAGCGGCTATCAAGGCAGACTCTTTAAGGGATGCTTTGGGCTCGAAAACCATCATCGTGGCCGCTGGCACCGGATGCAGGATCTGCGGCATGAGAATACTAGCAAGCTCTTGCGCAATCTCTGGAAACTCGTCCTGCAACTTCTGGCGAGTGTGACCGTTTAGAAACGCAACGCCCTCAAGTAACCGCTCAATGTCGGGATCGACCGCTGGCGTGCCCAACATTGGCGCAATGGCAGGATTCTCGCGCGCGAACTCCTGCGAGTACTGACGCAGGCGACGCAACTCATCGGAGTAAAAGGTTTTATAGTCGGTCGCCATGACGTATGGTAAGTCAGAGTAAAGTTTAACGAAGATACCGGAGTTTTTTTGTCGTGCCCACGAGATTTATTACATCACATTACATTGCGCTACACACAACGATCGACTCGTACCAGCACCGCAACTGTCTGCCATACTAAAGAAAATGATGTTATGAAATTTTGTATCACCCGCTCGGTAATGCCGGCTGGTCAACCCTCACCTGAGACCACGGGGGATTGATTGGCACTAAATTTTAGGAGAATGTTATGGCTGGTGAAGGATCCGTCGCCCCAAAAGAAAGGGTAAATATCACATACAAACCGGCCACGGGTGATGCCCAAGCCGAAGTCGAGTTGCCATTGAAGCTCTTGGTGCTTGGCGATTTCACTCAAAAGCAGGATGATCGCCCGATCGAGGAACGCAAGCCCATCAACATCGATAAAGACAACTACAACGATGTGCTCAAAGCGCAAAATCTGTCTTTGGATCTGTCCGTACCCAACAAGCTCGTAGCCGATTCCGAAGACAACATGGCAGTGAGCCTTAAGTTCGAGTCCCTACGTGACTTCGAACCTGATGCAATCGTGGAAAAAGTGCCGGAACTCAAAGAGATCATTGAGCTGCGCAACGCGCTGAAGGCTCTCAAAGGACCGCTGGGCAACGTACCGGATTTCCGCAAAAAGCTTCAAGCGCTGATTTCAGACGAAGGCACACGCGCCAAGCTGCTTGCCGAACTCGGCATCGAACAGAAATAAACCGGGATAGTTCAAATGAGCGAAGAAGCCAAGAAAGAAGAATCGGGTGCTGCCGCGAGCGGTGGCTCCCTGCTAGACGAATTGCTGATGACCAGCAAAGTTCGGCCAGGTGGCGAGTCTTATGACATCACTAAGCAAGGTATCCAGACATTTGTGTCGTCATTGTTAGAGCCTGGTCGCGTTACGGATCGGGTGACAGCTGGCCTGGCCGATGAAATGATCGCTGAACTTGACAAGAAACTTTGCCGGCAAGTTGATGAGATTTTGCACAATCCAGAGTTTCAGCGCCTAGAGTCCTCGTGGCGTTCGCTAAAGTTTTTGGTTGATCGCACCAACTTTCGCGAGAACATCAAGATTGAGGTAATGAACGCCAGCAAAGAAGACTTGCTAAGTGACTTTGAGGACTCACCCGAGATTACCAAGTCGGGTCTCTACCGCAACTGCTACACCGCAGAGTACGGACAGTTCGGTGGACAGCCATACGGATGCATTATTGCCAACTATGAGTTTGGACCTAGCGCCTCGGACATTAAGCTGCTACAGAACTGCGCTTCGGTGTCCGCCATGTCGCACGCGCCATTCATCGCAGCCGCCGGTGCCCAGTTCTTTGGCTTGGATGACTTTACCAAACTGCCAGACCTCAAAGACTTGTCGTCTATCTTTGAAAGCCCTCAATACACCAAATGGCAAGGTTTCCGGGAAAGTGAGGACTCACGCAATGTCGGATTGGTAGTACCGCATTTCCTACTGCGTACGCCTTATGGTCAGAACACCACGCCTTCGAAGAAGTTCAACTACGAAGAAAATGTTGCCGACGGTCACGGCAAGTTCCTATGGGGCAACGCAGCGTTTGCCTTCGCCTCGCGCTTGACGCAGAGTTTTGCTGATTATCGCTGGTGCGCCAACATTATTGGACCTCAGGGTGGCGGAACGGTGGGTGACCTGCCGATTTATAACTATGAAGCCATGGGCGAGATTCAGACAAAGATTCCGACCGAAATGCTGATTTCGGAGAGACGAGAGTTTGAATTGGCCGAGCAAGGCTTTATCTCACTGGCCATGCGCAAGAACAGTGATAACGCTGCGTTTTTCTCAGCCAACTCATGTCAGAAACCCAAGTTCTTTGGCAATACCAAGGAAGGCAAAGAAGCGGAAACCAATTACAAGCTTGGTACACAACTGCCCTACATCCTCGTGGTCAGCCGACTGGCGCACTACATCAAGGTGCTGCAACGCGAGAACATCGGTACCTGGAAAGAGCGAGCAGATCTTGAAGGCGAACTCAACAATTGGATCCGACAGTATGTCGCTGACATGGACGCTCCAGGTCCTGAAGTGCGCAGTCGCCGGCCTTTACGCAGTGCCCAAATTGAGGTGCATGATGTTGAAGGTGATCCAGGTTGGTACCGCGTTTCCATGCGTGTTCGCCCGCACTTCAAGTACATGGGCGCATCTTTCACCCTGTCCCTCGTGGGCAAGCTCGACAAAAGTTAATTGTGCAGAACTTAATTTTCAACAGGAGTAAACAAGATGCCAATGCCAGGATATTTGTCAGTAAATGGTCAAACTCAGGGGAATATCGAGGGTGGTTGCACCATCGAAGGCCATCAAGGAAAGATCCTTGTACAAGCGGTGGATCACACCATTGAGATTCCCAAGTCGATTCAAACCGGCCTGCCAACCGGCAAGCGGATTCATGGTCCGATGACAATCACCAAGGTGATTGACAAGGCTTCGCCCAAGCTTTTTCAAGCGTTGACTTCGGGCGAGCAACTGACCGACGCTAAGCTCGAGTACTACCGCATTTCACCACAAGGCAAAGAGGAGCTTTATTACACGGTTGAAGTCAAAAACGCCATCATTACCTCCATGCACAAATACGTTCCAAATTGCCTGGACCCCAACAATAAACCCATCGAGCACATGGAAGAGGTCTCTTTCACCTATGAAACCATCATTGAGACGTTCACGCCCGACGGCATCGAGGCTCAGGACTCTTGGAATGCCCCGAAATCTTGATGTTTTGTTGATTAAAACAAACTGAGGGCGCAATGCCTAGCCTTCGTCTATCTGAAAGATTGGGCTACGCCGTCAACCCGCGGGCAACCAGCGGGTTGACGGAAGACAGCCTGGGTAGGAAATCAATTGTCGATCACCTCACGCGCTTACTGAATACCCGTCAGGGCTCCGCACCAATTGACCATAGTTATGGCATGTCAGACCTGAGCAATATCGCAGGATCATTTGCGGTGGGGACCACCGAGGCTATCTGCGAAGAGGTTGCGATCCAGATCAGCCGTTACGAACCTAGGCTTGCCAACCCTCGAATCACGGTTAGCAACTCCAGCGAGGAACGTAATGTCATCGCGCTTAGATTTGATGTGTCGGCACGGCTAGTGGACTCGCAGCGCAAGGTAACTGACGAGGTGCTCTCGCTCATGATGAGAATTGATTCGAGTGGCAGGGTGAACCTGACACCCCGGCAAGATCTCTAAGCATGATGGCAGTCCAAGTCCTGAACACTTCACAAACGGGTGAAACCTATGCAAGTCGTCGAATTCAAAGGCCTAGTTGACCGTCTGAACCCCGCATGCCGAGACGCACTGGAAAATGCTGCGGGCACTTGCTTAAGCCGAATGCACTATGAGATTACCGTTGAGCACATGCTGGCCAAACTGCTCGAAGACCCTAAGGGAGATTTGCAGCTGATCTTAAAGCAGCTCGACATAGATCCCGCGCGCCTTGCGCGCGCGCTAGAGCAAACGATTGAGGGTTTCAAGACAGGCAACAGCGGTCGACCACAATTCTCCGGGCTATTACCGGAGTTGTTTGCCGATGCCTGGCTGATTGCCTCAGTCGAGCTCTTTGAACAATCGATTCGTTCCGGCGCACTGTTGACGGCGTTCGTGGCTCGGGCATCGTTTTACTCGGGCGGTGTTTATACCAATCTGCTCAAGGATCTCGACAAAAATCGTATCATGGATGCGCTTGCCGTCATCGCGAGCACTTCAACAGAGGCCGCTGCCCGCTCAGCTAGTGGCAGTGCGGGCGTACCTGGCCCTGCTAGCGGCTCAGCCATCGCCCGGTTCTGTGAAGATTTCACTGCCAAGGCCAAAGCCGGCAAAATCGATCCCGTGTTTGGCCGTGACGCCGAGATTCGTCAGATGGTGGATATTCTGGCCAGACGTCGTAAAAACAACCCCATCTGCGTGGGTGACCCCGGTGTGGGCAAGACAGCGGTGGTCGAGGGTTTGGCCTTGCGGGTGATCGAAGATGATGTGCCTGAGGTACTCAAAGGCGTGACGATTCTAGGTCTGGACATGGGCGCACTGGAAGCCGGAGCAGGCGTCAAAGGCGAGTTTGAAAACCGTCTGCGTGGCGTCATTACCGAGATCAAAGCATCGCCAACCCCGATTCTGCTTTTTATTGATGAAGCACATACGCTAATTGGCGCGGGTGGCTCAGCCGGCACCAACGATGCCGCCAACCTTTTGAAACCCGCGCTTGCGCGCGGTGAGTTGCGCACTATTGCAGCCACCACCTGGAGCGAATACAAAAAGTATTTCGAGAAGGACCCTGCGCTTGCCCGCCGTTTTGAGCTCGTCAAGCTCGATGAACCGAGCGTGAGCATGGCAGTGCAAATTCTGCGCGGCCTGAAAGACAAGTACGAGGAAGTCCATCGTGTCATCATTCGCGATGACGCCCTGCACGCTGCCGCCGAGTTGTCAGATCGTTACATTACCGGTCGCCAATTGCCTGACAAAGCGATCGACCTGCTTGACACGGCTTGTGCACGCATCAAAGTCAATCTGTCTTCAAAGCCTGATTTCATCGAGGACCGCGAGCGCCGTCAACAGATGCTCGAACGTGAGAAGCGTGGCTTATTGCGTGATAAAGACAACCGCATCCTCGTTGATGAAAAGCGCTTGCTTGAGATCGATGCTGAGATGGGCAACCTTCAAAAAGAGCTCAGCAATCTGCGCACCGAGTTTGAAGGTCAGCTTAAAGCCGCAAATCAGGTGCTTGACCAACGCTTGGCACTCGCCACAGCGCGCGCGCAGGCTAATTTAGAGCTGGCTAGCGAAACAGAAAAAGTGCTTGAAGCAGCCGAACGGGAACTCGAGACGCTGCAAGCTACCCAGAAAATGGTGTTTATCGATGTGTCCCCAGACACGATTGCCAAAGTGGTGTCTGACCGCACTGGCGTGCCACTAGGCAAAATGATGCGAGATCAGGCCTCTGCCGCTCTTGTCATGGAAGATACGCTCAAAGAGCGCATCAAGGGCCAGGACGGCGCGATGCAAATGATCGCCGAAGTCATGAAGTCAGCGCGCTCGGGTCTACGCGATCCAGACCAACCCATGGGTATTTTCTTGCTGGTTGGCCCGTCGGGTACTGGCAAGACCGAGACTGCATTGACGGTGGCAGACGTAATGTTTGGTGGAGAACAATCTCTTGTTTCAATCAACATGAGCGAGTTCCAAGAAAAGCACACCGTGAGCCGTCTAGTGGGTTCGCCTCCAGGTTACGTGGGTTACGGCGAAGGTGGCGTTTTAACCGAAGCTGTGCGACAGCGTCCCTACTCCGTTGTGCTACTTGATGAAGTCGAGAAGGCTCACTTGGACGTCGTTAACCTGTTCTATCAGGTGTTTGACAAAGGCGTACTGTCTGACGGTGAAGGCCGCGAGATCAACTTCAGAAACACTGTCGTTTTCCTGACCTCAAACCTCGGTTTGGATGTGATCACCGAATTGTGCCATGGTGAAGAGATGCCGAGTGCAGAGACGATCACGGCTGCGATCCGTCCCATCCTATCGAACCACTTTAAGCCCGCATTGCTCGCGCGCACGACCATCATTCCATTCCTGACGCTGCCGCAAACGGTGCTGCGGCAGATTGTGGACTTGAAGCTCAAGAAAGTGGCTCAACGGATGCTGCGCAACAACAAGATCGTTTTTGAAGTTACACCTGCCGCTGCCGACGCCATTACGGCACGCTGCACCGAAGTAGAAACGGGTGCCCGCAACATTGACTTTATCTTAAAAGGGACAATTTTGCCGCTTCTCTCGAACAGTCTGCTGGCCAGTATGTCAAGTACAGATGCGCCGGAACACGCCAAACTCGATGTGGGCGAGGACGGGCAGTTTCAAGTGCAGTTCAGCTAAGGAATCAAAGTCATGGCAGAACGTTGCGCCTGGTTAATTGGGGTGGGTGATGTGGATGCGGCAGCCCAGCTGACCGCTTCGCAGTTACGTAACTATGGGTTGAACCTGAAGGGTCAAAAGTGGCCCATAGATGAGAGGCAAGCGTGGCTTGCCAGCGCCCAAGAGGCTGCGGGTGCGGGCGCGCGACTAATCCTGATTGTGGCTGCCCCTGAGGACTATCAAAAACCAGAATTGCGGCGCGAGCTCGCACTATTTCGGCTTTTTTTGCAGACACTGGTGAGATCACCCATCGACGGTTTGGTGATTCTGACCGATCCCTCCAAAGCTTCAGAGACACAAACTGATTTGCCCGGGACAGCGCTGTTAAGTGACTTTGAGATCGTTCAAGGCGCAGGCTGGCAAGCCAAGGCGGTGGCGCGTCTGCATGCCCCGCGCAAACCCAAGTGGCCGGTGCGGTTTGGGCTCTACGCCCAGGAAAGACTGGGCGTTTGGCTTGAAGTTAAGCCTCAACCTTCTGAGACAACCGCTGGGTGCCTCGTGGGTGTGAGTGGCAATGAATCAAACATCAGCTTTCACGCCGTGGGTCAAGCGGGTCGCTTACCTGAAAAGTCCATCAACGAGTTCGAGATGAAAGGCATCGAGTTTGAGACAGCTGGGCACAAGTTCACTGCCTGGGGTCTGCAAAATGCATTCGGCGCCTCTGACGCCTACTACGTGCGCCTTGCAGGCGAACCAGATCTGTTAGCCATTGGTACATTACCCGGTGGCGAAGTCTCAGAAGTTGACTTGTTTTGTTTACGCTGAGCACGGCAAGCGACTATGGCACTTGAACTAGAGGCACTGCTGCAAGCCTTACCCGAGAGTAGTACGGTTGAAGATCCTCGCGAGTCTCATCGATTCTCGGAAATGGAACGCGAGATCGACAAGCTCAGTAGCCTTTCAGCCGACAGCCTACCCAACTGGGTTAGAGTTGAGCAACTGGCGTGCGAGTTTTTGTCCCAACAGTCCAAAGATTACCTGGTGGCATCCTGGCTAGCTGAAGCATGGACCCGGCGCCATGCAATGCTCGGTGTCAACGCAGGACTGGGGTTGCTTGCAGGCCTGACAGAGAAATTTTGGGAACAAGGCGTCCCGCCAATTGCCCGCCTACGTGGTCGACGCAACGCCATGCTGTGGTGGCTTAACCGATTATCCGACTGGCTGGATAAGCAAACGGATGTCGCCATTGGCGCGAACCTAGCCGAAACGATGGTCGCCAGTGCCAATTCTCTTGACGCAATCATTGCGGAAAAAGACCCCGAATCACAATCGCTTCGGAAGCTCATATCACAACTGCAGCGCATCCCGGTGGAGCAGCCTCCAGTGACACCGGCCACGGAGCCTGCGCCAACAACTCCATCATCCGCAACGGGCGGGGTCAGTGATACTCCAGATTCCATCACGCCTGGCGCTTCGCCCACTGGCGCATCAGCAACCCAGCAAAAAGCTTCGGCACAAACCAGTCCTAGCGCATCCGCGGTCTCGGTTAAAGCCCCGAGTTTTAATGGCGCCATTGAGATCAACAGCGTTGATGATGTTATCCGGCTGCTCAAGCCAGCGCAGGACTACATCGCGCAAATTGGCCCGGCGCTCTTCGCCTTTGACCACGCGCACCCGTTGGCGATTTACCTAACGAGATTCGCTGCGCGCTCTAGCATCCTTGAGATCCCGCCTGCCAACAATGGGAAGACGGCGATTTCGCCTCCTCCGGTGGCGATCGTGGACGCATTTGAAAAAATCTCTGGCTCCAAAAATGCACAGGGGCTGGTGGAGTTCTGCGAATCTCGTGTACGCGCTTTCCCTTTTTGGCTAGATTTGGACTACCATTCCGCGCGTGGGTTCGCCATGATGGGTTCGGCTGGCGTCAAGGTGCGTGAAGCCATCATCGATATGAACTTGGCGTTTGTCACTCGTCTGCCCAACATTGAACAGTTCACTTTCTCTGATGGCATGCCCTTTGCCAGCCTAGAAACGATTACCTGGATCAAGCAGTGTCGCCAAGAGCGAACGGGCGGCGGGCAACATGATGCGTTTGACAATATTCGAACTCAGGCTCAGGCTCAAGTGGCGGAAGGCAAGTTGGCACATGCTCAAGAGATCCTTCAAAACTACATCACCGAGAATCGCAGCCAGCGAGAACAGTTTCGTGCCCGGCTGGTGCTGGTTCAGATGATGCTGACTCAGGATTCTCAATCTGATTTACTCGCACTCGTAGAGCCACTCATTGATGACTGCACCCGACTTGGCCTTGACCAGTGGGAGCCAGCCCTTGCCAGCCAAGCATGGGAACTCAAAGTTCGAGCTGCACGTCAAGTCATGGCGAGTAACAACACAGAAATAGATGCAAGTCGCCGTCACTGGGCCCGTGATCAGATGGATAAAGCGCTTAAGCACCTGTCGATTGTTGACTTTTCTGTCGCTGCTAGACTGACATCTAAAACATAATCGGGGAATTTCGGCAATGCCTTTACGGATCCTGATCGTGGAAGACGAGACTGATTTTCGGGAAGGGCTGTGTGACTTGCTCAACCTCGAGGGTTTTCAAGCACATGGTGTTGGATCGTTCTCCAGTTACAGGGCTTGGCGTGCATCCAATTCCTGCGATCTACTCATTTTGGATCGTAACCTGCCCGATGGCGATGGACTTGAAATCCTTAAAATTCATCGCCGTACAGAAAGCACACCTGCCATCATGCTCACCGGTGCCGGACAGATCGAAGACCGAATCCAGGGCATGAATGCCGACGCAGATTATTACCTGGTCAAACCAGTGATCACGGATGAGCTCATCGCCATTTTGCGGCGCTTTGAGCGCAAACTTAGCGAAGCAGGCCAAGCCGATGCCTGGGTACTTGACCCCATGCGTTGGCATGTGACCACGCCCGGCAACATCAAAATTTCACTGACCAAGAGCGAAGTGGCCATCCTTGCCTGCTTCATTGAGAGAGCGGGCATGACCGTCAGCCGCGACGAAGTCATCGAAGCGCTTGGCGGTGAGCCCATGACCTATGATCCTCGCCGGCTTGAAATCGCCATTCGGCGGTTGCGCAAAAAAATGGAAGATAGTTCCACCGAGGCCTTCCCACTCACCACGGTGTACGGTGCGGGTTACTCGTTTAACAGCCCCATATCGAGCCAGTAACAAAATGTCGGGCAACACAGAAGGCTACCGATTCCGGTTAATCGGCAGCATTATGGTAAATCTTGCCCCCTGACCGGCGGGATTGTTAGAAGCTGTGACTGTGCCACCATGCAGTGTCACGATTTTGCGCACGAAAGGCAGCCCTAGCCCAACGCCGAGCACTGGACTATTGGGGTCGATGCGAAAGTACTCATCAAACACCTTGGCGTGCAATTGGTCAGAAATGCCCACGCCTTCATCCGTCACGTCAACACGAAGGCAATCGCCCTCACGCTTGGCACTAACCCGCACAGTCGTACCTGCCGGTGAGTATTTGCAAGCGTTATCAATCAAATTCAGCACCGCAATTTGCAATAAGCGTTCATCCGCATGAACGGTACCAATTGAGCCATCCACAAAACAATCGATACCATGGTTAGTATGATAGGGATGGCATTTCGCGACGATATCTTGGAACCACGCGTCAAATTCAATGGCTTGAGTATGCAGTTTGTCTGTCGCATTTTGTAGACGATCGCTTTGTAGCCATTTCTCAAACAAAAGCGCCAAGCGCTGTGCGGCTGACCTGACAGTGCCGATTCGCTTGTCGGCATTGTCAAGACCGGCTTTGAGCTCGCGTTGCAACAGTGACGTTTGAGTCTCAATCACCCCCAAGGGGTTACGAAACTCGTGCGAGATCATCGCGCCAAACCGAACATACTGCTCGCGCAGGCGTTTCTCAGAGTCAAGTGACGCTTGTAACTGTGCAGTTCTCTGAACAACCGTTGCCTCTAGTTTGCGCTCCGAGTCCTGGAGCGATTCGATTAGTGCTGCACGGGCGTCAAGCGCTTGTTGCTGGGCCGCAATTCGCTCCTGGTACTGCTGCCGAACACGCACAAACAGAGCCACTGAAAACAAGAGCGCGGCCACGCCGGTGGCAATTTGCATGGCATAGAGCGTCAGCACATTGCTCTGCAACCAGTCCATGACCCGCACCGAAGCGACCAAACCACCGAGCCAAACCACCATCCAGGCGGCCAGAACGTAGATTTCGCTGGGTCTACCAGCGCGCGCTAACCACAGCACGGTAATCAAAACCACTGCACTGATCAGCGTAAAAAAGAAAAGCGCGTGTTCAAGCAGATCGGCGCCAAATTCAGAACCCAAACTAGACAGCAGGCCAATCGACAGCACAAAATAAACAGCAGCAAACAATCGTAAGGTGAGCTTATACCCCACTGCCAAGTTCACATCACGCAGAAATGAACTGGTTAGCCAAAGGGCGAATGCGCCGGCCAGCGCAAAGGCTGCCGACTGCACAGGCTGCTCTGGCACCAGACCCGGCGACCAGAGAAACAGCCTGGCCAGTCCATTGCCTACAAAAATAGCAAAGCCGCTAGCTAGCAAATAGGCACCGAAGACGAGATAAGCCACATCTCTGACGGACCAGGCAAACAGCAGCGCGTAAAGCATTAGAGAAGCAAGCGCACCGAAATACAGGGCCTGGACAAACAGGTGCCAACCTTCCTGCAAGAGAAATGTTGATTCGGTTTGCAGTTCAAGCGGCAATGTCACTGGCCCATGAGCAACAATCCTCGCATACAAAGTAATTGGGCCTGGTTCGAGTATCACGGGCTGAGCGTGATAGCGGTGGTTGGACAAAGGCGGCGAAATCTCACTGGCCAACACATATCCAGGTCGCGCTTGGTCAGAGACAAACCATTCGATGTCGGTCAAATGCCCATACGGAATATCCACAATCCAGTCACGTTCAGCGCCTGGCAGCACTCGCAAGTCAATTCGTAACCACACCACACCAGACACTTGCCCCAGGTTCAAGGCGGTGCCGGTCACGTTTTGTGATGCAAACCTGGCTTGCCAAGCAGTCATTCTGATTTGGTCAACCGTCAGATCGGTGGGCCCATCTTTCAATACAGCCACATTGTGAGCCAAGTTGAACGAATGTACGCCGGGCGTGACAACCACCTCTGCTCTCAAGAGAACCGGGGAAAAAGCCACTAAAAAAAACAGTAGAGTTCGATAGATCATTCGCCTGAGAAAATAAATCAGCCTGGCTGATTAGGCAACCAGGCTGTTGAACTGCACAGATCGTCGGTCACGACTTTGGAGCGTTCCAGGAGTCCTGGGCTTCGATCCCATCGGGCGTGAAGGTCTCCACAATCGTCTCATACGTAAACGCAACCTCTTCCATGTGCTCAATCGGCTTATTGTTGGGATCCAAACAATTGGGCACAAACTTCCTCATCGAGGTGATGATCGCGTTCTTGATCTCCACCGTGTAGTACAACTCCTCTTTGCCCTGCGGCGAAATCCGGTAGTACTCCAGCTTGGCATCGGTTAACTGCTCACCGGAAGT
>CAMCOS010000030.1 GCA_945876565.1 Lautropia mirabilis | reverse complement strand
TGGGCGAATACCTCAAACGCTGGGGCTTCACACCGAAGCGACCTGTTGTGCGTGCGTATGAACAACGCCCTGAGTCAGTCAAGCAGTGGCTTGAGCACGAGTACCCCGCCATTGAGGCACGCGCCAAGCAAGAGGATGCCGAAATCCATTGGGGAGATGAGGCCGCGGTGGTCAACACCGATGTGCGCGGGCGAGGCTATCACCCCAAGGGCCATACGCCCGTGGCCATGGCTGTCGGTGGCACCCACCACAAGCTGTCGATGATCTCCACGGTCACCAACCAAGGCAAGACGCGCTGGATGATTATCGAAGAAGCTTTTAATAGCGACAAGCTCATCGAGTTCCTTCAAGCATTGGTCAAAGACTCACCCAAGAAGGTGTACTTGATTCTGGATACCCTGCGCGTACATCACAGCAAACCGGTCAAAGCCTGGTTGGCAGAATACAAAGACCAAATCGAAGTGTTCTACCTGCCGAGTTACAGCCCAGAGTTAAATCCAGACGAAAGACTGAACGCTGGCCTGAAATAATCACTCGGGTCACGGGTGCAAGTTCGAACCAAAGACAAACTCAAATCAGCCACCACTGACCACATGAAAATGCTTGAAACAAGACCCGATTTGATCAAGGCGTATTTCCAAGATCCCCATGTCAAATGCGCTGCCTAAGATTTCAACCCTTTATTGCCGTTTCAATAGTTGCTGTTTGATTTCGCTTTAATTGTCAATGCAAGGTTGCTCGGTCAAGTAGATCTGCCCCTAGGCCTGCTTGCTTGAGCGTAAAGCGAGCACACTGCCAATCGCAAATGCCGCGTATAACAGCAGGCTCCAAACCGCAAAATTCAGCCCCAAAATGCTGACGGCTGCATCCATGCAGTTTGCGTAGATCCCGAATAGCCAAGGCATGGCAGCGTCAAGACCACTGCCCGCCACCAATCGGTCGGCAAGTGTCTGATCGCAGCTCAAAGACTGCGATGCAACCATCCACTGATGCCAGGCGGCTGCCATGCCCGCCAGGGACACCAGCATCACTAACATCAAGCCGATCCGGCGAGCAACTCGCGCACCAAGCGCGGCACCTAAGGTCGCAACTACACAGATCACAATGAACAGAAATCGTTGAAAAATGCACCACGCACAAGGCAGCAGGCCAAGTAAATGCTGGCTTAATAAGGCGGCACCGACGGCTGCGAATGATACAAATGCGATGGCTGTAAGGGTTTTTGAGGGAAACTCGGTACTAAGCTGCATGGCTCATCTCGGCGTTTAAGGTATCAAAAATCGCTTTTTGAAACTGGCGCTGTTGTCGAGGCTGTGATAGAAACTCACCGCTAATAACAAACACGTCTTCAACGCGCTCGCCCAGCGTCATGACTTTGGCCATTTGCAAAGAAACATTGAATTGAGCAAAGGTGTGCGCAAGTTCAGCCAAAAGTCCAGGTCGGTCAGTGGCGACAATCGCCAAGCGCCAGTTTTGGCTGCCTTCGTCAGGTTGCAAATCGACAATTGGGGCGAAGGGAAAAGCTCGAGAAAGACGGGAAAGGCGACTGATCGCTGCGCCGGGGCTTCTCTTTGCCAATTCATTGGCACCGTCAAGCGTTTGCGAGAGTTCGTGCTCGATCAGATCAGCCAAAGATCGTAAGTCACGCTGTGGATTGATCGGCAAAACCACAAAGCTATCTAGCGCATATCCATGGCGGGTTGTGTGAATGCGGGCATCCTGAACATCAAGTCCCTTGCCACCCAAATATGCGCAGATGCGTGCAAAGAGATCTTTCTGGTCGTGTGTGTAAACCATCATTTGCAAACCGGTGCTGCCCACCACGGGTCGGGCTTTGACGACCGAGGAGTCAGGGCTAACTTGGTAGTACAGATGGCGGGTGTGCCACGCAATGTCCGGCGCATCGTGGCGCAGGAAATAGGCAACATCGAGCTTGTTCCAGAAAGCTTCACGGCTCTCATCGCGCAGACCAACAAGCCGCGTCAATCGAGTCGCCTCTTGCAGGCGTTGCTCAAGCACACTATTGGCTGACTCCGCATGTTCGCCAAGCGCGCTTTGGGTGAGGTGGAACAAATCTTCGAGTAGTTTGCCCTTCCAAGCGTTCCAGACTTTGGGGCTTGTGCCGCGAATATCGGCAACGGTCAGCAAATACAGGGCAGTCAAACGCCGCGTGCTACCCACCGCATTGGCAAAAGTCTTTATGACCTCTGGATTCGATAAATCCTGTTTTTGAGCGACTTGAGACATCATCAGGTGATGACCGACCAGAAATACAACGAGCTCAGTATCTTCGGTGGATAGGCCATGGTCACGCGCAAATCGGCGAACATCAACCGCACCCAACTCGGAGTGGTCGCCACCTCGCCCTTTGGCGATATCGTGAAACAGGGCAGCAACATACAGCAGCCAATGCCGCTCCAGATTGGCCATCAGTCGCGAAGCCAGGGGATATTCCTGTGCATGTTCAGGCATGGTAAACCGTCTTAGATTGCGCACAACCTGTAGCGTGTGCTGATCCACCGTGTAGACATGAAACAAATCATGTTGCATCTGTCCGACAACTCGGCGAAAGACGGGCAGGTAGCGTGGCAATACGTTGAGCATGGTCATTCGTCGCAAGGCATGCACAATACCTTGCGGTTCTTGCAAGATGGCCAGAAACGTTTCTTTGTTGACCGGGTCACGACGAAACTCAGCATCAATGAGGCCTCGAGCATGCCAGACAGCGCGCATGGTGCGTGCGGTCATGCCGGTTAACTCAGGGTGTTGTTGCATCACCAAAAATGCCCTGAGAATCTGCTGGGGCTGATTCTCAAATAGGCTCGTATCTCGAATGTCTAGCCGACCATTCAAATCAAAAAAGCAGGCATCGATTGCACTGGCAGCCGTGTCTGGTACTGGGAACAAGCTCTCCTCGATGCTTTGAACTAACACCGTATTTAATTGAGTGACCAGACGGGCAGCCCAGTAATACCTCTGCATCAAAATTTCACTGGCACGCCGTGTATCGGTCGCTTCCAGACCGTAAACCTGAGCCAAGGAATGCTGCGTATCAAATACTAGACGATCTTCACGTCTGCCGGCCAGTAGGTGTAATTCAACCCGAAGTCGCTTGAATGCAGATTCGGCTCGACCTAATTCGTTGGCTTCTTGCGTGGTCAGCAAGCCATTCTTGGCAATCTGAGCCCAGCTTGAACCGAACCCTGCTGCTTTGGCCATCCAGCGAATGACCTGCAGGTCACGCAGACCGCCGGGCGACTCTTTGCAGTTGGGCTCCAAGGCGTAGGGCGTTTCTTGATAGCGGGTGTGACGCTGACGCATCTCAGCGAGCTTGGCCCGATAAAAGGACTTTGGATCCAGAAAGCTAAACATTGCTTTGTTAAATGCATTGACTAGACTGCGTCTGCCACTGATGAAGCGAGTTTCCAGCAAACAAGTCTGGACGGTGATATCCGACTCAGCTTCTCGTACACAGTCTTCGATGGTTCGCACGCTGTAGCCGGGCTCGATGCCGAGATCCCAAAGGGCAGCGACCAGTTCGCTCAGACGTGTCTCGTCCTGTGGGGTCGGTGGCTGATCGAGCAGTATCAGCAAATCCACGTCTGAAAAGGGATAGAGTTCACCGCGTCCGTAGCCGCCCACGGCGGCCAAGGCGGCATGCTTGGGTAGAGGAAATAGTCGCAAGAGTTGGCGCAGAGCCTCGTCTGTAATGCGACGTAGTTCATGAACTAATCGATCGGCGTTAGGCTTGAGTCTGAACTCAGCTATCACGCTTTCACGCTTCTGGCGCAAAGCTTGCCGTATTGGGCCAAGATCCAGAGAGTTTGTCATGACTGTCTCACATGGCTGACAGAGCTGGGCGCGCTGGCATGGCATCGGAGACGGTAAGTACCTCAAACCCGTCGTCCGTAACCAATACGGTGTGCTCCCATTGGGCAGACAGGCTGTGGTCACGGGTCACGACTGTCCAGCCGTCGGCCAGCTGGCGTATGTCTTTTTTGCCGGCATTGATCATGGGTTCGATCGTAAATATCATGCCTGGCTGAAGCTCAACGCCGGATTGCGGGCGGCCATAGTGCAACACTTGCGGGTCTTGATGGAATACCTGACCTATACCGTGACCGCAAAATTCTCTAACCACGGAGTACCCACGTGATTCCGCATGGCGCTGAATGGCGTGACCCACGCAGCCAAGCGTATTGCCGGGCCGAACCTGCTCAATGCCTACCCACATGCATTCAAAAGTCGTCTCTGTTAAGCGCTTGGCAGCAATTGACGGTTCGCCCACGTAGTACATGCGACTGGTGTCACCGAACCAACCGTCTTTGACGATAGTGACATCGATGTTGACGATGTCACCGTTCTTCAGAACTTTCTCACCCGGTATGCCATGACATACTTGATGGTTGACCGAGGTGCAGATGGCAGCGGGGAAGGGCGGGTATCCGGGCGGAGCGTAGCCGACGGTGGCAGACTTGACTCGTAGTACATTGGTGATGAAGTCCATGGTCAGTCGGTCTAGTTCGCCCGTGGTTATGCCGGGTTTTACATGCGGGGCCAAGTAGTCAAGCACTTTGGCCGCATCTTGGCAAGCCGCACGCATTTTATTGAGGTCTGAGGGATCGGTTACCAGATGCATGGGTCGTCTATCGCTTTTGTCAATTCGTAGAAAAACGTAGTAGAATTATAGGCTTTCCAAAACTTAGTCACCTGATAAATTTACGGTTTCATTGGTGTTTGTTCGTCAACAGTGTAGGTCAGTGTAAATCAGTGTAAATCAGTGTAAATGTAAAGGCTTGCTAGTCTGGAAAGCGGCAGGAAAGAGCGGCGCGCAAATAGCCGTCAAATCGCGTGGTGCGACACCAGGGTGCCGTAAAAAGACAATCGGTGCAGTCGCATTGCCAGAAACAACCCTAGGAGAATCTCATGTCACTCATGCGTGAAATGTTGGAAGCGGGCGTGCACTTTGGTCACCAAACCCGTTTTTGGAACCCGAAAATGGCGCCGTACATTTTTGGTCATCGCAACAAAATCCACATCATTAACCTCGAGCAAACAGTTACCAAGTATGCTGATGCGCTGAAGTTCGTGCGTTCGGTCGCTGCCAAGAACGGTAATGTGCTGTTCGTTGGTACCAAGCGCGCCGCACGCGACATCATTGCGGCTGAGGCCTCACGCTGTGGTATGCCTTACGTGAACAATCGCTGGCTCGGTGGCATGCTCACCAACTTCAAAACGGTCAGAAGCTCGATCAAACGCCTAAAGGACATGGAAGTCGTGGTGGCCGAAGGTGGTTTGGAGCGCATGTCCAAGAAAGAGGCGCTGCTATTCGAGCGCGAGTTGGAAAAACTGAGTAAGTCCATCGGTGGTATCAAAGACATGGCCGGTTTGCCGGATGCCATTTTTGTGATTGATGTTGGGTATCACAAGATTGCTGTGGCCGAGGCGCATACACTTGGAATACCTGTTGTGGCCGTGGTCGACACAAACCACTCGCCCGATGGCATTGACTATGTGGTGCCTGGCAATGACGACTCAGGCAAGGCAGTTGCGCTCTACGCAGCCGGTATGGCCAACGCCGTTTTGGAAGGCAAAGAGCAGGCTGTCAGTGGCTTGGTTCAAGAGCTTGCAGCTGACGAAGAGTTTGTTGAGCTGCAGGACGACGTCGCTGCTGCTCAGTGATCCTAGAGACCAAGCTGCAGTGTCCGCACATCAGGAGCGGCAGCGTTGTGGCTTGGTCGGCTCAGGTAGTTTAAGGGCTTGCTGCTCAATCAATACGCTGGAGCGTCTTGACGCCAGGCAGCGTTGATTCAGTAAGTCAAGTTTAATTATTTAAGTAGTCAGACGGAGCAAACATGGCTGAAATTACCGCCGCAATGGTTAAAGCATTGCGTGAAAAAACCGATGCACCCATGATGGAATGCAAGAAAGCCTTGACAGAAGCCAACGGTGACATGAACAAGGCCGAAGAGGTACTGCGTGTCAAACTCGGCAGCAAGGCAAGCAAAGCAGCCGCGCGCGTAACGGCTGAAGGCCTGATTGGCGTGAGCATTGCCAACAATGGCAAAACCGGTGCAATTGTTGAAGTGAATTGCGAAACCGACTTTGTGGCAAAAAATGATGACTTTATTGGCTTTGTTCAACAAATCGCCGATCTGGTGATTGCGCACTCACCGGCTGATGTTGCTGCCTTGTCATCCTTGCCAATGGGTGAGGGTACGGTTGAGACAACCCGTACCGCATTGGTGGGCAAGATTGGCGAGAACATGAGTATTCGTCGGTTTAAGCGATTTGCGACAGATGGCGCACTAGCTAGCTACGTTCACAGCGGCAAGATTGGTGTTTTGCTCGACTTCACCGGCGCCGATGAAGTGGGTAAGGATGTGGCGATGCATATTGCCGCAACCAAGCCCAAAGCGATTGATGAAACGGGTGTGCCTGAGACAGACAAAGAGACAGAGCGCTCAGTGGCGCGTCAGAAAGCTGCTGAGTCAGGTAAGCCTGCTGAAATCGTCGAGAAAATGGTTGAAGGTGCCGTGCAGAAGTATTTGAAAGAGGTTGCCTTGCTGTCACAGCCTTTTGTCAAAAACGACAAGCAAACGGTCAGCCAGATGCTCAAAGAGCAGGGCGCAGCTGTTAATCAGTTTGAACTCTTTGTTGTCGGCGAAGGGATCGAAAAGAAAGTCACGGATTTTGCCGCTGAAGTGGCTGCTGCTGCAGCTGCATCGGCTTAAAGCTCGGATGTAATCCGGCATACGGGTGGACGGTCCGAATCGACCGATCTGCCCGTTTTTTTGGGTGCGCAGCACCCGTGCACGCTGCGCTCTCTAGCTTCCTGATTCGATCGGTATCTGTGCAGTCCGAATCGGCTAAACTTGCGCTAGCCCAAATAGTTGGTTTTGCTACTGCTGAGGTTCTTCCATGTCTGCCCAACGCCATCAACGTGTATTGCTGAAATTATCCGGGGAAGCCTTGATGGGCGAGGATGCTTATGGCATTAATCGCAGCACCATTGTGCGCATGACCGAAGAGGTTCGGGATGTTGCTCTAAAAGGTGTGCAACTAGCGGTGGTAATCGGTGGTGGCAATATTTTCCGAGGGGTGGCGCCAGGTGCCCAAGGTATGGATCGAGCAACGGCAGACTACATGGGCATGATGGCCACCGTCATGAACGCGCTAGCCCTGCAAGATGCGCTCAAACACCTGGGCGTGGATGCCAGAGTTCAGTCTGCTTTGAATATTGAGCAGGTGGTTGAGCCTTACATCCGCCCCAAAGCTCTGCGCTATCTGGAAGAAGGCAAGGTTGTGATTTTTGCTGCAGGCACTGGCAATCCCTTTTTTACAACTGACACGGCCGCCGCATTAAGAGGTGCTGAGGTTGGTGCCGAAATTGTGCTCAAGGCCACCAAAGTTGACGGCATTTACAGTGCCGATCCGAACAAAGATCCACTAGCACAAAGATACAGCCGCATCAGTTTCGACGAGGTAATCTCCCGTCGGCTCGAGGTGATGGATGCAACTGCCTTCGCACTATGTCGCGATCAAAAACTCCCGATACGGGTGTTTTCTATCAACAAGACCGGTGCGCTTGCGCGCGCCGTCAATGGCGAAGACGAAGGCACCTTAGTGCACGTCTAGATTTTTAGGAGTACGAATGATGAGTATTCAAGACATTCGGTCGAGTACCGAAAACAAAATGAAAAAATCGTTGGAGTCGTTTCAAACAACGCTGTCCAAGATTAGAACTGGCCGTGCACATACGGGTTTGTTAGATCACATTGAAGTTGAATACTATGGCGCAATGGCTCCGTTGTCGCAGGTTGCCAATGTGAACTTGCTCGATGCTCGTACTTTGACAGTGCAGGTCTGGGAAAAAAATATGGCGTCTGTTGTGGAGAAAGCGATCCGCGACTCTGATCTAGGCCTCAATCCCCAGGCGATGGGAGACTCGATTCGCGTCCCGATGCCTGCGTTGACCGAAGATCGTCGTCGTGAACTCACCAAAGTTGTGCGAGGCGAGGGTGAGGATGCAAAGGTTGCTATTCGCAATTTGCGCCGTGATGCAAATGACGGTTTGCGCAAACTGGTCAAAGACAAGGAAATATCAGAGGATGATGAGCGCCGCGCGCAAGATTCGATCCAGAAGTTAACCGATCAATTTGTGGCCGACATCGAGAAATTTGTCACCCAGAAAGAAGCAGAGGTTATGAAGGTCTAGTGCTCGAGGCGTGCGGGCAGGCCATCAAGGTTGCCCAGCCGCTCCCTACAGGATGGCAAATTGAAAATCATTAGCTCGACCCAGCAGGTTCCAGAGGTGTCAGCTGTGCCGGCGCATGTGGCGATCATCATGGATGGCAATGGCCGCTGGGCTACCAAGCGGCATTTGCCCCGCACGGCGGGACACGTCAAGGGTGTTCAGACCGTACGCAATGTCGTCAAGTATTTTGGTGATATTGGCACGACCCATCTGACGCTGTTTGCTTTCAGCTCAGAGAACTGGCGCAGGCCCCGTGACGAAGTCAACCTGTTGATGCGTCTATTCGTGCAGGCTCTTGAACGAGAAGTTGATGAACTCAAAATTAATGGGGTTCGACTGCGAGTGATTGGCGATACAAGCCGGTTCGAGCCCAAGCTGCAGGCGATGATTCGAAACGCTGAGGCCAATACTGCACACAACAGCGCGTTGAACTTAACAATCGCCGCGAATTACGGTGGACGTTGGGATATTTTGCAGGCCATGCAAAGCATGCTGGTTGAGCAACCGAGCTTAGCGAGTGATCCGGACTTAATCAGTGAGGACGCCGTTACCCCCTACCTCAGCATGGCTTGGGCACCAGAGCCTGACTTGTTTATCCGCACTGGGGGTGAGCAGCGAATTTCAAATTTTCTAATCTGGCAGCTGGCCTATACCGAACTGTATTTCACCGATAAGTACTGGCCTGAGTTTGACCGCCATGACATGGAAGCGGCTGTTAGTTGGTATCGTCAGCGTGAACGGCGTTTTGGGCGGACAAGTGCCCAGATCCCAGCTGTCACCGAGACAGCGATCTAACTATGCTCATCAAGCGCGTGATCACTGCTGTTGTTCTGCTAGGCATTCTTGCCGTTGATCTCGCCTTGGAGAACCCCTGGCCTTTGCTGTTTTTTTTCAGCGTTGCTGTCGCCGTAACAGCATTTGAATGGTTGCGATTGACTTTGCCGGGTCAAACAATGATCGCTTCAGCCCTAGGATTAGTGCTAGGTTTGGGTACTTTGTGGCAAGCGCATGTTTGGCTTGAGGCTCAGTACATGGATCTGACCCTGCTGCAGGTTGCCGTTGTTCTAAGCAGCGTCATTTGGCTGACGGCAATCCCTGCAAAGTTATTAACCGCCAAAATCCATCATCAGCCAAAGTCTATTCTGTGGAGCGTCTTTGCGCCCATTTGTCTTTATGCGACCTGGGGCGCCTTGGCGTTATTCTGGATTAACGAGGGCGCCTGGAGCCTGTTGTCGCTTTTGCTGGTGATTTGGATTGCCGATATATTGGCTTATTTCGGTGGCAAACAGTTTGGCAAGAACAAGCTTGCTCCCAATATCAGCCCTGGCAAAACCCGAGAAGGGGCGTTGTTGGGATTGGCGGGGGTATTAATTTGGATGTTGGTTACCGCACAGTTTGACAATAGCTATGCGTTCTGGTTGCAGCAGGCATGGGGATGGGTCGGGCTATTGTGTGGCTCGATTTTGCTCGGCGTTCTAGCGATCATGGGTGATCTGTTTGAATCGTATTTAAAGCGTCAGGCCAATGTGAAAGACTCTAGTCGTTTGCTTCCAGGCCATGGCGGTGTTTATGATCGGGTTGACGCTGTTGTAGCGGTGGTTCCGGTGGCCTATCTCCTCATTTCCGACTTCTGGTTCAGATGACTCAGCAATCGATTGCCATTCTTGGTGCAACGGGCTCGATTGGTCAAAGCACCATTGACGTGGTTAGACGCCATCCTGATCGATTTAAGGTTCAAGCCTTAAGCGGTTATACCCGCATGTCTGCACTCGCACAGGCAGCGCAGCAAACGAATGCGGCGTGTGTTGTGGTTCCTGACGACAATGCTGCAGCGCAGTTTCGCGCAAGTTGGCGCTCATCGAACAAGCTGCCTGAGATCCGGGTTGGTTCACAAGCGCTCGTTGACACGGCAGCAGAAGAGGGTACCGACATCGTCATGGCTGCCATCGTCGGTATTGCTGGCCTGCCATCGGTACTGGCGGCAGCTTGTGCGGGCAAGCGTGTGCTGTTGGCAAACAAGGAGTCCTTGGTTGCATCAGGCAGTTTGCTCATGAAGGCCGTGAGTGAAAACGGCGCGACATTGCTGCCGATTGACAGCGAGCACAATGCTATTTTCCAGTGCATGCCGCCTTGCCCCGATACGAAGCACGCAGTCAGCAAGGCAGGCGTGCAGCGTTTGGTTCTGACTGCTTCTGGCGGTCCTTTTCGTTGTCACCCCTTGAGTGCGCTAGCTGGTGTCACGCCTGAGCAAGCCTGTGCTCACCCGAACTGGGACATGGGGCGAAAGATCTCGGTTGATTCAGCCACCATGCTCAATAAGGGACTTGAAGTGATCGAGGCACATTGGCTCTTCGCCATGGCGCCCGAGCAGATCGAGGTTCTAATACACCCCCAGAGTATCGTGCACTCCATGGTGAAGTACACGGATGGTTCGGTCATCGCTCAGCTTGGAAATCCCGATATGCGGACGCCAATTGCTCACGCACTTGGCTATCCATCACGAATCGACGCAGGGGTCGATATGCTGGACCTGGCCGCGCACGGGAAGCTCGAGTTTGAGGCTGTTGATCTTGTGCGTTACCCCTGCCTTGAGCTGGCTTATGCTGCGTTAAGAGAGGGGCAAGCGGCTTGCATTGCCTTAAATGCCGCCAACGAAGTGGCCGTTGAAGCGTTCCTACAGGGTGAGATTGGCTACCTTGATATCGCAAAAATTGTTGAGCGTACGTTGCAATGGCATGCTAAAACTAAAACTAACTTAGTCGACAGCGTGCAAGATGTCCTTGAACTTGACAAGGCTGCCCGAACCTTTGCCATCAGTTGCCGTCAAACTGGCGGTTCCACGACTTATTTTGCTGCCTCACCATGCTAACAACCATCATCGCGTTCATTGTTGCTCTGGGCATCATCATTACCTTCCATGAGTACGGTCATTATTGGGCTGCCCGACGCTGCGGCGTCAAGGTTCTAAGGTTTTCGGTCGGATTTGGTAAGCCTCTGTTCAAGCGCGTCGATCGAAACGGCACAGAGTGGGTGTTGGCTGGTATTCCGCTGGGCGGATATGTCAAGATGCAAGACGATCCAGCACCTGGCGCGAGCGAGCAAGAAAGCAGGCAAGCGTTCAGTCAACAGCCGGTCGGTAATCGTTTTTTTATTGTTAGCGCGGGACCCATTGCCAATTTCATCCTGGCTGCCGTTTTATATGCTGGCTTAGGACTAATTGGCACCCAGGAGCCAGCGCCCATTCTTGCTCAGCCCGCAGTTGGCACCGTGGCTGCGAATGCCGGTGTCGTGGCTGGCGACCGGATTGTTGCTGTAAACGGCAAACCGATTGAGTCATGGAACCAGGCTCGCTGGCAAATGCTCGATGACATGGTGCACGGCGGTGAGGTTAAGCTGACGGTTGATCGGTTCGGGCGGGAGTCGTTACATTCTGTTCTCTTTCCAGCCAGCGATCCGCAGCCTGAGGTTGATGCCCTGGCACTCGCGGGTTTGATGCTTGAGCCTGGTAAGACCTTGATCACAAACATTCAGGATGATAGCGCTGGTCAGCGCGCAGGTCTGCTCAATGGTGATGTGGTTCTTGCAATCAATGGGGAGCCCGTCAAAAGTACCAGTGCGCTCATTCAGACTGTCCAAGCGAATCCTGATCGAGTGCTCAACATGACCGTAGAGCGTCAAGGCGTGCCTGTTTCTGTCGCTGTCACGCCTTCAGCGGTCGATGGACCGTCTGGCACCTTGGTCGGCCGAATCGGGGTTGGCTTGGCTAATCAAGTTCCAATGGTCGCCGTTGAGCATGGGTTTGTACAAAGCATGTGGCATGGCGTGACGCGCACAGCTGAAACTGCTTGGTTCTCCTTGAAAATGCTCGGCAGCATGATTACGGGTGCGGTTTCCTGGAAAAACATCAGTGGACCGGTCACCATTGCGGATTACGCTGGGCAAACCGCCGAAATTGGACTCACCGCCTACTTAGCCTTCTTGGCCTTGGTCAGCGTGAGTGTCGGCGTGCTTAACCTATTGCCTGTGCCAATGCTGGACGGCGGGCACCTCATGTACTACACCTTGGAAATGATCAGAGGCAAGCCGACCCCAGAACGTTGGATTGCGCTTGGCCAGCGGGTCGGGGTTGTGATGCTGGCTGGTCTGATGACGCTGGCTATTTTCAACGATGTAACGCGTCTTTTGAGTTAACGCCGTTGTCTCGTAAAATGTAAGGATTCAGATGTCAACTTGAGTTTGACACCTGTCACTGGAGATTGTTTTTTATGCTTGCGAGTCAGTCGGAGTTGTCAGTCAGAAACAGCTTGAAATTCAAGTACTTGTTACTTGTTTTCTTGATGGTCCTAGCGATTGGTCTGCCTTCACTTGCCGCTGCATTTACGCCTTTCAAGGTCAAGGACATTCGGGTCGACGGGATTCAGCGCACCGAGGCGGGCACGGTCTTTGCCTACATTCCAATCAAGGTTGGCGACACGTTTACTGAGGCGATGGCAACTGACATCATTCGCCAGTTGTATTCGACGGGTTTTTTTAGTGATGTTCGAATTTCAACTGCGAACGATATCGTCGTTGTCACCGTTCAAGAACGTCCGGTTATTGCCTCAATTTCCTTTACTGGTATGCGTGAGTTTGAGAGCAAACAGATCCTCGAGGCGTTTCAGCAAGTCGGTTTTGCAGAAGGACGGGTTTTTGATCAAGCGATGCTCGAACAAGCCGAATTTGAGCTCAAACAGCAATACCTGAGCAAAGCAAAATATGGTGTCGAGATTACAGCCACTACCACGCCTTTACCCCGCAATCGGGTGGGGGTCAATTTTGATGTCTTTGAAGGTTCAGTTGCCAAGATCAAGGAAATCCGCATCATCGGTAACCAAGCGTTTTCAGAGGGTGACCTGCTGGATTTGATGCAGTTGACTACCTCAGGCTATTTGACTTGGTACACCGATACTGACAAGTACTCAAGAGAAAAACTTGAAGCGGACATGGAATCAATCCGGTCCTTTTATTTGGATCGCGGCTACCTTGAGTTCTCCATGGAAACACCTCAGGTGACCATCTCGCCTGATCGACAGGGCATCTTTATTACGATCACGATATCTGAAGGAAAGCCCTATACAGTGTCGAGCGTTCAGCTCGCCGGCAACTTGTTGAGTCTGAACGCTGAAATTGAGCGTTTAGTCGCAATTAAGGCTGGTGAAACTTTTTCGGGCGCCAAGGCAAACGAAACTTCGATTTCAATCAAAAGTTATCTTGGCGATCTGGGCTATGCATTTGCGAATGTGAACCCGAACCCCGTTCTTGACCGGGAGAATCAGACCGTTGCATTGACTTTCTTTGTGGACCCCAGCCGTCGTGTCTATGTTCGCAAAGTCGAAATTACCGGCAACGAGCGCACCCGAGATTCGGTCGCCAGACGCGAGGTTAGACAGCTCGAGGCGGCTTGGTACGACGGTGGTGCCATTAAGTTGTCCAAGGATAGGCTAGAACGTTTAGGGTATTTTCAGGAAGTGGATGTGACCACAGAGCCAGTTGCGGGCTCTGTTGACCAGGTCGATGTCAACATTAAGGTCAAGGAGCGACAGACAGGCGCCATCAATCTCGGTATTGGCTACGGTCAGACCGATGGCGTGATCCTGAGTGCTGGTATTTCTGAAAAGAACGTGTTTGGTAGTGGCACTGAGCTCGACTTTAATTTCAACACCAGCCAAGACGCTAGAACCTTTGTGATCAGCCACACGGATCCGTTTTGGACGCTTGATGGCGTCAGCCGAACGACCTCCGTGTACTACCGCACAGTCACACCAAGTCTGGGCAACTCAGGTAACTATGAGGTCAAGTCAGCCGGTGCTGGACTTAATTTCGGTGTTCCAATATCGGAATTCGACCGAGTTTCGCTTGGCGTTAATTTTGAACACAACACGCTAGCTTTGTACGACAACTCGCCTTTAGCTTATGAGCAGTTCGTGAACGATTACGGGGGTGAGACGAATACACCACTGCTTAGCGCCGGTTGGTCTAAAGATACAAGGGATAGCGTCATTAACCCAACCAAAGGATCGTTTTCTCGGTTAAGTGCCACCGTCGGTACGGTTTCGCTGAAGTATTACATGCTCAGTGCGCAGCACCAGCACTTCATGCCCATCGGTCGCGACTACACATTGGCCTTTAACGCTTTATTTGATTACGGTGATGTGTATGGCACCAACAATCCGTTCCCCGTCATCAAGGATGTGTATGCGGGCGGTATTGGTACGGTGAGAGGTTATGTGGGTAATTCGTTGGGACCCAGGGACCCCGTGACAGACACGTTTCTTGGCGGTTCCCGTCGGGTGGTTGGTAACGTTCAGTTCTTTTTCCCAGTGCCGGGGTCTGGTCGTGACAAATCTCTGAGGCTATTTGTCTTTGGTGACGCTGGTCAGGTTTATGGAACCGGTGCGGGCAACTTCTCTGATACCATCGATTTAGGTGATCTGCGTTACTCTACTGGTTTTGGTCTTTCTTGGTTATCACCCATGGGCCCATTGCAGCTTGTTTATGCGAAAGCATTGAATTCCAAGCCTGGCGACCAAACGCAAGTATTTCAGTTCCAAATTGGTACCGCATTCTAGAGAACCGCACCTTTAAGATGCAACACGGTGTGTAAAGAAGATAGTCATTACAATCAAAGGTGGTAATAGAACATGATCGAAGTGCGCAATTCCGGCCGTTTTTTTGATAAAGCAGCCAAATCAATACAAAAGAACACACTGGCGATTGGCTTAACTCTCTCTATTGCCTTGGTGTCTTATTGCGTTGCTCCTGATGCGATAGCCCAGTCCGCGCCCGCTAAAACCCAAAAGAATGGCGCAGACGTATCTGCACCACTTAAGATTGGCTTTGTGAACACGCAACGCATCTTGAGCGATTCTGGACCAGCGAAGTCCGCTCAAACCAAGATTGAAAAAGAGTTCAATCAACGCAACGATGCCTTGCAAAAAGAGGTTGCTGATTTTCGTAAGAAAGTACAGCAGTTTGAAAAAGATGCACCTGTTCTTGCTGAAAGTGACCGCAATAGGCGTCAACGTGAGTTAGGTAATCTCGACGCTGATCTTCAACGCAAGCAGCGTGAAATTCAGGAAGACTTTAATCGACGTCGCAATGAAGAGTTTGCCATCATCATCGAAGAAGCGAATGCAGCCATCATGCAGATAGCAGAAAAAGAGCAGTACGACCTCATTTTGCAAGATGCAGTGACGGTGAGTGAACGTGTCGACATTACCGACAAAGTGATCAAGCTACTACAGTCAAAGTGATCTCTGTCAGTTAGGCTGGTTTTGATGCCAATCATTCTCTCCGTGACCGATTCACCGACCCTAACCGAATTGCTTGATTCAATTCCTGAAGCCACTGGTTTGGTCAAGCGCATCGTTGACGGGGATGTTCACGATACAACGGTTTTGGTGCGTGGGATCGGCCCGCTTGGTTCGGCGGGCGCGTCCGAGATTTCCTTTATCGTCTCAGCGAGACATAAGCACGAAATGCTCTCGACGGCCGCATGCGCCGTCATCATGCCTGAGGCTATAGACGATGAGGTAAGCGCTGAAACTGCACCTGCTTTCGCGCGCGTCATTTGCGATCAACCTTACCTGCTTTATGCACTGATTGCACGGTGGTTTGACGCAAAACGGCAGCCAGCGCGCTTGCCCGGCATTCATCCGACTGCGGTCATAGATGCAACAGCTGTTATTTCGAAGTCTGCGGTCATCGGACCTCATGTGGTCATTGGCGCTCGCACGGTGATTGGTGACGAGGTTTTGTTGCATGCAAACTGTGTTGTTGGGTCAGATTGTGATGTTGGTTCGCGTTCGGTTTTTTACCCTGGGGTGACGCTGTATGACCATGTGCGTATTGGCCAACGCGGGATCTTTCATTCGGGTGTTGTGTTAGGCGCAGATGGTTTCGGGTTTGCGCCGAACCCCATGCTCGCAAAAGGCGCTTGGGGGAAAATTGCTCAACTCGGTGGCGTCCGGATTGGTGATGATGTTGAGATTGGTGCCAACACCACGGTTGACAGAGGCGCGTTAGATGATACGGTACTTGGCAACGGGGTCAAGCTCGATAACCAGATCATGATTGGTCACAACTGCCAGATCGGCGATCATACCGCCATGGCAGCTTGCGTCGGGGTTGCGGGCTCCACAAAAATCGGCGCACGTTGCATCATCGGTGGGGCAGCCATGTTTTCTGGTCATATCACGCTGACCGATGATGTTCACGTGTCCGGTGGCACGGCGATCACATCCAACATTGACAAGCCAGGGCGTTTCACCGGTGTCTTGCCGGCTGTGCCACATGCCCAGTGGCAACGAAATGCGGGCGTCATGAGCCAACTAGCGGAATTGCGTAAGCGTCTGAGGCAGCTTGAGCGAAATTCAAGCGAAATCTCATAGAATACGATTCATCGACACGGGTTAGCGCCCGCCGGACAGGACACACGTATGCAACTAGACATCAAAGCCATTCTTGACAGCATTCCGCACCGCTATCCCATGCTTTTGGTTGATCGCGTGGTGGAGATGGTGCCCGGGAAATCTATTCATGCTATCAAGAATGTTTCAATTAACGAGCCATTCTTTCCGGGTCATTTTCCCCACTACCCAGTGATGCCTGGCGTGCTCATATTGGAAGCGCTCGCGCAAGCTGCGGCGATTTTCTCCTTTGCGGATGAGACCGGTCTCAAAGCTAAAGGCGAACAGCTTCTTTACTTCTTTGTGGGCATTGATGAGGCACGTTTTAGGCGGCCCGTTGTGCCGGGTGACCAGTTGAATCTGATTGTTCATGCACAGCGGCTAAGTCGCAGCATTTGTAAGTATTCGGCGGTTGCCAAGGTAGATGATCAAGTCGCGGCTGAAGCCAAGCTCATGTGTGCTATTCGGCCGATGGAAGCATAAATGTCTGGCAATATTCACCCCACAGCCGTCATCGACGCAGCTGCCAAAGTCGCCGAGAATGTTCGTATCGGTCCCTATTGTGTCGTTGGGCCCGATGTCGAAATTGGTAGCGGCACGGTGCTCGGCGCTCATTGCGTGGTGGACGGGCGCACCGTCATCGGGCAAGATAATACGTTCTATCGCTTTTGCAGTGTTGGCGGCATGCCGCAAGATAAGAAATATGGCGGTGAACCGACTCGGCTCGAAATCGGTGACCGCAACATGTTTCGCGAATTTGTTACCTTGAATACCGGTACCGTTCAAGACGTCGGGGTTACCCGAATCGGCTCGGATAATTGGATTATGGCCTACGTGCATGTCGCACATGACTGTCAAATTGGTAGTCACACGATTTTGGCTAACGGTGTTCAGATGGGTGGCCACGTTCACATTGGTGATTGGGCGATTGTTGGCGGCTTGGCCGCGGTTCACCAGTTCGGCAAAGTTGGCGCGCACGCCATGGTAGGTGGCTCCAGTGCCTTGCACATGGATGTGCCACCCTACGTCATGGGTTCGGGCAACCCTTGCGTGCCTGTGGGCGTTAATGTCGAAGGCCTCAAGCGCCGAGGCTTTAGCCCCGAAGCAATCTCGGCGCTGCGCGATGCCTACAAAACGCTCTACCGACGTGGTTTGTCGCTTGACGAAGCGCGAGCGCATTTAGTTCAACGACAGTCTGAGGACGAGAAGTCTGCTGCTGCCTTGCAAGTGCTGCTCGACTTTCTGGCTGCGAGCACACGGGGCATCATTCGTCCATGACTGAGCGCCTTGGACTCGTCGCTGGCGAGCCCTCGGGGGACCTGATCGCAGCGCAAGTGCTTCAAGGGCTGTTGGGTAACCGACCCGGTTTGCAAGCTAGCGGCATTGGTGGCCCGGCGTTAAATGCAGCTGGCATGCAAATATGGCAACCGATGGATGCGCTGTCCGTATTTGGCTACGTCGATGCCTTAAAGAGCCTGCCAAGGCTCTATCAAATCTACAAGAATGTTCAAAGCCGTTGGCTCAAAACCCGCCCGGATGTGTTTGTGGGTGTGGATGCGCCTGACTTCAATCTTCGCCTGGAACACAAACTGAAACAACACGGTATCCCCACGGTGCATTTCGTGAGCCCCTCGATCTGGGCTTGGCGCTACGAGCGTATAAATCGGATACGCGAAGCGGTATCCCACATGCTGGTTTTGTTCCCATTTGAGCTCGACATCTATCATCGCGAGGGAATTGCCGCTACCTATGTCGGTCACCCACTGGCTGACAAGATTCCGCTTGAGCCAGAAAAATTGGCTGCCCGCGAGGCCCTTGGCCTAAGCCGCGAAGACATGGTGATTGCGATCTTGCCTGGTAGCAGGCGCTCTGAGATCGAATGGATGGCGCCCAAGTTTTTGGCTGCCGCTGAGATATTGCAAGCGCGCGCGCAGAGGTTGGTGTTCGTTGTACCGATGGTCAATTCGGCACGTCGAATCCAATTTGAAGCGATTGCCAAATCTTTTAATCTACCCAATTTGCGGATTGTGGACAGTCAAGGGCAACACTCGGATATGCCGGTATCTTGGCAAGCGATGGCGGCTTGTGACATTGCCTTGGTCACCAGTGGGACAGCGACATTAGAGACCGCGCTATTCAAACGTCCCATGGTCATTAGCTATGTGCTGTCGCCGATGATGAAAAGGCTGATGGCTTGGAAATCTGGCCAATCACGTCCAAGTCTGCCCTGGGTTGGATTACCGAATGTGTTGAGTCAGTCATTTGTCGTCCCGGAGCTTTTGCAAGACGATGCCACCCCTGAAAACCTTGCCAACGCTCTATGGGGCATCTGGGAGGATGGGCAGCGACGTGCTCAGATCGAGAAGCAGTTCTTTGAAATTCATCGGATGTTGCGCTGTGGCACCGCCGCTCGAGCCAGTGCGGCCATATTGCAAGTGATGCAACAAGGCAGATGACAGGCGAAATCTTGATTGCTGGTGTGGATGAGGCTGGACGTGGTCCATTGGCGGGTGACGTTTATGCGGCGGCCGTCATTCTGGATCGGCAAGCGCCCATTGAAGGGCTAACTGACTCAAAAAAATTGTCTGAACGTCGACGTGATGCTTTAGCGATTCTTATTCGTGATCGCGCGATTTCTTGGTCAGTCGCCATTGCCACGGCAGAGGAAATCGACCGGCTGAATATTCTTCAGGCCACGATGCTTGCGATGCAAAGAGCCGTCGCCGGTTTGGCTACCCGACCAATGGAAGTCTTGGTTGATGGCAATCGCGTGCCTCAGTTATCGATACCGGCTCGTGCAATTGTCAAAGGTGATTTAACGCAGCCAGCCATCTCAGCGGCCTCTATTCTTGCCAAAACCGCGCGAGACGCATCCTTGGCTGATTTGCATGCCCGATATCCTCAGTATGGATTTGATCAGCACAAGGGCTACGGTACAGCTATGCATTTGGCAAAGTTGCGTCATTATGGCCCATGCCCGGCACATCGAACTAGCTTTGCGCCTGTTCGTGCCTGTCTCGCCATTGGTGTAAAAGCATGAAAGTACTGAGTTCACGCAGCAATCCGATGTATCGTCAATGGCAAGCTGATTGCAAGCATGCCGGTCGGCCGGGCCATGGGGCATGGCTTGAAGGCGTTCATCTTTGTCAGGCTTGGCTGCAGCACCGTGGCCAGCCCCAGTGGGGTTTGTTTGCGCAGGAGTCAGCCGACCATGCCGATATCATGGCGATCGCGCATCAAACCGAGCCTGCTAGGCAGGTGTGGATGTCGCAGAAGTTATTGGACGGTTTGTCAACGCTTGTTACTGCACCGCCTGTCATGTTTATCGGGCAAATCCCCGACCCAGTCAAACTAGACGATTTGCTCACCACGGGCGTGCTTCTAGACAGTGTTCAGGATCCAGGTAATGTGGGGACGATCTTAAGAATCGTAGCTGCAGCAGGGGTGAGCGATGTGTTCACAGGACCCGGCACTGCGGCATGCTGGTCACCCAAAGTGCTCAGGGCAGGACAAGGTGCTCAGTTTTGCCTGTCGATGCACGAGTCGATTGATCTGGCAGGGCTCATTGCTTTGCAACGAAGCAATCCCAAACGCCCGCCCGTCATGGTTACAACCCTCAATGCGCAGGCTGAGTCGCTCTACGAAACCGACCTTGGGCGCGAGGTTATTTGGGTTTTTGGGCACGAAGGGCGGGGCGTTTCACCAGAGCTCGTTGAGCTTGCAGACCACAAGGTCTACATTCCCCACGACACGCATGCTGTGGAGTCATTAAACGTGACAAGTGCTGCGGCGATTTGTTTATTTGAGCAACGCCGTCAACGATTGACCAAACAGGCACATCAATAAGCTTGGTGTTGGTCAAGTTTGATTTCGTGCAAGATCGTCGTGGCGATTTCTTCGATTGACTTCGTTGTGGTCGAGAGCGAGGGAATGTTTTCCATGCGAATCAGACGCTCGGCCTCTGCGACTTCGTGTAGGCATTGCGGCAACGACGCATACTGACTGTTGGGGCGGCGCTCCTGGCGAACCTCAGCAAGTCGTTCCGGCTGAATGGTCAGGCCAAATAGCTTGGCACGATGCGGGTGAAGCGTGGCTGGCAGGGATCCGCGGTCAAAATCTTCAGGAATCAAGGGGAAGTTCGCGGCCTTCACGCCATATTGCATCGCCAAGTACAAGCTCGTCGGAGTTTTGCCGCAGCGAGATACACCAACGAGAATGACATCTGCCTCTGATAAGCCTTTGACAAACTGCCCGTCATCGTGTGCAAGGCTGTAGTTAATCGCATCGATTCGATTGCGATATTGAGCCGAATTTGCCACTTTGTGTGACTTGCCAATGCTATGGCTCGAACGCACGCCGAGATTCTGCTCCAATGGCTCAACAAAACCGGCAAAAAGATCAAGAAACAAAGCATTGGCTGTCTTGATGCGGGTCGATACTTCCGTGTTGACCAGTGTGGTGAACGCGATCGGTTGAGTGCCTTTGCTTGCAACATGATTGATGCGCTCAATTACGGCATCTGCCTTTTCGTGCGTGTCAACAAATGGGATGCGCACTTGATGAAATTTGACGCTCTCGAATTGCGATAAAACGGAGTGACTAAAGGTCTCAGCGGTGATGCCAGTACCGTCTGAAATGATGAAAACGGTTCGTTCAATGTTCGATGAGACGGTCACTTTTGGGGTCCTAAATTCGACATAACTAAGAGTACAATGACTACCATTAGCCGGGGTTTCTGCCTACAGTGAAACTGGTGGGGTTCGCCGACGGACAAAACGGTCCGGGCACATGCGACGCCACGAGTGCAATCAAAGCCAGTTTGGTCAGTTTATCGCCTTTGTGACGGGCGTGGATTGACCAAACTCGCTTTCCATTCATTGTTATAGGGTGACTCCATGTCATATGTCGTACCGTTTGATCAGCTCCGCATGACGGATGTTGACACAGTAGGAGGCAAAAACGCTTCACTTGGCGAGATGATCAGCCAACTTTCTGATGCAGGTGTTCGAGTTCCGGGTGGCTTTGCTACTACGGCGCAGGCCTATCGTGACTTTTTGGCACAAACTGGCCTGGCTGACCGCATTGCTGACCGTCTCTTGACGCTTGATGCGGACGATGTGCGTGCATTGGCTGATGCTGGTGCGCAGATTCGTCAGTGGATTGTAGAAGCGCCACTGCCCGAGCAGCTTGATGCGCAAATTCGCGAAGCATTTGCCTGGCTCGATTCCGATGGCAAAGGCTCATTTGCTGTGCGTTCGTCGGCCACGGCCGAAGACTTGCCAGACGCATCCTTTGCTGGTCAGCAAGAGACCTTCCTGAATGTGGTCGGCATTGATGACGTGATTGACAAAATCCGTCAGGTTTTTGCTTCACTTTACAACGACAGGGCGATCTCTTATCGCGTGCACAAGGGATTCACTCACGCCGAAGTGGCGCTCTCAGCCGGTATTCAGCGCATGGTGCGTTCTGACAAAGGCAGCGCCGGTGTGATGTTCACGATTGATACCGAGTCTGGGTTTTCCGAGGTCGTGTTTATTACGTCTTCCTACGGATTGGGCGAGACAGTCGTACAAGGCGCGGTCAACCCCGATGAGTTTTATGTCTTTAAGCCGACGCTTGCTCAGGGGCACTACCCGATTGTGAGCCGTCGAATTGGCTCAAAACTCATCAAGATGGAATTTGACGAGAATCGCGCGAGTGGCCATGCAGTGCGCACCGTTGATGTTCCCGTTGTCGAGCGCAATCGGTTTTCCTTAAGCGATGCCGAGGTGATCGAGCTCGCTCACTACGCCGTCATCATTGAAAAGCATTATCAGCGTCCAATGGATATCGAGTGGGGACGTGATGGGCTCGACGGCAAACTGTACATCCTTCAGGCTAGGCCTGAAACCGTCAAATCGCAGCAATCACCACATGACGTTCAGTTGCGCTATCGGCTCAAAGCCACTGGTGATGTGTTGGTAACCGGTCGGGCGATTGGCCAAAAAATCGGTGCTGGACCAGTGCGTATCGTGGCTGATGTCTCTGAAATGGACAAGGTTCAGGCGGGCGATGTATTGGTTACTGATATGACCGATCCCAACTGGGAACCTGTCATGAAGCGTGCCGCTGCGATCGTGACCAACCGTGGTGGTCGCACCTGCCATGCAGCCATCATTGCCCGTGAGCTCGGCATTCCTGCTGTGGTCGGCTGTGCTGACGCAACTGACCAGCTGAAAGAAGGTCAATCGGTCACGGTGTCTTGCGCTGAGGGCGATGAAGGTCGAATTTATGATGGCTTGATTGAAACGGAGGTTGAAGAGGTTCGTCGCGGTGAAATGCCACCGGTCGACCTGAAGGTCATGATGAACGTGGGCAATCCCCAACTGGCCTTTGACTTTGCACAAATCCCAAATCACGGTGTCGGACTTGCGCGTCTGGAATTCATCATTAACAACAATATCGGCATTCATCCCAAAGCCGTGTTGGACTATCCCAATGTTGATAATGAGCTAAAGATCGCGGTTGAGTCGGCTGCGCGTGGCTACGCTAGCCCACGCGCATTCTTCGTGGAAAAACTGGCAGAAGGCATGGCAACGATCGCTGCGGCGTTTGCGCCTAAGCCGGTCATTATTCGCCTCTCGGACTTCAAATCGAACGAATATCGCAAGCTCGTGGGCGGGTCGCGTTATGAGCCCGAAGAAGAAAATCCCATGCTTGGGTTCCGTGGCGCGTCGAGGTATCTGGCTGACGATTTTGCGGAATGCTTTCGAATGGAGTGCGAGGCGGTTAAGAAAGTCCGTGACGAAATGGGCCTGACCAACGTGGAGATCATGGTCCCCTTTGTCAGAACCGTGCCTCAGGCCGAACGGGTCATCAATCTGCTGGCCGAGAACGGTTTGGCGCGTGGGCAAAATGGTCTGCGCATTGTCATGATGTGTGAGGTTCCGTCCAATGCCATTCTGGCCGAGGAGTTCCTGCAGTTTTTTGATGGGTTTTCGATTGGCTCAAATGACATGACTCAGCTGACGCTTGGTCTGGATCGTGACTCAGGCATGGAGCTGTTGGCGTCTGATTTTGATGAGCGCGACAATGCTGTGAAGTTCATGCTCAAACGTGCCATTGATGCTTGCCTGAAGTCTGGCAAGTACGTTGGTATCTGCGGCCAAGGGCCAAGCGACCACCCAGACTTCGCTCAATGGCTTAAAGAGCAGGGCATTCTGTCTGTGTCGTTAAATCCAGATACCGTGGTGGAGACCTGGAAAAAGCTCGCTTAAGTTTTAACGCGCAGCTTACGCTCCAAAGACTCCCAGCGTTCAACGCGCTGGGAATCAGAACTTACCTGTTGTTAATTTGAGCGTTTGGTATCTTGCTTTAACAGTCGTTCACGCTCGCGCGCCCAGTCTTTGGCTTGGGCGGTGTCGCGTTTGTCGTGTTGTTTTTTGCCTCGACCTAAGCCGATGTCTAGCTTGATTCTGCCATTTTTATAATGCAGGTTCAGTGGCACGAGCGCAAAACCACGTTGCTCTACCTTGCCGATCAACTTACTGATTTCCTCGGCCCGTAAAAGCAGTTTGCGCGTGCGCGTGGGGTCTGGCTTGATATGGGTGGAGGCAGAGGGCAGTGGGCTGATGTGCATGCCAAGCATGTAAATCTCGGCATCTCGCACAATGACGTAGCTCTCTTTAATCTGGGCTCGCCCGGCACGAATGGCCTTGACCTCCCAGCCTTCAAGCACCATACCAGCTTCGAAGCGCTCGTCGATGAAGTAGTCGTGAAACGCTTTTCGATTGTCAATGATGCTCATAAAACCTTAAGGCTGCGTGAACCGTTAAAATCCCCCCATTCTAGCGATTTGTGCGAACTCATGCATTCTGTAGAACGATCCGTTTTAGTGCCCTATAGCGCTGCGCAAATGTTTGACCTGGTTGCTGCGGTTGACCGATACCCCGAATTCATGCCTTGGTGTGGGGGTAGCCAGATTCATTGGCGAACTGATGAGGGCATGCAGGCTTCTGTAACCATCGCATTAGCCGGCATTAAACAAACATTCTCTACGCGTAATCATCATCAATACCCAGGCTTGATTGAGCTTGAGCTCGTCGATGGCCCATTTTCTGAGCTCCATGGGCGCTGGGAGTTTCAGTCATTGTCGGACTCAGCCTGCAAGGTGGTCTTTACATTGCGTTACGAGTTTTCAAGTCGGGCACTGGAGAAGTTGGTCGGCCCGATTTTTAACCGCATCGCCAACAGCTTTATCGACTCTTTCACACGGCGCGCCGACGCTTGCTACGGTAATAACACCTAGGGTGGCCACCTCGATGAGTCCGGTACTGATTGTGTACGCATCGGCGAGCGGCGATCTCTGGCAACAGACTCTTGAGCTCGATCCCGGTACCACGGTTCAAGAGGCGATCCAACTCAGTGCCTTCGAAGCGCAGTACCCAGACGTGGACTGGCGAGTCAGCGGGCTTGGTATATTTGGCAAGCAGGTCAAACTTAGCGATGTACTGAAGCGCGGTGATCGTCTCGAGATCTACCGCTCATTGGTATTTGACCCCAAAGAATCAAGGCGTCGGCGAGCGCTGCACCGACAACGACAGAAACAAAATGGAGAAAAGCGTCGTGGAAGATAGCGTGTTGTTTGAGATGATTGCTTGTGACAACGGCAAGCTGGTCGGTATGGCCACGCTAAACCAGCCAAAGACACTGAACGGATTGTCGCTTGATATGACGCAACTGCTCGATCGTAAGCTCAGGGACTGGGTTGTTGACGATAACGTGGCCTTGGTTATCTTGCGCGGAGCCGGTGAGAAAGCATTTTGTGCTGGCGGGGACTTGCATAGCCTGTATCACGAAATGACGGCTCACCAGGGCAAGCCTGCTCGTGCCAATCAGTATGTGTGTGATTTTTTTGCGCAAGAGTATGCGCTTGATTATTTGATTCACACCTATCCGAAGCCCATCTTGGTTTGGGCAGATGGCATTGTGATGGGTGGTGGCATGGGCCTGATGGCAGGCGCAAGTCATCGGGTGGTGACTGAACGCTCGCGTCTAGCCATGCCGGAGATCAGCATCGGCTTGTTCCCTGATGTTGGCGGCTCTTGGCTGCTGGCCAAGGCTCCTGGCCGAACAGGCGTATTCTTGGGTTTAACGGGTGCTCAGCTTGGTGCTTCAGACAGCATTTTGGCTGGCATGGCTGACCATGCACTGCCTAGTGGATGTTTTGATGCGGTGATTGCTGGCATTAAAGCTGGTAATTGGCAGGCGCGCTACGAGGATTTTCAAAGCCTGAGCAACGTATTGTCTGGACTAGCGATAGAGGAGCTGCCGAGTGGTCCGCTTCGCCAGCACTTTGATTTGATTCAGCGCACGTGTGAAGGGTTCGAGCTCGAGGTCATTGGACAAAAAATTGCCAAATTGGCTGAGCATGACGATGCCTGGCTTGCACGGGCCGCCAAAACATACTTGGCGGGCTGCCCTGCGACGGCTCGCTTATCCTGGATTCTTTGGCGTTGCGCCAGACAATTATCGTTGGCGGATGTGTTTCGCATGGAGTGGGGGGCGGCCATCGAATGTGCAGCAAGCGGCACATTTGCCGAAGGAATACGTGCCGTGCTGATCGACAAAGATCGCAGTCCGAAATGGCAGCCAGCCACACTAAAAGAAACAGCGGGTCATTGGTGCGATCCTTACTTCGCTGTCTCGATCGATGATCCCGATCATCCGCTAAGGCATTTGGGCTCTTAAACGGCTCTGCCCGGGCGCAAGGCTCACTGCTCGATGACCTCGTAGGGCAGGGACTGCAACACGAGCGCCGCTCCGTCTGCACTGCCTGCGCGTAAAGGCTCGCCGGCCAGGGTTTTAAATGGCGCCTCAAATAGGACCCACGTCTGACTGGAGTCATTGCCATCGTGAGCCACGTTGATGAGTCTGCCAACCGGGTTCTTGGGTTCATTGGCATCAAACACGTCCATGCCGGCGCGCAAGCTAGACTCGGCGCTGGCAATCTTAGCTAGGTGCATGCGCCGCTTGACCGTTCCTCGGTAGTGCGCTCTGGCGATCACCTCTTGGCCGGGATAGCAGCCTTTAGTAAAACTGACACCGCCGATTAGGTCTAGATTCAAGGTTTGGGCAATAAACAAGTCTTGCGTGGATGCCTGTACCCACGCAAGTCCAGCCTTGATGTCTTGCACCTGCCAGTCATTTGATGTTGCTAATTGCTGCGCTTGGTGATCAAGCGCCTTGATCAAATCATCAAACTGAACGGGATTTGCCACCCACAGCAATCGGACGCTATCGTTCGTAGTGCTCGGTATCCGAACCCAGAGACCGCCAGCTGTGCTGGTACTTGCCCAAGTGGTGGCAGGCAAATCGCCACCGACCAGATTAGATAAGCTTGCCAGGTCCGACAGCGCGAGTTGTACGCCGTAGACGAGGTTCATGGGCGTTGGCTCAATCGTCACTTTGCTGCGTAACACGAACATGCGCAGCCGTTTCAAGAAGGTCTCCACTAAATCAGCAGAGACAATGCCAATGAACGCTTGATCATTGGCATTTTGAGCAAGTAGCATAGATGCCCAAAGGCGTCCCTGGGCAGTACAAAACCCGGCAAGCGCGGCATTGTCGGACGATACTTTCGTGAGGTCTTGCGTTAGCTGTGACTGTAAAAAGGTCCGTGCATCTGCACCGGACGCTGAGAATGTTGTCAGGTGCTGACATGTGGTGAAAAGAACCGGGGTGCTAAAGCTCGACATGGTGACCGCCGTATCAATACGGTTAAGGGCTTGCTGAAGAAAATTATCGTAGATGCCATGATAACAACCAGACTGTTCTGAATGCCTAAGCCCCTAATAGTGTGCAAAGAATGGCAGGCATACCACTAAGGGTTCAGGCAAGTAGCACTGGCGATTTTTGTTTGTCTCAGAGCCCCGCTGGCCACTGGCGCACCACCATAGCATCGCTATAGCATCGCCAGTGCATCACTATTCCATTAAGGCTGATCAGCGCGCGTGACCATCACTCGTTGGGTCAAATTCCTTTAAACTTTGCACAGATGCGTTTGCTACTTAAATCCCTGCTCTGGTTGGTTGTGTTCGGAGTCATCACGGCGGCTGCTGTGGTCGGCTTTGCGTACCATTGGGTGAGCAAACCGCTGGAGCTTCAGAAGCCGGTGATTGATGTTCGAGTGCCACTTGGCACTCGACCGGGACAGATTGGTGAGCTGCTGGTAAAGGCTGGCGTGGTCATGCCGGCTGATGCGTTTGGTTGGGTGGCGCGCTTGACGGGTCAAGACAGGACGATTAGGGCGGGGGGCTACCAGGTTAACCAGGGTGATAGTCTCTTGGATGTTGTGCGCCGAATGGCTCAAGGCGAGGTGACGCAGCGCCAGGTTGCTTTTATTGAGGGCTGGACGATTGCCCAGATGATGCGAGCCCTTGCGCAGCATCCAGATATTGACCAGACATTCACGCCCGAACTCTTGGCAGACCAGCGGTTGTTAGCGAGCAAACTCGATGTCGAGCAGGAACGATTAGAGGGCTTGGTGTTTCCGGACACTTATGTGTTCTCGGTGGGGACCACGGACGAGGAAATTTTGCGCCGTGCATTAAGCGCGCAAGAGACTATCCTTGAGCAGGCCTGGGCGCAGCGCGCGCCGAATTTGCCGCTTAAGACCCCTTACGAGGCGTTGATTTTGGCTTCCATCGTCGAGAAAGAGACAGGACGGGCTGATGAGCGCAGAAGGGTCGCCGGCGTTTTTATTAATCGTTTGCGCAAGGGTATGCTGCTGCAGACCGATCCCACCGTGATTTACGGCATGGGTGATCTTTATGATGGCAGAATCCGTAAAGCGGATCTGCAGCGCGACACCCCGTGGAATACCTATACACGGGCAGGCTTGCCACCGACGCCGATCGCCGCGCCCAGCAAGGCGTCTCTAGAAGCAGCATTAAATCCTGAGGTTCATGATTTTTATTACTTTGTGGCCCGCGGAGATGGCACGAGTGCGTTTTCCAAGGACTTGCGCGAACACAATCGCAACGTGGCCAAATACATTTTAGGCAGATGATCAATGTCGGTTAAACCTGGACGATTTTTAACGTTTGAGGGCGTCGATGGCGCTGGCAAAAGCACCCATATTGGGTGGGTCTGCGACCATCTGAAGAAAGCCGGTGTGAAAGTCTGTCAGACCCGTGAGCCGGGTGGTACTCCCCTAGGAGAAAAACTGCGCGAGCTGCTCCTGCACGAGGCCATGCACCTCCAAACGGAGACCCTGTTGATGTTTGCCGCGCGCAATGAGCATTTGCGCCAACTGATTGAGCCAGCACTGGCCAGTGGTCAGTGGGTCGTTTGCGACCGGTTTAGTGACGCCACTTTTGCTTATCAGGGTGGTGGGCGCGAGCTCGGGGTTCATAAAGTAGCTGAACTGGCGCATTGGGTTCACCCCGGCTTCTCGCCCGACCGCACTTGGCTCTTTGATGTGCCACTCGAGGTCGCGCGTGAACGACTAAACCGAACACGCATACAAGATCGATTTGAGCAAGAGCATGACGAGTTTTTTCAACGCACCCGTGACGTTTATCTTGCTCAGGTGAGCGCCGAGCCTAAACGCTTTAAAGTCATCGATGGCACTCAATCGATCGATGCCATCCGAATTGATCTGCAGTCAGATTTGGGCACGCTCGTTTCCGATTGGCGCCAAGGGCATATTTGAGATGGCTCAGTTTTTGCCGTGGCAGATGGAGGATGCGAAGCGCTTGTTGGCGCATGCCGACCACTTGCCGCATGCACTCTTGGTTCATGGGCTCTCGGGTATTGGCAAGCGTGAATTCGTGCAAGCGCTAGCTACTGCGCTGCTATGCGAGGATTTGCAGGACGGCCAAGCATGTGGCTACTGCCAATCGTGCCTTTGGATAGCGGCTGGTCATCATCCGGACCTAAAGCTTGTAAGGCCTGAGGCAGTTGCTGATCGGGAAGGGGTTAAGGTCCAAGCGCAGGATAGCGAGCCAAGCGATGCAGAGACATCAGCTGCCAAGAAAAAACTGTCTGACGAGATCAAAGTTGACCAAGTCCGAGCGCTTGAGGCGTGGTATCACCGCTCAACCCATCGAGGACGTTGGCGTATCGTGGTGCTATACCCAGCCGATGCGCTGTCAGTAATCAGCGCCAATGCACTTTTAAAAGCATTGGAAGAGCCACCACCAAACACGGTATTTCTTTTGACTAGCGATGCTGCGGATCGGCTTTTGCCCACGATCATCTCGCGTTGCCAAAAATTTGCCTTAAGCCTGCCGGCCAAACAGCAATGTGAGCAGTGGCTGGCTGTACAAGGCGTGAAGCAACCTGAGCAATGGCTGGCTGCTGCGGGCGGCGCACCCCTGGCAGCTTTGATCATGGCGCAATCTCAAGATCAAGCGTGCCCTGCCTGGGCTTATGCGCTCGTGACAGATTTATCCAAGGGAAGTTTGGTGGATGTGCCTGGATTGGCGGATAATCTGGCCAAGTCTCAGGCTTCAGAGTGGATCCATGTTTTGCAACGACTGGCCGTTGACGTGAGTCTAGCCTGTGCTCAGGTGCCGGTGCGCTACTACCCCGGTTTGCAGGACAGTTGGGTGCGATTGGCGGGTCAAACCAAGGCCTTGCCGGTACAAGAGTTGTGTGGCTGGTTAAACCTGCAAGCGCGACTGGCTAATCATCCCTTGAGTCCCAAGCTATTTGCGCAGGTTTGTTTACAACGTTTTTGTGATGCCGTTATATGACTGTTTTTATTGATTCGCACTGTCACGTCAATTTCCCGGATTTGGCTTGGGATTACCCGGCCATTGCGCAGCGCATGGCTGATAACAAAGTCCAGATGGCATTATGCGTGAGCGTGAATCTGCCAGACTGGGACCCCATGATGGCGATGGTTGATCGGGAGTCCACGTTGTGGGCTTCTGTAGGGGTGCACCCGGACTACGAAAACGAGGTTGAGCCCACCGTAGATGATTTGGTGTCGCGCAGCCGGCATGCCAAGGTAGTCGCGATCGGCGAGACAGGTTTGGATTACTTCCGTTTGACCGGTGATCTGGAGTGGCAGCGCGAGCGCTTTCGTACACACATCAGGGCAGCAAAACAAGCAAAGTTACCGCTCATCATTCATACCCGCCAAGCACAAGAGGACACGATCCGAATTTTGCAAGAAGAGGGCGCTGATGAGGTCGGTGGCGTGATGCACTGTTTTACCGAGAGTTGGGAAATGGCCCAACAAAGTATGGATTTGGGCTTTTACGTTTCGGTTTCTGGCATTGTGACTTTTAAAAATGCCCGTGAATTACAAGAAACAGCCACTAAAATGCCGTTAGATCGACTGCTGATTGAGACTGACTCGCCTTATTTGGCGCCTGTGCCACATCGCGGCAAGCGTAATGACCCATCGCTCGTGGTGCATGTTGCAGAGAAAATTGCCGAGTTAAAAGGGCTCACGGTCGAGGAAGTGGCAGATCAATCCACAAGAAATTTCTTCAATCTTTTCAGAAAGATACAGAAATAATTTCATTATCTTTCTTGGCTGGACCGCTCAGAGATCGATATGATACAAAACACGTTAATTGGTATATATAAATATATGTTCTTAAATAGGTTTTTATTTTTTTGTCTAATGGTTCTCGCATCGGCCGCCGCGACCGCTCAGTCAAAAGACGATTTATGGATATATGTCAAAAATGATCGCGCCAATGATGTTAGAGCCTTGCTAGCCCAGGGGCTCGACCCGAACACCCGGGATGGTCGTGGCAATCCCATCATCATGCAGGCTGTTCGTGACAGCGCCTGGCAAGTGTTTGATGTGGTTTTGGCCAGTCCCAGGACAGAAATCAACATCATGAATGGCTATCAGGAAACACCGCTCATGTACGTTAGCTTGGTCGGCAATCTTGACATGGCAAAACAGCTAGTCGCCAAAGGCGCCCAGGTTAACCATCTTGGTTGGACACCACTTCACTACGCAGCATCCACGGGTCAATTGCCCGTGGTGAGATATCTGCTGGAACAGGGCGCCATGCCCAATGCGCCGGCGCCTGATGGCACCAACCCGATTTCCATGGCTGCTCAGGCTGGAGCTGTAGAGACCGTTCAAGTGCTTTTAGCGGCTGGTGCTGACCCAAGTGCGGTCAACACCAATGGTGTGGATGCCGTGCAAGGTGCTCGTGACCGCGGCCACACCAAGCTTGCAGATGCACTCCAAGAGGTCATCAACCAGCGTCGGGCGCAAGAGAAAAACCAAAGCCAGACTCAATAGAGCGGCGACCGGCATCCCAAGTGCCATTCGCTGGCCCGCTAGTTAGTCGGCCAGTGGTGGCAGTTTGGGTGCGTTGGGGTTCAGTTGCTCAGCGAGTCGGTAAGCGCTTTGCGTGGCCGGTCGTTGATGAATGGTGTTGAACCAGCGCTTGACGTTTTGGAATTCATTGATGTCGATTTGCTGGCGGGTGTAGGCCGCAATCCAGGGAAAACACGCCATGTCGGCAATCGAATAGTCCCCTGCGATGAACTCCCGTCTCTCAAGTCGCTTATTCAAAACCCCATAGAGCCGGGCTGTCTCATCGACGTAACGTTTGATGGCGTAGGGGATTTTTTCAGGGGCAAAGTTGCCAAAGTGGTGGTTCTGACCGGCCATAGGCCCCAAGCCACCCATTTGCCAGAACAGCCATTCAAGCGTCTGGTTACGCGTTCTAAAGTCGTTGGAGAGAAACTTGCCTGTTTTTTCAGCCAGGTATAGCAGGATTGCACCAGACTCAAAAACTGACAAGGGTGACTGGCCATCGACAGGCTCATGATCAACGATCGCGGGAATCCGGTTGTTGGGTGAGATCGCCAAGAATGCCGGGGCGAATTGTTCATCTTTACCGATATTGATTGGTTTAATGGAATAGGGCAGACCCGTTTCTTCAAGAAAGAGTGTGATCTTGTGACCGTTTGGCGTTGTCCAGTAGTAGAGATCAATCATGTTTTGCTTTGAATGAGTCGATGAGGCTGGCAGTTTATAGCAGGGCCTCAATGTCTGCGCGTATAGACTCTGGCGTGGCGCCAGGCGCGTAGCGCTTAACTACATGGCCTTGACGATCTAGGGATTCTCTGAAAAAGTCCCCGAATTCAGTGAACTCGAGGCGCGGTTAGTTGTCTGAATAGTATCGCTAACTTTTCCATCACGATCATGAACCAGTTGAGTTTTTCTGACATTGAATTCGATGCCAAGCGTAAGCAAACGCGGC
>CAMCOS010000029.1 GCA_945876565.1 Lautropia mirabilis | reverse complement strand
TACATCGAACAGCAACAGACACCACACTAGCCAACAAAGGACGCCGATGGCGTGCGCGCTATCCTTCCCCGACCAAGTTCGTCGGCTTCGCCTAAAGGTTGCTGCGCAACCAAATCACTTGGACGAGGTTTGCCGCCGCATTCCGATCAAGGTCTGACGGCTACAGACGCTCACTCAAAACCAAAGTGACGACGGTAGCGCATACCCATGTTGCTGATCGACAGCAACATCGGAAAGTCAGCGGTGTTGAAGTCCGGATCCCAGGCTGGCTCACCACACACCCTTGTACCTAGGCGTAGATAGCCACGTAACAATGCTGGGATCTCGGCTGGCAAGTGGCTGTCGAGCCGATCTACGGGGTAACGATGCAATGGTGACACCACTGGGGTAAGATCTTTTCCGATGGAGTCTCGGACGCTTCGCCAGACTGCCGCTGCAGTCACTCCATCGTCACGCAAACTCACGCTGGCACACCCGAACACGTGCTCATAGCGACCTTGTTTGACGATCTCAGCCAAACCTGACCACAACATCATCAAGGCTGAGCCATTACGGTATTCAGCGTCGATACAGGCTCTTCCAAACTCCACAAGAGACTGTTTGATATCGCCAAGACCATCCAAGTTGAACTCGGACTCAGAGTAGTAGCCACCGGCGCGCTTGGCTTGGTGAGGCGTGAGAACCCTATAAGTACCTACCACTTGATTGGTGCCCATGTCTTTAACCATGAGGTGTTCACACCAAGTATCAAACGAATCGCGGTCGATGCCGCTACCCTCATCACCAACTTTGGCTTCATATTCGGAGGAGAAGACCTCATAGCGCAAGCGCTGAATGGCTTCGAGCTCTTCGTCTGATTGAGCCAACCCCACCACCAAGTCCCCATGGCTAACTTCAGCGGTTGGCAAAGAAAAAACACTGGCACGACTGCGAACAAGTTCTAACATATGGGCCTCACTCTATGATGACGACAGTTTGACTGTCGAGTATGTCATCAGTTTGACCAAATCGTGACAGTATTATGACGATTACGCGAGGCTGGCGGCCAAAGTTTGCGCCATGTGTTGCGCCAAATCAGCCTCAGCGGCCTCCACCATGATGCGCAATTTAGGCTCTGTACCGGAGGCTCGAATCAGTACTCGCCCCCTACCGGCCAAAGCTTGTTCAACTTCATCCGTCTTGCGTTGAAACGGCTCATGCCCCTTCCAGTCTATGCCTGGCTGGATCGGCACATTGATCATGACCTGAGGATAAAGCGTCAGGTCTTTGACCCAGTCAGACAAAGACGTTTGGTGACGTCTAAGCGCTGCCAAAACCTGCAATCCGGCCACGATGCCATCGCCGGTGGTGTGGCAATCCAGGCACAGCAAGTGACCAGAACTCTCGCCACCATAAAGCCAATGGTTGTCTTTGAGCTTTTCCAGGACATATCGGTCGCCAACCGCAGCTCGCTCAAACGGAATATTACGCGAGGCAAACGCTTGCTCCAGGCCCAGATTACTCATGAGCGTGCCGACAACACCGGCTACCGGCGCTCGCATCGAGCGTTCACGCACGACCGCGTACAGCAGCTCATCGCCGTTATAGAGACGCCCGTCTGCATCGACGATCTGAATCCGATCGGCATCACCATCAAGCGCTATTCCAAGGTCCGCTCCACGAGCCTTGACCTCTCGAATCAAATTTTCCGGGTGCAAGGCGCCCACGCCTTCATTGATATTAAAGCCGTCTGGCTCAACACCGATAGCGTGCACCTTGGCACCCAATTCTCTAAAGACGTGCGGTGCAATGTGATAAGCCGCGCCATTGGCTGCATCGATCACCAGTGACATGCCGGACAAGTCCAGGTCCGAGGCAAACGTACTCTTACAAAACTCAATATAACGACCAGCCGAATCATCAATGCGCCTAGCTCGACCCAGACTGTCGGAAGACACACATCCCATTGGCTCATCGAGTGCGGCTTCAATGGCCAGCTCAACCGAGTCAGGCAATTTCGTGCCCTGCGGAGAAAAGAACTTGATGCCATTGTCGTAATAAGGATTGTGCGAAGCACTAATAACAATGCCAGCCGACAAACGCCAAGTGCGAGTCAAATACGCCACGGCCGGTGTCGGAATGGGTCCAGCCAGAAGCACATTGACGCCTGCCGCCGCAAACCCAGCCTCAAGCGCTGACTCAAGCATGTAACCGCTAATTCGAGTGTCCTTACCAATCAGAACCGACGGCCTAGACTTGCCGGCCGAGCGCTGTGCCAAAACACGGCCAGCGGCGTAGCCAAGCCTTAACGCAAATTGCGGGTTAATCACATCACCACCCACTTCCCCGCGCACACCATCTGTGCCGAAATAACGTCGACTCATTTGCTTTCCTGTGGTCCGAACGTCATTGCCTGCCATACTGACAATGCGTCCTGTGTCGGCTGAATATCATGTGCTCGCACGATTCGCGCCCCCAATGTTACAGCCAATAGAGCCGCTGCCACGCTGCCGGCTACGCGCTGATCGATCGAGCGCCCAGTCACTGCGCCCACCATGGACTTGCGCGACACGCCCACCAAAACCGGATAGCCCAAAGCCGCGAGCTCATTCATACCGCGCAGCAGTGCGTAGTTGTGCTCAAGCGTTTTGCCAAAACCAAACCCCGGGTCCAGTGCGATACGGGCAGAATGAACGCCTAAGGCCTCGATCGACCGGGCAGCCTGAGACAGCGCATCTGACACCTCGGCCACGACATCGCCATAGCTCGGTGATTTCTGCATGTTGCGCGGCTCGCCCTGCATGTGCATGACACACAAGCCGCAGGATGGGTGTTGTGCCACGATCTCGCGCGCAGCTTGAGCACGGAATCCGGTGACATCATTAATGATGTCAACACCGGCATCAAGCACCACCTGCATGACCTGCGGCTTACATGTGTCGACTGACAAGGCAACACCCGCGTGACGAAGTGCCTCAACCACGGGCAGTACACGATCAAGCTCGCGTTTGAGCGGCACGGGCTCAGCGCCAGGGCGAGTGGACTCACCCCCAATGTCCAGGATCTGAGCACCCTCATCAATGAGCTTGCGGGCGTGACGAATGGCCTCTTCAGCACAAGCATGCTGACCACCGTCAGAGAAGGAATCTGGGGTAACGTTAACGATCCCCATCAAAACAGGGCGCTCGAGGTCGAATTCAAAGCGCCCACACTGCCAGACTGTCGACATAAATACCTTACTTAGACAGCCTCGGCAGGGCTTCCACCACGGGCATCAGCCGCCGGGCCCGCTGGCGGTGGTGCAGCATCCAAGGGGGCATCTGGCACCTTGGGTGGACGTGGCGGACGGCCTGCAATGATGTCATTGATCTGATCAGAGTCAATGGTTTCCCACTCGAGCAGGGCTTTGGCCATCGACTCAACCTTGGGCCGATTATCTTCAAGGATCTGGCGAGCACGCGAGTACTGCTCATCAATGATCTTACGAATCTCTGAGTCAACTTTTTGCATGGTTGCCTCAGACATGTGGGTGGTCTTGGTGACGCTGCGACCCAAAAAGACCTCACCCTCGTTCTCGGCATAAACCATGGGGCCAAGCTCGGTGGTCATGCCGTAGCGGGTAACGATGTCGCGTGCAATCGCGGTCGCTCGCTCAAAATCGTTTGAAGCGCCCGTGGTCATCTGATCCATGAAGATCTCTTCCGCAATCCGGCCGCCGAACAGCACCGCAATGGTTGAGAGCAAACGCTCTTTATCCATGCTGTAGCGGTCACCCTCAGGCAACTGCATGGTGACACCAAGCGCACGACCACGGGGAATGATGGTCACTTTGTGCACGGGATCAGTCTTGGGGAGCATACGCGCGACCACGGCATGACCGGACTCGTGGTAAGCGGTGTTACGACGCTCCTCTTCAGGCATCACAATCGAGCGACGCTCAGCACCCATGATGATCTTGTCTTTGGCTTTCTCAAAATCAGCCATATCCACCAACCGGCCATTGCGACGCGCCGCGAACAGCGCTGCTTCATTGACCAGATTAGCCAAATCTGCACCAGAAAAGCCGGGGGTGCCGCGTGCCAACACCATCGGATCAACGTTCTGGCCGACTGGCACTTTACGCATATGCACACGCAGAATTTGCTCACGACCACGAATATCTGGCAAGGGCACCACAACCTGACGGTCGAAGCGGCCGGGACGAAGAAGCGCTGGATCGAGAACGTCAGGTCGGTTGGTGGCTGCAATCACAATCACCCCTTGCCCTGTTTCAAAACCATCCATCTCAACTAGCATCTGGTTCAGTGTTTGCTCGCGCTCATCATTGCCACCACCCAAGCCTGCGCCACGCTGACGACCGACGGCATCGATTTCATCGATAAAAATGATGCAAGGGGCGTGCTTTTTAGCGTTCTCGAACATGTCACGCACACGAGCTGCACCGACACCGACGAACATTTCCACGAAGTCTGAACCCGAAATACTAAAGAACGGAACTTTGGCCTCGCCCGCAATGGCTTTGGCCAAAAGCGTCTTACCCGTGCCAGGCGAACCCACCATCAATACGCCGCGGGGAATGTGACCACCGAGCTTTTGAAATCGGGAGGGGTCACGTAGAAAGTCGACAAGCTCTTGCACATCCTCCTTGGCTTCGTCACAACCAGCCACATCCGCAAAAGTGATGTTGTTAGTCGACTCATCCAGCATGCGTGCCTTGGACTTCCCAAAACTGAAGGCACCACCCTTGCCACCACCCTGCATCTGGCGCATAAAGAAAATCCAGACAGCAATCAACAGCAGCATGGGGAACCATGACACAAATATGCTCATGAGCAACGAGGGCTCTTCGCGCGCTTTGCCTGAAACTTGAACGCCGGCCTTCATGAGGTCAGAAACCATCCACAAGTCACCAGGTGACGTGATCGTGTAGGGGCGGCCATTGTCCGGGGTAACGTGCAACACATCACCTTGAACATCGACCTTGCGAACCTTACCGGCTTGCGCATCGTCCATGAACTGGGTGTAACTCACCGTTTCTTGTGCGGCTGGGCGACTATCAAACTGTTTGAAGACAGTAAATAACACCAGTGCGATGACCATCCACACGGCGATCTTGGGAAACGAATTGTTCACGGCCTATCTCCTACTAGACAGGTCCAATGCGCCCAGAAGTTGGTCGCAATCCTGCCACTGAATCATGACTGTACCTGTACATTCTAACTGCAATGGGGTTTATCAATCGCTTTTCCTAGTACCGTCACAGGTAATGGGGTAGCGATCTCGGATTGTTAATCAATTAACCAACGACCAGTCTACATAATTTGGACCATCGACAGAGAAAATAGTTTCAATGGAATCAATAGCCTCAGGCTTGCGTTGTGTCAGCAACGGCGTCCGTTAAGCCACCCATCGAGAAACGACCAAGCGATTAATTCTCTAAAAATCAAGTAGATAAGAAACTACTCTAATTTTCCGTGACAATACTTGAACTTCTTGCCACTACCGCACGGGCAAGGCTCATTGCGACCGACCTTCGGAAAGGGATTGCGGCCAGAACCCGCTGAGGCATGCTCTGCCTGGGCTGATGAGCCTCGCTTGTCCGATGCTGGCTCAGCAAGCGCCTCATCGTAGTCAGAATGATGATATTGGACGTTTTGCACGTGCGCCTTTTCGGCCTCGCGCTCGGCTGCTTCAACTTCCTCACGGCCTTGGACCTTGACCGTTAACAGCAACTTCGCCACGTCATCACGCACCCGCCGCAACATCAACGAGAAAAGCTCGATTGCCTCACGCTTGTACTCCTGCTTGGGATTCTTTTGAGCGTAGCCGCGCAAGTGAATCCCCTGGCGCAAGTGATCAAGCGCCGACAGATGCTCACGCCAGTGATTATCGATGACCTGAAGCATGACAGAACGCTCAAACGGGCGCCAAGCACCATCAGTAACAGTCGCGACTTTGCCATCGTAGGCTGCTTTACCTGCCTTGATGACAAGCTCAACGATGTCTTCTTCGCCAAACTCCTTAGAGCCCTCAACCGTTTGAACAACCGGAATATCGAGCTGCCAATCAGACTGCAAGACGTTTTGCAGGGCAGACAAGTCCCACTGCTCCTCAACCGAACCCTCTGGCACAAACTCACGCACCACGTCGGTTAAGGCGCCATCACGCAAGCTCTCCACCTGCTCGCCCACGTTAGTGCCCTCAAGCACCTCATTGCGCTGGCCATAAAGCACACGCCTTTGGTCATTAGCCACATCATCGTACTCAAGCAACTGCTTGCGGATATCAAAGTTGCGTCCTTCAACTTTGCGCTGGGCGGACTCAATGGAGCGATTGACCATGCCAGCCTCAATCGGCTCACCTTCTGGTAGCTTCAAGCGCTCCATAATGGCGCGCACCCGATCACCAGCAAAAATGCGCATTAACGAGTCATCGAGCGACAGATAAAAGCGTGATGAGCCAGGATCACCCTGACGGCCAGCCCGGCCACGAAGCTGGTTATCAATTCGACGAGACTCGTGGCGCTCAGTGCCAATAATGTGCAATCCGCCCGCGTCGAGCACCAGCTGGTGCAAGGCTGCCCAGCCCTCGTGCAACTCTTTGGTCTTTTGCTCGCGGACCGCATCTTCGAGCGACTTATCGGCAAGTAGCATCTCCACTTGCTTTTGCACATTGCCACCCAAGACAATATCGGTGCCGCGGCCTGCCATGTTGGTGGCAATCGTAATGGCACCGGGCTTGCCAGCCTGGGCCACAATCTCGGCTTCGCGCGCGTGCTGCTTGGCGTTGAGCACCTCGTGCTTTAAGCCAGCTTGGGTCAAAGCATTTGACAACAGCTCTGAGCTTTCAACGCTAGTCGTGCCCACCAGCACGGGCTGGCCGCGCGACAAGCATTCCCGAATGTCATTCAGAATAGCTCCGTACTTTTCTTGGTCAGTCTTGTAGATCTGATCGTGCATGTCCTTGCGGACCATCGGCTTATTAGTGGGTACGATCACCGTTTCCAGACCATAAATCTCCTGGAATTCGTATGCCTCTGTGTCAGCCGTGCCCGTCATACCGGCAAGCTTCTCGTACATGCGGAAGTAGTTCTGGAAGGTGATCGATGCCAGCGTCTGGTTTTCCAGCTGAATTTTGCAGTTTTCTTTGGCTTCAACTGCTTGATGCAAGCCATCAGACCACCGGCGCCCGGACATCAGGCGACCAGTGAACTCGTCAACAATCACAACCTCACCGTCTTGCACCACATAGTGCTGGTCGCGGTGGAACAAACTATGCGCACGCAACGATGACATCAAGTGATGCATCAGGGAAATATGACGCGGATCGTAAAGCGACTGCCCTTGCGGCAACAGCCCCTTTTCGGTCAAGATGCGCTCGGCATTTTCATGTCCTGCTTCGGACATGTATACCTGATTGTTTTTTTCATCAACCCAGTAGTCGCCTTCAGACTCCGGCTCATTGGCTTTGGGCTCAAGTTGCATGCGCGTGAGCATGGGCGCAACCGTGTTCATGGCCTGATAAAGTGCTGTGTGATCCTCGGCCTGCCCTGAAATGATTAAGGGCGTACGCGCCTCATCAATCAAAATCGAATCCACTTCGTCAACGATCGCGTAAACCAACCCACGCTGACGGCGATCTTCGACGCGATATTCCATGTTGTCGCGCAGATAATCGAAGCCGAATTCGTTGTTGGTGCCATAGGTAATGTCGGCACGATAAGCCGCTCGCTTTTCTTCGTTACTTTGCTGTGGAACAACCACGCCCACGCTCATGCCGAGAAAACCGTACAAACGCCCCATCCAGTCTGCATCTCGACGTGCCAGGTAGTCGTTGACCGTCACCACGTGCACACCACGCCCCGTCAACGCGTTGAGGTACACCGGTAGCGTGGCCATCAGTGTCTTGCCTTCACCCGTGCGCATCTCTGCAATCTTGCCAGTGTGCAGCACCATGCCACCGATGAGCTGCACGTCAAAATGGCGCATCCCAAAAACTCGCTGGCTTGACTCACGCACCAAGGCGAATGCCTCAGGCAGCATCACATCCAGTGATTCTCCACCCTGCACGCGCTCCTTGAATTTTGCCGACAGCGCCTGCAGCTCTCCGTCAGACAATGCTTGCATCGACGGCTCAAGCGCATTGATACGCTTGACGTCTTTGTAGAGCTGTTTAAGCAACCGATCGTTTCGGCTTCCAAAAACTTTCTTAATTAGAGATAGCATTTGCAACTGATCCTAGCGGCTTAAGGGTATCGCCATATATGGTCGTAAGTGTACCGCAGGCGCCTGTCCTACTCGACACTGGCCAAGTTTACTTGTGCCCAAAACACCATCGGATTGATCCGTTCGCCCGCACGTTCCAATTCAAGGTGCAAGTGAGCGCCGGTCGCATGACCAGAGCGCCCAACACGGGCAATCACCTGCCCGGCCAGCACAAGCTGGCCTTTTGATACGCCAATCGACTTGGCGTGCGCATAGCGCGACACCCAGCCTTGACCATGGTCAATTTCAACAACTCGGCCGTAACCGGCTCGCCAGCCGGCAAACACGACTTGACCCGAGGCAACTGACACTATCGGGGTTCCCACGCTGGCGGCGATGTCTAGTCCGTGATGGAATGTTCGATGGCGTTTTATGGGATGCTTTCGAACACCAAAGGTAGAGCTTACGCGATAAGGTCCCGCCACCGGCCACACCATGCTCGCCTGCGATAAACCACTGGCACCAAATAGCGCTTCTATTCGCTCAAGCGAAGGGGTGACAGGCATGTCATCTACCGAAGCACTGCTTGAACAAGGCATCGCACCAAGCGTCAATGATAGGAATAGTATTGGTAGCAGCGGTAAATACTGCCCTGGATTTTGGTTTCTCAACGACATCAACAACGTTTGTTCTCTTCTCGAAAGTCCGCTACCCTAGCAGACAATTGGATGGTTCGGATTCTAGATGGCTAAATCACACGCTAGTCACGCTTTGCAATGGGCTGAACAAGGGCAGAGCACCGGTGCAGTTTTATTAACCGCACACCGCTTGATCGCCCTGCAAGAGGTCATCGGCAATCAATTGCCTCAAGCCATGCGAAAAAGCTTTGCGGTGGCCGAAGTCAAAGGTGGCGAATTAACGCTGATTGCTGATCACGCCGCGCTCGCCGCAAAACTGCGTCAATTGCAGCCGACACTGCTTAAGCAGATTGCTCTGGCCGGCTGGAGCGTGACGACACTCAAAATCAAAGTTGCCAGCCGCCCAAACATCCCGCAACAAACCCCACGAGTTAAACAAGCCAAACCGCTTGGCGAGGCTGATCTTGTCCACTTCGAAACGCTGGTCAGGGAATTACACGCCGGCCCCTTGGCTGACGCCGTTGCGCGCCTAGTAGCACATCATCGAGTCACCGAGAAAAAATAACGGACCTAGACTCCCGCAAAAGAACGGTTAAACCAATTAGGCTGCGGTTAATTGGAGAGTTAAGCCAGTTGCCAATCGTTCTTAAAGGCCGCTGGCACAGCCTGCTCGGAATCAAACGACACGAGTTCCCAAGCACTGGTATTGGCCAGCAAATCACGGACTAGCTGATTGTTGATGGCGTGACCAGATTTGTTGGCCACGTAGCGAGCGATCAAGGGCTTGCCGATCAAGTAAAGATCACCAATCGCATCCAGAATCTTGTGCTTGACGAACTCGTCGTCGTAACGCAGACCCTCTTGGTTCAGGACACGATACTCATCAACCACAATGGCGTTCTCCAAGCTGCCACCACGAGCCAACCCCATTGAACGCAGCGCCTCAACCTCAGTCACAAAACCGAATGTCCGGGCGCGTGAGATTTCTTTGGCGTAAGACTGGTTCGCAAAATCCACCTCAGCAAACCCCGCCGTCGAATCAATCGCGGGATGCTTAAAGTCAATCGAAAACGCCAGCGCAAAACCTTCATGAGGCTCTAAGCGAGCCCACTTGGCGTCTTTACCTTCGCCCTCACGTACCTCAATGGGTTTGAGCACGCGCAGAAACTGTTTGGGCGTAGCCTGCTCCTGCAATCCAGCCGAACGAAGTAAGTAAACAAACGTCGCCGCACTGCCGTCCATAATCGGCACCTCTTCTGCCGACAGGTCCACATGCAGGTTGTCGATGCCTAAGCCCGCAAGCGCAGACATCAAGTGTTCGACCGTTGAGACACGCGCCTGACCAACCTGTAGCACCGATGCCATGCGTGTATCACGCACGCCGTCTGCCTTGGCCGGCACGTCAACCACGGGATCCAGATCAACGCGATGAAACACAATACCAGTACCCGGCAAGGCTGGGCGCAGTGTCAATTCCACCCGCTTGCCTGAGTGCAAACCCACGCCGGTCGTGTGTATCGCTTTTTTGATGGTGCGTTGCAAAAACATCCGGGTACCTAATTACTAACGATTTCAACAAATTCTAACGCGAATCCTTCTCAAGATGCCACCGCTGGCTAGACCCGTCCCCAAGGGGATGGCGAAGACGGAACAGCAGCCAGCGTGCTGATGCACGCTGGCCTGAGGGAGTGCGGTTCGACCTTGAGTACGCCAGCCGACCTGGTTTAATCAGCTTGGCGGCGCAAAAAGGCCGGAATGTCGTAGTGCTCCATGCCTGCGGTTTCCAGCGCTCGCACTTGGGCCGAAGCCTGTGAGCGGGGGTTACGCAACACCGAAGGCACCTGCAAGTTCTCCTGACCGTTTGCCGAAACCAGAGCGTTATCTGTGCCAGTACGCACCATGGGTTGGGTGTCCCGATCATGCACCAGCGTTGGACGGGCACGACCCAAACCAGTGGCCACCACAGTCACGCGCAAGTTGTCACCCATGCTCTCATCGTAAGCAGTCCCAAAGATAACAGTCGCATCATCGGCAGCAAAACCACGGATATGATCCATGATCTCGCGGGTCTCACGCATTTTGAGTGAGCGGCTAGCTGTAATGTTAACCAGCACACCACGTGCGCCCTGCAAATCGATTCCCTCGAGTAACGGGCAGGCCACCGCTTGCTTCGCCGCAACCATTGCACGGTTTTCGCCACTTGCCACGGCTGTGCCCATCATGGCCTTGCCTTGCTCGCCCATGATGGTTTTAACGTCTTCAAAGTCTACGTTAACGTTTCCCTCAACGTTGATGATTTCTGCAATGCCAGCGCAGGCATTGTGCAACACATCGTCGGCCGCTTTAAAGCAATCTTCCTGGGTAGCGTCATCGTCCATTAATGTATACAGGTTCTCGTTGAGCACGACGATTAGTGAGTGCACATGCTTGGATAGATCATCAATGCCGTCTTCGGACATTTTCTGGCGCCGGTTGCCCTCAAACAGGAAGGGCTTGGTGACCACGCCAACTGTCAAAATACCCAGCTCTTTTGCCACTTCAGCCACAATCGGTGCTGCGCCCGTGCCTGTACCACCGCCCATGCCAGCGGTGATGAACACCATGTTCGCCCCATTCAATGCCGAGCGAATCTCTTCCCTGGCCGTTTCAGCCGCAGCGCGGCCCTGCTCGGGCTTGGCACCCGCGCCCAAGCCTGTGCGCCCAAGACGAATCTGAACGGGCGCATTGGTTGCCGCTAGCGCCTGGGCATCGGTGTTAGCGCATACAAAATCGACACCTTGAACACCTGAATTAATCATATGGGCTACCGCATTACCACCGGCGCCGCCCACCCCCACCACCTTGATCACGGTGGTTTTTTCCGCGCTATCTAACATTTCAAACATCATGATCGACTCCCTCAAGTCAAAAATCAAAAATTACTAATCCCCTTCACACTGCCTTCGTACTCACCGCTTAATGGTTCTTGCCATCAAGACCAAACCCAACCCGGTCGGATCTAGACGACAAACTTTCAGTCCCAGACCTATGCCGTCGCGGATCATCCTGTCGTGCATCAATGCATAAACCATTCCTTCATGCGCGCCAAAACGCGCTTGAAGCTGCCATTTTGTTGTGCCACTTTGCGACCCCGCAAACGTTGCAAACGCGCCTCGCCTAGCAACCCCATCACCGTGCTGAAGCGCGGGCTGCGCATGACGTCAGCCAGTCCGCCGTCATACTCTGGCACGGCAACCCGCACTGGCTTTAAGAACACATCCTCAGCCAGTTCAACGATGCCGGGCAACATGGACGAGCCGCCTGTGAGCACGATTCCCGAAGCCAACAAGTCCTCGTAACCCGAATCACGAATCACCTGTTGCACCAAACCAAACAGCTCCTCAACACGCGGCTCAATCACAGCACCGAGTGCTTGACGGTTGACCAACCTAGGCGCGCGGTCGCCAAGCCCCGGCACTTCAACCATCTCATCCGGGCTCGCTAGCACTTGCTTGGCAATGCCGTAACGCAACTTGATATCTTCAGCATCTGGCGTGGGCGTTCGCAGCATGGCGGCGATATCGCTGGTAATCTGGTCACCCGCAATCGGAAGCACGGCCGTGTGGCGGATGGCACCACCGGTGTAAATCGCCACATCAGTGGTACCACCCCCGATGTCCACCAACACCACGCCAAGCTCACGCTCATCTGGCGTCAAACATGCCAGGCTTGACGCCAATGGCTGCAGAATCAGGTCCTGAACTTCCAGGCCACAACGGCGAACACACTTGACGATGTTTTGGGCGGCACTCACAGAGCCAGTCACGATATGCACCTTGACCTCAAGTCGAAGCGCACTCATGCCGATAGGCTCGCGAATGTCCTCCTGGCCGTCGACGATAAACTCCTGTGTCAGCACATGTAATACCTGCTGGTCCGTCGGAATATTGACGGCTTTTGCGGTCTCCACCACACGGGCGACGTCGGTTGCGGTGACTTCCTTATCTTTGACTGCCACCATGCCACTAGAGTTAAAACTTCGGATGTGGTTGCCAGCAATGCCGGTGTAAACATCGCGAATCTTGCAATCAGCCATTAATTCGGCCTCTTCAAGGGCGCGCTGTATCGAATTCACCGTCGTCTCGATATTGACCACTACACCTTTGCGCATGCCTTTGGATTCGTGTTGACCTAGGCCTAACACCTCAAACCGACCCTCTGGCAGCACCTCAGCCACCACGGCCACCACTTTGGTGGTGCCGATGTCGAGGGCGACGATCAAGTCTTTGATGTCACGAGTCATTGTTTTACCGTTTCTTGTTCGAATTGACAGGCGTTGGCGCTTGCGCCAACGTGATTGCAAAGCCATTGGGGTAACGTAAATCCACACGCTCCACCGTTTTCCCCTGCAACTGGGCCATTGCTTGGGGCCAGTTGCGGACAAATCGTTCGATGCGCTCGCCAAATGGAACCGCACCAGGCACGCCTGCTTGCGGATCCGCGGTTTCTGCACCCGGGTCGCGCCCAAGCATGAGCGTTACCTCGTTCGATAACTGCGCCTCCAAAGCGTAGCGACTGTTCAAAGTCAACTGCTCGACGCTTAAACCCAAGCGCTCGAACCATTGCCCAAGCTCGGCGTAGCGTTGCACAATGAGGGCCTCCGAACCTTCCGGACCATAAAACTGCGGCAAATCGACCTCGTCCTCGATCACTGCCCGGTTGGCCGTGAACACTTCGCCCCAGGTGTTGATCATCTGGTTCTCGTTCCACAACGCCAACGGCTGCTGCTCCTCGATTTCTACTTGCAACTGGTTCGGCCAAACTCGCTTGACATTGGCACGTCGCACCCAAGGTGCTGACTCGAAAGCATCGCGTGTCTGCTGCAAATCCATCGTGAAAAAATTCCCGCTCAAGCGCCCGGCAATCGCGCTGCGCACCACGTCCGGCGACACATACTGAAAACCCGACTCGGCTGTTGGTGCAATGACGATGCGTTTGATGTCGAACGTCGGCAGCCGAACCACCCAGAGCAACGCACCCGCCAGCAAAGCGAGCACCGCCAACACCATTAACAAGTTGGCTGTTGCGTTGATGATCCGGGCTTCGTTCCACACGTATCACCCCTGATCTCGAGTAAGCAACTGCCGGTTAACCACTTTGCAACTTGCTTCAGACAAGATCTGCACACACAACTGCCCAAAGCTTAGGCCAGCCGCTTTGGCAGCCATGGGCACCAATGAGTGGCCAGTCATGCCGGGTGATGTGTTCATTTCCAGCAACCAAGGCTTCATATCAGCATCGAGCATCAGGTCAGCACGCGCCCACCCTGAGCATCCCAGCGCTTGGTAAGCGCACACGGCAATTTCGCTCACCAGCTCGGCCACCGGTCCGGGCAACGGTGCGGGGCACAAATACTGCGTTTCATCTGAAAAGTATTTGCTTTGATAGTCGTAGTTGCCGCCTGGCGCAATGATCTCGATGATCGGCAACGCGTGGGAGTCCGTGCCGCAACCCAGCAAGGCCACCGTCAACTCACGGCCAGCAATAAACTTCTCGGCCAGAATCGATTTGTCGTAAGCACGAACTTGCTCGTATGCGCCTGCGAGCTCCTCGGCTGACCTTACCTTGCACAAGCCAATTGTTGATCCCTCATTGGGCGCTTTCAGGATCAGCGGCAGGCCCAACGCATCGACCAAGCCTGCTAGATCCTCGGCACAGTTGACCACGCGATAGTCAGGGGTGGGCAAGCCAGCCTGCTGCCACAAACGCTTTGTCACAATTTTGTCCATGGCCATGGCTGACGCCAAATGCCCGCTGCCAGTGTAAGGAACGCCGAGCAACTCTAGCGCACCCTGAATCGTTCCGTCTTCGCCGTATCTGCCGTGCAATGACACAAACACCTTGTCAAACTGTTGCTCGGCTAACTCCCCAAGCCCATGCTGGCCTGCATCAAACAGTTGCGCATTGACACCCTGCTCAATCAAAGCGTCATAGACCGCTTGCCCAGACATCAGCGAAACCTCACGCTCGGCCGAGCGACCGCCATAAAGCACGCCAACCTTACCCATGGACTGAATTGCCTCTTTCATGCCCCCTCCCCCAACAAAGCGGGCACCTTGCTGATCGAGCCAGCACCCATCACCACGAATACATCACCATCTTTGGCAAATGAACGGATTGCTGCGGGCAACTCACTGACTTGCTGAACAAACAAAGGCTCAATTTTCCCTGCGACCCGAACGGCACGTGCCAAGGCTCGCCCATCAGCTGCCACAATGGGCGCCTCACCGGCAGCGTAAACCTCTGTCAACAAAACCGCATCGGCTGTGTTCAGCACCTGCACAAAGTCTTCAAAACAATCCCGGGTGCGCGTATATCGATGCGGCTCAAACGCCAACACCACGCGCTGTCCTGGCCAAGCACCGCGGGCAGCCGCCAAAGTCGCCGCCATTTCCACCGGGTGATGACCGTAGTCATCGACCACGGTATATTGGCCGCCATCAGCGGCTCGGTACGGACCACTGACGCTGAAGCGCCGACCAACACCCTTGAAATCAGCCAATGCGCGAACAATCGACTCATCAGCAACACCGAGTTCAGAGGCCACCGCAATCGCAGCCAAAGCGTTGCGCACGTTGTGTAAGCCGGGCAAATTCAGGCGAACATCCAACGGCTCATGCATCTTTCCATGGAGATTTCGATGGACCGTGAATTGCATGGTGGTGCCATTGGCGATAACGTCAGTGGCACGAATTTGCGCCTCTTCGCTCAACCCATATGTCAGGATCGGCCTTGAAATTAAGGGCATGATTTCACGCACATTAGCATCGTCGACGCAGACGATGGCGCTGCCATAAAACGGTAGCCGTTGCACAAACTCGATGAAGGCTTGCTTTAATTTTGCGATGTCGTGGCCATAGGTATCCATATGGTCTGCATCGATGTTGGTGACCACGGCCATCACTGGCAACAAGTTCAAAAACGACGCATCAGACTCATCGGCCTCGGCAACCAGAAACTCGCCCTGACCGAGACCTGCATTGGCACCGGCCGAATTCAAGCGCCCACCAATCACAAAAGTTGGATCCAGCCCGTCAGCCGCCAAAACGCTCGCCACCAGACTCGTGGTGGTGGTCTTTCCGTGCGTGCCAGCCACCGCAATGCCGCGCTTTAGCCGCATGAGCTCAGCGAGCATCACGGCTCTGGGCACCACCGGTATCCTTGCTTGCCTTGCCGCTAAAACCTCGGGGTTACTGCCTGCGACCGCGGTGGATGTCACCACGACATCCACGCCTGCCACATTCGCCGCATCATGCCCGGCGCAAACACGAGCCCCCATGGCCGCCAATCGATCTGTCACGGCAGAAACGGACAAATCGGAGCCTGAAACCTTGTATCCCAAGTTCAACAGCACTTCGGCGATGCCGCTCATGCCCGAACCACCGATGCCTACAAAGTGAATATGCTCGATGCGGTGCCTCATGCGATGCCTCCCATCAGCGAGAGACATTGCGCGCCAATCACTTCAGTCGCCTGCGGCTTAGCTTGTGCGCGTGCCTTGACTGCAACTTCGCAAAGCGCCTCCCGGGTCTGCGCCTCAAGCCAGCGAGCTAGCCACTCAATCGCCAACTCTCGCTGTTGACGCAAATAAGCGGCGTTGTGCATCACCAAGTGTTTCGCATTGGCAGTTTGATGATCATCGACTGCAAACGGAAATGGCACAAAGAGCGCTGAAACGCCAACCGCAGCGACCTCTGACACTGTCATTGCGCCAGCGCGGCAAATCACCAGATCAGCATCCCCCATGGCCTTAGCCATGTCATCAATAAAGGCCACGCAGCTAGCCTGAACCCCAGCCGCTTCGTAAGCGTCTTTCAGGGTTTGCAAATGCTGCTCACCAGACTGGTGCTGCACCAGCGGGCGCATGGCTGGATCCATGCGAGAGATCGCCATTGGTATTGCCTCATTGAGTGCCGCTGCCCCAAGACTGCCCCCAACCACCAAAATTCTGAGCGGGCCGGATCTAGCACCATATCTCTGCTCAGGATCAGGCAGTGTCGTCATGGCCAGACGCACTGGGTTACCAACCCACTGCCCGCCTGGCAATGCACCAGGGAACCCCTCAAGCTTGGCCGTGGCGATCCGGGCAAGCCATAAGTTGGTCTTGCCTGCAATCGCGTTTTGTTCGTGCAACACAATGGGTACGCCGCGCAGCTTTGCCACCAAGCCACCAGGCATCGCCACGTAGCCACCCATGCCCAGCACCAAATCTGGTTTTTGCCTGGCCATGGCGCGCCAGAGTGTCAACATGGCTCCAAGCAACCCAAACGGTGCGCGCAACTTTGCCAGTAAGCCTTTACCACGAACACCCGTAAATTGGACCGAAATCATCTCATAGCCTGCCGGCCGAACCAAGCGCCCTTCCATCTTGTCTGGGTTGCCAACCCAGCGAATGTCACAACCGTGCTTGCGCAACCAATCGGCAACCGCCAAACCGGGCATGATGTGGCCACCGGTGCCCCCAGCCATAACCCACACGAGCGAGGATGTCTTCATGCTCGCCCTCCGCGCATGAGGACCCGGTTTTCGTAATCGACTCTAGCAACGAGCGCCAACGCAGCCAGATTCATCACGAGGCCAGAGCCACCGTAACTAATTAGCGGCAACGTTAGCCCCTTGGTTGGCAACAAGCCCAAACACACACCAATGTTGATGAATGCCTGCACACCAAACCAGATGCCGATACCCTGGGCAACCAAGCCGCTAAAAACACGCTCCATGGCAATGGCCGAACGCCCAATCTCAAAAGCTCTGGCCACCAGCACTGCAAACAACACCACAACCAGCGCAATGCCCATGAAACCGAGCTCTTCACCAATGACTGACACGATGAAATCGGTGTGTGCCTCGGGCAAATAGTGCAGCTTCTCTATGCTCGAGCCTAGACCCACGCCAAACCACTCACCACGTCCAATCGCAATTAGCGAGTGTGACAACTGATAGGCACTGCCGTAGGCATTCTCAGGGTTCCAAGGATCAAGATAAGCAAACAGTCGGGTCCGTCGCCACGGGGACAACCAGATCAGCAGAAAGAAGGTGAAAAGCAGCACAGCGGCCAGCCCAGAAAAGACCTTGGCGTTAATGCCACCGAGAAACAAAATACCCATGGCAATGGCCATGATCACAATTAAGGCACCTAGGTCTGGCTCGAGCAGTAGCAAGATGCCAACAGTGCCCATTGCTATAGCCATGGGCATAAAACCATTAACAAAACTGTCCATGTGTTGCTGTTTACGCACGACATAATCAGCAGCGAACAACACGGCGACAACTTTCATCAACTCCGATGGCTGAAAATTCACAGGTCCCAAGTCAAGCCAGCGGTTGGCTCCGTTTGCCTCATGGCCAATGCCCGGCACAAACACCAACACCAATAGAACGGCAGTAAGCCCAAACAAAGGCAGCGTCAGGCGCTGCACCACCGACATCGGCGTGAGCCACACCAACAACGCTAATATGACGCCGGCCACCATAAACACGGCTTGGCGTGTCACGAATGAGTAGCGGCTCATTTGGCTAAATAAAGGGCCATCGGCCAATGCAATCGATGCCGAGTACACCATCAGTAGGCCCAGGCATAGCAAAGTCCCGGCAGCAACAAACAACGGTAGGTCATAATTGCGTATGGTGGTGCGCCCTGGACGGATGGCATTCACACTCTGCGTGAGGTCGGCAAACAAGCTCATGCCACCTCCCCAAGCGAGAGGGCGAGATCGGCGACTTCATCCATAAAAACCTGGCCTCGATGCGCATAGCTGTTAAACATGTCAAAGCTTGCGCAGGCCGGTGACAGCAGCACAGCCTCACTTGGCTGTGCTCGCTTAAACGCCACTCGCACAGCCACAGACATGTCATCACACAGATCACACGCGATGCCACTGGCCTGCAATGCTGACTGAATCAAGCCGGCATCCTGTCCAATCAACACCACATGGCGCGCTTTGCGAGCCAGAATATGAGTCAATGGCGCGAAATCCTGGCCTTTCGAAAGCCCTCCGGCAATCAGCACAATCGGTTTGTCCAGCCCACTCACGGCTGCAACGGTTGCACCCACGTTGGTGCCTTTGCTGTCATTGAAGAAATCAACATCGCGGATAGTTCGAACAAACTGCATCCGGTGTGGCTCACCCAGGTAACTGCCCGCCGCCTTTAGAATCGCCGCCCAGCCAACACTCGCCGCACGGCACAAGGCTGCAGCGGCCATTACATTGAGAATGTTGTGCAATCCAGTCATGGGCAAAGCATCGGCAGGCATTAAGCGAACCAGGCGGCCTGGTGCGCGCGATGGCGGCGCCTCGCCTTTGCGACGCCGCGGTTGCTTGATCTGATCCTCGAAGTCCTCAGGCTCAGCACTCACCAACCAGCGCACATCATGACTGTTGTGAAGGCCAAGATCGTGAGACAGCAAGGGCTCATCAGACCCGAAAGATCGAACTGACTGACGATCCAATGAGTCAACCATCTTCACCACTGCCGGGTCATCGCGATTCACCACACAAATTTCAGCGTTAGCAAAAATACGCGCCTTATCGGTCCGGTATTCTTCAAACGAGGCATGCCAGTCCAGGTGATCCTGTGTCAGATTAAGCACCACGGCTGCTTTGGGTGCCAACGAAGACGTGTAGTGCAACTGAAAACTCGATAACTCCAACACCCAGGCTTGGGGCCACTGATCGACTGGCTGGCTGCTCAACTGTTCCAGCACGTCCAGAACTGCTGGCGCGATATTGCCTGCCACCACTGCATGCAATCCCCAGGCCTGGAGCATATGCCGGGCAAGCGCTGTCACCGTGGTCTTGCCATTGGTGCCTGTGACAGCCAACACCGTCGGCCGGTAGTTGTGCGACTGAGCCAAGGCGCGCAACGCTTGCGCGAACAGTTCGATGTCACCTATCACAGATTTACCCGCGTTTTTTGCCGCTTGTAAAAACTCTAGGACAGGTGACTGGTGCGGTGACAACCCGGGGCTGACAACGACCGTGTCCACTTCAGCAAGTAAGTCTAGTGACAATTCACTGCCAAGCTGCCACGTCACATTTGCGTTCGACAGCGCCAACTCAAAGGCTGCGATCTCAAGATCGGCGCGCGTATCGACCAGCACCATTGGGCAACCCTGGCTGGCGAGCCAGCGTGCAACCGCCTGGCCGGTCAAGCCTAAGCCCAAGACCAGATAACGACTGCCTGGCAACGAGATTGAAACCTTTTCGTTCATCGCAACTTTAAAGACGCCAAACCAACGAGTACCAGCATCATGCTGATAATCCAGAACCTCACCACAACCTGCGTTTCTTTCCAGCCACCCACCTCAAAATGGTGGTGCAATGGCGCCATCAACAGGATCCGTTTGCCCTCGCCATAGCGCCGCTTGGTGTACTTGAAATACGTCACCTGAATCATCACTGAGAGCGTTTCAACCACAAACACGCCACCCATGATGAAGAGCACGATTTCCTGGCGTACGACAATGGCAATCGTGCCAAGCATCCCGCCAAGCGCCAACGCACCGACATCGCCCATGAACACTTGCGCCGGATACGCGTTAAACCACAAGAAAGCCAGCCCAGCCCCAGCAAGCGCCGCACACAAAATCATCAGCTCACCGGCACCCGGAATGTAAGGAAACAACAGATACTTGGAGTAATCCACTCGGCCAACGACATACGCAAATACGCCTAGGGCCGCACCCACCATGACCGTTGGCATGATGGCCAAACCATCTAAGCCATCCGTCAAATTCACCGCATTGCTTGTGCCCACAATCACAAACCAGCTCAGCGCCACAAACCCAAACACGCCCAAGGGATAGCTCACTGATTTAAAGAACGGCACGATCAAATCAGCGCGATTGGGCAGTGGCATTGCCATGCCGCTGCCAATCCACTGGACAAACAAAGGCCAGAGATCCGCATTGGCCGGCGCCGAAATGGCAAAGGCCAAATAGATTGAAGCGAACAAGCCGATGATCGCCTGCCAAAAGAATTTCTTTCGCGCCGGCATCCCTTCCGGATCACGGTGTACAACTTTGCGGTAGTCATCTACCCACCCGATCCAGCCAAAGCCGAGCGTAACAATCAGCACCACCCACACAAACCGATTGCTCAAATCAGCCCAGAGCAAAGTGCTGATAGCAATTCCGATGAGCACGAGTACGCCACCCATGGTTGGGGTACCACTTTTGGTGAGGTGCGTTTGCGGACCATACTGGCGAACGGCCTGCCCAATCTTCATCTCTGCAAGCTTGCGTATCACCCATGGCCCAGCAATCAAGCCAATCAGCAGCGCTGTCGCACATGCCATGACCGCCCGCATCGTGATGTACTCAAACACACGAAAGCCCGGGTCGTAGTTGGCAGCCAGCCACGCAAACAATTCAACCAGCATGCGTGCCTCCCTGTTCGGCGGTTGACATGCGCATTTGCAACCACTGATGAACGACTTTTTCCATGGCCATAAACCTCGAACCTTTCACCAAAACACTGGCCGGGCTGACTGCGTCGGCGTATTTACACAAAGCATCAGGCGAATCAAACCAGTGGGCTTGCCCGCCAAACGCGTTAACGCTCTCACGAGTGGCCTGACCCAGCACCCATAAAAAATCAATCGACTGTTCCCGCGCGTAATGGCCAACCTCTGCATGCATTTGCGCGCCATTCTCACCAACCTCACCCATGTCGCCAAGCACAAGCGCTCGGGGAGCAGTCAAGCAAGCCAATACATCAATCGCAGCGCGCACCGAATCCGGATTGGCGTTATACGTGTCGTCCACCAAGGTCTGACCACCAGCCAGTCTATAAACTTGCAAGCGACCTTTGACAGCAGAGAAACTCGCCAGTGCCACCTTGGCGGTGCCCAGTGGGGCCCCTGCCGATGTCGCGCAGGCGGTTGCTGCAGCGGCGTTAAGCACGTTGTGCAAACCGGCCACTGGCAAGTCTATGTCGACTGACTCTTGATTAAGCCTCAATGTGAACTGGCTGCCGAGTGCACCTAGTTTGCAACCCTGAATCGACAGCACCGCATCCTGGCTTTGTCCAAACGTGACTTGTTTTTTTATGTGTGAGCTTAAGTTTGCCCACAAGTCGCAATAGACATCGTCAGCTGGGTATACCGCGGTTGCATTTTTGGGTAAGGCAAGCAGTACCTGACCATTCTCCTTGGCCACGGCCTGCACGGACTGCATGAACTCCTGATGCTCACGCTGCGCGTTAAGCACGAGCGCCACCGTTGGTTGCGCAATCGATGCAAGCAAGGAAATCTCGCCCGGATGATTCATGCCCATCTCGATCACCGCCACCCGATGATGATCACGTAAACGCATGACCGTCAGCGGCACACCAATCTCATTGTTCAGATTGCCTGAGGTCGACAACGCATCATCAACACCGACCCATGCCCGACAGATGGTGGCCGTCATTTCTTTGGTGGTCGTCTTGCCATTGCTGCCGGTAATACCAATGACAGGCAACGTAAAACGCCTGCGCCAAGCTGTTGCCATGGTTTGCAGCGCTTTGAGTGTGTTGCCCAACACGATCTGTGGCAGGGTCACCGACTGATTGGCACGTTCTACGACCGCCGCAACAGCGCCTTGGCGCTGCACGGACTCCAAATAGTCGTGTCCGTCAAATCGCTCGCCACGCAGCGCTACAAATAATGCGCCTGGTGTCAACTGACGCGAGTCAGTCTGAACCGGTACTGGCGCTTGCGCCATCAACAACGCCAATTGCGCCCATTGCCGATCGTCAAATGGATAGCGTTGTCCTGCCACTTCCTGGTAATGCTCATGACCCTTACCGGCAAGAAGCACCACATCGTTTGACCGCGCCTGCCAGATCGCACTTAGAATCGCGACAGCGCGATCCGGCTCCACTTGTGCGGTAACCTTCTCCTTAAGGCCACCGAGCATGGCCTGCAGAATCGCGCTCGGGTCTTCATCGCGCGGATTGTCGCTCGTCAAAACAACTTGATCCGCGTAAGCATTGGCAGCCTGTGCCATCAATGGCCGCTTATGGGCATCTCGGTTGCCACCACAACCAATCACGCACCAAAGCCTTCCGCCCTGTGCCTTCGCCAAAGGCTTGACTGCCTGCAGCACATTAACCAAAGCGTCTGGTGTGTGGGCGTAGTCAACCAATACGATAGGTAGAGGCGCAATCGCATCGCCTTGCGCAATCGGCCGCACGGGTTCAAGCCGACCAGCCACAGCGGGCAACTGCCCTAGGGCATTGCCGACTCTCTCAAACGACCAGCCAAGCGTGCGCAGAACGCTAGCAACGGCAAGCAGGTTGGCAACCGCGTGAGCACCAACGAAGCCCGTCTCTATATCAACCGATTGACGCCCATCGCTAAGCTTGAAACACTGCCCTGCCTCGGTGGGTTTAACATCCAATGCCCGCAAGTCTGCCTCTGACGATCTCATGCCATAGGTAAAGACCGGTGCGGTGCAACCACGACCCATCAGCACGCAACTTGGGTCGTCAGCGTTCAAGACAGCTTGCTTTAACTCCGCCCTCTTAAAAAGCATGGCTTTGGCCTGACCGTAACTAGCCATGTCACCGTGATAATCCAGATGATCTTGCGTCAGGTTGGTGAAAACGCCAATATCAATCTTCACGGCATCGAGTCTGCCCTGATCCAGACCGATTGACGAGGCTTCTATCACCACGTGTGTTGCACCCTGCGTCAGCAAATCGGCCAAGTAACGATGCAAACTGACCACATCAGGCGTGGTTAACAAACCAGAGCGTGATCGCCCTGCGACGTCAGTCACCCCGAGGGTGCCAATCGTGCCACACTGAACATGATCGGCGCGCAATGCGGCAGACAGCCAATGCGCGGTGGTTGTCTTGCCATTGGTGCCGGTGATGGCAATGATCATCAACGACTGCGATGGATTGCCCCACCAAGCCGATGCCAGATCACCCAACACAGCACGTAAATTTTCAACTGGCCAGGCGGGAACGTCACCGAGCATCTGATGCTGCTCATCGCTTAACGATTTCTCATGCAATACAGCCACCGCACCTCTTGACAGCGCATCGCCAATAAAATCACGCCCATCTGTCGCAAGCCCCGGACATGCCACAAAAACGTCACCGGCCGCAATCTGGCGCGAGTCCATACACAGCGAACCTGCTGGACTGATGGCTCGCAGCCCCCTGACCAACTCATGCAGGTGCACGTGGTTGGCGCTCATCGCTGCACTCCCCGCGCAAGGGCTGTGGTTTTAGCCACCACATCCGATTCAACTGCCGCATCAGGCTCAACACCCATCATGCGCAGCGTACGGCCCATGATCTCGGCAAACACTGGCGCAGCCACTCGACCGCCGTAGTAATGCTCTCCACCAGGCTCATCGATGCTCAACGCCACCACAATTCGAGGATCAGACACAGGCCCAAATCCGGCAAACGAACTTCGATAGAATTTTTTGCTGTACTCGCCGTTCACCCATTTGCGTGCTGTGCCGCTCTTGCCCGCAACCCTATAGTCCTGCACTTGCGCCAACTTGGCGCCTTCGGGACCGGTCGAGGCTTCCAGCATTAAACGAATTTCCCGTGCAATGTCAGGCGGATAAACCGGTACCGTGGCTGGGTTGTCTTTGCGCTTGATCAGCGTGAGGTTCACCATATCACCATCGCGAGCGAAGGCGGTGTAGGCCCGAGCAAGCTGCATCAAAGAGGTCGAGAGCCCATAGCCGTAAGCCATGGTGGCCTTTTCAATCGGACGCCAGCGCTCCCATGGACGCAACCGACCAGCAGCAGCCCCAGGAAAGCCAATATCAGGCGTGTGACCAAATCCCAGTTCGGTAAACCGCGTCCACATTTCCTTGTTCTTGAGCTTTTCGGAGATCAATGCCATGCCGATGTTGCTAGACTTTGTCATGATGCCCATAGGATCCAGGCTTCTTTGTCTTGAAACATCGGTGATACGCTCACCATGAAACAAGATCTGACCATTGCCTGTATTGAACTGGGTATTGAGCGTGATACGCCCAAGATCAAGGGCTAAGCCCATGGTGAACGGCTTGAGGGTCGACCCTGGCTCAAACGTGTCAGTCAATACGCGGTTTCGCATAGCAAAACCCTTGAACGTTGATCGATCATTCGGATCAAACGTTGGGTAATTGGCCAGCGCCAAAATCTCACCTGTGCGAACGTCAATCACCACGGCCGAGGCACTCTTGGCTTTGTTTAGCTCAACACTTTCAGCCAGCGCCCGGTAAACCAGATACTGAATTCGGGTGTCAATCGATAACTCAATATCCTGACCATCGACAGGCAGGCTCACCGCCCGTATGTCTTCGACCACTCTACCGAGCCGATCCTTGATAACCCGCCGACTACCGGGCTTGCCAGAGAGTTGCTCGTTGTAGGTCAGTTCAATGCCTTCCTGACCCTTGTCATCGAGGTTGGTAAACCCAATAACGGCGGCAGTCACCTCGCCTTCGGGATAAAAACGTCGAGTTTCAGGCAGGTCGTGAATGCCCGGCACGTTCAACGCGTCGACTTGTTCAGCCAAGTCCAAGGGCAATTGCCGACGCAAATAGACAAACGTGCGGCTTTGGTCATCTAGACGTTTGCGTAGGCGATCAACAGGCACATCAATCAATTTAGCCAGCGCCTGCAGTTGCTCGGGACTGGCTTTTTGAGCATCTTCCGGAATGGCCCATATGGCACGCGCCGGTATGCTGGCTGCCAGCACAACACCCTGACGATCAACAATCTCTCCGCGTGTTGCTGACAGGCTTAGCGTTCGCTCGTAGCGTTTCCCGCCTTGCTCTTGTAAAAACTCCCGATTGACCCCCTGCAAATACAGCGCCCGCCCAAGCAGCAACGCAAAAGCCAGGCCGAGTACCAAGAGCACAAGCCGGCCGCGCCACACCGGAAATGTCACGCGTGAAATGGGATTATCAAAGAAGGATAGACGGCGCATCAGCCCCCCTGCCCATCAGGTTCTTTAACTGCATCGCGAATGTAGAGCGTGCGTTTGGGGCTGATGGGGATCATGCGCAATTGCTCACGCGCGATCCGGTCAACCCTGGCGTTGCGAGACAGATCAGCGCGTTCAAGCTGCAGGTGGCGCCAAATCACATCAATCTCATTGGACTGCGCTCGCATTTGTTCGTTTTGAATGAACAAGTGCCGTGACTGATATCGAGCCGTGACCAGCGACAGCGCGGCCAGCATCAAGAGCAATCCCATCACGAGGACGGCACGACCCATCAGACACCCCCACGCAATAAAGGGGCGCCGGTGCGCTCGGCAACCCGCAAAACCGCCGACCGAGCTCGTGGGTTGGCGGCGACTTCTGTGGCGCTCGGTCGCACACGTTTGACGCTGGTGAGCACGGGTTTGGGCAGCTGATCTTCACGCAAAGGCAAGCGCGCAAGCTCTGCAGGCAGGCGGGCAGCAGCCTGCATGAACTGCTTAACTCGGCGATCCTCAAGCGAATGAAAACTAATCACGGCCAAACGCCCCCCAACCCTCAACAGCTCTAGAGCTGCCTCGAGGGCGCAATCGAGCTCCTGGAGCTCACGATTGATGTAAATCCGTACAGCTTGAAATGTCCTTGTCGCCGGATGTTGGCCCTTTTCCCGTGTCCGGACAGCGCCTGCGACGAGATCGGCAAACTCGAGCGTGCGCTCGATTGGCCGCACCTCGCGGCGAGCAACAATCGCTTTTGCAATCTGAAGAGCAAACCGTTCTTCGCCATAATCCCGAATGACCTCCCGAACCTCATCCAAACTGGCAGTTGCCAGCCACTGCGCCGCAGTTTCACCCTGCGACGTGTCCATTCTCATGTCCAGCGGGCCATCTCTCATAAAAGAGAACCCCCGCTCGGCCTGATCTAACTGGGGTGAAGACACCCCCAAATCCATCATCACGCCATCGACTTGCTGCACATCATGCGCTTGCAGCAGGTCGCGCAAATCACCAAAGCCGCCGTGAACACAAACAATCCGCGGGTCATCGACAGCCCGGGCTCGCGCCACGGCAATGGCCTGCGGATCTTTATCAATCACCAGCAGCCTTGCCTGCGCACCGAGCCGCTTGAGCAACGCATCCGAGTGACCACCACGCCCATAAGTCGTATCCACGAACACCCCATCAGCGGGCACTCGCTCATCCGAAACCAGCGCTTGAACGGTTTCTTCAAGCAAAACGGTGCGATGGGTAAACTGAGTCACGGATTAAAAGGAAAAGGTCTCAAGCGCCTCGGGGATCCCTCCTGACAAATCCTGCTCTTCACGCACTGCCAAAGCCTGTGCATCCCAAAGCTCAAAATGCCCACCCATGCCCAAGAGCATGGCGTCCCGCTTCAAGCCCGAAGCAGCGCGCAACTCGGGCGCAATCAAAACTCGCCCAGCACTGTCAATCTCAACATCTTGCGCATTGCCAAGTAGTAAGCGCTGCAGCGCTCGAGCCTGAATCGGAAAGGCGGCAATTTGCTCACGCTTTCTCTCCCATTCGGGGCGTGGGTACACCAGCAGACAACCATCAGGGTGTCGGGTAATGGTCAGGCGCCCGCACGCCTGCTCAGTGAGGGCGTCACGGTGCCGGGCCGGCACATTGATCCGACCCTTGGCGTCAAGCGTAAGTGCGCTGCTGCCTTGAAACACAAATTACCCCACAAAAATACACAATGCGACACTTTTCACCACTCTAAGGGAAAAAAAATCACCGGTCAAACAAATTTTTGTATTTTTTCTAATGGTGACAACGACTTAGCGGACAGACAGAATCAAAACCATAAAAAATAGCCTTGATAAATCAACGCTTTGGGATTTGATATGAAAGTGCCGCATTAAGAACCACGGTGCGCCGGCACAGATGAATGCGGGATGAGCCTATAGGCCGGATTCTGTAGACCACTTTTCAGTGGCTGGCAATCATTCCTCTCGGCGAGCCATTGCTGACACACTCTAGCCACCTACCCGCATGCTTGAGCGAGCCGCCCTTCGCACCCGAGAGTGCACGCATGCCTATTTGGTGTTGCTCCGGGTAGAGGTTGCCGCGTTTCACCCTGCCGCGTTGATTGCCGTGGCAATCATGCGCCACGGTTACACCGTGGCGGAGTGGCATTGCCACCCCCGCGACAGACTCGTCTCTGTGGCCCTAGTCCTCGGCACTTGCGCACCGGACGGCCGTTAGCCGTTACCCTGCCCTGTGGAGTCCGGACCTTCCTCGAAACCTTCCGGCGTCGCGATTGCCCAGCTCATCCCGCATAGTCATTGTAGGCCAAGCAACCTGCGACAATACGATTTTTAGATTGAAGATCTTATGGCAGCCCTACTTATTTCACTACAGTCAGCCCAGTTAGCCTTTGGCCACCATGCGCTGCTCGACCGAGCCGATCTAACCATCGAAACCAATGAACGGATCGGGCTGATCGGGCGCAATGGCGCTGGCAAATCATCGCTGCTAAAGCTGCTCGATGCTCGACTGCAGCCAGACGATGGCAAGATCACCCGAATCGACAGCCTGCGGGTGGCCACCGTTGAACAAGAGCCAGTTCTCTTGGGCCACACCATCCTTGACGTATTGACTGAGCCGCAAAACCTGCCCACGGCCGAAGCCTGGGAATGCGAAGTCTTGGCAAGGCAATGGGCCGATCGCTTATCGCTTAACCCAGACACCGCCGTGTCGGCGCTTTCTGGGGGCATGGCCAAACGCGTAGCGCTCGCGGCCGCGATGCTGGGCGAACCTGACCTACTGTTACTTGACGAGCCAACTAACCATCTGGATCTCGATGGCATCGCCTGGCTTGAACAACAACTTAAGCAGTGGCGCGGCAGCGTGCTTTTCATTACCCATGACCGCCGATTTCTGGATGTCGTGGCCACGCGGATCATTGAACTTGATCGCGGCAAGCTCTTGAGCTTTCCCGGCAACTTCGGCAAGTGGCAACAACAAAAACAGGCTTGGCTAAATGCCGAGTCGCTCGCCAATGCCCGCTTTGACAAGTTACTGGCCCAAGAAGAAGTCTGGATTCGCAAGGGAATCGAAGCACGGCGCACACGCAATGAGGGCCGCGTGCGCCGTCTAGAACAACTGCGACGCGAACGATCACAAAGACGAGATGAACTTGGCAAGGTCAACCTCAACGTTGATCACTCCAACCGCTCTGGCAAGGTTGTAGCCGACATAGAGGATGTGAGCCTGGCGTTTGATGGCAAACCGGTCATCGAGCACTTCTGTGCAACCATCGTGCGCGGTGACCGCATCGGCCTGGTTGGACCCAATGGTGCCGGCAAAACCACCCTACTGAAAGTCATTCTTGGCGAGATCCGACCAGCAAGCGGTCAGGTCAAGTTAGGCACCAATTTACAAATCGCCTATCTCGATCAGATGCGTGACCAGCTCGACGAAACGGCTGCGCTAGTTGATGTTATCAATCCTGGCAGCCAGTGGGTTGAAATCGGACAGCAACGTAAACACGTCATGAGCTATTTGAGTGACTTTTTGTTTGAACCGGCACGGGCTCAGTCACCGGTTAGCAGTCTGTCTGGTGGAGAACGCGCTCGCTTGCTATTGGCTCGCCTGTTCGCTAGGCCCGCCAACATCATCGTGCTCGATGAACCGACCAACGACCTCGACATTGAAACCCTGGAACTGCTTGAGGCGTTACTGCAAGAATTTTCAGGCACCGTGCTTTTGGTTAGCCACGACCGTCAGTTTCTGGACAATGTAGTCACCCAGACCATCGCTTATGAAGGCCAGGGTCAATGGGGGTGCTACGTCGGGGGCTATGACGACTGGCTTGCTCAACGGCCGGCGCTGGCAAACGAGCCCCTCAAAACCAAACCCACCAAAACAGCCACCCAAACGAAGGCAGCAAGCCCGTCCAAGAAGACATCGCGATTGAGCAACTGGGAGCAACGTGAACTCGATGAACTGCCCGCACGTATTGAGGCACTCGAGACAAAACAATCGACACTTACAGAGAAACTCAGTTCGCCCGTACTCTATGAAGCCGGCACCGACCACGCATCCGAGGTACAGATAGAACTGAGCGCACTGGAATCTGAACTTGCCAAGCTCTACGAACGTTGGGAGCAACTCGATGCGCGTCAATCAGTCGATTGAACCCGCCAAGGGAATGTTTCACCGCTGGCCAAAGGCACGAGCACCGTCTTGCCAAACGGCACCTCGTTAGGCACCTGATACGGCTGCTTGACAAGTGTGATGGTCGAACTATTGCGCGGCAAACCATAGAAATCGGGGCCGCGGTGACTTGCGAAGGCTTCCAAGCGGTCAAGGCATCCAACCGAATCAAACGCCGTGGCATAGAGTGTCATCGCATGCAAAGCTGAATAGCAACCGGCACAACCGCTCGCATGCTCTTTCAATGGGCGCGCATGGGGTGCACTATCGGTCCCCAAAAAAAACCTCGGGCTATCACTTGTCGCCGCTTGCACGAGCGCAAGCCGATGGGTCTCGCGCTTTAACACTGGCAGACAATACCAATGCGGACGCAGGCCGCCGGTAAAAATCGCATTACGGTTGTAGAGTAGATGTTGTGGCGTAATGGTCGCGCCAATTGGCCCTTCAGCCTCACGGACGTAATCAACACCATCCTTGGTGGTCAAGTGCTCGAACACCACTTTTAAGGCGGGATACGAACGACGCAAGCCAATCATGACCCGATCAATAAAGACCGCTTCGCGATCAAACACATCGATCGCCGGATCTGTCACCTCACCATGCATCAACAGCGGCACGGATAACCGCTGCATTGCTTCGAGCACCTTAGAGCAACGCCCAAGCAAATCCGTGACGCCGTGATCAGAGTTGGTGGTCGCGCCCGCAGGATAAAGCTTGACGGCATACACAAACGGTGAGTCCGCCAAAGCCTTTATGTCTTCGACACGCGTGTTGTCGGTCAAATAGAGCGTCATCAAAGGATCAAAACCCAAGGCGCCAAGCCCCTGCTCTTGCAAGGCCAGCATGATTTCATCTCGGTAACGTAGTGCATGCTCAACCGTGGTTACCGGTGGCCTTAAATTTGGCATCACAATGGCGCGTTTGAACTGACGCGCCGAGTCCCCAACCACCGCTCGCAATGCGTCACCCTCGCGCAAATGCAAGTGCCAGTCATCTGGCATGGTTATGGTTAGCGTTTGTTCAATAGAGGTCATGCTAGCCTTCCAAAGTAAGATAGATTGAATGGGAGAGGTTTAATGCAAGCGGCTTAATCGAAGGAGACTAATGGGTTAAAGGCATCGCCTTCTCAACTAGAGCTGCAAACAAGCCAGCACCCGTTGGAATAACCGCATCATTGAAATCATAGTTGGGATTATGCAAATAACAGCCACGTTCTGCGCCGCCTTGGCCAAGCCGAAAATAAGCACCCGGTTTGTGTTGCAACATAAAAGAGAAGTCTTCTGCACCCATAGAGGGTTGCAGGTCACGAACCACTTTGTCTGACCCAAACAGTTCGGTGGCCACATCAGCCACAAACATCGCCTCTGTGGGCGTATTGATCGTGGCAGGATAAATTCGTTGATAATTCAATATCGCGCTTGCGCCAAATCCCGCAGCAATCTGTTGTATGAGTGATTGCATGCGCTCTTGAACCAAGGACTGTATGGAATGCCTGAAAGTTCTAACCGTGCCGACAAGCTTCGCCTGATGAGGGATCACACTCATGGCCAGCGGATCACCCGCCTGAACTGAGGCAACCGTGACCACCGCAGCGTCCAATGCACTGACATTCCTAGACACCACACTTTGCAGCGCCGTGATCACATGTGCTGCCACCAACACAGGGTCTACTGTCTGGTAAGGATGAGCGCCATGGCCGCCACGGCCTTGAATCACAACCTCAAACTTGTCCGCGGCCGCCATCATGGCTCCTGGGTTGATGCCAATCATCCCGAACGGCAGACCCGGCCAGTTATGCAATCCGTAAATCGCATCGCAATCAAATCGCTCGAACAAGCCGTCCTCGATCATGGCCTTCGCCCCACCAAGACCTTCTTCTGCCGGCTGAAAAATAAACGCCACGGTGCCATCGAAGTTGCGAGTCAGTGCCAAGTACTTGGCAGCCCCCATCAGGATGGCTGTGTGACCATCATGACCGCAGCCGTGCATCAATCCGGGCTTGGTTGATGCATGCCCAAACATATTGGCTTCCTGCATTGGCAATGCATCCATGTCGGCGCGCAGACCGATCAGTCGACCAGACCCTTGACGTTTGCCTGTCAAGACGCCCACAAGTCCAGTCTTGCCGATATTGCGATGCACGGTAATGCCCAACGCTTCGAGCATACCTGCCACACGTGCACTGGTTCGCGTTTCCTGAAACCCAAGTTCAGGATGCGCATGCAAGTCGCGCCGAAAGGCTGTCAATTCGTCTTGATATGCATTAACTGCTTCGAAAGGCGAGACAATTTCCATGACTAGGGTCCTAGGGTAAACGTGATGTCGGGTATAGTTTACTCGGCGGCCTTCTTTGCTACAGTGTCAGAGTTCCTGCGCTGGCTCGTGCACCGTGCTTGATCAATTTATATAATTACAATTTCTGGCAACAAGGAGAGTCCGAATGGCCACCGCCAAAACAACCACCCGCAAACCCAATGCTGCATTCATGAAACCGATGACACCGAGCCCAACGCTGGCTGCCGTGATCGGTGCTCAAGCAGTGCCACGCACCGAAGTCACCAAAAAGATTTGGGAGTACATCAAAAAGCACGATCTCCAGGATCCCGCGAACAAACGCAACATCAACGCTGACGCAAAGCTCAAGCCCTTGTTTGGCAAAGACCAGGTTTCCATGTTTGAGATGACCAAAATCATCAGCGGTCACTTGTCATAATCTGTCCTGAGCCGCTACAAAAAAAAGGCGCGTCAAATACGCGCCTTTTTTTATTTTCTGCAAAAGTACAGCATCAGGCACCGATGGGCTTGCCATCCAACAGCGCTAGAAAGCCTTTAATTAGTCGATACAAAACCCACACCACGGTGGCAATTAGGCCAATCCAACCGATACCAATAAACATCGTTAGAAAGCTCAGCAAAAGCCATAGCAGCGACCATAAGAAGGTACTAATCAACCAATCGAAATGCGTTGCATAAATCGTGGCGGCTGCGTCTGAACGCTTGATATAGATAATGATGATAGCGGCAAGGGTGGCAAACGTAAACAAACCTGATGTCACAAATCCAAGCGCAAAGAGCCCGTACACAAACATACTCACTGTGCGCAGACTGGGACCAGAAGTGGGGAATTCGCTCATATGCGATCAATCCATTACATGTCGGTTGAACCTATTTTCCTCAGTTGACCCCTTCACAATACAGCGCAAACCGTGATTTGATGGGGGTTTGCACATGATTGGGAGAGTCACCCAATGGGTGAGTCAAAATTAGAGCCGACTGCGGTGGCGAAGGCGGTACAAAATGCGATGACC
>CAMCOS010000028.1 GCA_945876565.1 Lautropia mirabilis | reverse complement strand
CGATCTGGTCGGCGCGATCAATATCTTAGCGGCAGGGCATGCCGTGTTGGCCTGTGGAGGAGCGGTGCTGTCGGGCCGTCCAGCGAAGCAGGAACCCGCCGAAGCGACTACCCAGGAGCTTGCTCTTGTTTAGCGCCGTAGGAATCTCCAGCCTTCAGGCCGGGGAGGATGTCAAGTAGCGGGTTTGTGTCGATGGCAGAGAAAGTGCGGCACCCCGCGTTGCCGAGCAGTCGCACCACCGCCTCGCACCGGCGCAAGCCACGCCCACAGCATCCATCACTTTGTCAGCAAACGCCCAAGAAATTCCTGCAAACCCCTCTGGTCAGCAGCAACTGCACAATTGCCGGCCCCCACTACCCCCCGAAAACGCCGGGCCTTGTCTGATGCATTGAACAAGCCGCGCAGGGACACTTGCATGCGCACGGCCTCTGAGCGGCAGTGTGCAAGATCACCATACAGGTAGGTTGGGTCGTGAACATCGATGTCGTGCAACTCACCGTCGGTCACAATGATCACCACTCTGCGCCATCCCGGGTGGTTTCGTGCATCCCGCGCATGTTCAGCCAGGCCATGCCGCACTCCAGCACCGAGACGGCTCGAGCCAGCGCACGGCACAGCCGTCACGTGGGCGTCAGGCACGCAGTCGGCCCAGCCCTTGAGGCAGGACATGTCTACCTCATGCCGACCGTTCGACGACAGCGCCCAAAACGCAGTGCGGTGCCCCAGCATGTCGAGCGCCATCAACGCCCTCCACGCCAGCGCCTGTACATCGGCAGCCTTGTCGTTCATGGACAGCGAGGTATCCAACAGCAACCACACCGCCAGCGGCTGCGGTGCCTGTTGTTGGCCACGAAACACGCGCCAATCGGGTGTGAGCCCGCGCATACGGTCCAGTTGGGCGTCTACCGACGCCATGGGATGCAACTGCTGACCATCTTCGCTGCTACCAGCAGGCAGGCGCAACCCGGTCTGTTGCTGCATTAGGCTTCGAGCCAGACGTCGTGCCGCCGGGGTAGCGCGGCAGCGGGTATCGGGGCGACTCGGAACATCACGCACCACCACTCGGCACCAATCTTGGCGCATTCGGCCGATTCGTTGATCCCATTCCGGGTAATACAAAACCGGCCCCGAGAGCGGCGTGGTGTCTACCTGCACGACCGAAGCCGGCTCTGGCACAACGTCAGTGTCTAGGGTGCTCAATGAGGCATCGCCCTCATCTGGCAACCAGAGGTGCTCGTTGTCGTCGCGATAGGGCGTAACACCCTGGTAAGTGCGGGCGTCAAATGGCAGACGCATCTGCCCAATTTCATGTCCCAGCACCGATGCCAGCGCCCGCAGGGCCTGGAACGTGCCGACCTTAAAGCCATGTCCGTCTGCATCGAGCAGGTGGGCGCGCACACCGGCAATCCAGGGGTGGGGATCCCTGTAAGCCGGCAGCAGCAGGCTCAGGGACAGCCTGGCCAGCAAAGACTCGACGCCACTGTGGCTGTTGATATAAGTCACCGAATGCAAGGGCACCCAAAGGTCGCGCAGGCCAGGACAGTCGCGCAGCATGGCGTGTTCGACCCGGGCGTCCTCCAGCAAAGCCAGCAGAGCGAGTTGCAGGGGTTTGAGACCGCCGCGCGCCTGCGCTGCCTGTCCGTGCTGCAAATGTGCTGCCGCGTGCGCCGTCGCTGCCCAGGCCAACCTCGACGTTGTGTTCGACTGCTTGGGTGAAGTGGTGTTTGCACCCATCGCCCCCTCTGCCAGCGTGGGCAAGCGGGCACCGTCTTTATCAGGGGCGGGTGCCAGCCACAGGTCTGCCAAGCCTGCTTCAGTCCGGCATAGGCGCGGTAGCCTGCCCACCTGTGCAAGCGAGACCTCTTGGTCAGAAGGGTCTGCCACATCATGCAACCGCACCCGGACCGGGCGACCTCCCAGTGCATGGCCATAGCAGGCCAAGTGGCTAAGCAGCGACGTCCGGACCTCAGAAGCAGGCATGGACCAGGCCTTCAAGGGCCTTGAGCAGCTCGGGGTCGTCGCTTAACGGCGTGGCCACCGCCTGCAGACAGGCGCTGCGTGGGGTCAGGCCCACTCGCACCAGGGTGGCCGCATGGACCAGCATGCGCGTGCAGGCACCTTCGTCCAGACCGTGCAACTGCAACTGCCGGGTGCGCTGCCCCAAGCCCACCAGCCGCCAGGCCAGCTCCAGCGCCACACCGGCCTCTTGTGCCACGATGGCAGCCTCTGTGGCTGGGTCGGGGTGATCAAAGGTCAAAGCGGTGAACCGCTGGCGCGTGCTGGACTTGAGGCCTTTGTTGAGCCCTTGGTAGCCCGGGTTGTAGCTGACCACCAGTTGAAATTTGGCGTGTGCGTGCAGCAGCTCGCCATTGCGCTCCAGGGGCAACACGCGACGTGTGTCGGCCAAGGGGTGGATGAGAACCACGGCATCTGAGCGGGCTTCGACCAGCTCGTCGAGATAGCACAGTGCGCCATGACGGGCCGCCAAAGCCAGGGGGCCGTCCTGCCAGCGCATGCCTTGCGCGTCCATCAGCCAGCGCCCGGCCAAATCGCCGGAAGTCAGGTCCTCGTGGCAAGCGACAGTCACCAGCGGCAACCCCAGCCGCCAGGCCATGTGTTCAACGAAACGCGTTTTGCCGCAGCCGGTGGGGCCTTTGAGCAGGATCGGCAGATGCGCAGCATTGGCCGCTTCGAAGGCTTGAATCTCATCGCCCACAGGGCGATAAAAGGGCTCACGGACCAGCCTCCACGCCTCAAGCGGGTGCGCAGCGCTGGATTCCGATGACTTAGCGGTGACCTGCATTGGATGGATTGGGAATGCCGTCGATGGGGCATTGCTCAGTCCCCACCATGGGGCGTGTGATCGCTTGGACCGCTTTTTGTGTGCCCTCAGGATCATTGACCCACTTTCCGTAAAACTCGTACGGACAAGCGGCCACTCCCTTGTCACCATCCCCGGAATTGATGGTGCCCGTGTAACCCCGGTGCAATAGCTTGAACAGGTGATTCTCGCTCTGAGCGTTCTGGCGGAAGTCCCGTATCAGGCTGGTCGACAGCGCGGCATATTGCACGCCATAGTCCTCCTCGCCACATTCGCCCAGCGTGCGTCCGTCAAAACCAATGATCGCACTGTGACCAAAATAGCTGTATACCCCGTCCCAACCCGATGCGTTGGCCACGGCCACGTAACTGTTGTTGGCCCAGGCCATGGCCTTGGCCATGAGCACCTGCTGGTCTTTGGCTGGGTACATGTAACCCTGGCAGCGCACGATCAGTTCGGCCCCCTTCATGGCGCAATCACGCCAGATTTCTGGGTAGTTACCGTCGTCGCAGATGATCAGACTGATCTTCAAACCCTTGGGACCGTCGCTCACATATGTACAGTTGCCAGGGTACCAGCCTTCGATAGGCACCCACGGCATGATCTTGCGGTACTTCTGCACGATCTCACCCTGATCGTTCATCAGGATGAGCGTGTTGTAAGGGGCCTTGTAAGGGTGCTCCTCGTGCTGCTCACCGGTGAGCGAGAACACGCCCCACACCTTGGCCTTGCGGCAAGCCTGGGCAAAGATTTCGGTCTCGTCACCCGGCACCGTGGATGCGGTGTCGTACATTTCCTTCGAGTCGTACATGATGCCGTGCGTGCTGTACTCGGGGAAGATCACGAGGTCCATGCCAGGCAGGCCGCTCTTCATGCCGACAACCATGTCGGCGATCCTGCGGGCGTTGTCCAGCACCTCGGCTTTGGTGTGCAGCCGCGGCATTTTGTAATTGACCACCGCCACACCAACGGTGTCTTTACTGCTCGATATATCGCCGTGATACATGGCAGAACCTCGCTTAGAAAATTATCGGATGGCCAAATTGGTCAATGGCTAATCATCCACGGTCGTTTGCTGGGAAAGGCCTTGGCACCGTTAGGCGCCCGGACCGTGGTGGTTTTGCGCGCGCTTGAGCTACAGCAGCCACAACCTGCCGGGTGCTTCAAGCGAGCGTAGCTGCCCTCCGTGTCGCGCGACGACCGTGGTGTGTTTTGCGCGCGCTCGTTGGTATCGAACGCATGGCGTTGCACGGCCGTGGTGCAGGCCAGCCTAGGCGCATGAATAAAGACACGTGGCGAAGCAGCACCACACTCACGGCAGGCACAGGGTTCATTGCGCTGGCTTAAAGAGCGCAGCGCATCAAAGCCACCGCAGCGCGGGCACTCATAGTCATAGGTAGGCATGCGGTGACTCCTTGTCCGTGTGGTTTGGCTTACAGATCAGGCGACAGGGGCATGACCACCGAACCATCAAGATGCTTCACGGGCCCGGCCGCATTGGGGTTAATGTCGAACTCGAAAATCTGCGTGGGCAACCAGAGCGTGGCACAGGCGTTCGGCACGTCGACCACCCCACTGATATGACCCTGCACAGGTGCAGTGCCCAAGATGGAATAAGCCTGCGCACCTGAGTAACCAAATTTCTTCAGGTACTCGATGGCGTTCAGGCAGGCTTGGCGGTAAGCCACATTGACGTCGAGGTAATACTGTTTACCAGCTTCGTCAACGCTAATGCCTTCAAAGATCAGGAAGTCGTTATAGGTTGGCGTGATTGGGCTGGGCTTGAAGATTGGGTTTTTGATACCGTACTTGGTCATGCCACCCTTGATCAGGGTGACCTTCATGTGCACCCAGCCGGCCATCTCGATGGCGCCGCAGAAAGTGATCTCGCCGTCACCCTGGCTAAAGTGCAAGTCGCCCACAGAAAGGCCAGCGCCTTCCACGTAGACGGGGAAAAAGACCTTGGCGCCGCGCGAGAGATCTTTGATGTCGCAGTTGCCGCCATGCTCGCGTGGGGGAACGGTGCGCGCGGCCTCGGCAGCCGCCTTCTCGCGCGCAGCGCCAGTCATCTTGCCCATGTGGGCGGTGGCCGCAAACGGCGGATTGGCCAGGCCACTGGTGGCAGGATCTGAGTCGATCAGCGCCTGCTCGCGCTGGTTCCACATCTCCAACATCTTGGGGTCAGGCAAGCAGCCAATCAGACCCGGGTGGATCAGGCCAGCGTACTTTACGCCCGGTACATGGCGCGAACTGGTGAACATGCCATGAAAATCCCAGATGGACTTTTGCGCCTGCGGGAAATGCTCGGTGAGGAAACCGCCGCCATTCTTTTTGCTGAAAAAGCCGTTAAAGCCCCACTGACTGTCTTGCTTGGCGCCAATATCAAGCAGGTCCACCACCAGCAGGTCGCCCGGTTGCGCGCCTTTGACCCCAACCGGGCCGCTGAGATAGTGCACCGTGCTGAGATCGATGTCGCGCACGTCGTCGGCGCTGTCGTTATTCTTGATAAAGCCGCCGGTCCAGTCAAAGGTTTCAAGGATGAAATCATCACCGGGATTGACCCAGCACGCCATGGGGATGTCGGGGTGCCAGCGATTGTGGATGTTCTCGTTTTCCAGCGGCGACGCTGTGAGGTCAACCTTGATAAGGGTATCGGCCATGGTGTTCTCCTTTGAATACTAGGTGGCTGCGAAATTGGAAATCAAACAGAAAGATAGGACTTGATGTGCTGCAGGTCGGTGTTGCTGCGCGCTGTCTCATGCACGAGCCGGCCCCCCTCGATAACAAATAGCCGATCAGCCACATCCATGGCAAACGACAGCACCTGCTCCGAGACCACAATCGTGATCTTGCGCATTTTTCGAATGTCGTTGAGCGCCTTGGCAATATCCTTGATGATCGACGGCTGAATGCCCTCAGTAGGCTCGTCAAGCAGCAGCACCTTGGGGTCGGTTACTAGCGCGCGCGCGATGGCGAGCTGCTGTTGCTGTCCGCCAGAGAGGTTGCCGCCCTTGCGCCGGCGCATGTCCCACAAAACCGGAAACAACGCGTAGATTTCTTCCGGAACGGTCTTGTCCTTGGCGTTTTCCAAGCCAGTTTGAATGTTCTCCTGGACCGTGAGTGTCGGAAATATCATGCGGCCTTGTGGCACGTAGGCGATGCCTTTGGCGACGCGCCGGAAACTTTCCTCATGGGTGAGGTCTTGCCCCGCGACAGAGATATGACCGGTTTTCACGGGCAATATGCCGATCAGACTTTTGAACAACGTGGTTTTACCCATGCCGTTGCGCCCCATGATGGCAACGCATTCGTTCTCTCCCGCCTCTAAAGAGATGCCGTGTAACGCCTGGCTTTGTCCGTACGCAACGACGAGGTCTTTGATATTCAGCATGACGGCTCCTTTAATGACCTAAGTACACGTCAATGACCTTGGGGTTGGCCTGCACCTGGTCCATGGGTCCCTCGGCGAGTATCTTCCCCTGGTGCATCACGGTGACCTTGTGTGCGATTTTCTTGACGAACTCCATGTCGTGCTCGATCACGATCACGGCACGGTTTTGACAGATACGTTTGAGCAGTTCGGCGGTGAGGTCTCGCTCGCGCGCACTCATGCCGGCAATCGGCTCGTCAAGCATCAGCAGCTCAGGCTCCTGCATCAAGAGCATGCCAATCTCCAGCCACTGCTTCTGACCGTGCGACAGCAGTCCGGCCTCGGTCGCTAGCTTGTCGCTCAGGCCGATGTCCTGCGCCACAGCCTGCACTCGATCGCGGATAGGTGCCGTGCAGGTGAACGCGAGTGCGCCCCAAACCGAGCGGCCTGCCGGAAAAGACACCTCCAGGTTCTGGAACACCGAGAGGTTTTCGTAGATCGAAGGAGTCTGAAACTTGCGCCCAATGCCCAAACGAACTCTTTTATGTTCAGGTATCTGAATAATTTCTTCGCTCTTGAACTTGATGCTCCCAGCGCTGGCCTTGGTTTTGCCGCAAATCAAGTCAAGCAGCGTGGTCTTGCCTGCGCCGTTGGGCCCAATGATGACGCGAAGCTCATTCTTATCAATGTAGAGGGTCAAGGCGTCGATGGCCTTGAAGCCGCCGAAGGAGACGGTCAGGTCTTCCACGGCAAGGGCGAAGTCGGTGTTGCTCATATATTCTTCTCCGTGCGCTCAGACGCCCTGGCTTCGGGTGCCGTCGGGCAAATTGACGTCGTCAGCCGTGGTGATCTTTACGGCATCATTGGGCACTGACACAGGGGGCCGGGGCCAGCCAGCCGAGGCTCTGCGCGCCTTCCACCAGGGCTTGATGCGGCTCTCCCAGACGCCAGCCAAGCCCATGGGAAAGGCCATGACCACACCGATGAACAAGCCAGCCATGAGAAACAGCCAAAGATCGGGGAAACTCTCGGAGAAGAACGTCTTGCCAGCGTTCACGAGCAGCGTGCCGTAGACGGCGCCCACCAAGCTCATGCGCCCACCCACGGCGGCATAGATCACCATCTCGATCGAGGGTACGATGCCCACAAAACTAGGCGACATGAATCCCACTTGTAGCGTGAAAAGCGCACCACCAATGCCTGACAGCGCGGCGGCCAGGCAGAACACAAAAATCCGAAAGTCAGCAACGTCGTAACCTGAAAAGCGCACCCGATCTTCTTTGTCGCGCATGGCCAGCAGCAGCGTGCCTAGCTTGCTGGTCTGGATCCAGCGGCAAGCCACGATCGAGAGCACCAGCAAGCCCACGCAGATGAAGTACAAAATGTATTTCGCGCTGTCGGTTCGCGTATCCCACCCCATCAAGGTCCTGAGGTCAGTCATGCCGTTGACACCGCCCGTGTAACCCTGTTGCCCAATGATGAGCACGGTAAGAATGAGCGCCACGGCCTGCGTAATAATGGCGAAATACACACCACCGACCCGGCGCTTGAACATGGCAAAACTGATCACAAAAGCCAACAACGTCGGCACGAGGATGACGGCGACCAGTGTGAACGAAAAGCTATTAAATGGCACCCAAAACGCCGGCAATTCTGTGATTTGGTTCCAGTCCATGAAGTCCGGAATGCCGGGAGTGGACTGTATTTTTGTGCTTTCAGGATCAGACGCTTCCAGTTTAAGGAACATCGCCATGGCGTAGCCACCCAGCCCAAAAAATACGCCTTGCCCCAGGCTGAGTACGCCGCCATAGCCCCACAGCATCACAATACCCACGGCTACAAAGGCATAAGTGAGGTACTTGCCCACGAGGTTTAAGCGGAAGATGTCGAGCGAGAGCGGCAACACCACGGCCAGCAGCACCGTCAGCAATACCAGGCTTGCGAGTTGATATCGTGTGATCCAGGCTTTGACGACATTCATGACAGTACTCCAGTGTGCATTCTCAAAAAGTGGTAATTCATCGGCGAACCTTGGATGCGAACAGGCCTTGTGGTCGGAACATCAGAATCACGACGATCAGAGAGAGGGTCAAAACCTTGGCCATGGAACCCGACAAGAAAAACTCGGAGATCGATTGTGTCTGGGCGATACCAAACGCCGAGACAACCGTGCCCAAGAGGCTGGCTGCCCCCCCAAAGGTGACCACCAAAAATGCATCAACGATGTAGAGCGAACCTGACGTGGGACCGGTTGATCCAATCGTGGTGAAAGCTGCACCGGCAATGCCAGCGATACCGCAGCCAATGGCAAAAGTCAGGCGATCTGTCATTTTGGTATCAATGCCGATGGCGTTGGCCATCGTGCGGTTGCTCACCGTCGCACGTACCCTCAATCCCCATCGGCTTTTGTGCATGGCAATCAAAATGCCAGCGGTGACGATCGCAGTCAACGCCATCACGAACATGCCGTTAATGGGGATATCCAAACCGTCGGCCGGTGCCCAGGAACCCAACAGCCAGTCAGGCAATGTGGGACTTACTTCCTTGGGGCCGATAAAAGTTCGAAAGCTCTGCTGCATTGCCAGGCTGATGCCCCAGGTGGCCAGCAGCGTATCAAGCGGGCGGTTGTAGAGATGACGGATCAAGGCCCATTCAAAGAACCAACCAGCGGCAAAGGCAAAGACAAAGGCCGCCAGAATAGCAAAGGGAAAGTAGGCTGCCACCGCGCCAGGACTGATCATTTCAGCCAATGTGGAACCCAAGAAAATTGTGTAAGCACCAATCGTCATGAATTCCCCATGGGCCATGTTAATGACGCCCATCTGCCCAAAGATAATGGCCAGACCCAGCCCCATCAGCAGCAGAACCGCAAACAGGCTCAGGCCGGCAAAGCCCTGCATCAGGCCGATGTTGAGCAGGTCATTGAAACTCATGACGATCTCCAAAAAAATTTTCCAATCAAATCACCACGCCGCTGGCAGCGCCAGCCCGAGGCGGCGTGCCCCTGGCAGGCACGCCGGGCGTTAATGCGCCGTGGTGTAGTGCGCCGTGGTGTAGTGCGTCAAAATCACTGATAGCCCTCGGGGAACGGATTCGGCTTGATGAGCTCGGGCGACTCCGACACCACCTTGAACGTGCCATCAGGCATCCCCATTGCAATGCGCGACTTGCTCCACAGATGGTGATTCGGGTCGAGTCGAACATAGCCTTCTGGTGCCGTCGTCAGCTCAATCTTTCCTGTTCTTGAAGCCTCAACAACCTTATCCACATCAAAACTGCCGGCCATCTCGACCGCAGCTTTCCAAAGCCAAGGTCCAAGGTAAGCGGCCTGCGTGACGTCGCCAATCACTGCGTCTTTGCCGTACTTGGCCTTGAACGCGGCAACAAATTTCTTGTTGTTTTCGTTGTCCAGGCTTTGGAAATACTTCATTGACGAGTAAAAGCCCGCGAAATTCTCACCACCCACGCCTGTCATCTCATCTTCAGTGACAGACAGGGTGAGCAGCAGTTGCTTGTCGCTCGTGATGCCAGCGGCCTTCAGTGCCTTGTAAAAAGCCACATTAGAGCCGCCAACGACTGCGGTGAAGATACAGTCAGGCTTTTGCAATTTGATCTTGTTCATCAGCGAACCGAAATTGGTGCTGCCCAGTGGGTAGTACTCTTCGCCAACGATCTTGCCCTTTTGGAAATTCTCGACATGCTTTCGTGCAATCTTCATCGAGGTCCGCGGCCAGATGTAGTCCGAACCAATCAGGAAGAAGGTCTTGGCATTTTTCTCTTTTTGCGCCCAGTCAAGGCCGTATAGAATTTGCTGGGTGGCCTCCTGACCCGTATAAATTACGTTCTTGGACTGCTCTAGACCCTCATAGAAAGTGGGGTAATACAAAATACCGTTCTCTTTTTCAAACACAGGCAAAACGGCTTTGCGCGAAGCAGATGTCCAGCATCCGAACACCGCGGCCACTTTGTCGTTTATGAGCAATTTTTTGCTCTTTTCTGCAAAAGTAGGCCAATCCGATGCGCCATCTTCCTTGATAACTTTTATCTTGCGGCCCAGAATGCCGCCCATGGCATTAATTTCATCAATCGCCAATTGTTCGGCCTGGATTGAACCGGTTTCGGAAATAGCCATGGTCCCTGTGGCGGAGTGCAGTTGACCGACGATCACTTCGGTGTCAGTAATCGCCCGGCCAGTGGTATTGACCTGAGAGGTGGGTTGACCAAAGCTCCAGGCTGGGATGCCAGCAAGGGAGGCTGCTCCCAACATTTGTAATACCCGCCGACGACCTTCTACTGGCGTTTCTAAAGAGACCTCGTTGTGGTCGGAATCGTGCTTCATGGTGAACTCCTGATAGGGTTAAAACTAAGACCGCGCCTTTTTTTTGGGCTGTTTAAATCTTAGGCAGCTGCTGTCCTATCGCCTATACGTCAAATAACGTACAGGCAAGTCACACCCATGGGTGACACACTAAGCATGCTTCTTGCTTTCATGAAAGCATGGCTCTATCAAACAAACCGGCAAGCGCAATGCCCATTCAGAAAATCTCTGGCAACCGACGCGAATACAACGCGTGGGTGGCTGATGAAACCATGGAAGATTACGCCCTGCGTTTTACGCCGCGGGGGTTTCGCAAATGGTCTGAATGGCGAGTTGGGAACACGGCCTTCGGCGCTGTATCGTTTCTGGCACTCGAGGCTATCGGTGGCGTGATTGTTGTCAATTACGGCTTTTCCAATGCTGTTTGGGCCATCTTGGTGGTGGGTCTGATTACTTTTTTCACCGGCTTACCCATCAGCTACTTTGCCGCACGCTACGGCGTGGACATGGACTTACTGACCCGAGGTGCTGGCTTTGGCTACCTTGGATCAACCATTAGTTCGCTGATCTACGCGAGTTTTACCTTCATATTCTTTGCGCTGGAGGCCGCCATCATGGCGCTGGCCCTGCAGATGTACTTTGGTATTCCAATCATCTGGTGTTATCTGATCAGCGCTCTGGTGGTCGTGCCCTTGGTGGTTCGCGGCATCACCTTGATTTCCAAACTGCAGTTGTGGACGCAGCCGCTGTGGGGAATACTTCTTTTTATGCCTTTCCTGGCTGTGCTTTGGAAAGACCCGCAGGCGTTTTCCGATTTCACCGGTCTTTCTGGCCTGGTGTCAGGCAGCCGCGAATTTGACGCGCTCATGTTTGGTGCGGCTGCCACAATTTCGTTCTCCCTCGTGGTGCAAATTGGCGAGCAGGTTGATTTTCTGCGTTTCTTGCCAGAGAAAACCCAACACAACCGAAAGCGCTGGTGGGCTGCTGTTTTGATGGCGGGGGCAGGCTGGATCTTGCCGGGCATGCTCAAAATGCTGGGGGGTGCGTTTCTGGCATTTTTGGCACTGCAACATGCCCTACCCGTTGCCAAAGCCGTCGAACCCACCCAGATGTACCTAGCGGGTTTCGGTTATGTGTTTGATAACCCCGCGCTGATCCTTGCCACAACAGTCGTGTTTGTGGTGGTGTCACAGATCAAGATCAACCTAACCAACGCCTACGCAGGCTCGCTGGCTTGGTCCAATTTTTTCGCTCGCCTCACCCATAGCCACCCCGGTCGGGTCGTATGGCTGATTTTCAACGTGGTCATTGCCATGCTATTGATGACGCTTGGGGTTTTTTCGGCATTGGAAAAGGTGCTGGGTCTCTATAGCAATGTTGCAGCAGCATGGGTAGGTGCACTGGTCGCCGATCTTGTGATCAACAAACCCTTGGGCTTAAGTCCGCGTGGGATTGAATTCAAAAGAGCCCACCTTTTTGACATCAACCCGGTCGGACTAGGATCCATGCTGATCGCTATGGCTGTCTCCATGGTCGCATACACCGGCGCGCTAGGCTCTTATGCCGAAGCGTTTGCACCATTCATTGCGCTCGCGACAGCATTGCTGCTCTCGCCGCTGCTAGCCTGGCTTACCCAAGGGCGCTATTACATTGCACGACAACCGCAAGTAATGGGCGAACCGGGCCAATTGGTGCAGTGCCATGTTTGCAAAAACTCATTCGAGGCAGAAGACATGGCGGGATGTCCAGTCTACAGCGCCCCCATTTGCTCTTTGTGCTGCACCTTGGAGTCCCGGTGTCACGACCGCTGCAAAACCGGTTCGCGCGCTTCGGAGCAGGCAGAACAGTTTATCGGGGGCCTGTTGCCAAAGACCATATCGAAACGGGTCAATGGCCGAATCGGGCATTTTCTGGTCATTTGGCTATCGCTTTGTGCCCTGCTCGCTACGGTCATGGGGGTGGTTTACACACAGGAGGTAGCGCTCACCACCTTCAACATGCAACCAGAAATGCTGCAGTCGGCCTTCGTGAAAGTTTTTGTAATCTTGCTGCTGGTGGTGGCCGTCTGCAGTTGGCTGGTGATTCTGGGCAACGAGAGCCGACGAATGGCACAGGATGAGTCAAACCGACAAAACCAACTGCTGATCCGCGAGATAGAGGCTCACCAGCGCACCGATGTTGCCCTGCAAGCCGCCAAAGAACTGGCTGATTCAGCAAACCAAGCAAAGACCCGGTATGTGGCTGGCATGAGCCACGAATTGCGCACCCCCCTGAACAGTATCTTGGGGTATTCGCAAATTCTGCTAAAGAATGACGCCCTGAATCCAGCAACCCGCGAGCCGCTGCAGACTATTCAGCGCAGCGGCGAACACATGCTGGCGCTCGTCGATGAACTGTTGGACTTGGCTCGAATTGAAGCAGGCCGCCTGCGGCTCGAACCCACCGCGTTGCCATTGCCGGACTTTTTAGACGAATTGGTCAACATGGTGAGGCCACAAGCGGCCACCAAAGGGTTGGATTTCATCTACACCCATAGCGGTCGCATGCCTGCCTGGGTACAGGTGGACGCCAAAGGACTTCGCCAGATCATCATTAATCTTCTGAGCAATGCCGTGCGTTTTACAGACGCGGGCGCCGTCACACTTCATGTGGACTGCCGCAGTGATGTGATCCGGTTCGATGTGATCGACACCGGTATTGGCATCGAACCACAAGACCAGGAAAGGATTTTCATGCCTTTCGAGCGCGGGGCGGCCGGCCGGCGCCGGGGAGAACCTGGCACCGGTCTGGGTCTGACCATCACAGCCCTGCTGACTTCATTGATGGGTGGGGACCTGTCACTGCAAAGCACACACGGCAAGGGCACCACTTTCAGTATTCGGCTTTATTTGCGGGAGATCAACAATCCGGGGCCGCAGGCTAAGGCCCCCTATCAGATTGCCGGTTTTTTTGGCAAAACCAAAACCTTACTTGTGATAGACGATCAGCCAGTGCAGCGCCAGATACTGGCCGGCATGCTCACCCCGCTTGGATTCACGGTACATGAGGCCGCCAGTGGAACAGAATGCCTTAACCTTCTGAGAGACGAACTGCCCGACGCCCTGTTGCTCGATATCAGCATGGATGACATGGATGGCTGGCAAACGGCCCGTCTGATCCGAAATAATGGCTACACCTTGCCCATTATTCTGGTGTCAGCCAGCACGTTCGAGAACCAAGTGGAAACTTTGAAAGCCGCTGGATGTCAGGCATTTGTCAGCAAACCGGTGCTAGAGTCAGAACTCATGGCTGCACTGCAGCGCCATCTTGGGCTAGAGTGGGTAACTGCTGGCAAGGCAGCCCTCACTGCACCAACCAACGGGCAAGGCGAACAAAGCACACTGCCCGAAGACGCCCGTTTAGAGCTCATTCGACTGGCACAGTTGGGGCATGTCCAAGGCCTGCACCGATTGCTCAATCGCGTGAGCGCTGACAATCCCGCCTACGCTGCGACATGCGGCATGTTGCGTGACTTTGTTAGCCGTTATGAACTTGAGTCATTGCTTGAGCACTTAATGAAAAACGCAAATGACAGCGAACTCTGATCAACCATGCTCTGTGGTACTGGTTGTTGATGACACCCCCAGCAGCCTCGGCATGCTGTGCGATGCCCTTGACAGCGAAGGCTACACCGTGCTGGTCGCGCGAGATGGATCGGCCGCGCTGAACAGACTTGAATTTGCCGTGCCAGACGCCATTCTGCTGGACGCGGTGATGCCAGGGCTCTCTGGGTTTGACACCTGCAGACAAATTAAATCAAAGCCGCAATGGGCGCACATCCCGGTGATTTTCATGACGGGCTTGTCTGAAACGGAACATGTGCTGGAAGGCTTCGCCTGCGGTGGTGTTGACTATGTGGTCAAGCCCTTGCGTGTACAAGAAGTTATTGCCCGCCTGCACACGCACACGCGCAATGCCCGCATTGCGCGCCTTGCCCGCGATGCGGTGGACGTTGCAGGCTTGGGTGTGTTGCTAGTCGATGCCAAAGGCCGCATCGCTTGGCTATCACCCCAAGCCGCGCTTTGGCTGCAGACAATGAACATCACCGCAAGCGAGGGGCGTTTGCCTGAGCACTTTTACATGGCGTTGACCACGTCTGCGGATCAAATAGTGTTGACCACCTCAAGTGCATCGCTGACGGTGCGCAACATGGGACAGGTTGGTATTGGTGAAACCATGCTGCTGCTAGAGCAACAGGTAACCGATGGAAAGAGTAAATCCCGTCTGGCGCAGGCGGCGCTAACACCGCGCGAGACCGAAGTCCTTGCGTGGTTGGCCAAAGGCAAAACCAACCGAGACATCGGCGACATTCTCGGTGTCAGCCATCGAACCGTCAACAAACACCTTGAAAAAATTTTTCAGAAGTTAGGCGTGGAGACACGTGCGGCGGCGACAGCGCTGGCGATGAGCCACAGCGCCAACGGCACCCCCTAGGCACTGTATTCTTCTGACACCAAAATTTGACTCTAGAGCAATCCGATTAAACTGTTGCACTTCGGACCACGATGTCACTGGTCAACATGCTGTTGTTCCGAACGTCGAAGAACTTCTGGACCGGAATCGGAGTCAAAGATTTCTCTTGAACCTCGAGCTTATCGTTTTGTAGAGCCAAGTGCACTTCCTTGGATGCAACCGATGGCAGGTTGGCATGACAGGCATGCAAGGCACGCGAATCCTCAGATTGGTCATTCCCGCGCGATCTGTGGAGGGTTTGTTCGAAGTGCTGTGACGCGATGCCGATACGCATTGAGTATCGCCACTCACGACGAGCTGTTGGGGCACCCCGTCTACGGCAATAGCTGGGAAGGCTTTGTGGTCGACAATATCGTGAACGCGCTACCTTCATATGCTCAACCGTTCTTTTACCGCACGGCCGACGGAACCGAGATCGATCTGGTGATTGAAATGGCGCTGAATCGGTTGTGGGCCATTGAGATCAAAGCCAGTCATACGCCAAAACTGGAGCATGGCTTTCACTTGGCCTGCGATGACTTGTCCGTAGAGGAAAAATTTGTTGTGTCCCCAGGCACGGATGAGTTTCCAATCAAAAACGACGTGACCGTGATCTCACTGCCTGGTTTGCTGGACAAATTGGCCGCGTTGTCTTGACAGGGCGCGCGTGCGGACCGGATAACGAACAGACGTGCTGCCCGTTTCAAAACCAACCATGCCTTGCATGACATAAACACGATTTAGTCGTTCATTTAGTCGTTCAATCAGCACTCAAGCCACGCCAATCGCTGATGACAACCCAGGAGGGGTTATCCCACCCCAAAAGATAGGGTAAAAAAAACTGGATCGCTAGTGACAATCTGAACACGATCAGAACACAATCCAAGCAGATCAAACAGGAAGATGCGCTGGCTTTAACTTAAGCCCGTTGAAGGCACAATGAACAAATGGTTTCAACTCCTAAACAACTCGGTCCCACACTACTCATGAGGTAAAAAAATGGCGACTCGATCAGGCGCACAAATCGTCCAGGATTTTCTTTCATCTAATGAGATTGAGTAGGTATTTAGCTATTCCGGTACAACCGAAACAACTTTTCTTGCCGCACTCGATGACACCAAAACAGAATACATTCTGGCGTTGCATGAATCTTCAGCAACAGGCATTGCCGCTGGTTACGCCCTCATCAAAAACAAGCCCGCTGTCGTTAACATCCACACCTATCCTAGGCTAGCCAATGCGCTTTTCAATATGAAGAATGCGCATGATGCTGGCATTCCCTTGTTGGTAATCGCGGGTCAGCAAGACACTCGGTTTTTAATTCACAACCCGGTCCTATCCGCGCCCAACACGGAGCTTGCCAGAACAGCCACCAAGTACGCTTATGAGATCAATCGCATCGAAGACCTGTCCATTGCATTTCAGCGCTGCTATGTCCAGGCCAGTCTCGAGCCGCGTAAACCGGTGTTTCTGTCGATCCCCATGGACTTGATGGCCTCTGAAACCGATCAGGTCTCATTCAGAAAAACCGAGATTATTGACGATGTTGTATCCAAGGCGATCGAGGAGGTTGCTAAAGCTTTACAGGCTGTGCCTAAAGGTAAGCTTGCGATCGCAGCGGATTATGCCGTGGGCTTAAGTGATGCCATTGCAGCAATGACCGCAGTTGCGCACAAACTTGATGCCGACATTTACTCTGCGCCGTTCCATGTTCAAGGTGTCGTTGATCCACTGTTTTGTTGGTGATGGCGGCAGCCTCTTTTCTATTCACTCTATTTGGACCGCTGCCAAGTACAAGATCCCCGTCATCTTTATTTGTTTTGTGAATCACGAGTATCGAATTCTGAAAGACCTGTGGTGCAAAGGAAAAGGCGTTGATTTTTCAACAACCAATTTCATTGGCTTAGACTTTACGGATCCCAAGTTGGATTTGGCTGCAATTGCAGCAGGCTTTGGCGCCCGGATCGACCGTTGCAACCTCGCTGATAACGTGAGGGAGGTTCTCGAGAACGCCTTAGCGCATCAAGGTCCAACCATGATTTTCATGGAGAGGCGTAAGTAGTTTCCCGGCAGGGGTCGGGAGGGGCACACGGCACACGCATGATTGGTCGTACCGATCCACTTTTGCCCATTTGTTTTTTTTAATCAGACTGTATCAACATCGCGCATTAAATAACAGACATTTAATTTTATTTTATTGGTCTTGCCTGTTATTATTGTCACTAACTCACTAGCGTCAAATTAAGTTGACAACATGAAAGTCGACCAAAATTCAGCAATACCACCCGCACTCAAGGAGCAACTGGTGCAGCTTGGCTCGCGGTTAAGCAAGGCACGCTTGGCTCGTCGCATGCGGCAATCCGAGGCGGCGAGTCGGGCTGGTATTTCGCGCGCAACGGCATCCTTGATTGAAAACGGCTCGGCGTCTGTATCCATTGGTCAGGTGGTGAGGTATCTGGATGCAATTGCGCCAGGAAAAACACTAGTTTCGCTATTGACGGTCGATGATCCTGTCGTGCTCGCGATGGCGCAAGAAAGCCTACCCAAGCGCGCTCGAACGCTATCGGCGGCAGAACTGAAGGAACTGGATTTCTGATGGCCACCCGGCTTGCCGTATTTGCCCATCTGGATGATCGCTTTGTCCCGTCGGGGCTGCTAACCATGACCGAAACGGGCATCGAGGTGCTGATCTCGGGTTTCCGTTATGGAACGATCTATCTTGATCGACCCCAAGCAGTTGAAATTGATCCCGTCAGTTTGCCGATCACGGATCGCGCCGCTGTGCGTGGCAAGGAGTTGCGCCCCATTGAGGGATTAACGCTGTTTGGGGGCATTCGTGATGCTGCCCCGGATGCCTGGGGACGGCGCGTGATCGAATCCCGCCTACAGGCGCCACCAAACAGCCTGCCCGAATCGACCTATCTACTAGAAGCGGGTAGCCAACGTGTGGGCGCGCTCGATATCCGTCGCTCGCTGGATGCTTCTGCCGTGTTGGTACGCAACAGCATTCATCGGCTCGAATATCTGATGGAGGCAGCAGATCGCATCGAGCAGGGTTTGCCGATCCCAGCACAGTTGGAAGATATATTTCTCGCGGGTAGCCAATTGGGCGGCATGCGCCCCAAGGCGGGCGTAGAGGATGATGCAGGCGTGCTCTGGCTGGCAAAGTTCCGTTCTCATGGCGAGCGGATCAACGTACCCGCCATTGAGTCTGCCACCTTACGATTGGCCGATGCGGCCGGTCTAGATGTTCCCACCGTTAAGACAGAGGCCATCGGTGGCAAGACCGTCATGCTGATTCAGCGCTTCGATCGCAGCTTAGTGGATGGTGTGCAGCACCGTCGCCATATGGTCAGTGCTCTGACAATGCTGGGCTGCCACGAATCGGAATCGCGCAACAAAAGCTATGCCGACATTGCCGATGTGATCCGTACCCGAACGCACGAGCAATTGATCAAGTCCAGCTGTCGCGAACTTTTTGGCAGGATGGTGTTCAACATCTTTGTTACCAATGACGACGATCATCTACGTAATCACGCATTTCTTTGGGAATCGGTGACGCGGTCATGGCGGCTGTCGCCCTTGTACGATGTGATGCCGCGCCCAATGCTGGCAACCGAACGCAATCTGCACCTCAGTGTTGGTCATCAGGGACGATTGGCAACGCTAGACAACGCTCTGTCAGGTTATGCCCGGTTTGGCCTCACGCGTCAGGATGCACTGGGAATCATCGATCGGATTTGGCGTGTCGTACGCGAATGGAAACTTCGCTTCGAAGGCTTTGGGGTCGCGGGCCGTGAAATCGAGGCGATCGCATCGGCCTTTCGTCATCTCGACGAAGTGGCGTCCCCGGATGTGAGAAAAGTGTTGTGAGAACATTTGCTTTGAAACATGTCACTTACCGTCGCATTTCGGGCGCAGTGTCTTTGACTCTCGAGTTCGACATAATTTTCCTAAAAACCAGCCCCGGGCCTACGAGCGAAATTTGATCTCTATCGGGCGCAACTCCGAACGTGTCAATGACTTTGCTACACCTGGCTTCATAAACTCAGTGTGTATTTGGTTATTGTCAGGCTCAACCCTGAAAAGGATGATGTGGTGGCTCAGTTGGTCAATGAAGGATTAATGGAATTATCTGCATGACTCACGCGACATCTACCTTGACACGCGCCAACTGGCACTCACCCAAATTGACGAAGGGATTGTCGATGCCCAATACGAAACGGTCATCGAACTGACCGCGATCTACAAGGCTTTGGGTGGCGGCTGGGCTCCGCCGACAGACATCATCGTATCGACCGATCCAAAATCATAGTGTGATTCCTAGAACACCTCGGTGCAGGCAAGATGATTTGAAACACCGTCCTGTCGTCCTCGCGTCCTGGCGACTGACTTTAGTGGTGCCCGCATGCGCAGTCACGATGGCACGCGTAATGGCCAACCCCAGACCTGCACCATCCGGCGCACAATGCATGGGTTCCGATCGACTTTCAGGGACTAGGTGGCCGAGGAAACATTTCATCCTGGGGAATTGGCTAGACTGTCTGAACGTCTGCCAGCCATGGCCATAAACATGCCACGAGACCTGTAGGCTCGCATTGGCAAACTCGACGAAGGACCTGACACCATTGGGCACCCACCTCTTGGCAAGGCCTAGTTGTCAGATCAAATCGAAACAGCTTCAATTAAGGCAACCTGTGATACGCTGGCGCTAGCACAGTGTCGGATTTCAGGACCTCGAAGTCACGCTCGATGTTAGCCCGAACTTTGTATTGTTTTGCGATCTCTTTGAGTGTCAGTTAATCATCCCAAGGCTAAACAAGAAAACAACGATTCATCCCCATGAGTATGATCGAACTAGACCCATGCTGAATAATTGCTTGATTCCCGATCAACCGTTATTTAACATCAACCAAAAGATGATTCTGTAAATATAATCCTTTGCCAGCCGGCGCACCCGATTGTGCCAATCAAAAAAACAAACGATGAGACATTCGCTAGTTGTGCAAACAAGAACATGAACAAAAAAAGGCGAATTTCTGTTGTTGTGCCCGTTTACAACGGAGCGGGCACAGTTCCCAAGCTCGTTGAAGCGCTCGACAGAGAACTGCGACCTCAAAATGACCTTGAGTTGATTTTGGTCAATGATGGCAGCGCTCGCGACAATTCCGATGCAGTATGCGAAAAATTTGCCCTAGACCACGACTGGATAGTCTACATCGAGCTTGCCAAAAACTTTGGTGAGCACAATGCGGTCATGGCTGGCTTGAATCACGCCACAGGTGACTGCGTGGTCATCATGGACGACGACTTGCAAAACCCGCCCAACGAAGTCGTCAGGCTTGCCGACGAGCTCGACAAAGGCCATGACGTGGTGTTTTCCTGTTACAAGAAAAAACAGCATCGATTCGATCGAAACTGGGGTAGCGCATTTAACGACTGGGTAGCAAGTTATGTTCTGGGAAAGCCACGCAACCTTTATCTGTCCTCGTTTAAGGCGATCCGCATCTCGGTGGTGAAGCAAATCATCAAATACGACGGGCCGTTTCCCTACATTGACGGCTTGATCCTGCGCAACACATCAGCACTTGGCCAGCTGGAAGTGGAGCATCGGGCACGGGAGCTAGGACGCTCTAACTACACCCTGAGCAAGCTAGTGGGCCTGTGGATGAACATGTTCACCAACTTTTCCATCTTGCCGCTCAGATTCGCTAGTTTGCTAGGCTTGGGTTTAGCGGTCTTAAGCGGTCTGGCGGCCATATTTGTGGTGATCGAGCGGCTCATCAATCCTGAGCTCCCGACGGGGTGGGCATCAGTGATTGTGACCATTCTGTTCGTATCCAGCGTTCAGCTGCTTGCGATCGGGCTCATGGGTGAATACCTTGGTCGTGTGCTGTTGAAATTGAACCAAATTCCTCAGTTCGCTATTCGACGCAAGATCAAAGACAAAATCGAGGTATGAGTGGACGCCAAATTTAAACCATACGCTGGCAAAAAAATCCTGATCACCGGCGGACTCGGTTTTATCGGCAGCACCCTGGCCAACCGATTGGTCCAACAAGAGGCTGAGGTCGCGATTCTGGATGCCATGATTCCGCAGTTTGGGGGAAACTGGCGCAACATACACAGCATCCGCGAGCTGATCACCATCTATCAGGACGACATGCGGCACTTCCACGACTTGGCGCCCATCGTTAAGGACAGAGACTTTATCTTTCATCTAGCCGGTCAAGTCAGCCACGGCGACAGCATGCGTGAGCCCTTGCATGATCTCGGCATGAATTGCATCTCCACCATGCACCTTGTCGAAGCCTGCCGGCAACATAACCCGACTGCGCGCATCGTTTACACATCGACCCGTCAGGTCTATGGAGTGCCGCAGAGCCTGCCTGTCACCGAGGACCATCCTGTACTGCCAGTCGATGTCAATGGCATTAACAAGCTGGCTGCCGAGTACTATCATTTGCTCTACGATAGGGTCTACGATTTGCGCTCAACGGTCATCCGCCTGACCAACACATACGGCCCACGTCTGCAAATCAGAAACGATCGACAAGGCTTCATCGGTGTTTTTTTAAAGCGTTGCCTCACCAACCAAGAAATACTCATCTATGGCGATGGCCGGCAGGTACGCGACTTTAATTATGTCGATGACGTTGTCGATGCACTACTGTTAGCCAACCTGACAGATCAATGTTACGGGCAAGTCTTCAACCTCGGGGGGCCTGACCGATACAACCTGCTTGAATTTGTGGATCTGCTTAACGAGATCATTCCGGTGAATTGCCGGATAGTGCCATTTCCAGACAACAAAAAGCTGATTGACATCGGAGACTACTATGGTGACCACAGCCGTTTTTCTGATCTAACTGGGTGGAAACCGCGCGTGAGGTTGCAAGAGGGCCTGCAACGCACGATTGCTTTTTTCAAAGAGAACTTTTCTCATTACCTTTGACCCATGAACGCAACGACCGTCCGAATGTTCGACTACCTCGAGCACTATCAGGTGATCGAAAATGAAATACTTGATGCGATCAAGCGTGTACTGCGCTCAGGAGACCTGATACTCGCAGGCGAGGTGCAGCGCTTTGAAGAGAACTTCTCAGCCTGGCTTGGCCCAAACGTGCAGGGCGTGGGTGTTGCCAATGGAACGGATGCGATCGTGATCTGTTTAAAGGCACTAGGCGTTGGCGACGGCGATGAGGTAATCACCGTTGCCAACACCGCCGTGCCCACGGTTAGTGCCATACGGATGGTCGGGGCAACACCCGTGTTTGTGGATGTCACCCCAGAAACCGCCCTGATGGACCTTGATCAAGTTAGCCTCAAAATCACCGAGAGAACTCGAGCCATTATTGCGGTCCATCTGTTTGGCAATGCGGTGGACATGCCAGCACTGCTAGCCATTGCCAACAAATACCAACTGTGGGTCATCGAAGACTGTGCCCAGAGCCAGGGAACCACACTAAACGGGCAAATGATAGGCTCATTCGGGCATGCAGCCGCTTTCTCCTTTTACCCCACCAAAAATCTTGGCGCCTATGGAGATGGCGGGTTGTGCGCCAGCCGTGACCCGGAAGTTGTCAAAGTCATGCGCAGTATTCGCAAGTACGGTTTTGAGAACCAGTACTATGCTGAACGCGAGGGCATCAACAGCCGTCTCGATGAGCTGCAGGCCGCGATTCTTAATGTGAAGCTGCAGTATCTGCCTGCCGCGCTATCTTCAAGACGCAACCTCGCTAAGATCTATTGTGAAAACTTGCCGAAATCACTACACCACTTCACAGCCACCCCTGTCGTGGAGCATGCTTATCATTTGTTTGTGGTTCGTGCCGAACAACGCGATTTACTTAGAAAATCGCTCTCTGATCTAGGAGTACAGACAGGCATCCACTATCCTTACCCGATTCATCTCATGCGTGGTTACCAATTTCTCGGTCACCAGCCTGGTGACCTGCCAGTGACTGAAACGCTTTCCGCGAGCATCCTTTCACTGCCGATGTATCCAGAGCTCACTGAATCCGCCGTGCATCGAGTGCTTGATTGTCTCCATGAAATCCTCGACTGACCCAACCGAGACCGCCAAATCGCTAGCAAAGTTTTGGACATTCGTTTGGGTGGGTGGCCTCAATACACTGATTGGCTATACCGTGTTCGTCATGGCTTTCAAGGTAGGCGGTTTGCAATACAACATCGCGCTGCTGATTGCGTACGCAGTCGGCATTGCGATTGGATACATCAACCACCGGCGGGTTACTTTCAAAAGTAAGTCCAAACATCGCACGGCCTTCACCCGGTTTGTAATCACCTATGTTGGCATCTATGGCATCAACGCCCTGCTGCTGACCGCGCTAATCGAGCTCGCACACATCGCCCCCCTGATCGCACAGTTGATCTCACTGACGGTTGTCACGCTCTTGAGTTTTGTGGTCCAGCGATACTGGGTATTTCGCCATGATTGACAATCCTCGTGAATACGAGACCATGGCCCGGGTCGAGACGGATCACTGGTGGTACCAGTCCCTGCACAGCAAGGTTTACAACACATTGGCTGACCACTTTGGGCATCGCGACATCGCGATACTTGACGCTGGCTGTGGCACGGGTGGCCTCATGCAGTTCCTAAACACCCAAGGCTGCAAAGATGTGGTGGGATTTGATCTCTCAGCGCTGGCAGTCAAACACTGCGTCAAGCGGGGCCTGACAGCCTGTGTCGGTGATCTTTGGGAATTAAGTGATCTCTACTCGGGACGTCAGTTCGACTGTATTGTCAGCAACGACACGCTCTACCATATCGAGGCCGAAAAGCGGATGCAGTTTCTGCGTCAGGCGAGCACCAGACTCCATGCCGATGGCATCATGATCTTGAATCTGCCTGCACTGCATTGTCTGCGCGGCTCGCATGACAAAGCCGTGGGCATTACCCACCGGTTCACGAAAGCGCAAATGACCTCGCTGGCTTCGCAGGCGGGCCTGACAATTGTCAGGATGGATTACTGGCCTTTCGTTTTAAGCGTACCCATTTGGCTCATCCGGACGTCTCAACGGATGCTTGGGCGCGACCGTGTGGCAGCAGACTTGCCAGCCTCCGACCTCAAAACTTACCCGCCTCTGTTGAATCGGTTACTGCGCAACCTGGTCACGCTGGAAACACGCTTTGTTCCTGCCGCACCGTTTGGCAGTTCATTGTTTGTTGTGCTGCAATCACGCTAACGGGAACTGCATGGCGTCAATCCTCAGCGCAAATCCTTCGCACTCAAACAGCAAACCTGCCCTTGCGCTTTAGCTCGACCCCGCAAATCATTAGGCAGGCGCTCACAAGCAGCGACCACTCCTTCTGAATCTCTGTTGCTCAATGTGGTGCTCAAATCGGACTCTGCTGCCCACCACCCCGCAGAAAAATCCAACAAAATCGGCTGGCGATGCCACCAAAAGGCCGGATAGGTCGTTTTGTCGATTGCCAGACGGGTAGCATTGGCGTCGATCGCGCAACTGTTCCTCGCAAACTCTCGAAGGGTTTCGTTGTGTTGATCCTGATGCTGCACTTGCCAGGTGCGCTCGCGAATCCAGTCTGACAGATTCGGGGCAAATCGGTCGATCCGGGCAACGCTGCTGATAATGGCGATGACCACCAGAAAAAATATCAGCGCTTTGGCTCCACCCTTGGACCTCGCACCACCCGAAGACGCAAAACTCATGGCCGCTAAGAGTCCGATGAGCGGCCAAACCAGGCTTGCCTCGTAGAAGTTCTTGGCGGTCTGCAGGCAGACGATCAGCATCAGGGCCAGACAGAGTGCGAGCCAGATCACACCGTCTGACCTCCACCACTTTGAGCCAGCCTGTACAAGATTCACCAGCGCCAAGCCAGCCACTGCTGCCAGTGGCATCCAGTTCAAGGCATTGACAAGTGCAACCCAGCTTGGCTGCGCCTGATCGCCAGCGAGCGGCGGCAACCAGTTCTCGACGTACGTGGGTATCAGGCCAATACTGTTGACGTACGCGTCAAACGCTAGCAGGTTTAACCAGGCTGCATAAATAAAGGCAGCCGGATCCACAAAAAATGCCGATGGTCGCAGCGTCAAGCCCTGCAAGACAGTCATCAAACCCGGAAACTCGGGGCAATTCGTGCGCTGTTGCCAGATCGCCATGGTGTCGCGCGCGACCCAGGTCAATAGGCCAAGAAACACCAATCCGGCGAGCCACGACCGAGTGCGCGCGTAAAGAACAGCCAGCAACACCGGAAAAAAGAATAGACCCTTGGGATGCAAACCGGCAAACAAAGCAGCGAGCAGCGAAAAGATCGCAACCAGTGACACCACCATCAGTTTGGAGGGCTTTGTGTGAGACTCGGCACTGGCAGGCACAAGGGCCAGCACCAGCGTTAGCAGCACCAAGATTGTCTTTTCCGGGCGATCAAACACCATCAAAAATGGCAGCACACCGAGCGAGAAAAACCCGCCGATTGCCAATGCACTGTCAAACCAGCACAACCCAGATCGTCGTTTGAGCAGCCAGACCCAGGCAATCAATAAACCGACGTAAAGCACCCAGCCCGAAATGCGCAACGTCCAGGGGTGGCTGGCGTCTTCATAGAGAAAGTAGCTTAGCGTCATGGCTGGCAGCCAGGTCCATGGCGCTTGAATCCATTGCCCTTGGGCGCACTGCGAGAAGATATAAATGAGATAACCGTCGTCCGACACTAAGCGGGAAACGATGAGTTTCCAATAGGTCTCGTCACCATAGACCGGCAGGTAAAACGCCATCCACAGGCTATAAGCCACCAGCGCCAGCAGCACTGCGCCGCTAGCGAGGTACGCGAGGTTAAAAATTCCGAATTCGGCAACGCGCTTATTGTGATGTGCCATGCAATACCGTCGGTCTGTTTTTTAGTCGAATTGTACCGACTGGACAAACACTTGGTGCACAACCACGTCCCAACCACGTCCTGACTGTTTGAAGTGAGTGAGCCTTCGATCTACGCTTGGCGAATAAAGTTTGCCGAGATGCTCACGGATGATGTGAAGCGGCTCAAGAAGATCGTGGCCAAGCGTGATCTTGAAATTGAGGCGATCGCAACGGCTTTTCGTCCTCTCGACGAGGGGGAGTTGTGCAACCGACGATCCAAGGTGGCAATGGCCAGCAGTTTGTTCTTGGCAAAATGCCTGATCCCAGTCGGTGAAGTCCAGATTGCTGGTCATCAGGGTTTAGCGTTGCTCATAGCGCATGGCATTCAACTCGTGGAAGCCCTCGTATTGGGGTGACGTATTGGGGTGACGTCATGGGGAACAGGCCTCAATCATCGATGACCCACAGGCTAGGCGTGCAACAGGTAAAACAACGGCTGCAACCCATCGGCTGTGCCGATGATCCAGCGTGCCTGCGTCTGACGAGGCGAGCTCGGGGCAAGGCATTGGTCTTTGGCTCGACTTGGGCGGGCTTGGGTGCTTACACCGGTGTATGTACTTTGTCTGGGCAAGCGTAGCGTTTACGAATGTGCCGAAGCACTCGTACCTGCATCGGGATGCCGCATGCGCACAGGCGATCTTGTTCCGGGATCTCATGCACGATATCGACACGAGGCAACCTGCCCTTCAACGAATGGACCGAGACCTTTGAATCAGAACGCTTGACCGGCGATCTGCTGGATCGTTTGACCCATCATGTACACAACCTTTAGATCAACGGCGAAAGCTATCGCGTTGGCCAAAGCATCCGAAAACCGCCGGTTCTGTGACAAACGCGGCGCCCGCATTTTGACGCACGCTTATGCGCTTGAGCGATCCACCCCAAAGTGGCAACATTTTGCGCTGCCCTTTGGATCACCTTTACTCTACAGTTGACAGAGGCGTCGTGTTGCCTGACTTCACCAGCGCTGAAATTAGCGCTGGTGAAATCTTGCTGGCTAACGAACAACCAACTAGCTTTCTGTTAAAAGGATCAGAAAGCGAGTTTAACGATCGGCCTCAAACGATAACATCGGCGATAAGAATGCCATAGTCCAAGGCCACACCAGAAAGCTCAACTCGGAAATCAACGTTGTCAGAGTCAATCGAAAGAATCGTGCTGACATCTTCCTCCGAAACCGAGACGGACAGATCGGCAAGATCTATTCCAAAGGCGGTAAGATCGATAACATCTACACCAACTTCGAAATCTTCAATTACATCCATCAGCAATGTCGTGCTTTCATTGACATCGGTGTAGACAAACCTATCTGCGCCAGCACCGCCTAGAAGGATATCTGCGCCCAAACCACCTACCAGGACATCGTCTGCGTCAAGGCCAACAAGTCGATCATTGAAGTTAGACCCTATCAGTGTGTCGTCCTGAACAGTACCCGTTTGCTTTTGCTCAGAGACTCTAGCCGCCAATAGCCCAGAATAAAGCGCGTTGTAGTCAGTTGCGACTTCGTTGGATATGTAATCGAAGGTGTCGTCATCGTAATGGCCAGCGGTATTCTCAAACCCGCCCACCAAGGCTCCATTCAGAACAAAGTCGGCAGACTGAGAAGCCGCTCGATGGTGAGGATTCTGAGGCGACTTATCCCCAAACCCAACCACAAAACTCTGGCCCTGCGCGTTATCACCGAGCATGAAGTCAAGCTGGTCTGTCACGTAGTCCTTCAGAGCAAGCTGTTCGCTTAATGAAGCCGCCGACGTGTCATTGGCTGCCAAATAGTCCGCATATTGCTCAACAATGAACGCACCGTTGGCGGCATAGCGGTTTGATCCCCACTCACTCACAAATGTAAGCCCGGAATTGCTGACAGTCCCGTCAGGCAACACCCTCTCACCGGTCAACAGTCCATTTACATGGGCCTCGACTCTCTGACGGTAAACATCTTTGCCAGTCTCTTCCAACAGCAACATGTTGACACCATGGGTTTTGTCGTCCCAGTTAAGCGACCAGCCCGCATTTCCCCATCCGGTGTATTCCTCTGCCTTACTGAGGTAATCAATGTCGCTTTGGACGCCAGCTGCATTTACTGCCTTATGCAACCAAACAGCGCCCCACGCGAGCTCATCCTCATAACCGCTCCAAGACTTGTAGAACGTGGATGCGTTGCTGCCCATTGCGGTATCAGTGTATCTACCTCGGTACGTATCGGCAAAGTTGTATAGGCTGATCGCCTTGCCGAGCAAACTATCCGCTCGATCGATATCACCTTGCTCGCGGAAAAAGATCGAGGATGCTGCAAGTGCCGCAGCAGTCTCACCGGCCACATCAGAGCCAGGGTTCGCAGCGTCAAGGTAATAGACCTGCCTTTGTCCATCGTGCACATGCCCCTCCGGTGCGGCCCACACGCTGTGGTCGAGGTGGCCATCCGCAATCTGAATCACAAGCACATCATCAGACGCATCCGCAGGAGTGCCCATATCAAAATATGCATTCGACAGATAATCTGTCACATGAGTGAGATTATGAGCCAACTCGTCAAGCGCCCCCGCTTTTTGATAACCAGCGCGGTAATCGATGCCGCCCCATGCAAGCGCGGTTGTGCTGTATGCCATGGGAAACCCGAACTTCACGTGGTCTCCAGCGTCAAACCATCCTCCCGTAAGGTCAACACTCTCATCGGGAATGTGCCCGCCGTTACTGATCAGTAAATCAAAGTTATTACCATCCTGTAAAAAAGAATCGCCACGCCACGCAATCGGATGGTCATCCGCGAGTTCGCCTGCTTCCTGCGCTCTATAGAACGACATGGACATGTTGAGCAGTTGCTCGTAGTCATCCGAGGTGAACGGCGACACGCTCTGCGTTACATCTTGAACGTCATATGCCAGGTCCGCCGCTGACGGCCTGCCACCACTTGCGGAGCCGCTCGATTGCGGATTTTGAACGGGCGGGAGCAAAAGATCTTCACCAGAGACAGCAATTTCGAGCTCGGTGATGCGGCCATTTTGATCAATAAATTTTATGCCGCTTAAATCTTCGACAGTGCCTGACGCGGTAAGTCCGAACTTGATGACGTTTCCAGCGTGCGACAACGTGCTATTCCACTCTTCAGTCGCATATACGACGGAACCCGAATCGGAAAGGCCGGCATTCCAAACCGAATCAACACCAACAGAGTCGGGGATTTCCAACTGCCAATCCGTCACCGTTGATGACAAATCGTTGACAGCTCGAACGGTTATTTCAGCTTGAAATCCGCCTTGCCAAGCATGAACAATATCCATCACCACCGACAAGCTCCCGGTGAGATTTTCCTCTACGGGATCAGTTGTCTCACCCTGAGATTCCTCATGATCTTCGTCCGAAACCTCAGGCGGCACCGTTTGAATAGGCTGCGTAGGCTCAGGAGCCACTGGTTGATCGAGCTCATCGCTGGGCACTTGCGGCTCTGCGGTCGGCGTGTCCGGCGCAATCGGATCAGCGACTGATCCCGAGTTCGAATCGCCCACGACGGCAAGCTCTGCGGGTTGCCCATTCGCCACGAAACCAATCGTCATAGTCTGACCAGGCAAGAAGCTACCCATCCACGATGGTGGTGAAACCCTGAACACGTTGGCGCCAACAGCAGTAAACTCACCACCCCAGAGATTTCCAATCTCGATGCCTTCTGGGATAACCAATTCCAACTCCGAAATGGCGTCCTGAGATGAATTTGTTAGAACAATTTCACCCTGAAATCCGCCGTGCCATGAGTTAACCACTGACTGCACAACAGTAAAGATCTGGTTGCTGGGGGCTATATCTTCAATCACTGGCGGCGACACTTGAACATCCTCGTCATCAGCATCGTCGGGCACGGTTTGAATTGGCAACGTAGGCTCGGGCGCCACTGGTTGCTCGAGCTCATCGCTGGGCACTTGCGGCTCTGCAGTCGGCGTGTCCGGCGCAATCGGATCAGCGACTGGCTCCGAGTTCGAATCGCCCACGACGGTAAGCTCAGCGGGTTGCCCATTCGCCGCGAACCCGATCGTCATAGTCTGACCGGGCAAGAGGTTACCCATCCACGATGGTGGTGAAACCCTGTACACGTTGGCGCCAACAGCAGTAAACTCACCACCCCAGAGATTTCCAATCTCAATCCCTTCTGGGATAACCAATTCCAACTCGGAAATGGCGTCCTGAGATGAATTTGTTAGAACAATCTCACCCTGAAATCCGCCGTGCCATGAGTTAACCACTGACTGCACAACAGTAAAGATCTGGTTGCGGGGGGCTATATCTTCAATCACTGGCGGCGACACTTGAACATCCTCGTCATCCGCACCATCGGGGATATCTACACTCAGGGGCACGCCTGGGTCTTGAGAGGACACTTCATTACCTGGCTCATCAGCCTCGTGAACGCTAGACGCAAAGCCGTCATCCTCTGATGCGATCAAATCCTGATCATCATCGAGATCGGCCGACACATGCGCAGAAAGCTCTGCGTACGAGCCCGTCGCCGTAAATCCAAAATTAACCTCTGCCCCGGGCGCCAGACTATTCATCCAGCTAGGCAATCGAAGCGTGAGCCAACCATCAACGACGCTCCACTCGCCGCCCCAAAGATTACCTATCTCGAAGTCAGCGGGCACCTGTAACCTAAACTCAGAAACTGGCTGATTAGTCTCATTTTTTAACGTGAGACTTGCTTGAAACCCACCCTGCCACTCATTAACCAAATTCTGATCAACGCTCACTCCAACCCCCATCTCAGTGTTTAGAAAATACTCACGCTTATTCGCGCAAATTAGACGCTGCTCTTAATGATAGCACGATATCCCGCTGCTTACCTTACATGCCGTGAAAGAAACGAGTCAAAAACCCCCCCACCCCATGGCTTAGGGGTTCGGTCGTTGCTTCAAAAACACTGCAGAGCAAAGCGGCGTACGACTTCGTTGCCTCGCAAACCAAAATGCCTACGCACCAAACGTGGTACGTGGACCTATTCACCTTGAGTGCTTGATGGCGACAAAGTGGGGTACGCGTGGTGTGCGACGTATCAAATGACTGTTCGGTGCCAAATTCACCCAAAGAAATTTACCGACCTCTAACTACAGTACGCCGCAACTTGATTTTCTTTCATGATGCAAGGTGTCCGCGATTGCCGGACATGAGAATTACCTCGACTACCGTAGATTGGTTGCAGACACAAAAAAACCCGCTATGCTTTTAAACATCCGGGTCTCTATACTGTCATCCACTGGTATGGACAATTTGCTGGCGCAGGGCGGCGACGATCATCAACAGGGATAGAAGGCAGAATCGCATCAGTTGGGCACTCCCGTTCAATGGCTGTCGGTTGACTGTCAGCGAGTTGTTTGCGTACGGCAGTTTGTGCGTCAAGCACCGGACTCACGGCAACCGGCCAGGTGTTTCATGAAGTGAGATACTGTCCGGTATTTATGTTGTGGCGGCCATTCGATCAACCACGATATCGTCATGAAGCAAGACTTTGAGACACCGGAGCAGATCGGCAAGCAACTCGTTCGTGCCGCTCAGGATCGGCATCATGCGTGGCGCACCCCCGTGCTGGCAACCGTGGATGCCAGCGGCATGCCAAACGCCAGAACCGTGGTGCTTCAAGATGTGCATCGAACGGGCGCGACTGCTGTAGCATGCGCACTTGACATATACGCTGACCGGCGCAGCCCAAAAACGTCTGAACTTGCAGCACAACCGATGGCATGCCTGGTGTTTTGGAGTGCTCGAGTGGGCTGGCAGTTGCGAGTGCGCGTCGTTGTATCAGTTAAAACCGATGGGCCACTTGTGGCATCGTTATGGCAATTGGTTCGACAGACCCGGTCGGGGGGCGGTTACATGGCGGTGCCGCCACCGGGCGCATCATTGCCTCGCGATTACAGCACGCAGGCGCTGTCGACCGCTGATCACGAGACCCAATCTACATATTTTGCGGTGTTGAAAGCGCAGGTTCTTGAAATAGACTGGCTTGAACTTAGGCGTGAGCAACATCGTCGGGCGAAGATGGTTGGCAACGATTGGTAGTGGCTAACCCCCTGATGGGTTGGCAAGCGCCGGTTCGGGCATATGCGAATGATGTCCCTGCAACGGTCGCAGGAAGATGCCATAAGGCCATTATGTCTTAACTTTCCTTGGCGCCATGGTGCAGCAGGACATTTGGCCTCGCTGCTTGGTAACCGTTTTGTCTGACGCCATGTCAGCGTATCTTGCAACGTGGCAATACGCCGAGCACCATCGCGGCGCCAATGCACCAACATGTCTCGCAGCTGTGACTCTTGCCAACAAAGCATAGCGAGAATGGCTGCTAACTCCTCGCACGTCAACATTACCGTGCAACGGCCCTCTGCTGGGTATTTGCGCATCTCACGTCAGTTACATCATTATCTGGCACGAAATTTGCTGCAAAAATTTTATTAAAAAATTTTATTAAAAAATTTTATTAAAAAATTTGCTGACAGGCGGAGTATGGCAATGCATTCACTTGATGTCGAATCGATTAGCCACCAGTTCGGCTGCTCTTGGGCGCTGTCTGAGGTCGATGTTTCGGTCGAGGGCGGCGAGATACTGGCTTTGCTAGGTCGCTGGCGCTGCGGAAAAACCACGTTGTTGCGGATCATTGCGGGATTTGTCAAACAATCCCGAGGCACAGTGAGAACTGATGCCGCTGCAATCGACTATCTAAACCCGAATCGACGCAACAGCGGCATCGAGTTTCAAAACCATGCTTTGTTCCCGCACATGTCTGTCTATATCAACGTCGCTTTTGGGCTAGCGGCAAGCGGTTTGTCGAATAAAGGGATAAAAGCCGGGGTGACGAAATGCCTAGAGATCGTTCAATTGCCTCATGTGGTTGACCGGTTCCCTAAACAATTGTCGGGCCGACAACAGCAGCAAGTTGCCTTGGCGCGCGCGATTGCCACGCTACCCCAAATACTGTTGCTCGATGAGCCGTTTGGCGCGCTAGACCAGAGCCTTCGGCTAGACATGCAAATGGAGATAAAGCGTTTGCAGCGCCAACTCGGATCGACAGCGATTTTGGTGACGCACGAGCAAGAGGAGGCGGTGAGCATTGCCGCTCGGATTGCGGTCATGAACAAGGGCCGCATTGAACAAATTGGCAGCCCAACCGAGATCTACGATGATCCATCAACCGCTTTCGGCAATACCACTCTGCTGCGAGGCACGGTCAGTTCAGTTGCGCATCATCATGACGCCGTGATTGATCTGCGAGAAGAAAAGTTCGACTGGGCATCTTTATCGACATCGTTCGGCAGTCGCGGGGGCCTCATCCAAAAACCTCTTGGGCCACAGAGGAGGTCACATGCGGGGCAGCGAGTTCCGGTCTCAGAGCAACTGACTGCAGGTCGATTAATTGCCCTTGTCGTTCTTGACAATGACTTGATGTGGCGCATCGCGACAGCCTTTGTGCGGTGGGTGAATCGTCACCCCGTCAAACGGATCGCCTCTCACATTGGTGTTGATGCGATCGACAGGCTCGGTGCAGTGGCCTCAGGACTGGAACTTAGACTTGAACTTCACGTTGGTCACCACGCAGGCGCCCAAGTGATCGAAGGCCAAGGGTCCGCTGGGATAAAGCGGTCTGGCAATCCCGCTCAGAATCTCAATCAGATACTGCCAAAATTCAGCAGCGATTTGCCAGTCTCGCGTGGTGCACGCGCGAGGCAACGTGTTGCGCGAGATCGAGGTGGAATGCAGGTCCATGCGAGAGAGCCAATGCGCCTGCAATCGCAAATTCAGTTCGATGTCACGCAGCGCTACCCGATAGGCCTGCCGAGCAAACACCTTCACTACAAACCAATCGAGACACCGGAAGTCTTTAGCCATCTGGTGAGATCAGTCGCGATCGACGCACCGATTAAAGCTTGCCGTTGGTGGCAAAGCGCTCAGCGCCGAAGAAACGAGTTTGCCCTGACCCAAGACTGTCCTTTGCGTTCCGATGCAAGTGGCTATTACTCATGGCGCCGACCTTCAAGTCAGCACCAGGCAACACTTCCGAAACCAAAATATTTCATTAACCCACAACGTTCTGACATGAGAACGCTGAAACTATTGTGCGCAGCTTAAAGCTTGCGCGAATCTTTGCTGAACAGGAAACAGAAAATGACGACTAGCGATGTGAACATGAACGGCGGGCAGACCGAGGCTGATGACGAGAACCGCCAGTCGAGTGTGGTGATTCTAACTAGCGGCTTCATCAACGGGACTGTCACTGGGACGGCCGTGGGTGTTGACGATGGCCAGACAGTGAGGGTGACTATTAGGGACAGGACCTACGAGGGCACTGTGAGCAAAGGCACGTGGTCGGTGACGATCCCCGATGCGCAGACGCTTAATGGCTTCTCAGGGGAGATCATAGCCACTGTATTTGATCTTGCGGGCAATGCTGGTCCCACGGCAAGCCGCATGGTGACCGTTGACACAGTCGCGCCGACGGTGACGGCGGTCAGCATCGACGAGAATCGGAACTTGAAAGTTGGCGATGAGGTGACCGCGAAGATCAATGTTTCTGGTGCAACGGGTCAGATGCTGACACTTATTAGCGGAACAATCGGTGGCTTTGAGTTGGGCAACCTGACAAAAATCGACGAAACGACTTATGTAGCTAAATTTGTGGTGACCGATGGCGGCACGGATGTTGCTCAGGGTACTGACCTTGCGGTGTCGCTGCGACTCTCCGATGCTGCTGGCAATGTGAGTAACAACTACACCAAAGCGACTAATTTGGGTCTGAATTTGATTGCCAATGGCTCATTCGAAGATAACTTCAACAACTGGAGTAGCAATCGTGGCGCTGTTCAAACCGATCGCGTCAGCGAGGGCAGTAAAGGCGCTCGAGTGGGCGCATGGGTGGGCGGGTCATTTCACGCCGGAAGCGTACAGCAGTCTAACGTAGTAGTCGAGGCCGACCAGACGTATGTGTTGTCTTTTGACTTAGGCCGATA
>CAMCOS010000027.1 GCA_945876565.1 Lautropia mirabilis | reverse complement strand
GCGGTGGCGGTGGCGGTGGCGGCGGCGGCGGTGGCGGTGGCGGTGGCGGCGGCGGCGGTGGCGGCGGCGGCGGCACGGGTTCTGGCGGCGGCGGTGGCGGTGGCGGTGGCGGTGGCGGTGGTGGCGGCGGTGGCGGCTCAGGCGTTGGCTCTAGGACAGGCAGTGGCGTTTCAGGCTGGGGTTCAGGTTGGGGTTCAGGGATGGTCTGTGCCGGTGTCTCAACTAGGCGAGGCTCAAAATCAGGCATCGCAGGCGCGACTTCATCGGCAGAGGCCGGCGCAAAGGAAATTAACTGCACCTCGATCTGATCATCTGGGGACTTCCGCAGTGGGTCTATCAAAGCCCAGCCAAACATCAAACCAAACAGGGCGAGGTGTGCCAGTAAAGCCGCAATCAAATACCACCAAACAGAGGCTTGCTTGGCACGATTAATCAGATGCGGGCGCGTTACGTCAGGCGACTCTTCCATTCGCAATCCCAAACACCATCTGCAAGACCCCTTCAAACCCATCGGCTAAGTAAGTAAACACTTTATGGCCTGAAGACCTAATAATGCCAGGCTATTAAACAATGTTTACGACCGAAGTATATAAGAAGTAAGCCAAACCCGACACCCTGTTAGCGACACCCTGTTACCTTGTAAAGAGAAAAAATAAATCCTTAGTTTATGGACGGCCTCGGCCAGTTCAGCGCTACAGCATGACAGGCAACCTCGGTCTGACCCACATTCACCGTCTCTGGCGAAGTTTCACGACACAGCGGTCGAGCGAACGGACAACGCGGATGAAAGGTACAACCTGACGGCGGATTAAGTGGATTAGGCACTTCACCCGCCACGGGCGTTCGTGATTTGCCGTGACCTGCAATGTCGGGGATCGCGGACAACAACATGCGGGTGTAGGGGTGGCGAGGGTTGTTGAATAACTCGTCGCGTGCCGCAATCTCAACAATTCGGCCAAGATACATGACACCCACCCGGTCGGCGACATGATGCACAACCGCCAGATTGTGCGAAATAAAAAGGTAAGTCAGCCCCAGCTTGCGCTGAAGATCTTTCATGATGTTCAAGACCTGCGCCTGAACGGATACATCGAGGGCTGAGGTTGGCTCGTCACACACCAGAAACTCGGGATTGACCGCGAGCGCACGCGCGATCGATATGCGCTGGCGTTGTCCACCCGAGAATTGGTGTGGATATCGCGACTTGTCAGCCGGATCAAGCCCGACCTGCTTGAGCAGATCGTCGACGCGTGCAGTTTGCTCGCGCTCGGTCATCTTGGTGTGGGCTTTCAGCGGCTCGGCAATGATTCTGCCAACGCGCCAGCGTGGGTTCAGGCTCGCGTACGGATCCTGAAAAATCATCTGCAAGCGACGCCGAAGCGTTGGGCCCTTGGGTCCGTTCAATTCCGTGATGGATTCACCGCCAATGGTGATTTGGCCTCGCGTTAACGGATAAAGACCCACCAACAAGCGCGCCATGGTGGACTTGCCGCAGCCTGACTCACCGACTAGCGCCAAGGTCTCGCCGCGCTTGATCGTGAGTGAGACGCCGTCAACCGCACGCAACATGGTCCGGGGCTTGCGCGAAAGCACACGTTCGAGCCAAGGTGCGGAAACATCGAACCATCGTGTTGCATCACGGACCTCAACCAACGGCCGAGCTTGCGGGCTATCGCTCATGTTCTCTCCCGCTCGTAGAGCCAACAAGCCGCCTGTGAACTGTCAGCTCGCATGAGCTCGGGCCGTTCACGACTACATACATCGATGATTTTTGTGCATCGCGGGTGAAACGCACAGCCTGTCGGAATCGCATTCAAACGCGGCATACTGCCGTCAATTTGCAACAGTCGCTCTGCACTGTGGGCAATGGAAGGAATCGACCCCATTAAGCCCGCCGTATAGGGATGCTTGGGATCATGAATCACATGCCTGACAGACCCAATCTCTGCAACACGCCCCGCATACATGACCACGACCCGGTTGGCCGTCTCCGCAATCACACCCATGTCATGAGTGATCAACATGACCGCCGTGCCATGGTCTTTGCATAAGCGCTTTAACAACTCGATAATCTGCGCCTGTATCGAGACATCCAACGCAGTGGTCGGCTCATCTGCCACAATCAGCTTGGGTTCGGCCGCCAAAGCCAGTGCGATCACCACACGCTGGCGCATGCCCCCAGAAAACTGGTGTGGATAATGATCGATGCGTTCTTTTGCCGCCGGGATGCCAGTTGACTCAAGGAGCTCAACGGCTCGATTGCGCGCCTGCGACGGTGTGAGGGGTAAATGGGTGGTGATGGTCTCCACCAGCTGCTGTCCAACGGTGTACAAGGGGTTGAGCGAGGTCAACGGATCCTGAAAAATAGCACCAATTTTTTTGCCGCGGATCGTGCGCATCTGTTCGTCAGCCAAGTTATCGATACGCTGGCCTTCGAGCAATATTTCTCCGCCACTGATCCGGCCTGGCGGCTCCAGCAAGCCGATAATGGCAGCACCCGTGAGCGACTTGCCTGCGCCAGACTCACCCACCACGCCAACCACCTCGCCAGCGCCAATGGAGAACGATACTTCGTCGAGTGCTTTAAGCACACCCCGACGGGTTGGAAATTCCACGCTAAGCTGACGGATCTCGAGAACTTGACTCATGGCTATCTCAATTCAATCGAGGATTCAATGCGTCACGCATCCAGTCCCCCAGCAAGTTCACCGCCAGCACCAAAACAACGAGTGCAACCCCGGGGAAAATCGTAATCCACCACTCCCCCGAAAACAGAAAATCATTGCCAATACGAATCAACGTCCCCAGCGATGGTGAGGTCGGCGGCACACCCACCCCCAAAAATGACAGAGTAGCTTCCGTGATGATCGCTGTTGCCAGGTGGACCGTGGCGAGAACCAGCACAGGCCCCAACACATTGGGCAGCACATGGCGAAACATAATGACTGGCGAGGAAATGCCGATCACGCGCGCAGCCTGCACGTACTCGCGATTTTTCTCCACCATGGTTGACCCACGCACCGTGCGGGCATACTGAGGCCAACCCGCTAAGGCGATGGCAAACACAAGCACAGGAAACGCAATGATCTCATGCATGTCCTTAGGCACCACCGCTCGCGCAACACCGTCAATTAGCAGCGCAATCAAAATCGCCGGAAAAGATAACTGAACATCAGCCACACGCATGATGTACGCATCAATCCGTCCGCCGAGATAGCCTGCCAGTAGGCCAAGCACGATACCCAGAAACATCGATAGCAAGACCGAAGCGATACCAATGAGCAATGACACCTGCATGCCATACATGATGGCTGACAGCAGATCCCGGCCCTGACTATCGGTACCAAGCAAGTGCAGACTATCTCCACCACTCTCCCAGGCGGGTGGCTTTAAGGCGTCAAGCAGATTCAGCGTGGCGAGATCAAACGGATTGTGGGGTGCAACCCAAGGCGCACCGAACGACGCTACGATAAGCAACAGCAACACCACAGACGAGACGATCGCTACCGGCGAATGCCGCCAGGACCAGGCCACATCGCCATCCCAAAACCTTTGCCAGGCGCTCATCAGTGCCCCCCTACCTTGCCGATGCCAGCACGCAGGCGCGGATCAACCACAAAGTAAAGCAAATCAACGATCAAGTTGATCATCACAAAAATCAAGGCAATCAGGCAGAGGTACGCAGCCATGACCGGTATATCAACAAACTGCACCGCTTGAATAAACAATAGACCCATCCCTGGCCACTGAAACACCGTCTCTGTGACGATGGCAAAGGCAATGATGCCGCCAAGCTGTAACCCGGTAATGGTGATCACGGGCACGAGGGTGTTCTTTAACGCATGCCCAAAATGAATGGCACGTTTGGTTAATCCTCGGGCCCGGGCAAACTTGATGTAATCGGTTCGCAACACCTCCAGCATTTCCGAGCGCACCAGGCGCAGCACCAAGGTCAACTGGAACAGTGACAAGGTAATCGCCGGCAAAATCAAGTGCTTCCAGCCACTGACTGTCAACAACCCGGTTGACCACCAGCCAATTTGCACCACTTGGCCGCGACCGTAACTCGGCAACCAGCCAAGCTGCACGGAAAAAACCAGGATCAATAGAATGCCGATCAAAAATGTCGGCAATGACACACCAATCAAGGAAAAAGCCAAGACAAAATTTGCACCGAAACCCTTGCGATTCAGAGCGGTATATACACCGAGGGGAATGCCCACGAGCAATGCAATCAGTGCAGCTGCCATGGAAAGTTCAAGCGTGGCGGGCAGGCGCTGAATCAACATGGTTGAAACCTTCTGCCCTTGCCTGAGCGAAATACCGAAGTCGCCCTGGATGGCATTGACCAGAAAGTGATAGAACTGAACGATCGCAGGCTGATCAAGCCCGAGCTGCCGGGTCAGGCGAATGCGATCTTCGTCCGTGATGTCTTGCCCCAGCATAATGGAGACAGGGTCCCCGACATACTGGAATAACAAAAATGCGATGAGCCCGACCACCAGCATGACGCCAGCAGCCTGAATCAGGCGGCGAATGATGAATGCAAACATGAGTGAACCTAGGGTGCGGTGCTCGGGACGCTAGCACCGCACCCTGATCTGTTGTTAGTCAATCACGACCCACTCGACCACCAAACGGTTGTCCGCACGGTGCTGGGCATTGACGTTTTTCTTCATGGCCCAAGGAATGATCTGGTCATGCAAAGGAATGTGACCAACATCCTGTAGATGCAGACTCAAAGCCTCTTCGATCATGGCGTTACGCTTATCCTGGTCGATTTCAACCTTGATTTGGTCGATCAATGCATCCACCTTGGGATTGGAGTAACCGCCATGGTTCCAGGAGCCATCAGCGCCCTGACCTTTGGAACGGATCAACGCTTGCAAGCTGTAAAGCGCATCAAACGTTGGCACACCCCAGCCCAGCATGTAGACACTGGTGTCACGATTCTGGATTTTGGGGAAATAGTTCGCACGCGGCATGGTGTTCAGTTTGGTATTGACACCGACCTTGGCCCACATGGCTGCAATCGCTTGGCAAATCGCTTCATCATTGATGTAACGGTTGTTCGGGCAATCAAGCGTAATTTCAAATCCATTGGGATAACCAGCTTCAGCCAACAAGGCCTTGCTCTTGGCCGGGTCGTATGGCGGGCGCTGCGCCACGGCATCGGTGTACCCGTTGACCTGCGGTGAAATCATGGCGCCCGTCGGAATGGACTCACCACGCATCACGGCACGCTTGATGGCGTCAATATCAATGGCTTGATACAGGGCTTCGCGCACGCGCTTGTCTTTCAGTGGGTTCTTGCCCTTGACATCGCTGTACAGCAACTCTGGACGCTCCTGATCCATGCCCAGGAAAATCGTGCGGTATTCGTTCCCATCAAGCACCTTGACCTGCTGGCGCAGCCGATTTAAGTCCTGTGCAGGTGGATCGAGCACAAAGTCAAGTTCGCCTGACAGCAATGCGGCAGTCCGAGTGGCATTTTGTTTGATGGGGGTGTAGATGATCTCGGTGACGTTGCCTTTTTTGTCAGCTTTGTTCCACCAATCTGGGTTCTCAACATAAACGGTCTGAACATCAACCTCGCGGCTCTTTAGCTTGTAAGGACCGGTGCCGTTGGTGTTACGCGCGGCAAACGTTTCCTCTTTGTCCTTAAAGTTCTGAGGCACAGTCACGCCGTTTTTCTCGGACCAAACCTTGCTCATGATGCCAAGCACCGGCAACTGGCGCAATAACACCGGATTGGGACCGTCGGTAATTACTTCAACCGTCAGCGGGTCAATCACTTTGACCTCTTTGACACCATTGACATAAGACTTGTAGTTCGAAGACGGTGCGGCGGCACGCTCGAAGGTGAACTTCACATCCTCGGCGGTGAAGGGCGTGCCATCATGAAACTTCACATCCGGGCGAAGTTTGAAACGCATGGTGACCGGATCAACCTGCTCCCACGAGACAGCCAGAGCGGGCTCTAGCTTGAAATTCTCGTCATACCGAACCAGCGGCTCGTATACATAGAGGTTGGCCGCGATGTTCAGCCCCTCGTTTTGAGAATGGGGGTCTAGCGTCAAGATGTCACCCTGACTCGACCATTTGAATGTTTTTGTGATGCCAGTCATTGGCGCAACAGCCAAGCAAGCTGCTAGCGCAGCGGCATAAAGTGAACGACGCATGTGTAGGCCCCTCATTTACAGTATTCAAGCGGACAGTTTGTTCTCGTTTAACGCAATCGTCAACCAAACTTAGTTTTGATGAAGATATAACCAAACGGTCATTTACACAATGACCTAAAACCCCGAGAAACCTTGATGAGTGGCCAGGCCAGGAAATAAATACGCCGGCTTAGCCGGCGTATTTATTTCAGTGAAACAAGCGATTTGATACGATTTAGATACAATTTAGATGCGATTTAGACGCTATTTTTTAGACGCTATTTAGACGCGCTTGACCTTCTCTAGCATCTTGAACACACCTTTGGGCGCATTGACGAACAGGCGCTTGAAGGCCTTGCCCAAACAACGACGCTCTAGCGTGTTGCGACGCACACGTTTACGTTCAGCCATGACAGTTCTCCCAACAGAAGACCGCTATAGTACTCCAATTGTGGCTAATTCTGCGACTGGTTACCTTCATGAAACCCTCCATTGATCTTTTCGGGGCCCGGCAAAACAACCTTAAAAACCTCGACGTGAGCTTTAAAACTGGGGAATTGACGGTCATTACTGGGGTTTCAGGCTCGGGCAAAAGCTCGTTGGCCTTCGATACGCTCTACGCGGAGGGCCAACGCCGCTACGTTGAGACCTTCTCGCCCTATGCGCGTCAGTTCCTCGACCGCATGGACAAGCCACAGGTTGACCGCATTGAGGGGATTCTGCCGGCGATTGCGATTGATCAGACCAATCCGGTTCGTAACTCCCGCAGCACGGTCGGTACCATGACCGAGGTCAATGATCATCTGAAGTTGCTGTTTGCCCGTGGCGCCACGCTTTACTGTCGTGGCTGTGGCAAACCCGTACAGCGCGACAGTCCCCAAACAATCAGCCGCGCACTGCAGCAGCGATGCCAAGACTTGTCAGGGCGCTTGGCAGACCCACGGCTGGTTATTACATTTGAAGTGCGGATTCCAGTCAACTTCAGTGCTGAAGAAGTCAGCAACTTCCTCCAGGGTCAGGGTTACACCCGTATTCATGGTGAGCCCCGCCCTTCAAACGTCAAAGATCAGCAAGTCATCGATGTCGTTCAAGACCGGTTTCGGTGGTCAAGTGTCGAGCCCGAACGTCTGGCTGAAGCACTTGAGCAAGCCTTGCGGATGGGGCAAGGCCTGGTGTGCGTTTATGCGCTCGATGATGAAGGCAGCGACTCGGCTCGCTGGCGCTACAGCAACAAGTTGCACTGCGCCGATTGCGAGCTTTCGTACCAACAGGCTTTGCCAAGCACTTTCTCCTTTAACTCACCGCTTGGGGCATGTGAGACCTGCCGGGGCTTTGGACGGATGATTGGCATTGACCTTGGACTGGTTATTCCCGATGAGAGCAAGACACTGGAAGGTGGTGCAATCAAACCCTGGCAAACGCCGAGTTTTAAAGAATTCCAGGACGAGCTCGAAAAATATGCCAAACGAGCCAACGTCTCGTTAAACACTGCTTGGCGCGATCTGCCACCTGAACACCAGCAATGGGTACTTGAGGGCGACCCGATCTGGAAGGGCGGGCGCAACGCCTGGCTAACCCAATGGTATGGCGTGCACCGCTTTTTTGAGTGGCTCGAAACCAAAGCCTACAAAATGCACGTGCGTGTGATGTTATCCAAATACCGCAGCTACACCACCTGCCCAAGTTGCCACGGCACCCGTCTAAAGCCAGATGCCCTACTTTGGAAAGTTGGCGGCCACAATATCCACGAACTGATGTGCATGCCGATTCGTGATTTGCAAACGTGGTTTAAAGCCGTGAAGTTCGACGATGCCATCATGGATGCGGCCATGGAACTGGTGTTGCAGGAATTGAATTCGCGCCTGAAGTTTGTTTGCGATGTAGGTCTAGGATATTTAACGCTAGACCGGCAAAGTCGGACCCTGTCTGGCGGTGAGGTGCAACGCATCAACCTGACCACGGCGCTCGGTACATCACTGGTCAACACATTGTTCGTGCTAGACGAACCCTCCATCGGCTTGCATCCGCGTGACATGAACCGCGTCGTTGAAGTCATGCACCGACTGCGAACGGCAGGCAACACCTTGGTCGTGGTTGAACATGACCCCCAAGTCATGGTGGCTGCAGACCGAATCATTGATATCGGGCCAGGCCCTGGTGAGCGTGGCGGACAAATCGTGTTTGACGGCACGCCAGGGCAATTGCGCAGCGCCAACACGCTAACAGGCCAGTACATGCGTGGCGCCAAGCATGTCCTGGCACCGCGCGCCATGCCAGTGGCCAACAACACGCCACGTCTATTGCTTGAAGGCGTGAGCGCCAACAACCTCAAAAACATTGACCTATCGCTGCCACTCGGTCGCCTGGTCTGCCTGACAGGCGTCTCGGGTTCCGGTAAATCGACACTGGTGCAAAACGTCCTGCACCCTGCGCTGCTCAAACTAATGGGCAGACCCACCGAAGCACCAGGCGCCTATCGGCATTTGCTGGGACAAGAGCAACTCACCGATGTCGTGATGGTAGACCAATCCCCGATCGGCAAAACAGCCCGCTCCAACCCAGCGAGCTACGTTGGCGTATTTGACGCCATCCGTAAGTTGTTTGCCCAAGCGCCACTGGCGCGTGAACGCAGTTACACCCCGGGCACCTTTAGTTTTAACAGCGGTGATGGCCGTTGCCCGACGTGCGGCGGTACGGGCTTTGAACACGTAGAAATGCAGTTTCTCTCAGACGTGTATCTGCGCTGCCCAGATTGCGATGGCAAAAGGTTCCGCCCGGAGATCCGGGAGGTTCGCATCGAACACCTCGGCAAAAGCGCTTCAATCGATGAAGTGCTCGACATGACAGTGTCTGAAGCAATGCAGTTCTTTCAGGGGCTGCGTGATATACAGATCGGGCTCGCACCTCTAGCAGACGTTGGCCTTGAGTACGTCAAGCTTGGACAGCCTGTACCGACACTGTCTGGTGGCGAGGCACAACGACTGAAACTCGCGGGTCATTTGGCAGAAGCGGCACGCAGTGGGATTTCCGGAAAGCTCGCTCGCAAGGGCAGCTTGTTTCTGTTTGACGAGCCCACCACAGGCTTGCACTTTGATGACGTGGCAAGGCTGATGAGCGCATTTCGCAAGCTGCTCGGTGCGGGCCACTCGCTCTTGATCATCGAACACAACCTCGATGTCATTCGAGCCGCTGACTGGGTCATCGATCTCGGCCCCGAAGCGGGTGAACACGGAGGTCAAATCGTCGCCGCTGGCCCACCCGCCGAGGTCATGACAGTCAGCGCGTCGCATACCGGCCAGGCCCTGCGCGACTATGAACAGCAAATGGCGCAGGCACAAAACGAGACTGACGTTGGCCGCCCCCTGCAAAAGGTGCTGCGCGAGCCGGTGCAGTTAGCAAAGCAAATTGAAATCCTGCACGCGCGTGAACACAACCTGCAAAACATCTCCGTTCAAATCCCACACGGCAAATTCACGGTCATTACAGGCGTGTCGGGTTCTGGCAAATCCACACTAGCCTTCGATATTCTGTTTAACGAAGGCCAGCGACGCTATCTGGAGTCACTGAACGCATACGCACGCGCGATTGTGCAACCAGCGGGCAAACCAGACGTTGATGCGATCTATGGGATTGCGCCGACGGTGGCTATCGAGCAGCGCACTAGCCGAGGGGGGCGCAAATCAACGGTTGCCACCATGACCGAGATACACCACTTCTTGCGCCTGCTCTACATGAAGCTAGGTACCCAGCACTGCCCTGAGTGCCGCGTGAGCGTCGAGCCGCAAACGGCTGAACAGATTGCCGCGCGAATCGTGCGCGACCATGCGGGCACACACATTGGCGTGATGGCAACGCTAGTCAGTGCACGCAAGGGCTACTACACCGATCTGGCCAAGTGGGCCAGTGGCAAGGGCTACACCCACTTGCGCGTCGACGGTGAATTCATCGCCACGAGCAAGTGGCCCAGACTTGATCGCTACAAAGAACACACCATTGAATTGCCGGTCGCAGATTTTGTCGTGGATAAAGCCAACGAGGCACAGTTGCGCGAAGCGATTGAAACGGCCTTGCACCACGGTCAGGGCAATTTAAGCGTGATCTGGCCTTTGGACCAACTTAAAAACAACCTCGGTGCGCAGCTCTCTGACCAGCACTTCTCAACCAAACGTGCCTGCCCAAGCTGTGGCATGAGTTTCCCGGAACCAGATCCAAGGCTTTTCTCATACAACTCCAAACATGGCTGGTGCACGAGCTGCTATGGCACTGGTTTGAAATTGCAGGGTTTCGATGCCGAGCAAACAGGTGAAGAAGCCGCCTGGAACACAGCGTATGATGGCGAAACACCGGCCTGCGAGAGCTGCCACGGCACCCGCTTAAATCCAATCGCCCGGGCAGTGCTCTGGCGTGACCGTTCGATTGCTGAGCTTGCTGCCTTGCCCATATCAGAGGCTCAAACGTTCTTTACAGGATTGATCACCAAAGGGCGAGAAGCTGAGATTGCCAGGGACATTTTGCAGGAAGTGCGATCACGCCTTGATTTCTTGCGCGAGGTCGGGCTTAGCTACCTGGCGCTTGACCGGGCTGCCCCGACGCTATCTGGCGGCGAAGCGCAACGTATCCGACTGGCCGCACAGCTAGGTTCAAATCTGCAAGGTGTTTGCTACGTCCTGGATGAACCAACCATCGGGCTGCACCCGCGTGACAATCAGATATTGCTTAACGCATTGAGCAAGCTTGAGAACAACGGCAACACCCTGGTGGTGGTCGAGCACGACGATGACACGATCCGTCGAGCACAACACATTATTGATATTGGCCCTGGCGCTGGTGTCAGAGGTGGCCAGGTGGTGGCTTGCGGCAACTTGCAAGCCATCATGGATTGTCCTGAATCAGTGACGGGGCGCTTTCTGCGCGAGCCGCTCAAGCACCCCTTGCAAGCACGCCGCGTGGTAGACGCCAGTATCCAGCGCATTGAAGTCAAAGGCGCCCGCCTGCATAACCTGCAATTGGTGGACGCAGCCATCCCCGTTGGGCGCATGACGGTGATCACGGGTGTCTCTGGTTCTGGCAAATCCACCTTCGCGCGTGAAGTGCTGCTGGAGAACCTGGCAGGTGCAGTGGGCACTGGGCAGCCTGAACATTGGTTTGGCTGCGAGGGCATTGAGGGCTGGCAAGCGATCGATCGTGTGCTCGAAGTCGACCAAACACCCATCGGCAAGACCCCACGCTCGTGTCCTGCCACCTACATCGGATTCTGGGATGACATTCGCAAGCAATTTGCGGATACTCAGGAAGCGCGCATGCGCGGCTGGAAAACGAACCGTTTTTCATTCAACACGGGAGATGGCCGTTGCCCAGCATGCGAAGGCCAAGGCATGCGAACCGTCGAAATGAGCTTTCTGCCTGATGTCAAAGTGCCGTGCGATGCCTGTCATGGCGATCGCTTCAACGCGGATACACTGAGCGCTCGACTGCGTGGCAAACACGTGGGCGAGGTGCTTGCCATGGAAGTCGATGACGCGGTCGACTACTTTGCTGCACACCCCAAAGTGGCGCATCCCTTAAAACTCATGCAGGACGTGGGCTTGGGCTACCTAACATTGGGCCAGCCGTCACCGACATTATCTGGCGGGGAAGCGCAGCGCATCAAATTAGTGACTGAACTCGCCAAGGCCAAATTAACCGAAGGCATCATCAAAACCGGCCGAGCCTCCCGCCTGCCGCACACCCTGTATGTGCTGGATGAACCAACCGTTGGACTTTCCATGGCTGACGTGGAAAAACTCATCGATGTGCTGCACCGCTTGACGGATTCGGATAATACAGTGGTTGTCATTGAGCATAACCTTGACGTCATTGCCGAAGCGGACTGGGTGATTGATCTGGGTCCTGAGGGCGGATCGCAGGGCGGGCGACTGGTGGCACAAGGTTCACCAGAGGCCCTGATCAAAGATCATTTGAAACAGTCGCATACTGCACAGGCGTTAAAGCCATTATTGGAACCACGACACTAAACGATCATGCTCGCCCCGCTGCTCGGCCTAGGCCAGATTTGTTCCTGGGGATCGCTTTACTACAGCTTCCCGCTAATCGTGCTGCGCATGCAAGACGAGCTTGGCTGGAGTAAGTCTGAGCTTTACGCCGGTGCGACCATCGGGTTGGCCATGACGGCGCTGTTGAGTTACCCGGTTGGTGTCGGGATAGATCGGGGGTGGGGTCGATGGATCATGGGCGGGGCGTCGATGGCGGCGCTCTTGGTCATGGGGTGGTGGTCAATGACCGACCACTTATTGGCCTTTTATGTGATTTGTGCCTTGTGTGGTGCCATTCAGGCCGCTGTGCTGTATGAGCCTGCGTTTGCCGTGTTCGCCAGGCATGTTGGCGCACGCAACGCCCGGGCTGGCATCACACACATCACGCTCTGGGGTGGCTTTGCCAGCACCGTATTTATCCCAGCCACCGAGCTTTTGATCACGGCCTTTGATTGGCGAGCGACATTACTTTGGCTAGGTAGTGTCAATTTCATTTTTGGGCTGATGTACGTTTGGCTGATCAAACCCAAGTCAGATCTTGACCATGCCCACACCCATGAACAAAGGCTTGCTGACATTTTACGAGATCGTCAGATCGTTCGAGCAAACTTAGGCAATAGCCTTTTCTGGCTGATTTTGGGCACACTGGCCATCTACGCGGGCATGTTCTCTGCATTCACGTTTCACATGTACCCATTGCTACAAGAAGATGGCCTGAGCGAACGCGATGTGGTGGTGGCCATCGCCATCATTGGCCCTGCACAGGTACTGGGTCGATATCTTGTCACTATATATGCACCGGGAATGCCGATGCGCTTACTTGGCGCACTCATGGTTACGGTGTTTCCAATTGCGTTTGCCATGCTGATTCCGGCCAATCCCGGGTTCTGGCTAGTGGCCGTGGTGTTCGCCGCCTATGGCATGGCCAACGGCATCTTCACCATTGTCAGAAGCTTTGTCGTGCCTGAAATGTTAAGCCCGCACGCATACGGGGCCTTAAACGGGATCATTACGATTGCCGCGACCATCGCGCGTGCCGCCGCACCCCTGGCTGCTGCATGGCTGTGGACTGTCAATCAGTCATACGGTCTGGTCATGATGGCCATTGTGGGCGCGAGCCTGCTATTGGCCGCCGGTTTCTGGACAGCAGCCTGGCGCACACGACACACGACCCGCGACTCGAATTAGTCAGCCTGCTTGGGCAAACCAAGCGTGACGAGCCAACAAATCGTCAGCATGATGGCAGAGCCCGCCAAGGAGAACGTCAAGCCGCCCCATTGGTACAGCACGCCTGAAAGCAAGGTGCCCATGAAGCGACCCGTGGCGTTGGCAGCGTAGTAGAACCCCACGTCTTCGGCTGCCTTCTCCGAGCCCGCGTAGGCCAAGACCAGGTAAGAGTGCACCGACGAGTTCACTGCGAACGCCACACCAAAAACCCCAAGGCCGATCACCACCACCCAAGCCGACTGGGAAGTATCCTGCCAGACGTACCACGCCAAAGCGGTTGGTACCAAAGCCAGCAACAGCGACCAAAGCCGGGCAGCTGGCACTTCCGTGCTTAGGCCGTCGTCACTGCGCCTGACCAACTGTGGCGCTGCGGCCTGCACCAACCCATAACCGATGGTCCACACGGCCAAAAAGCCGCCCACCATGCTGAAGGTCCAGCCCGCAGCATACAGATACACCGGCACACCCACCACAAACCACACGTCTCTGGCCCCAAACAAAAACACCCGTGCGGTTGCCAACAGATTGATGCCACGGTTCTTAGCAAACAACTCGCGCGCCGATTTGGAGGCTTTGCTTTTGCCAAGCATCGGCGGCAAAAGCATCAATACCCCCACCAACACGCAGGCAAGCAATCCTGCCATCAGCCACAGCGCACCAGAAAACCCCAGATACTGCAGCAACACGCCACCGAGAAAGAACCCCACGCCTTTCATGGCGTTCTTGCTGCCGGTAAACCAAGCCACCCATTTGAATAGCTGACCGCTGGCTTGGCTCGCGGTGATTTTGATCGCGGACTTGCTAGCCGTTTTGGTGAGGTCTTTTGCCACACCACACACACCTTGCGCAATCACCACCCACACCACCGAGAGCGTGGCTGACCAACTCGGCGATAAGGCCGACAGCAACAAAAACCCAATGATCTGCGTGCACAAGCCCACCACCAGCATGCGCGAAATACCATACCGAGTTGCCAGCCAGCCGCCCACCAAGTTGGCCACAATACCAGCCGCCTCGTACAGCAAAAACAAAAATGCCAACGTAAAAGGTGAATAGCCGAGCTGGTAGAAATGCAGCAACACCAGCATGCGCAAGGCGCCGTCGGTTAACGTAAAGCTCCAGTAGGCCGAAGTGACCAGTGCATACTGACGCGCAGCCGCCGATGCTGGTGCAGCAGAAGCAGTCATCTATGACACGCCCAGTGATTGCATGTGGCAGGCGAGATCGACCATGCGGCAGGCATAACCCATTTCGTTGTCATACCAGGCATAAACTTTCAACATCGTGCCATCGGTCACCATCGTTGACAGACCATCAACAATCGAGCTGCGTGTGTCTTGCGCATAGTCGGCACTCACCAGCGGGCGCGCTTCAAACCCCAAAATGCCTGCCAACGCACCGTTGGCCGCCTCTTGAAACAAGGCATTGACTGCTTCGGCTGAGGTGGGCTTTTGCAGCTCAAACACCGCATCGGTCAATGATGCATTCAAAACTGGTGCTCTGACCGCGTGGCCATTCAGCTTGCCAGCAAGCTCAGGGTAAATCAGCGCAATCGCCGTCGCACTACCAGTGGTGGTCGGTGACAGACTCAACATGGCGCTGCGTGCACGACGCAAGTCCTTGTGCACGCCATCAACCACCAGGTTGGTGTTGGTGGGATCGTGAATGGTCGTGATTTGCCCATGACGGATACCGAGATTGTCATGGATGACCTTCACCACGGGCGCCAAACAATTGGTGGTGCAAGAAGCAGCCGTTACGATTCGGTCACGGCTAGGCTCATATTTGTCATGATTAATGCCATAGACAATGTTCAGCACATTGCCCACCTTCACCGGGGCTGCGACCACCACACGCTTGGCCCCCCGGTCAAAGTGGCCTTGCAAAGCATCAGGGGTCAACAACTTGCCCGTGCATTCGAGCACGAGCTCCACCCCTTTATCGCCCCAATCGATGTCTTTGGGATCGGCGTGATTCGAGACGGTCACATCGGCTGAGCCGATGTGCATGGTTTGGTCTGTAAAGCCGATGGTTTCGCGCCAACGGCCCTGCACCGAGTCAAACTCAAGCAAATGCGCCAAAGCCTGCGCATTGCCCTTGATTTCGTTGACATGGACAATGTCTAACCGGTTATGTCGACATGGATCATCACCGGGCCGATGCGCCGCACCCATCGCAGCGCGCAATGCCAGCCGCCCAATTCGTCCCATGCCGTTGATGCCTACTTTCACGATCTGTTCCTGTGATGTGGGTAAATATATTTTGATAAACATCGAAATGTAACCCAGCCAAGATGACATGTTCGTGACAAATGCACGCCATGCGAGGGCTTGCGAGGGCTTGCGCTGTCGTAGATCATCTAGAATGCAGTCATGCCCACACTCGCCATTGCCATGATCGTCAAAAACGAGGCCGACAACCTCGTCGCGTGCTTGCGTTCATGCGAAGGCTTGGCCAACGAGATCATCGTGGTCGATGGGGGCAGCACAGACACCACGGCTGAGATTGCAAGAGAGCTTGGCGCAAAAGTCATTTCAAAATCCAACTGGGAAGGGTTTGGCTTGCAACGCCGGTTTGCCCAGACTCAGGTGAGCGCAGACTGGGTCTTCTGGATTGACGCCGATGAACGCTTAACGCCGGAACTGAAATCATCCATACAGACGGCCATTTCACAAGCCGCCTCGAACACCATCTACAGCGTTGCGCGCCTGTCATGGGCGTTTGGGCGGTTCATTCGCCACAGCGGCTGGTATCCAGATCGCGTGCTGCGACTGCACCCCACCAAGCTGACTCAATACACCGATGCACCCGTGCATGAGCGGCTCGACGTGCCTCAAAACACCACCGTCAAGCCTTTGACGGGGGACCTATTGCACTACACTTACAACGACTTGCAGCACTATCTGGTCAAATCAGCTCAATACGCTGACCTGTGGGCGCAGCAACGCGCGGCACGCGGCCAGCACGGCAGCCTAATGCAGGGCTTGTTGCACGGTGTGGGGTGTTTTTTACGGATGTATGTGCTCAAAGTCGGGTTTCTTGATGGCCGCCAAGGATTGCTGCTTGCGCTCTTGTCAGCGCACTCAACTTTTGCTAAGTACGCCGATCTGTGGGTGCGCAAGCAACCCAAGCCTTAAGGAAACTCAAGGCCAAACCTGAAGTAAAGCATCACCAGACGCTAAATCCCAATGGATTCGCTCAACTCGGGTCTGGCCGTTGTCTGCTCAAAAGCCACCCACTGACCTGCTCGGCCACTGCCCCGATGTTAAGCCCCTCAAAACGCTCTGGGTCAGGCATCTCCGAGGTTGGCGAAATCGCCAGGCGCCGTTTTGGCGAATTGAGTGTTTGCCAGCGCAACGCGGTTGCAGAACGCCGCAAGGGATAAAAACCAATCGTGGGCACATCAAGCGCACCGGCAATGTGCAGCGGCCCCGTGCTGCCGGCCATAAATCCACCCGCGACCGCAATATCTTGCGCAAACCCTGCTAGATCGCCTCCTAACCGCATGGCCACGGGCACCTGACGGATTATCAGTCTAGCCATCAGTTGGCCAACCACGGACTGCTCGGCTGGCCCTGCTGTCAATACAAACACCCAGTCACGCAAACGCTTAGATAAAGCGGCAATCAGTTCCTCATACTGTTCAGCACTGAGATTATTGGCCGAACCGCCTGAGCCCACATGTACCATCAGCCAGCGCTTCTGAAGCGGCAAGGCTAGATCAGCCGCCATCGATTGACGCCTGGCAGCCACTGCATCAGCATCGAACTTAAGATAAGGCCCCGCCACAAACCCAACCAGCAAACCCAATTCTTTCAGGATTGCAGCCGCCAAGTCCAGGTTGTATTCCCACTCAGGCTTTTCAGATCGAGACCGTCTTTGCGTGACGCGATGGCTGTGAAGCAATTGAGCAAATTTGGTGGCCGGCGCCATGCGCAAAGGAATCTTCGCTTTGCGCAACAACACCCCTGCCCGCCAAGTAGAAAATAGCGTCAAAGCCGCATCAAAATTGGCATCGGTGATTTGCGCCTGCAACGCAGCTTGCTGGGCCAGGCTGCCCTGTTTGCCCGGATCCAGGAGCACACCATCAATGTAGGAGCACAAACGCGCCAAGGGCTCGGTGTAGGATGGCACTAAAACGGTGACATGGCAGCCCGCGCCCTTCAACAACGCAAGTGCTGGCCAGGCGAGCATGAAATCGCCAATTTTGTCGTTACGAACAACCAGAATTCGCTTCATGCCCGCTATCGTAACGCGTTCAGGCTTCGCGCGAATCGGCGATTTTCAGTGCCCCGTCCATGAGTGCCACATTGAGCGCAATCGATACAAACGCCGCCGCCAAAATGACGCTATAGACCTCTTGGTTGATCAGTTTCATGGCCACGCCCATACCAGCCAAAATAAACGAGAACTCACCGATCTGAGCCAGGCTTGCCGAAACCACGAGGGCTGTACGCGTTGAATGACCGGTTAGCAACACGAAACCCGCCGCGATCACGGTTTTACCGATCATCACCAAAAACACAGTTAAGAGAAGTAGACCTGGCTCTCTCACCACAATCGTCGGATCAAACAACATGCCGACCGACACAAAAAACAGAACGGCAAATGCGTCTCGCAGAGGCAATGACTCCTCCGCCGCTCGATGACTTAGGTCGGACTCACGAAGCATCATCCCTGCCACGAACGCCCCAAGCGCGAACGAAACATCAAACACGGACGCAGCCAGAAAAGCTGTGCCAAGTGCGACTGAGATCACGCACAGGGTGAATAATTCCCGCGATCCTGTTTGGGCCACTTTGTCTAGCATCCACGGCAGAACCCGCTTGCCCACGACCAGCATCAGCACCACAAAACCCGCCAACTTCACGAACGTCAAACCCAAAGACACCCAAAGATCCGACGAGGCAAAAGAAACCGTGCCCGGCGCATCGGTTTTGTCTGTCAGGCCCGCCACCACGGGCAAGAGCACCAGCATTAAAACCATGACCAGATCTTCAACCACCAACCAGCCAACTGCGATTTTTCCGTCCGCTGTCAACAGTAATCCTCGCGCCTCTAGCGATCTAAGCAAAACAACCGTGCTGGCAACGGACAGCGACAAGCCAAACACTAGGCTGCCTATGACGCTCATGTCCCACCAAAGCCCCAACCCGACACCTAACAACGTCGCCAATGCAATCTGGAGCACAGCCCCTGGAATCGCCAGTCGCTTGACAGCCATCAAGTCTGAGAGCGAGAAGTGCAAACCCACTCCAAACATCAGCAGCATCACGCCAATTTCCGATAGCTGCAGTGCCAGGCCCATGTCACCCACAAACCCAGGCGTGGTTGGGCCAATCAAAATACCCGCCAGCAGATACCCCACCAGTGACGGTAACTTAAGTCGAGTCGCCAAATAGCCAAAGATGAGGGCTAGGCCAAAACCGGCAACAAGAATCGCGATGAGATTGATGTCATGAGGCATGAAATGATCAACTCGTTAAAAAACCAACGATACCCGAACTATTTGGCCTAGCCTAGTTCGATCTAAGCCGTGTCGTGCGGCGCACCCAATGTTGGCCAAGATGGCGCATCACGACCGGGGCCTCAGAAAGGGATCTCTAAATAAAACTTGCGCCCAATTTGAGATAACGTAATGTCACTTAATTGTCATATTCATGAGGCATGCTTAGGTTTGTAGGTTTCTGATGACTTACCCGTACGATCCATTACCAGACTAGAGGATATTCATGAAAAACTTGTTAGCGAAAGTTTTGCTAGGCGGCGCTGTAGCAGCGTTTGGCCTGCAGGCAGCCGCGGCTGACATCACTGGTGCAGGCGCTACCTTCCCTTACCCAATCTATGCAAAGTGGGCTGAAGCCTACAAAAAAGAGACTGGTGTGGGCCTTAACTATCAATCGATCGGATCTTCAGGCGGTATGCGCCAAATTCGCGCCAAGACCGTGACGTTCGGTGCTTCTGATGCGCCAGTCTCCGGCGCAGACCTCGATAAAGACGCCATGGTTCAGTTCCCCGCCATCATCGGTGGTACGGTTCCAGTCTTTAACCTCGACGAGTTCAAGAGCGGCGAAGTACGCATCACCGGCCCCGTGTTGGCCGAGATTTTCATGGGCGTCATCTCGAACTGGAATGACCCCAAGATCGCTGCCATCAACCCAGGCAAGAAATTCCCTAACCAGGCGATCACCGTGGTTCACCGCGCTGACGGTTCGGGCACGACCTTTAACTTTACCGACTACCTGACCGCCGTTAGCAAGCCATGGGCAGACAAAGTTGGTAAAGGTGCTGCTGTGAAGTGGCCGGCTGACTCTTCGGTTGGCGGTAAAGGCAACGAAGGTGTTGCTGCGAACGTCTCCCGCATCAAGGGTTCAATTGGCTATGTCGAATACGCTTACGCCAAGAAGACCAGCATTCCTTACATGCGCTTGCAAAACAAAGACGGCGTGTTTGTGCGCCCAACCGAAGCTAGCTTCACGGCTGCTGCTGCCGGCGCTGACTGGTTTAGCGTTCCAGGCATGGGTTTGTCGATCGTGGAACAGCCAGGTGCAGACACATGGCCGATTTCAACTGCTTCGTTCATCCTGATGTACAAGCAGCCAGAAGACAAAGCAGCATCGGCTGAAGTGCTTAAATTCTTTGACTGGGCATTCAAAAACGGCAAGCAGATGGCAGTTGAATTGGCTTACGTCCCACTGCCAGATAGCTTGACTGACCAGATTCGTTCAAAAGTTTGGTCGCAGATTCAAAACAAGTAATTTAAGTTAGAAGCGGTGGTCGAGACCTGGCGCAACCCGCCAGGTCTTGGTGTCTGTCCATCCTGGAGTTCCCATGAATAGCCCAGTAGCAAGTCCGCAGAGTTCAGCCCCCACTGCCGCGATGATGGCAGTCGTCAAACGGCAAAAGCTGCAAGATTTCCTGTTTCACAAAGTCACCATGGGGTTCTCACTTCTGGTGCTAATTGCCCTGCTTGGCATCATCGCATCGCTGTGGATGAGCGCATGGCCTGCATTTCAGAAGTTTGGCTTTGGATTTATCTGGAGTGACGAATGGGATATCGTCAACGAACAGTTTGGTGCGTTGATTGCCATTTATGGCACCATCATGAGTTCGGTGATTGCATTGGTTATCGCCATACCGCTCGCATTTGGTATCGCCATTTTTCTAACCGAAATGTGCCCTGTCTGGTTGCGTCGACCATTGGGCACGGCTGTTGAGTTGCTCGCAGCCGTTCCATCGATTATTTACGGTATGTTCGGTCTGTTTATTTTCGCACCCTTGTTCGCAGACTACGGTCAACCGGCCTTGCAATCTACGCTGGGCCAAATGCCCATCATCGCGCCGCTGTTCGGTGGTGCCATGAACGGTGTTGGTATTCTTGCCGCCGGCATCGTGCTGGCGTTCATGATCCTGCCGTTTATTGCCGCTGTGATGCGTGATGTGTTTGAAATCGTCCCACCCATTCTTCGTGAATCAGCCTACGGCATCGGTTGCACGACCTGGGAAGTGGTGCGAAATGTCGTTTTGCCATACACGCAGAAAGGAGTCATTGGCGGAATTATGCTGGGATTAGGTCGCGCGCTCGGTGAGACCATGGCAGTGACCTTTGTGATCGGAAACTCTCACCGGATACTGCCATCACTTTTCGCGCCGGGCTCGTCGATCGCATCAACTTTGGCCAACGAATTTGCTGAAGCAGGTGACTTTCACTTATCTGCATTGTTTGCCCTCGGTTTCCTGCTCTTTGTCATCACTTTCTTCGTGCTTGCCGCCGCTAAAGTCATGATCATGAGAACAGAGAAAGCGAAAGGCGCAAAGAGCTAACGAGACGGATGGCCAACATGAATCAGAACCTGTACCAACGCCGCAAACGCACGAACATTATCGGTCTAACGTTGTCTATGACAGCGATGACTCTCGGTCTGTTCGTGCTGCTATGGATATTGTTTATTCTTTTTAAGAACGGTTTTGCTGCACTGGACCTCACGATGTTCACTAAATCGACGCCAGCACCAGGATCAGAGGGCGGTGGCTTGGCTAACGCTATCGTCGGTAGTTTGATGATCGTCGGCTTCGCTGCGTTGGTGAGCACGCCAATCGGCGTTTTTGCTGGTGTTTACCTGGCTGAGTACGGTGATGAAAGTAAAACTGCAGAGCTCACGCGTTTTGTGACTGACATTATGCTGTCCGCACCGTCAATTGTGCTCGGTTTGTTTGTTTACGCCATCATGGTTGCCCAAATGGGTCACTTTTCCGGCTGGGCCGGTAGCTTGGCGCTCGCCCTGATCGCCGTGCCTGTGGTGTTGCGCACAACTGAGAATATGTTGCGTTTAGTGCCAGGTAGTCTGCGAGAAGCGGCTTTTGCTTTGGGCGCGCCACGTTGGAAGGTTGCTACGTTTGTGACATTGCGTGCCGCGAAGTCCGGTGTAATTACTGGCTTGTTGTTGGCTGTTGCCAGAATCAGCGGCGAAACGGCACCACTGCTCTTTACCGCGCTAAACAACCAGTTCTTCTCCATGGACATGAATGCACCGATTGCTAACCTGCCAACGGTTATCTTCCAGTTCGCCATGAGCCCATACGAGAACTGGATTAATTTGGCTTGGGGTGGCGCACTGTTGATCACACTGGCTGTGCTACTGCTAAACATAATCGCCCGCGTTCTGTTCCGCGAGAAAGTCAAAGTTTAATTTACTGAGAGAAATATCATGTCGCAAAATTCAGGCAAACCACCCGTCAACGCGATTGAGTGTCGTGGACTAAATTTCTACTACGGCAAATTTCAGGGCTTAAAAGAGATCAACCTCGACATCCAAGAACGTAAAGTGACTGCGTTTATTGGACCATCTGGTTGCGGTAAGTCGACGCTACTCAGAGCGCTGAATCGCATGTACAGTCTTTATCCCGGGCAGCGCGCAGAAGGCGAGATCAACCTGTACGGGCAGAATATCCTGGCGCCATCCCAGGATCTGAATTTGTTGCGCGCCCAAGTCGGGATGGTGTTCCAGAAACCCACCCCATTCCCAATGTCAATTTATGACAACATCGCCTTCGGTGTTCGCCTGTACGAGAAGCTGAGCAAATCCGAAATGGATCAGCGTGTTGAGTGGGCGCTGACAAAAGCTGCTATTTGGAACGAGGTCAAAGACAAGCTGGGTCAAAGTGGCTTGTCTCTATCCGGTGGTCAGCAGCAGCGTTTATGCATTGCACGCTCAGTGGCAGTTAAGCCAAAAGTAATCTTGCTAGACGAGCCAACTTCTGCACTAGACCCAATCTCGACGGCCAAGGTTGAGGAACTCGTGCTTGAGCTCAAAGCCGATTACACCGTGGCCATCGTTACTCACAACATGCAACAGGCTGCTCGTATTTCTGACTACACCGCCTATATGTACTTGGGTTCGTTGGTGGAATTTAACGAGACCACCGAAGTGTTCACGCGGCCCAAAAAGAAAGAGACTGAGGACTACATCACCGGTCGTTTTGGTTGATCTTGTTTGTGTGTCCCAACAAAAAGGCCTCGTAAGAGGCCTTTTTGTTTTAACTTCGGCGAATATTCACATCGCGTCTAGCTGATAGAGCAGATCCATCAGACCTTAAAGCCATTTTGCTCGCTTAAACAACACGAACAAAGTTGTACATACGGTGGCCATCAGTCCGAGCACGGCGTAATAACCATACTCCCACTTCAGCTCTGGCATGTTCTCGAAGTTCATGCCGTAGACACCTGCAACAGCGGTGGGTATCGAAATGATGGCTGCCCAAGCAGCGAGCTTTCTAGTGGTGTCTGTCTGGCGCGATTGTTCAATTAACATGCCGGCTTCAAAAGCGAACGTCAAACCGTCTCCAAGCGAATCAAACAATCGATCGATCCGGTTAATTCGGTCTGATAACCCATCAAACCGCAAACGCCCAGCATCACTGAGCGGCGTGGCTTTGAGCCTCGATACCCGGGCACAGATCTCCCCAATTGGCTCTATGGCCACGTGGAAACGGTGAAAATCCCGTCGCATGAGGTACAGCCTTGAGATTGAGCCACGGTCAAAAGTGGCGCGCATCAGTTCACGCTCGGTTCGGTCAACGCGCACCTCAAAATGCTTGTAGGCTTCAACGTAGCGATCGATCAGGTCATCAATAATTTCAACAACCGTGTTGTCGCAGCCACGCTCCAACTGGCTGCGATTCTTTTCCATGCGCTCACGCAAATGGAGATGCGGCAAAGAGGGACCTCGACGAACCGTCACCAGGAATCGCTCACCGAACAAGCAGGCCAGACGTCCAAAGTGAGGCCGGCTGTGATTAGACTTCCAGACAATCGTTGGCAAAACGATGAGTAACTCGCGTTCAAATACCGACAACCCAGGCATGGCAATGTCACCCATCAGGATGTCCAAAGCGTCTTCGTTCATGCCCAGTTGTCTCAGAATACCTTTGAGCAGCTCCTCATCTGGCTGGTGCAACCCGACCCAAACCATGGCTTCGGGATGCAATAACGCTGTGCCCACCTCGTCGATCTGAAGCTGCTTTGGTGGCTCGCCTGGCACATAACTGGTAGCCGCGATCACCGGCCCATCCGCTTGCACCGGACCGGCTGCAGCGATTTTGTCGTGTTTGTTTTCCATTCGATGACTATGTCACATTTTGTTCAGATGCGTAACCGGTTTTAACCCAGTAACCTCATCGGTTTAATTTCCGGAGAAACAATTAGCTCAGCTTGCGTTTGAGCCAAGACCTCATCGACAGCGACGTAATCTGCGTGCTCAACCAGTACCAGCCCTTCCTCAGTCGGCTCGATCACCGCCAGATCGGTCACGATGAGTGAAACCCGTCTGATCGATGTCAGTGGCAAGGTGCACTCACGCACGATTTTGGCTGATCCTTTGGCCGTGTGTTTCATGGCAACAATGACGCGCTTGGCACCCGACACCAGATCCATGGCGCCGCCCATGCCAGCCACACGCTGTCCGGGCACCATCCAATTGGCGAGCTGACCTTTCTGGTTTACTTGCATGCCACCCAGCACCGTCATGTCCAAATGGCCACCGCGTATCAAAGCAAATGAGGTGGCTGAGTCGATCGTTGCAGCACCTGGCACAGCCGATACAAACCCACCACCGGCATCCACCAAAGACTCATCTTCCATGCCCTCGGGCATGGGTGCCCCTGTCCCAATCAAGCCATTCTCGGACTGAAACATCACCCCTTCAGCAGTCACGAAACGCGTAACCCCCGTCGGAATACCAATGCCAAGGTTTACCAAGGTCCCGCTCTTGATCTCACGGGCAATACGCCGCTGAATCGTTTCTGTGGCCTCCATGACCAGACTTGTGTTCATTTGATACTCCTACCGCTTAGCATTAGGGTGAGCAACCAGATAATCCACCAGTGGGCCTGGGGTCATGACATGATCGGGCGGAATCACGCCCACTGGAACAATGGCGCGCGGCTCCGCAATCACCACATCGGCTGCCAGGGCCATTACCGGATTAAAGTTGGTGGCCGTAAGCGTGTACTCCAAATTGCCTTGGTAGTCCGCGCGGTGGCATCCCAACAAGGCAAAGTCTGCCCGAATGGGTTTCTCCAGTAACCATTGCTCGCCATCAATCTCCACCACTTGCTTGCCTTCGGCCACGACGGTGCCCAGACCAGTGCGTGTCAAGACACCACCTAGCCCCGCACCTGCCGCCCGGATACACTCGACCAAGGTGCCCTGCGGCATTAAAACCACATCGAGCTCACCGTCGATCATTTTTTGTTGGGTCTCCGGATTGGTACCCACATGCGAGGTAACCACGCGCTTGACGAGGTTTGCGTGGATCAATGGGGCAATGCCAATGGCACCTGGTTTGCCCGTGTCATTGCAGAAAATGGTTAGCTCGCCAATTTCTAGTTCAACCAGGGCATGAACCAGTCGATCTGGTGTGCCCACGCCCATGAAGCCGCCGATATGCAACGACGAACCTCGCGGGATTCTTTTGGCGAGCTCAAGCTCGGACTCGGTGGGTTTGATGTACAAGTGAAACTCTCCTGAGCAAATATTGAGAAGCCGATATCAAATTAATGCACTCATGTGAATTTTCGGTGACCATCACCAAACTTTTGATGCAGCACAAATGACTGCAAGACTGGCGTCATCGACAGCCGCCATACTTAGTTACATCCCATAACATCCTAGGAACCGATATGTCCTCATCATTTTGCGACCTTTCAGGACGGGCTGGCATCGTTCTTGGCTTGGCCAACGAGCAAAGCATCGCCGCTGCGGTGGTCAAACAGCTTCATGCGCTAGGCGCCAAACTTCACGTCAGTTGCTTAAACGACAAGGCCGCACAATATGCTCGTGCCGTCACCGACCCTTTAGGCATCAGCTTAGCCGCGTGTGATGTGCGCAATGACAATGAGCTCGAAGGCTTTGTCGCAGACGCTGTGGCTCGATTTGGGCGACTTGATTTCGTGATTCATTCCATCGCTTGGGCACCCGCCAATGACCTGCATGGGCGGGTCATTGACAGTTCACGCGAAGGCTTCTCGCAAGCCATCGCTCTGTCGTGCCATTCGTTTGCTGAAGTAGCCAAGCTGGCAGCACCACACATGCGTGACGGTGGCAGCATGATCACCATGACTTATCACGGATCATCCGAAGTGGTACCAAGCTACGGCATCATGGGACCCGTAAAATCTGCCCTTGAGTCAACCGTTCGCTACATGGCGGCCGAACTTGGTCCGCAAAACATCCGTGTACACGCAGTCTCGCCGGGGCCGATTCTCACCAGAGCAGCCTCCGGCATTCACGGCTTTGATGATCTGATGCAAATGGCCAAGGATCGCAGCCCGCTCGGCCGCTTGGTGACCATCGATGAGGTTGCCAGCCTGACGGCCTTTCTGTGTGCGCCTGAATCCAGTGGCATGACCGGACAGACGATTTATGTAGATGGTGGTTTCAACTTCATGGCTTGACATCACAGCCGGTGGCGCACGAGGTTTGTTTCAGATCAGACTCTGTGCGTTTGACATCAAACTGCAAGCCAAACTTCACCAGAGCGTCACATCACGCATGTAGCGTATCCGCTATCACGCTCGTGACCACGCAAGGAGAAACTGATGCAAACAAAGCTTGCGACCGACTTCGGTCTGCCCACTGACGCTCTTGAACCCATTCGCGCACTCGCTGAACGCCAGCTGGAACACGCCACAGAAACTGCTGAAGAGCGCCGAAAGCGCTACAAGACTCTAGCTGAAGTATCAACGTCGCAGTCAAATCGCTTAAGCAAAGAATTCCGTCAACGCGCTGAAGCATTGGAGACAACGGTTCAGGATCTCGTGCTGAAGCAATTCACGCTCATGTCTGCCAACCCGATGGATTGGTACCAGCACATGGTTGCCTACTGGCAAGACGCCAGTGAGCGCATTACCTTGTTTTACGATGTGTTGCGACAGCGAGGTAACCTCTCTATTGAGCAAGAGACCGGCAAATCCACGCCCGTGCTGGATTTTGATTTTGATGTCGTGATCGATGGTCAAGAGATTGATCGGCCGGTAAACTATTCACTGGTGCGTATTCACCCTGACCCCAAGGTTGGCACGCGTGCCGACCGGGCTCCAATTCTAATTATTGATCCACGCGCTGGACACGGCGCTGGCATTGGCGGCTTTAAGCCTGAGAGTCAGGTCGGCGAGGGTCGGGCCCAAGGCCACCCCGTCTACTTTGCCGTGTTTGACCGAACACCTGTGCCCGGGCAGACACTGGCTGATGTGCGTGATGCTGAAGTCCATTTCTTGGCCACCATCCGTGAACTGCACAAAGATGCGCCCAAGCCAATATTGATCGGTAACTGTCAAGGCGGATGGGCCAGCATGTTAGTCGCGGCTACCTCGCCTGAACTGGCGGGACCAGTCATCATTAACGGTGCACCCATGTCTTACTGGGCTGGCAACTTAGGGGCCAACCCCATGCGTTACGTCGGTGGTTTTAGCGGCGGCGCATTTCCGGCCGTGATGATGGCAGACATTGGTAATGGTTTGTTCGATGGTTCAACACTGGTCTCAAACTTTGAGAACCTGAATCCAGCCAATAGCCTTTTTGATAAGTACTACCACCTGTATGCCAATATCGATACCGAGGCCGAGCGGTTCCTCGAGTTTGAGCGCTGGTGGGGCGGCTTTTACTTAATGACCGAACCCGAGATACGGTGGATCGTTGAAAACCTCTTCATCGGTAACAAACTTGCCAGGGGAGAGGCTGTACTTGGCGGCGAACGCATCGACCTGCGTCGCATCGAGTCACCCGTAATCATTTTTGCCTCGCACGGTGACAACATCACCCCTCCGCAACAGGCCCTGAACTGGATCATCGACACGTACGGCAGCCTTGATGTAATGAAAGTGATGGGCAAGCGAATTGTTTACATGCTGCACGAATCGATTGGCCATCTCGGCATCTTCGTTTCCGCCAAGGTTGCCGGACATGAGCATCATGCCATCACGGAGACCGTGGGTGCAATTGAGGCACTCGGGCCTGGTCTTTACGAGATGAAACTCGAAAAAGGCGAAGTTCGGACGCACATTGTGTTCGAGCACCGGACCTTTGAGGATATTCTCAAACTTAGCGATGGCCGTGAGAAAGAGTCTGTCTTTAAAACCGTGTCTGACATGTCAGAGACCAATCTGTTGGCCTACGAGCGCACGCTAAGACCCCTGATCAAAGCAATGACCACACCACAAAGTGGTGAGTTCGTTCGCCAGACACAGCCAATTCGTGTTCAACGCAGAGTAATCTCCGACCACAACCCAATCATTAAGCCGGTGGCCGAGGCCGCTAAAAATGTGCGCCAAAACCGCAAGCCGGTCAGTGCAGACAACCCGTTTATGGCAGTCGAGAAGCTCTACGCAACCTTGGTGCGTACATCGCTAGACCTCATTCGGGATACGCGTGATGCAGCCATGGAAGCGGCGTTTTTCTATACCTTTACCGAGCCTTCGGTTAAAGCGGCCTATACCCGGGGCGAGAGCGATCATCCAATGGAGCGCCCCATTAACGTACACAACCTGCCCGAGGTCAAAGAGGCACTTAGCCAGATTGGTGAAGGTGGCTTGGCTGCGGGATCGATCAGGATGATGCTGCTGATGAACCGTGCTCGAGGCTATATCCGTCGATCGCGACTTGAGCGTGCCTTTGACATTATCAAAGGCACCGAGCCCTTCAAAAGCATGGATGCCGCTGAGATTTCCAAACTGATCCGCGTTCAAACGTTGATTGTGGATCTGGAACCTCAACTGGCGTTCTCATCGTTGACAAGCGTGCTCAATACAGCAGAGGATCGGCAAAGAGCGCTGGATTTGGTGATGGCTGTGGCAGGCCCACGCGAGACCATGTCACCGCGGGCCCTGGTGCAGTACATGCGCTACGAGGGCCTTTTACAAAGTGTCGATGGCGATACAAAAGCCACAGACGAGCAGATTAGCGACACACAGGAACCCGTCGTTAAAAACAGCCCCGCGCGCAAGACCACACGACAGAGCGGCAAGACCGGAGCCTAGCAACATGCAATTGACAAACAAAACCTGGGATGAGTTGAAAGCCGGTGATACAGCGTCTTTCAAACGTGCAGTAACAGCAAAGGATCTGTACTTGTTCGCTCACGCCAGCGGCAATGTGAATCCGTTGCACTTGCCCTCAAATGAACTCGGCTCAACGGGTCCAGCCTCGGTTGCGCCCTCGATGTGGGTTGGTTCGCTGGTTTCGAGTCTACTTGGAAATGTGTTGCCGGGGCCCGGCACGCTGTATCTGGAGCAGAGCTTTCAATTTGTGGAGCGCGCCCGCCTAGGGGATGTTTTAACGGTTTGCGTGCGCTTGCTGGACAAGCTTGTCAAACCGCAGGTTCTGTTTGAGACAAGCATCACCGATCAGAACAATCGCTTGATTGCCACCGGTCAGGCGAAGGTCAGCGCCCCCACAACGACCGTCACCATCAACCAAACTGACTTACCTGGGCTAACGCTAGAAACTCACGACCATTTCACCAAGCTGCTCGAGCTCACCAAAAATCGCCCACCGATGACGTGTGCGGTTGTCTGTCCAACCGATCAAAACTCCCTTGCAGGTGCATTGCTGGCTCGCGATCACCAGCTTATCACACCAGTCTTGATTGGACCTGAGTCCATCATCCGCGGGATCGCGCAGAAGCACGATCTTAAGCTAGACGGCATCGAGATCGTGGATATCGGCCTTGACCGCGAAGCTGCCCGCACTGCGGTTGAAATGGTGCATCAAGCGCGCGTACGCAGCATCATGAAAGGCAATCTGCACTCAGATGATTTGCTCGGACAAGTCGTCAAACGTGAGGGCGGTCTGCGCGGCAAGCGTCGAATCTCACACGCGTTTGTGCTTGATGTGCCAACCCAGCCAGAGCCGATCATTATCAGTGACGCGGCAATCAATATCGCGCCTGATCTGGTCACCAAGGTCGACATCACCCAAAACGCGATCGACTTGGCCCGAGCCTGCGGTATGGAGAAGCCTAGGGTGGCAATTCTGTCAGCGGTTGAGACAGTCAACCCGAACATTCCCTCTTCAATGGAAGCCGCGATCATCGCCAAGATGGCCGAGCGTGGCCAAATCAAAGGTGGGCTTGTTGACGGACCACTGGCCATGGACAATGCCATCGACATGGGTGCGGCGCGTGACAAACATATTGAATCAGGCGTAGCTGGTCAGGCCCAGGTGCTGATCGTACCTAACCTGGAGGCTGGCAACATGCTGGCCAAACAACTGACCTTTGTCTCGCATGCGCAACCGGCAGGCTTGGTGCTGGGTGCCCGGGTGCCCGTGATGCTCACTAGCCGCGCAGACAATGAGCAGGCGCGGTTGTTCTCCTGTGTGCTGGCTGCACTTTATAGTGATTGGTTAAAGGCACAGGCTGAGTAGATATTTTTTATTTTTAGCAGGCAAACGCGGGGAGCCATGACAGAGATCCGATCTGGGTCTCTGTCATCTGGTTTACTAATTTTGGGGCTGATGCGCACTACTCCATGAGCGTAGCTAACCTTCCAAGGGCATCTTCAACCACCACGGCACTAACCCTTTCAACTTTTTTTGCTTTTCTAGCAACTAGATCGAGCATCCTGATTTTATTAATCAATGCCACGCCCTGCGTTTTACTACCACTGCCTGAAAGGGTGACTGCGAATCCAGCAGACCGAGCGTACTCGCCGCCTTGTGTAATGGGCGCAACAAGCACATCACCTAGCTTGTTAAACGCTTTAGTAGTCAAAACTAGGGCTGGTCTAGTGCCCTTTTGCTCATGCCCGAGTTCTGGGTCTAAAGGTACCGCGACGATATCTCCTCGATCAAAAACTGGCATCACCAAACATCCTGCCCAACAGGCTTTGTCGTATCCCACAGTGCTAGATCAGCTGGCATAGGAGCCTGCTGATTGCATTGGGCAATCAGATCAGCAAGCTTAAACTTCAACTTACGAGCCAGTACGATGTTCCCCTGCTCATTGGTGTTAAGCGTCATCGCTTAACCAGCAGATAGCCACAAGTCCCTATGAACCGCAGGTGGTAAAACTGCAACGGTGCTGTTGCCATATTTTCTTAGCACAACTTCCATTTACAACTCACTGAAAAAATTGAAGCCTTATGATTTATAACAAATACCCGAGGGTGTTTAACATTGCTAAACATTAAATTAGGCTGTCTCAAACCATCAAAGCAAAACCTTTTAGGTGGCTTAAAAAAAACCGCCACCCAGCATGCTGAGTGGCGGTTTCCTTAAGACTGGTCGGGGCGGCGGGATTCGAACTCGCGACCCTCTGCTCCCAAAGCAGATGCGCTACCAGGCTGCGCTACGCCCCGAAGAGCAGAACTATAGCAGATTGGTAGAGACTATTTCGACCCCAGCAGCGCAATGAGCTCATCATGCATGTTCGCAGGCGCTGCCCGAGAGGCAACCCGCACGAATTTGCCATCTGGCTGCTGTGACCACGCTCTGGTGTTGTCCTTTAGCGCCAAGGTGAACGCCTCTCGGATCACGCGACGCTTAAGCACCGGATCCAGCACTGGAAACGCTACTTCCACGCGTCTAAAGAAGTTTCGGTCCATCCAGTCAGCCGATGACAGGTAAACCTGCTCTTTGCCACCATCAAAAAAATAAAACACCCTCGAATGCTCCAAAAACCGGCCAATGATCGATCGTACCCGAATGTTGTCTGATAGCCCGGGCACACCGGCACGCAACGCACAGACCCCCCTGACGATCAGGTCGATCTTCACACCAGCTTGACTGGCCAAGTAAAGCGCCTCAATGACCTGGGGCTCCAACAAAGAATTCATTTTGGCCATGATGCGGGCTTTTTTACCGGCTTTGGCTGCTGCCATTTCAGCCCGAATCATGCTGATGACCGACTCATGAATGGTAAATGGTGACTGCAACAACAGCTTTAACTGACGCCGTGCGCCCAAGCCAGTTAACTGAGAAAACACCTTGTCCATGTCCTCACAGATGGTTGGATTGGCCGTTATCAACCCAAAATCCGTGTACAGCCTGGCAGTCCGGGGATGATAGTTACCCGTGCCCAGATGGCCATAGCGGCGTATGCGCCCCTGCTCGCGCCTGAGCACGAGCAACATCTTGGCATGCGTCTTGTGACCGACCACGCCATAAACCACGTGCGCGCCCACCTCCTCAAGCCGGGCGGCCCAATTGATGTTGGTCTGCTCATCAAACCGGGCCATCAATTCCACCACGGCGGTGACCTCTTTGCCGGCTCGTGCTGCGGCAATCAACAACTCCATCAGTTTGGAATCTTCGCCGGTGCGATAGATCGTTTGCTTGATCGCCACCACGTTTGGATCCCGTGCAGCGGCCGTTAACAGATCGATCACTGGCTGAAACGATTGATAAGGGTGATGCAGCAGCTGGTCGCCGGCGGCGATCAAGTCAAATATGGCACCTTGCTTATGCGGCAAAGTGGCAAATACCTTGGGCACTGGACCTTGAAACTCGGGAAACAGCAGGTCAGGTCGATCAACCTCCTGACAAATCTGCATCAGTCGCGCCACGTTAGCGGGCCCATTGACCCGATAGGTGTCACCGGCCTGCAGTCCAAACTCTGTTTGCAACAGCGCCTCGATGTGTGGCGGGGTCAGTTGATCGATTTCAAGCCGAACCGCAGAGCCAAAGTTACGCTGTGAGAGTTCACCCTGCAAAGCCTGCCGCAGGTTGGTGACCTCTTCTTCATCAACAAACAAGTCACTATTGCGGGTCACACGCCACTGAAACACCCCATGCGCTTCCATGCCCGGAAACAACTCGGGCGCAAACGCGCGAATCAACGAGGTCAACAAAATAAAGCCATGCGGCAGCCCGGAAATGGATGGTGGCATGCGCACCACCCGAGGCAGCGCTCTGGGTGCCTGCACCACCGCAATGCGTGCCTTGCGGCCAAACGCATCCTCACCCGACAAGGGCACAATGAAATTCAGGCTTTTGTTCAGAACCCTGGGAAACGGGTGAGCTGGATCCAAAGCAATTGGCGTCAGCAACGGCATCATGTCGCGCACAAAGAGGTCGTGTGCCCAAGCACGCTGCGCTTCATCCCACTCGGAGGCCTGGTGCAAGTAAACACCCTGCGTGCGCAGACTGGGTAAAACCTCATCGTTTAAAAGCGCGTAGAGCTTTTGTACCAAAGCGTGGACGGCCTTTTCCACAAGCGCCAAAGCATCGGAAGCCGTCAATCCATCTGGCCCACGCATGGTGGGATGCAGCCTTTGCTGCTCCTTTAGGCTCGAGACCCTGATCTCAAAGAACTCATCGAGGTTGGAGCTCACGATACAAAGATAGCGCAAGCGCTCCAGCAAGGGTGTTGCGGGGTTTTTTGCCATGGCCAGCACCCGCTCATTAAACTGCAACAAAGAGAGTTCACGGTTTAAAAACCGGGGCTCAATGACCTTTGGGGTTCGGGTGCGAACAGCATTGGCGGTGCGGTCGCTGATGGTCTGAGGCTGCTTTGATGCGCGAACAGTGGTCGTGGCCATGGTGGTTCAGGAAACTTTTTTATGAGTCAAACAGTTACATCATGACACAAGCCCAACGATCTTTGTGGCCTGATGCGATCGGCCATTGTCATTTAGAGACCCTATAATCGCGCCAGAAATTCGTATAAAGAGCAAGCATGGAACATTTACTGGCAGCAGTCGATTTAGGCTCCAACAGTTTCAGACTGGCCATTGGACGCGTGCACGAAGAAAACGGCGTGCGCCAAATCTATCAAATCGATCGCCTGAAAGAAACGGTGCGATTGGCGGCTGGCCTTGACCAAAACAAGGTATTGAGCGATGAGGCCATCGATAAAGCCTTGAGTATCCTGAAGCGTTTCGGGGAGCGACTCGACAGCTTTCACCCAGATCGAGTTCGTGCGGTGGCCACCAACACCTTCCGTGTGGCGCGCAACGCACCGGAAATCATGCCAAGCGCCGAGGCCGCGCTTGGGTTCCCGATTGAAGTAATCGCTGGCCGAGAAGAGGCCCGCTTGATCTACACTGGGGTCAATCACACCCTGCCCGCTTCTGAGAACAAGCGACTGGTGGTCGACATTGGTGGTGGCTCGACTGAGGTCATTATTGGCAAGGGCGAAGAGCCATTGGTCATGTCGTCACTCTACATGGGGTGCGTGGGTTACACCCGCAGATTTTTCCCGGATGGCGTGGTTGACGAACACGCCATGCGCACTGCCGAGATGTCGGCCCAGCGGGAAATTGAGGTCATCACCAAGCCCTATAAGAGGCTCGGCTGGCAGGAAGCTTACGGATCTTCTGGCACGGCAAAAGCCCTACATGCGATTCTCATCGAAGGTGGTTTATCCAAAAAAGGCATCACCGCATCAGGCTTAAAACGCTTGCGCCAAAAGCTTATCAAGTCGGGGCGTGTAATCCCGGAAGACCTCCCCGGCATCAAACTTGATCGTGCTGACGTATTGCTCGGTGGTCTGGCGATTATGAGCGCATTTTTTGATGAGATGGGCATTGACACCATGCACACGGGCGATGGTGCACTGCGCTTGGGTGTGCTGGTTGATTTGGCCGGACGCAGTGAGGCACAGGATCGCCGCGATGAAACTGTCAGGGTCTTCATGAAACGCTACCACGTGGATTCGCGTCAAGCATCCAGGGTGCGTCGTACCGCACAGCGTCTATATGAAAGCCTGTTCCCCAAAGCCGGCCCACTGGACGAGCTTAAACACGCGCTTAGCTGGGCTGCTGACTTGCACGAAGTGGGCATGTCAATTTCATCGAATAGTTACCACAAACATGGTGCTTACATTCTGAATAATGCCGACATGCCAGGCTTTTCCAAGGCGGACCAGGCGACCGTGGCCATGCTGGTGCTGGCACACACCGGCAAGCTCGGTAAAGTGCATTCGCTTGTGAAGTCACATGAGCAGTGGATGGCGATTTTGGCGCTGCGCCTTGCGGCACTGCTGTGTCGCAGACGTGAGGAGGTTGAGGCCATCGCCCTGTCGGTCAGTGTCAAAGGAAATTCTATTGTCACCACCGTCAACCAAGACTGGCTAGCCAAGCATCCCTTGACGGACTTTTCTCTTCACGCGGAAGAAGACGAATGGCGCAGGGTCGGCATGCAGTTCGAGGTCTTGATCGGCATAGGGGGCGGCAGCTAGCCGCGCCCCTGCCACACCACCTGGCATGCGGGTCCGCACCAGGCGGTTCGAGAAGTTGAGGTCATGTGAGTCTAGGTACACCAAGTTCATCGAAGTATTTCACAGTAAGGACGCGATTCAAG
>CAMCOS010000026.1 GCA_945876565.1 Lautropia mirabilis | reverse complement strand
AGCCGGACTTGCCCGTGCTGCGGTCATGTGTCGGCACAGAATCGCCAAACCCAAGCCCGCTTTGCCTGTGTCGAATGCGGTTTCGAGGGAAACGCCGATCTGGTCGGCGCGATCAATATCTTAGCGGCAGGGCATGCCGTGTTGGCCTGTAGAGGAGCGGTGCTGTCGGGCCGTCCAGCGAAGCAGGAACCCGCCGAAGCGACTACGCAGGAGCTTGCTCTTGTTTAGCGCCGTAGGAATCTCCAGCCTTCAGGCCGGGGAGGATGTCAAGAACCAAGCTTGAATCGCCACGCCAAGCCAAGCCAAAAATCATTTCGTCCACTTATTCGAGCATTCATCTGGTCAATCATTTGACCAGATGATTAGCGCTTCTCGAATAGTGCCGAACAGCTTGGCTGCCTGCTGCAAAGCCATTTCGCAGATGTGTTGTGTAGAAAAAAAAGAAGAAAACGCTTACACAAAAATTACATCAAACGGAATCTAGCCCACACGGCGCCCTTGAAAATAAAACTTAACGCATTGTTCTCTAATTTGTCATGTCACAGAATCACAATCCTCAGTGACAACTTTTACTCAAGCTCAATCGAGAAACGAGTTTTATTAGGATAATCGTATGCAAACAACGATCAGGCAGATGGCCATCGGGCTATCAGGTAGTAAGTACGACGCAATCACCATGCATCAGGCCATGCGTCTAGCCCAACGGATCGGCTCAAGTGTAGACGCCTACCTCATACGACCAGTTCCTGATGACCCACAATTACTTCTGGCCAGTGGCTTTCTGGGCGAGACGTTTCAGCGTTTTGTGGCGCAGGCGGAGAAAACCATCGCAGAGTTTGACCAAACCGCCCGAACCTCATTTGATATTGCAAAGGCCGACTTCCCCACAGTCACAAGTCACTATCACAACCCCCTAAAAGACTTAGCGCGTGAATTTGCCACAATGGTATGGGCCAGCGATTTAGCTGTGATGGCACATCCCGCATTGGTGAACCTGCATTACTACAAAACCGCTGTACTCGACGTTATCGCCGACTCTGCCCGACCCTTGTTACTGCTGCCAGAAGAGAAGCGCATCGGTGACTTTAAACACGTGCTCATGGTTTGGCGAGCTGACACGCATCACGCCAGGGCATTAGCGAGCGCGTTGCCGATGCTAAGTTTCGCTGACAAGGTCACACTACTGAGTGTCTCGGATGAGGATTACCTCAGCCCGGGTAGCGAAGTCGCCATGCACTACCTCAGGACTCACGGCATTGAGGCTCAGGACTTGACATTGAACAACGATGCGCGCTTGACCCCAAAACTCATTGATGCCATCTGCGATGAGCGCGACATCTCACTCGTCGTTGTAGGGGGTGGACTTCAAAGTGACCTGATTGACTCATTTGTCACAGGTATCGGTAGACGGGCCGCGCGCAGACCCGCCCGATCGATCCTGGCACTCGGCTAACTGGAGAATCTCTGATGGAACACATCGTCCCACAACTCGGTTCACTGACAACGATCATGCTGATCGTGGTGTTTCTGTTGATTGTCTTTCAAGAGGCAATCAACGGATTTCACGATGCGGCCAATGCGATCGCCACGGTCATTTATGCCAATGCGCTAACGCCCATGCAGGCTGTGGTGTTAGCGGCCTTTTTTAACTTCCTCGGTGTTCTGATTGGTGGCACAGCCGTGGCGTTTAGCCTGGTGTACCTGTTGCCAGAAGGCCTTGTGGCTGGCATTAATACGCAGGGTGAAGCGGCCCTCTTTGCTGCCATGATCGTGGCTGCGGTCATATGGAACTTTGGTACCTGGTGGCTGGGCATTCCTAACTCAACGACCCACGCCTACATTGGTTCCATTATTGGCGCGGCCATGGCTGATGCGTTTTTGCATGGCCAGTCGGTGGCTGGCCAAATCAACTGGTTGCAAGGCGAAAAAATCATGATCGCTCTGATTGTGTCGCCCATCGTTGGGTTTTTACTCGGATACTTATTGCTAAAGATATTCCGTGCAACCATCAAAGACCCCAATTTGTACACACCTGTTGAGGCCGACAAGAAGCCAACCAAGGGTATTCGAGGCGTATTGATTGCTGGCGCAGCCGGTGTCAGCCTGATGCACGGCTCAAACGACGGTCAAAAGAGCATTGGTCTCATGATGATTGTCATGTTTGGCCTATTCCCCGCCATGTACGGTTTGGATCCTGACCGCTTAAGTGATCGTGACTACAGCGAGATGAAACAAGTCGTCACCAACGTTGAAGGCATTGGTCGGGCCATGGGCAACACCCACCTGACTGATGCAGCAGCCAATCTCTCGGCACATCTGAACGGCAATCAGCACAAACCGGGTGGCACCGATCAAACGGCAGTGGTCACGCGTGCCGAGATTCTGGGATTGCACACATCAGTGACCAAGGCGCTCAAGGACCAAGCTGCCACAGCCAAGCTCAGCGCTGAACAATTGCAGCAACTTCAGTACGCACACGCCCTATTACGGGATTTTGTGGAGCATGTGCCATTCTGGATTATCTTGCTCTCCGCACTTGCCTTGGGTGGCGGCACAGCCATCGGTTACCGCCGCATTGTCACAACCCTCGGGGAGAAAATGGGCAGCTCTCGCATGAATCCGGGACAAGGTACGGCAGCCCAACTGTCCGCCGTCATCAGCATTGGCTTGGCTGATGCTGGGGGCTTGCCGGTCAGCACCACGCACGTATTGTCCTCGTCGGTGATTGGTTCTGTGGCGGCCACCCCGCATCAAAGCGTCAACATGCACACTTTGGGACGAATCGCCATGACTTGGGTGACCACCCTGCCTGGCACGGTACTGCTCTCATTTGGTCTGGGCGTAGCCTTCTTCGCGGCATTCGGTTAAGCCTTGGCTTAAGTCAGACATTTGCACTAAGCTTGCGGCATCATGCCGCAAGCCATCACCATCACCACCTCAGACAGCTACCTCTTGGGTGGCGATTGTTGGACCCATGCGCAGTACAACGCGCCGGTGGTTGTGATCAACGCGGCGACATCGGTCGCTAGTTGCTATTACACCCGCTTTGCCAGCTACTTGCACCACCACGGGTATGACACTCCCCCACCTAACCGCCCATGGCGGTTGAGGTGGGGGTTTCCTGGTTCATCGATCTGTATTTGCAGTCACGCGAAACCCATATAGCCCTGCCCACGCTTTCCATTGCCCCCAGCCACACGTTGAAGCAGTTTTACGCAAAGCACTCGGCGATTGCGAGACGGTTCAGTGCATTTTTGGTGCCCATGTGCAGGATGTCTCCCAAACCGAGGCCCAGGTCAGAGTCAATTATGAAGTCGATGGAGCCATAAGAAACGCCAGCGCCAAGTACCTGGTGGCCGCAGACGGGGATCAAAGCTTTGTGCGGCGCAGGCTCGGCATCGAACGCCTTGGGCCAGGCGAACTTGGCCGGTTCTTGAGCGTGTACTTCAAAGCCGATTTTGGGGATCGACTACAAGGAAGAATGGCTTACCTATCGAACGTACTTGGCGATGATTGGTTCGAAGTCTTTGTGGCGGTCAATGGCCAGGACCAGTGGCTAATGCACCATTACCTGGAAGGCGACGAAACTGTTGGTCAGTATGACTCCACCGCAATGCAAGACATCATTGGCAAAGCAACTGGTTATGACGATGTGCAAGTGGAAATCATCAGCATCAACCCCTGGGTCATGTCACCAGCCATTGCCGAGCGCTGGCGCGATGGACGCGTATTTTTGGTGGGCGATGCCGCTGCGCGGGTGTCACCTTCGGGTGGCCTGGGCCTGAACAACGGTTTGCAAAGCGCGCACAATTTGGCTTGGAAGCTCGCCTGCGTCATCAACGGCGATCAAGCACAGACCTTGCTGGACACCTATGAAGCCGAGCGTCTGCCGGCTGCGCGCTTTACGTTTGAGAATAGCTCAGGCAATGCAGACGAAGTGTTCGCCATCGTGATGGCCGCTTTGTCGGGCGACTGGGACAAAGCCAAAACACTCATCGGTCACTCACGTCGCGCCGGCACCGGACATGGGCAAGATTTCGGGATCGTCTATGACAGTGGCGCCGTTCTACCTGATGGGACGGATGCGCAGACACCTCAAGACCTCGTCAATGATTACATCGAGCAAGCCAGACCCGGCCATCGTACACCCGTGTTTGAGGTGAAGGTCAAGGGCAAACTCTGCAGCAGTATCAAGGTGTCAGGCTACCGGTTTGTGGCTTGGCTAGGTGCCCACGCCAACGAAACCCTCTTTACTGACATTTGCCCCAGCGCCACCCCTTTGGTTGAGGGGCGGGATTTTGAGGCGCAGGTCTCTGACTGGAAGTCCCTCTATTGGATTAGCGCCCGCGGCGGTGTGCTGGTGCGCCCAGACGGTTACGTCTGCGCGCGGGTCAGCTAAGGCGTCATTTGCCGCCAGTTGGTGCTCGCAGCGCCTACTGAGTGGCAGGACCTCGCCGCGAGCGACCAGCGTCAGATTGCTCATTTGCCGCTTGTGCTTGCGCCAGAAGTTGTTGCACCAATAAATTGGCCGCCAGCACGAACTCATTGACTGCAATTACGGTGCCGTTCAGTCGCAATTGACCATTGTTGAATTGATATTGACCTTGCACCTTGTTGCCATCAGAGGCAAGCAAACCCATGGCCAGGCCTTGCTGCACAAATGGATCGAGCCAAACGCTTTGACCAGTGACATCAATTTGCGCTTGTATTTGTGTGGCCCGCCCTAAATCAAAACTTGCCAACGGTGCATCGCCAAGCCCCGTCAGCGAACCAGTTGCCAGCCCATTGACCCGCGCACCATCGACTGCTAGTTCAAGCTTCGGTACTGAAACCTCAAAACCGCTGGACAAGGCACGACCAAGGACGTCGAGAAGCTCCTGGTATTGCGCTTCGGTCAAGCCCTTCTCAAGCAAAGGCGCAAACTCAGATAGCTTTTGCAGGTCCCGGGCATACAAGCCAGTTAGACGCATCACGACAGCGGATGGTCCAATCTTGACCACCGAACTATCGAGCGATTCGATGGACTTTTCAATTTGATAGTCTGCTTTGCCATCCGTCACTTGGTTACTAGCGACTATCCGATAATCCTTAAGCTTCGGGATATCGACCATGCCCGAACCCGCGGCGGTGAGCTGCTTGAGTTCAAAGCTGGCTTTGCCTGCGCCGGTGTCCACGTCATCGAGCTTGGCTTGAAAGATTAAGCCTTCAAGCGCAATCGAATCGGGCTGCCCTGCGCCCGAATCCACCGTGCCTTTGAGCACTGGCATCTCGACAATCAGACCATCAGTTGCGGCGTCTTCAATGATGTCGGCAACGGCAGATTGCTGCTCAATCGACAACTGCGACATGTCGCCTTCGACGTCATTGACGATCTCAATCAATGCCACCAAAGACTCTGTCGTTAGTCCCTTTAGTCGCAGCTCTAAGGCCACATCGCGAACAGCGGCTTGATCTTGGGTGAGTCGACCTAGCAACTTTTTAAGGGTGAGCTCAATTCGCCCATCGACCATGGTGTTAGTAAGCTCAAACTCAAAGCCCTCAAGGGCTGGCACAAACGCCTGCAAAACATCTGGAACCTTCAGTGCACCCAGTGTTGCCTTCACGTGCCCGAGCGCTTGCTCAGGATCCGTGATCTGCGCACTGAAACTAAAACCCTCCAGACCCACGACTTGTGCCGCGTCATCACCCAAGAGTTTGATGTCGGCTCTGATGGCAGGCGCACGCACTGACACACCGCGCTCAAGCATCTTCAAGACCAATTGCTGCGCCTGTAAGAGCTGCTCGTCGTCCAACATGAGCCATCGACCGTCAACCTCGTCATAAAGAGACACCGCTGCTTCAATGTCCTGACGATGCAAGCCACTAATGCCGATCTGCACATCGACATTAGTGGCTTGGCTACCCATCGCGGTGATAGATGCAATCGTTTTTTGTGTCTCAAAACTCAAAATATCGTTTTGATAGACTGCATCCAAATGCCAGCGATAGCCTGTCATGGTTTGCGCTGCACCATCCTCATCAACGAGCAGCGCATCGTCCAGCAAAAAAGTCACAGCCACTGAACCGCTAGACACGTCAGTCGAACGCGCCTCGTACCCCAGGCCCTTTAGCTGCATGCGCTCAGGGCTATCCGGGTCGGTTAGCGTCAGATCTGCCACGCCAAGCTTCAAATCAAACGCGTTATTGCCAGCGGTGATACTGCCTGCCAGCGGTGCAACCGACAACAGGCCGTTATTGGCTTTGGCATTGACAATGCCCGGAAAAGAGATCGAGCTTGTGACCACTCCCGACCAATCCAGCACGCCATCACCGGTCAGACTCGGCGCGCTCGGATAGAACGACTCAAGCGCTTTTGAAAGTGCCTCATCGGGGCTGACTGACCACACAAAATGCGCCGCGCGAGCCCAATGCAGGTGGTGATGAATGGTGTAGTCAATGCGGGCTTGAACGGGCTCGGAATCATCAAGACGCACTTGCTCCAACACCAGCACCATGGAGCCCGTCGAGGTGAACACCCCGTGGCGCATATCAACCTTCTGCCACACGAGCGCATCATCTGCACGTGCCTGCGCGTTGTTCATCATGGCGAGCAACTGCTGCTCGGCCTTGTGGCCAACGTAGTAACTGCCACCAACATAGGCAGCACCGAGTACTGCAACAGAGACGGACAGTTTTTTAAGCATGGCTCGTGTTTCCAAATAGTTAATACCGAATCACCGCTGCGCCATGCTAGCGCGAATTGGCGGCCTGTTCGATCGGACTGAACCGATTTAGACGGCGTCATAAAAATACCAAACAATTGTGACCTTATCAGGCTACCGCACCAGTTCAGGACCCCCTGCACGCAAGCAATCCCCGGTTTGGCGCATCGCAGCATTTTCGCGAACGAATACGAGCATAATCTAGCTGGCACAAGACTTGCTTAATTCTTCCAGTCTCACCGCTTCTCAAAAGGAACCTCTATGCAAAAGACTCGCCGTTCGTTTCTGGCCGCCACGACTGGGGCTGGCCTGTCGGCCGCTGCCATTGCCGCACCGTCTGTTGCACGCGCCAATCAGACCTTCAACTGGAAGATGACCAGTGCCTACCCGAAAGGCGCACCGTTCTATATGGACGGGCCCGGCAGCGCCACCGATCTGGCCAAGCGAATTGCCGAGATGTCGAACGGTCAAGTCAAGATTCAAGTGTTTGGCGCAGGCGAACTCATCCCAGCATTTGAAGGATTCGATGCGGTGCGCTCTGGCACGATCGAGATGAACCATGCCAACAGTTACTTCTGGACCGGTAAAACCTTCGCCGCCCAATATTTCACAGCGGTGCCGTTTGGTCTGAACTACCAAGGCATGAACGGCTGGTTGTATGACGGCGGCGGCATTGATCTGTGGAATGAAGTCTACGACCCGTTTGGTCTGGTGGCTATGCCTTGCGGCAACACCGGTGTGCAAATGACGGGTTGGTTTAAAAAAGAGATCAAGACGCTAGACGATTTAAAGGGCCTAAAAATGCGTGTCCCAGGCTTGGCCGGCAAGGTGCTCGCCAGCCTGGGTGTGGATGTCAAGGTTTTGCCGGGCGGTGAAATCTTCCCAGCACTTGAGCGCGGTGTCATCGATGCAGCCGAATTCGTGGGTCCCTACCAGGACAAGCGCCTTGGTTTGTATAAAGCCGCCAAGTACTACTACACGACCGGTTGGCATGAGCCCGCAACCACGTCTGAGCTGCTGATCAACAAAAAAGCTTGGGCCACGCTGCCACCAGAGCTGCAAGCGATCGTCAAGAACGCTTCTGCCGCTTGCAACGTCATTGGTGAAGCCTGGTGTCAGCGCGCCAACTCAGTGGCCATGCAGGAGCTGGTCAATGACCTGGGCGTGATTGCACAACCGTTGCCAGACCCCATCGTGCAAGCGTTGCGCACCGAGACCATGAAGGTGCTCGATCAGGCTTCCGCCGCGGATCCGTTAACCAAGAAGGTTCAGGACTCGTACTTTGCATTTAAGGCCAAGTATGACGTTTGGGCTGCCTACAGCGAAGGCGCCTATCACAACACAGTACGCCAGCCCAAAGCATGAACGTCGACAACGCCGCTCGAGATACAGATGCACTGGGGCGGCTGGGACGCGCGATCGACTGGGTCGGTCGCGCAGCCAACTGGCTGGCGCTTGCCATTGTGCTGCTGGTGGCTGCCAACGTGATCCTGCGCTACTGGGCAAGTATCGGTTCAGTCTGGGCGCAAGAGCTGGAATGGCATCTGCTGGCCGGACTGATTTTGCTGGGCATGAGCTACGCGCTGAAGTACAGCGAACCGATTCGGGTAGACATCTTGTACGGCCGCTACACCCGAATTGGTCGCCAACGAGTCGATGTATTAACACTGGTCTTAACGCTCATCGTTTGCCTATTGTTTGTTTACCTATCCTTGCATTACGTCGAGCAGTCCTACGTCATTGACGAAGGCTCACCAGACCCAGGCGGGCTAGCACATCGCTGGCTGCTCAAAGGGCTAATCCCCTTGGGCTTTGGACTCCTGGCACTTCAGACCTTCGCCGAATTGGTTCGAGTGCTCAAACCCTCGACCAACCACCAACCCACACCCCAATCCCCAACCACAGAAGCATCACCTCATGTTTGATCCGCAGACTCTCGCGCTCTTGATGCTCGCGAGCTTCTTTGTGTTGTTAATGATTGGCATCCCCGTGGCCATCACACTGGCCGTGTGCGGCTTTGTGTTTGGTTACTTTGGTTTTGGCACATTGCTCTTTAATCTCTTGCCAGCCCGAATATATGGCGTGGTGACAGGCTATCAATGGCTGGCCATTCCGCTATTCATCTTTATGGGCTTAGCGCTCGAGAAATCCAAACTCGCCGATGACTTGCTCGACGTGATTGGCCACATGGCAGGGGGCTTACGTGGTGGCATGGCCATTGGCATCGTGCTTTTTGGTGCGCTGATGGGTGCGACCACGGGCATTGTCGGGGCCACGGTCATTACGCTGGGCATGCTCGCGCTACCCAATTTACTGAAACGCGGCTACGACAAGAGCATCGCCTGCGGCACCATCTGTGCCTCGGGCACCTTGGGCCAGATCATCCCGCCAAGCCTGATTCTGATATTGCTATCGGACATTATGCAGACATCGGTTGGCACTTTGTTCGCCGCCGCGGTCATGCCAGCGCTGGTATTGGCCACGCTGTACGTGATCTTTTTGCTGGTCTGGGGCATGATCAAGCCCGACAGCATGCCGCCCGTGTCCAAAGAGGAGCGTAGCACCGTGGCTGCACGTGAACTCTGGATTCGTTTCTGTAAAGTCGTGGTGCCGCCGATCATGCTGGTGGTCGCGGTACTCGGCTCGATCGTGGGCGGCGTGGCAGCGCCAACTGAAGCCGCATCCATGGGTGCCATCGGGGCGATCTTACTCACGATCATCGCTGGCCGCTTTTCTTGGAAGAACTTAAAAGCAGTGACATTTGACACCGCTAAGCTGACCGGCGTGATGATGTTCATTTTGATGATGGCGCAAGTCTTTGCACTCGCGTTTCGGGGCCTGCAAGGCGAGGAACTGATCGAGGACATGTTCGAGTGGTTACCAGGTGGCCTATACAGCGATATCTGGTTCATGCTGTTCCTGATTTTTGTGCTGGGATTCTTTATTGAATGGATTGAAATCAGTTACATCGCAGTGCCGCTCTTTCTGCCAGTGCTGCTAGCCCAGGGTGCTGACCCAGTATGGGTTGCGGTGATGGTGACCGTGTGCCTGCAGTCCTCGTTCCTGACGCCCCCTTTTGGCTGGGCGCTCTTTTACTTAAAAGGGGTGGCGCCGCCTGATGTGCCAATCACCGCCATCTATAAGGGGGTGATTCCCTTTATCCTGATGCAGGGAGTGGCCTTGGCACTGGTGGTGTATTTCCCAGGACTCGCGCTATGGTTGCCCAAAGCCATTGGTTGGTGAGTTACAACTACACTCATCGACCCTGTGTTTACTGACTTAAAAACCAAAGGCTCACCATGCTGAACTCTACCCTGGCCACCCGCGGCATCGCAGTTGCTCCCCATAGCCTGGCCGCACAGTCTGCGCTAGACGTCATGCGCGAAGGCGGCAATGCACTGGAAGCCATGATCGCAGCGGCCGCCACCATTGCGGTGGTTTACCCGCACATGAACTCAATCGGTGGCGATGGCTTCTGGGTCATTAGTCGCCCGGGCTTTGCGCCTGGCGGGATTGATGCGGCCGGCAAAAGCGCGCGGGCAGCCAGCATCGACTGGTATTCCAAGCACGGTATCACCGGCCACATACCATTCCGTGGACCCATGGCCGCATTGACCGTGGCTGGCACCATCTCAGGCTGGGGCAAAGCCCACGAACTCGCCAGATCAGCCGGTGGGCGGCTTCCCTTCTCACGCCTATTGGCTGATGCCATTCACTATGCTGAGGCTGGCATCGCCGTAACCCCAAGTCAGTCGCACCTCACTGCAAAAAAGCTCTCTGAACTCAAAGATCAGCCTGGGTTTGCTGACACCTTTCTAGTCAATCAGGCAGCACCCGAAGCCTTTAGCCACCTAAAGCAAGCCGCATTGGCCCAAACCTTAAAGACCATCGCCAAAGACGGCACCGAGAGTTTCTATCGCGGCAAGCTTGCACAGAACATTGCCGCTGACTTGCAGGCACTGGGCTCACCGATCACGCTGGCTGACTTACACGCCCATCACGCCAAGCTGGTAGACCCGCTGCAACTCAAACTCGGTAACACTACCTTGCTAAACATGCAGCCACCCTCTCAGGGGCTGATTTCACTCATGATTCTTGGCATCATGCAGAAATTACACGGGTGGGCCGATGACCCTGAAGGGCCTGGCTTTATCCACGCCCAAGTCGAAGCCACCAAGCAGGCATTCAAGATTCGAGATGCGCACTTGACTGACCCCGCTTGGATGAAGTCACCAGCCCATACATTCCTGGATGACCAGTTGCTCGCCGAACTGGCTGCCACAATCCATCCTCACGAGGCATCGCCCTGGGGCAGTCGTACAGATCCGGGCGACACCATCTGGATGGGTGTCATTGACGGCGCGGGACTGTCCGTTTCATTCATCCAGAGCATCTATCACGAGTTCGGTTCGGGCATTGTGCTGCCACACTCAGGCATTAACTGGCAAAACCGAGGCTGCGCCTTCTCGCTGGACCCCACCCACATCAACCACCTGGCGCCCGGTAAAAAAACATTCCACACGCTGAACGCGGCAATCGCGCAACTCGGCGACCATGGCAGCACCCTGGTTTACGGCACCATGGGTGGTGATGGCCAGCCACAGACACAAGCAACCTTGTATCAACGCGTAACCAAATTTGGGGACCATCCACAGCAAGCCCTGTCGCGACCACGCTGGTTGTTAGGCCGCACCTGGGGTCAAACAAGCGAGTCACTGAAGCTTGAACGCCGCTTCAGTGCAGCGACGTTTGAGGCCTTAAAAGCCATGGGCCATGATGTTGAGTGGCTCGCTGATTGGGATGAAGCCGTCGGTCATGCGGGCATGCTCTTGCGTGATGGCCGCGGCATCATGACCGGCGGATTTGACCCGCGGTCCAACGGTGCTGTGGCAGGGTTTTAAGGTTGGTGTCGGGCTAGCGCGACAATTTTTGCCAAAGCACGACAGAAATTACTTGAAGCGCGACATATTGCGCGACATAATAGTGTCGCGCTTTGCCGCTCCTGCGCGACAGTATACAAAACACTCATCGCAAGGACCCCGATTCGATGGCAACCACCACAGCGACCAAACAGCTAAACATTATTGAGTCCATCATCGCGGCACACCCAAGCGGCATTGGGATCGCAGACATTGATACCGAACTAAAGCGCCACGAGGGTGACAGGCTCAGCCGCCGCACATTACAACGTCGCTTACAGCGTTTGATCGATGAGCAACGTGTAATCGCTGAAGGCGCAAGCATCGCCCTGCTCTACAAACCAAGCGGCAACCTGGCAACGACAAAGACCTCAACAACATTGGTTGCTAAGGCAACAATCGATGCGCAACCCTATATTCCGATCTCACCAGAAGGGGCGATCATTCGCGATCAGGTTCGGCACCCACTGATGCAGCGTAAGCCAGTGGGGTACCAACGCGAGTTTCTGGAAACCTATCAACCTGGAACGACTTTCTACTTGCCCGAATCGCTACGACGTCAGTTGCATGAAATGGGTCGCACCTCTAACACTGAGCGGCCCGCCGGCACATACGCCAGAGATATCATGGACCGACTGCTAGTCGATCTATCGTGGGCTTCGTCGAGGTTGGAGGGTAATACCTACAGCAGGCTCGACACCCAGAACCTAATCGAGTTCGGCCAGGTTGCCCACGGCAAGGATGCGATTGAAACGCAGATGATCCTGAACCACAAGGCAGCGATCGAGATGCTAATCGAGGACACCAACGAGGTAGGTTTTGATGCCTTCACCTTCAAGAACTTGCATGCAGTACTGTCGCAAGAATTGATGCGCGATCCGCTGGCCAGTGGCCGCTTGCGCCTGCGCCCAGTGGACATCTCAGGCACTGTGTTGTACCCGCTGGCAATGCCACAGGTTATAGAAGACTGCTTTATGTTGCTGCTCAGCAAAGCGGCAGCTATCCCCGATCCTTACGAGCAAGCATTCTTCCTGATGGTGCAGTTGCCATACCTGCAGCCGTTTGAAGACGTAAACAAGCGCGTCTCGCGCATCGGCGCCAACATACCGCTATTCAAACACAATCTTTGCCCGCTCGCTTTTGTCGATGTACCCGAGCAAGCGTATATCGAAGGGACGCTAGGGGTATATGAACTCAATCAGGTCGAGCTACTGCGTGATGTGTTTGTCTGGGCCTATGAGCGCTCTTGCCAGCGGTATCTGGCCATCGCGCAAACGATGGTAGAGCCCGACCCACTAAAGATCAAATATCGAGAGGCACTGATTCATGCGGTGCAGGTAATTGTCAAGGAAATGCGACACCCCAACCCTGCGGTCATTGCTGCAGTGGCAAAAACGCACGTCCCTGAGGCCGACCAAGCGGCATTTCGTGAGATGCTTAAGACAGCGCTTGAACAACTACACGAAGGCAGCATAGCCCGTTATCGGCTGCGTCGTTCGGAATACATCGCCTGGCAGCATGCGATAGCGTAGTTCGGTATCGTGGCAGGGGTTGGCTTATGGCGTCCAGAGCGACAGTCACCAGTGAATTAAGCTTTCAAATACCCCAAGTACTTCAAAATCCGCACCACATCCGGCCCAATGTGCTGGTAAAAGGCATATAGGCCAGAGCACAGATAGTTCAGCCCAGGCTCCCCATCGCGCGCCTTGATGAGACGGTTCTTGGGGCATTCACCCCAACAAAGCTTCAAGTAGTCACACTGCTTGCACTGCTTGGGTAACGTATCGCGCTTGGCCATGCCGAACGACTCTTGCTCGGCAGAGAAAGCCATGTCGCCAAGATGCTTGTCATGAACGTTGCCAATCCGATAGTCCGGATACACAAAGTGATCACACGAGAATACCTCACCGTCGTGTTCCACGGCCAGTCCCTTGCCACAAAACTCCGCTTGGGTACAGGTCTGAGCCGGCATGCCAGCAGCTTGTGCAATCGCTGTTTCAAACAGATTGACATGCACACGACCAAAATCAGTGGTCAACCACTCATCCCAGACACCGCTCAGAAATTTTCCATAGTCATCCGGATCGACCGACCAAGGTGTCACCACCGACAAAGGATGGTCGGGCTTGGCGCGCGGCGAGTCCTGGATCGGAATCGATGACGCTTCAATCTTGGCTGGCGCACTCGATTTAAAAAACTTCGGCTCCACTGCTGCGTTGAACTGCACACGCTGCGCACCCACCTCATCGACTAAGAACCGATAGACCGCCTTGGGGTGCAGCGCATTGTCTCGGTTAACCACGCAGAGTGCGGCAAACGGCACTTGAGCATCCACCAGCATCTTGGCAGCCTTCATGACCAGATCAAACGTCGGCTTACCACTTCGGGTCTTGCGATGACTGTCGTGTAACTCACGAGGCCCATCAATGGACAACCCAACATGAAAGCCGTTGGCTTTTAAAAACTCGATCCACGCGTCATCTAAGGCAATGCCGTTGGTTTGCAGATCGTTTTCTATTCGTTGGTGAGGTCTAGCGTACTTGCGCTGCAACTGAACCACTTTCTCGTAGAAGGCCAAACCCATCAATGTGGGCTCGCCGCCTTGCCAAGAAAACACCACTTCATCGCCCGTCTGGCTTTCGATGTATTGACAGATATGTTGTTCAAGCGTTGCCTCATCCATGCGGGCATGCGGCTTGTGATCCAGCAAATCGGTTTTGTGGAGATAAAAGCAATAGTCACAATCGATATTGCACTCGGCACCAGTTGGCTTGATCATCGCGTGATAGCGATAGTGCCTGCCCGCAGGTAATTCGGGCAGGTTTAATGCGGGCTGGTTTAATGCAGACAGGTTTAATGCGGGTTGGTTTAAACCGGGCTTAATCGTGCTCACGGTGATCTCGGCCTTGCGCTATTTCTGCTGCACGCTCATCACCGTTTCCATTACGCGATCCAGGTTAAAGCTGCCCGGCTTTTGACGCGGCGGAAATTCCTTGAAGCTTTGCAACCATTTGCCCACATAGGCTGCAGCCGGTGCGATCACAAACATGTGATCCAGATACCATTTCTGAAATCCCATGGCATTTTCATGCTCAGCCCGCTCAAACGGATCCATGCGCAGGTTCGTGATAAGCGGCGCACGCAACTGCACAAACGGCTCTTGCCATACCCGCAGACCCTCAGCTTCTTGCTTTAAGAACGTGATTTTCCAGTTCTCATAGCGCACAGCGGCCACATTGCCATCATCGGTCCAGTAAATGAAGTCCTTGCGCGGCCAAGCACCCTTGCCTTCTAGGGCAGGCTTTAGGTTATAGCTATCCAAGTGAACCTTGTATTCACGATCACCAATTTTGGTGCCTTTGAGCAGCGTTTCTTTGATGTCCTTTGCACCACCCGCTTCGGCAAAGGTCTCAAACAGGTCTTCGTGTGCACCAATGTTGTTGACCACGGTGCCAGGCTTGACCACACCTGGCCACTTCATCATGGCTGGCACGCGATAGCCACCCTCCCAGTTGGTGTTTTTCTCGCCACGAAACATCGTGGTGCCACCGTCTGGCCAAGTAAATGTCTCAGCACCGTTGTCCGTGGTGTAAACCACGATCGTGTTCTCATCGAGCCCGAGCTCCTTGAGCTTGTCAAGCAACTGACCCACATGACCATCATGCTCAACCATGCCATCGGCATAAATGCCCAAACCCGTCTTGCCAACTGACTCGGGCTTTAAGTGCGTAAAGATATGCATGCGGGTGGAGTTCCACCAGATAAAAAACGGCTTGTCATCCTTCTTCGCACGCTCCATGAAGTTCAGCGTCTTGCCCATGACTTCATCGTCAATCGTTCGCATACGCTCGATGGTCAGCGGTCCAGTGTCAGTCACCTTGCCATCAGCAAAGCTGTGAATCACGCCACGCGGACCGAACTTCTTCTTGAACTCCGGATTTTTGGGGTAGTCGGGATGTTCAGGCTCCTGCTCTGCGTTGAGGTGGTAGAGGTTGCCAAAGAACTCGTCAAACCCATGCCTGGTGGGCAACATGTCGTCGCCATCACCCAGATGGTTCTTACCAAATTGGCCGGTTACATAGCCTTGGGACTTTAGGATGGTTGCAAGCGTGGGGTCTTCCTTTTGCATTCCTTCAGGGGTGCCAGGCAAGCCAACCTTGGTCAAACCCGTGCGAATCGGCGACTGCCCTGTGATGAATGCTGCACGTCCAGCGGTACTACTTTGCTGACCATACCAATCGGTAAACAACACGCCCTGCCTAGCGATGCTATCAATATTGGGGGTGCGATAACCCATCATGCCCATATTGTAGGCACTGATATTGAACTGACCGATGTCATCACCCATGATGACCAGGATATTGGGCTTATCAGCAGCCAGCGCATTGGGGCCTAGCGACAGGCCAGCCACCAGCGCAGCAGCCAGTACGGATTGTTTGAGCTTGGACTTCATGCAGTTTCCCTAAAGGAAGATAAAAAAGACAGATTCACAAAAACTGACGTTAAGGGTAATACCGTGGTGCAACTACGTACTTAAGGACAGGGCTGCTTGCCCGCCGACCAGGCGACTGCCGATACACTGCAACCCTATCAAGTCCTACTAAGTCATACCAGCTCCTGCCACGACCGACCAACTCCTCCAATCCCCACCCAATCCAGTCCCAAGTGCTTGGTATTTGATTGCAAGGACAGTTTAAATGAACACGTCAGTTTTTAGGAAAGACGGTTTTCCAGTCGTTTTTCATGTCGACCACGGTCCAACCCGTCGCTAGTGCCAGATCTAGCGCACGATTCAACTGCCCGATCTTCGAGTCGCGATCGTAGGCAACCTCGCGCTCGCTGTCGGTATGATGCACAATCAAGCCGAACCGAGGTCCGTCACCGGCCATAGTCCACTGCAACATCTGCAAATCGCCGTCCGAGTTACCAAATGCCATGACGGGGCGCTTACCGATGTACTGGTCAATGGCCACGGGCTTGCCTTCTTTGTCATTGACAAACGCAACCTCAGGCAGCCTCAGAACCACCGGCTCACCATCACGTACCTCAAACTTTGATTTCAAGGACGAACCGATCACCTGCTCAGGCGGTATGCCGTAGATATCTTCGACCCAAGCCCGCATGAATTCCATGCCGCCACCTGAGACGATGTAGGTCTTAAAGCCACTGGCGCGCAGGTAATCGAGCAACTCAAGCATCGGCTGATACACCATCTGCGTATAGAGAAGCCCCGTCTGCGGGTTCTTTGCGGTGGCGAGCCATTCGCGAACCACTTGATGGTACTCATCGCTTGTCATGCCAGCATGGGTGGCTGCCACCAGCGGCAAGAGGCTGTGCGCACCACCTTGCAACAAAGGCTCTAAATCCCCATCGAGCACTGCTTTGAAAGGCTGTGTGGTTTGCCATTCGGGATGCTCGGACGCCAGCGCTTTGACCCGATCTAGGAGGAATGCAATTTGCACATAGACGGGCTGCTCGCTCCACAGCGTGCCATCGTTGTCAAACACCGCGATCCGGTCATTGGGCGAAACAAATGTCGGCGCGCCTGGGTTCGTGACTTGCTCCACAAACTCAACAATGGCTGTCTTGCTAGCCGAGTCGTTCCATGACGGCAAAATTTCTGCGGCATGCGCTACGCTAGCAACACCGATGATCAAGCCAAGTAGCAAACGTTTCATCAAACACTCTATTGTTAACTGCCCACATCGCAAACCCGATGTTTGCAGATGATACCGAACGATTTATCGAATGCATTGATGTCCACGGGGACACGCCGATCAATGAATGACAGACGAGACAAAACAAGACCACATCTAGAACGTCACCGCTAGCCCAATCGCAAACCCTCGAACATTCTGTCCGAAGGCGTAGCGCGCCACAATACGCGTACGTGACAGCCAAGAGAGTTTGTCACTCGAATCAAACTCAATGCCCGCGCCCACGGAAGTCAAATAGTTAAAACCCAGCAACCCACGCTGATCACCCAAATACGTGGTGTTGGCCAGCTCAAGCACATAACGTAACGGCCGGTCCATGACGGTCAACCCAGTGGGCGCCCGATAGCGCGAGTAAAGACTAACCGCTTGCGCCGCAGCACTGCCACTGACCACTTCAGAAGAATCAAACGTCTTGAGTGCAATGCTGGTGTAACGCAGCTCAACATCCACTTCATACTCGGTCTTAACCAGCGTGTAGTCCAGCATCAGCGAGCCGCCCAGGCCGTAGGCATTCAAGCGGCCATTGTCCAGAAAATCCAATGACACATCTCGCTTGAAATCGGCTAAACGACCCACGAGCGACAAATCGGACTCAACATGCCCAAGCGAGAAGTTGAAAATAGGCCTGAGCACCAGATTCGGCATGATCTCAAAATCCCAGCCGATGCCACCCGTTAACGCCACGGAATTCCAGCGCGCTGGCAGCGCTCGCTGCTCTTCTCCCCTGGTGGCCACAAACGTCGGATCAAATCGCATAAACGCAGCCGATCCCTCTAGGTACACCGGATAGGCTTTGCTGATAGTCTCGCCGCCCGCAAATTGCGTAATAGACAGACGGGTGTCACCTACTCGCGTGTCATCAATCGACAGAAAACTCGATGTTAAATCTGGAACCGCGGCAAACGCCATGAGCGCTAGGACATCATCGGCATTGCGCTTGATGTCCTTGGGCAGCGTGAGTTTTTGGGCTGCGCTGAACGGGCTAAACAAACAAATGAGCCCCAAAACGCAAACCATTGAGAGGTTGGTATGGTGATGCCGAAATGCCGACAGAAGCATACGTAAATTCACGGCGATCAAACACTCAACGGTTGCCTTACTTTGTTTTCCGCTGATTTTAGCGTCAACAATGCTAGACCCACTCGGTCCAACCTGTACCAAAGTACATGGTTAGTGACTCACACCGAACACCATCACACCAAACAGCAACACAAGCGCACATACCACCAGAGCATATACCCCGTTGCGCTTGGGATGTCTGCCTGGTTGCGCATCCTGTGGCGCCACATCGAATTGTTTATTAACCGTTTGTTCAACCTGCAGCACATAACTCATGAGGGGCTTGCGCGTATCGTCCTCGACAAGCCTCTGAAAGCAGGCCAGCACCTCCGGGTCGTCTAGTAGCTGCGCCTAATCGAGTGCCTGACGCATGGCTCGCAAATAAATGCCGTAGGCATGAAATGAACACCGGTCGCCTTGCTCTAGCGCCTTAATCTGCTTGGGCGACAGCATCAGGCTGTTGGCCAGTGTGTCACGGTCAACTACGTGCGGCAGTCTGTTTGACGGCGATCGCAGAAGCAACGTCCAAAAGACCATGTATTGTTTTTGGTGTGCCATCGTTTTGACTGCTTAAACGCACCAAATTGATGCAAAATACGTCCAACGTGTACCTTGGGGATTTCACTTCGTCCAACTATCCGATAATTTATCAAATTTGGTGATATGACATCGCTATTGCCTGGAAGTTTTTCATGAAAGACCATCGTCAGCCCAGACCAGTCGAATCGCTTAAAGCACAGGTGCTGATCATCGAGGACGATCAGGCATTGCGTTTCATGCTTTGCCAGACACTAAAGCGGTATGGTTTTGTGGCACGGGACTTTGCGGGGCCTGCACCGTTTTTTGATTGGCTGACTGCGAACTCTGCCCCTAAGGCATGTCTTTTATTAGACATGCGTCTGCCGGCCATGAGTGGGCTCGAGGTACAGGCCAAGTTGGAAGCCATGAATCTCGTTGTGCCCATCGTGTTTATATCCGGCAATAGTCACATCAGTGAAGCGATTGCTGGTATGAAACAAGGTGCAGTTGATTTCTTGCTCAAGCCCTTTGATGAGACGGCGCTCATTCAAGCCATCAACAAGTCACTTGGCCATTTCCACGAGCATCAAGCAACCAATACTTATCGCCTGACACCGCGCGAACAAACGGTGCTTGACTGTATTGCCAAGGGCATGCGCAGCGAGCAGATTGCTCAAATCCTGGATCTGAGCGTTAGAACCATCAAAATGCACCGCTCCAATATTCTGCACAAGACCGGTGCCAACACCATGACTGAAGCTGTTTTGCTGGCAAGCAGACCATCGTCCGCCGCAAACCCCTAGTTTGTCATGAGCGGCGACCACCTGGTTTTTGTTTCTGTCGCCTGCGTGCTAATCGTCAGTGCCATCAACTCTTTCGTACTGAACCGCGAGCACGGCTGGCGCGAAGGCGAGGCCTTTTGGTTCTGGGGGCTCATCGCACTGTCCATCTCCTACCTTGGGTTTGGCACCAGCGCCTGGTTCGGCTCTCTGGCACTAAGCGTGGCCAACCTCGGACTGCTGGTTGCCTACCTCGCCATGAGTCTTCAGCTTCGTTACTGGCAAACGGGCAAGACCGCCGTGCCCATCTGGATCGTGGTCGGGGCAATCCTTTACACCGTTGTGCTTGAATACCTGCGAGCCACGGCGCCCTACACCGTTCGCCTGCACCTGATTCATATCACCATGTCTCTGATCACCGCTTATTTGTTCTACTGCACGATCAGTTACTACCGAAGGAGCCGATCGACACAGTTGCTGGTGCTGGCATCCACGTTTGCCATCGAATTCATTTGTGCCTTCTCTCGTTTAATGTTTACCGTCATACAGCCCGCACCCACCAATCAACAGATGACGCTCTATGAGGAGCCTTTGGTCATGGTACTTTTGCGGTGGGTTTGGCTTATGGCCAATGCCATGAGCTACCTCACCGTCATGACGTTTGAGCTAGAAAAAATGCTCAACAAAAACGAAACACTGCGGGTATTACTGAAGGAGAAAGACCTGCTGCTTAACGCATTGTCACGCCACAACCGCAGCGACCAGTCAGCGGTCATCGGGCAGACGCTTGCGCATGAGCTACGCCAACCACTCACCACGCTACTGCTGGCATCCAAGAACCTGCAAGCACAGCTCAAATCCAATGAAATCAACGACCTCAACGCACAAGTCGAATTTCTATGCACCCAGTGCGAGCGTAGCGCCGACATGATCGGTCAGCTCGAGGAAGTCTTTCGTCCCAAACGAACGGACAGGACAGCCGCAGCCATTGACGATGTCATCGAGCAATCAGTCAAAACACTAAAGCCTCGGCTGATAGCCGATCATATCGAAGTACGTTTACAAGGCAATTTTGATTGCGTCGTGCCGGTGCAAGCCAGGCAACTTGAAACAGTATTCATCAACCTGATTTCCAACAGCATCAATGCACTATCAACACAACAACGAAGCAGGTACATCACCATCGAGTGCAAAGTAGAAACACTGTCCTGTATTTTGACGTTCAGTGACAACGGCCGTGGAATTGACCCAAGTGTTCTGCCCAATATCTGGCAGCTGTACGTGTCAGATGATCAAGGTGGCAGTGGCATCGGATTGTGGCTATCCCAACAAATCCTACAAAACCATGGCGGCCAGATTCAGGCTGGCAACGCGCGCGGTTCAGGCGCGTGGTTTAGAGTCGTATTGCCGCGGCTAAGCTAAGACAGACAAACGGAAGCATGCCGGCTGTTCGCATGAACAAAACGAACGGTATCGAAGTAGTTTACGACCTAGGGCCAAGCCGCTAGTGAGCCAGCGACAACCAATAATTGATCGCGGCACCTGCGCCACCCAAACCCAGAATCACGTAGACCGGGTTGACGCGCGTAAAGTAAATAACGACAAACGAAATCGCCGCCAGCGAAATCGTCAGCGGACCAACTAGTGCGGCCTTGGCCACCGCGTAGACACCCGAACACATCAGGCCAATCGATATCGGTTCAAGCGCACTTTGCACGCTGCGCCGCCACGGCGTATCGCCAATTCGGTTCCAAACCCGGCCAATCCAGAAACACATAAAACTAGATGGCAAAAAGAAAGACAAACCAACAACCGCCGCACCCAAAGCACCGGCGATCTGAAACCCAAAAATCAGCACCATGGTCATGTTCGGGCCTGGCGCAAGCTGACCAACGCTATATATGTGCACGAACTTTTCAGCGGAAATTTGGTAACTCTGATGCAACACTTCTTGCATCTCATGCAAAACAGCCGTGCCACCGCCAACCGCCAACAGCGACAGCATGCCAAAAGTCAGTGCCAAATGAATGAGCACCAGCATGGCTACCTGCCCCCGTCCTTTCTGGGGCGATACACGTAAATCGCAATCGGCGCAACGATGAGCAGCACCATGGGCAATGACAGCGATACGATGCTCATCAATACAAACGTCGCCATGAGAATGATCAGCGCCTTCAATTCCCTGAACTGCTTGTGCCCAAGCTTGTAGGTAATCGCACTTAAGAGCCCGGTGGCAGCCGCTGCCACGCCACCCAAGATCAGATTGGCCATAGGATGATCGGCACCTTCCAGATAAATCAGCCCGACCACCATCACGAACGTGCAACCAGGCAGGAGTAAGCCAACCGTGGCTGAAATGGCACCCAAGACACCTCTGAGCTTGTCACCGCTCAGTACTGCCAAGTTCACAGCGTTCAAGCCTGGCATGGTTTGGCTAATGGCTAAGGCAGCCATGAATTCGTCATCGGTCAGCCAGCGCTTCTTTTCGGTCAGAAGGATTTTTTGGTAAGCAACGATACCACCACCAAAACTGACCGCACCAATAATTAAGAACTCAAAAAACAACTCCCGCAGCGTTGGCTTGGCCACTGGCTCTAAGTCAACACTTGAGGCTTGCTCGCTCATTCCGGCTTTCCGTATACGAGCGCAGTTTTGGTCGAACCGGTGGCCAACCAGTTGGTGATGGCATGCTGCAAATCAACAAAAAACGCGTCCGCACGCTTGTGGGCTTTTTTGTCATCCCGATTCTCATCGTTGACGCGATAGGAGTAGCCAAGCTCACCGACCAATGGCTCGCCCACATTGCGCATCCAGATGGCAAGATCACAGTGCGCATGAACCTGATCACCAAATGACAAGTTACCCAAAGGCAAGCTCGCTTCTAAGATCTTATTAGCACGACCGCCAACAACACGTACCGGTAGCTTTTTCGGTAAGTTCAAGCCGGATAATTCAGGAAAAGTTTCTGCAACACTATCGAAGGTCCGTTCAAACACATCTTCAACCGGCACCGAGTCCATGATGGCGTTATTTGAGTATATGGTCCTGACCGAACCGATGCCATCTCCACGCAATATCTCTTCCTTGAAGCGGCGGCGGTATTTGTACTTGGAATTCGGGGTTGGATCAAACGACAATGCCTCTTTGAAACTATCTGAGCGGCATTTGAACGTCATTTCGCACCAATCATCAACCCAGACATTGGAACGAGACTCACGCACGCGCAAAATCAATTTGTTATGACGGAAGTGCTCACCTGGGGTGTCGTAGAAAAATACATTGCGCAAACCTGTTGATGCGTTGTCGAGGTGGAAAAACTCCACCTGCTCACGCTCGCAAAAAGCCCGAACCTTGCCAATGAGCTCGTTAACTTTGGATCGGTGGTCCAATCCCTCTGGCTCAAGCAGTAACTTGAACTCACGGTTAGTGATCTGCGGATTGAGTTTTTTCGGCATGTCGAGTTCTTCGTTATTGTTAAGCTTGTTGCGGCCGAGCTTTCAACAGTGAAGTGTTATCCAAGGCCAAGCCGCTGTCAATGGCCACTTCCCCGTAAAAGAATAGCGGGAAAGTTAGGGGCCATGGGATTTATTTTGTTTTGGGGCAAGGGAAACGCTGAACCAGATACTGCAGCATGGTCTGCGCAGCCGGCTCACTCGCAAGCTTAGAACTGCCTTGGGCCCACTTAACGTAGCCTTCAATCACTTCAGTACGTGATGGCGCTGGCTGATTGACGCAAATGTTCCTTAAGGCCTGCCCACTGTCACTCATGACCAGATACGTGTCGTAGACCGCTTGACCGTAGATCTCGCAGGTCACAAAGGAGCCACCCGTGCCCTTACAGTACTCAAGCATTTCCGCTGTCGTAATAGAGGACTGCGCAGCCTGTGCAGCTGGCACTGCCAGCAAAGCGATCGATGCAGCTAGCGATAGCGTCATTTTTTTATTCATTTCAAACCCCAAGTCTTATTTCAAATAATTTGCGTCAATACCGTCTAGCGACGAAAGCCCCCAAAATGCCCGCCGCCGAAACGGTCACCGCCACCAAATCGCGCACTGCTTACATCACCAAATCCACGCTGGTGATCCCAGTCACCGAAGTGATTTGAGCCGGCATTGCCCATGTCGCTTCGGCGATCCGCATTGTTGCGCGCGGCGTTTTGAAAGTCACTGCGACGATCAGCGTTTTGAAAGTCACTGCGAGCACGGTCGGCATCGTTGCCCGTCCAGCCGCGGCTATCGAGGTTCTGACGCAGTTGGTCACGCTCGGCATTGACCCGAGAATTGTTCTCTAGCGCGGTGCGGTTTTGCGAGACGCGCTGGGAATCAGCTCGCCAGTTGGAGATTTGCGAACGGTGATTGTTAACGTAGTTGTTGACCGTATTGCGATTGAAGTTATTAAACGTGTTGTTGTTCACCGTAATCGACCCGCTACCCCAGTGGCAACCACCCCAGAGCGCGGCACCAACGGCCATGCCTACACCAAAGGACAAGAGCGCCGTGCCGGCCACGTAGCCCGGTGGATAGTAAGACACGGGCGGATAAGCTGGATAGGGCCAACCGCCGTAGACCACCGTGGGGTTGTAGGTTGGCACATAGACCACTTGGGGGTTCGCGGGCTGGATCACGATCGTTGAGGCTGAGCCACTGCCTTCGGTGGACACCGTTTGCTGGGATGTGGACTTCAATGCGCCGGAGGCTTGAGCCTTTTTACGTAATTCTTGGATCGCACTCATGACATCCTTTTGTTGGGCCAACACCGCATTGCCCAGTTGTTGCGTCCAGCTCAATTGCGAGCCCATCATGCCGAGCACGGCGGGAAAGGAGACCAGTGACTTGACCGATGCATCCCAAGCCTGTTGCTTTAAGGCATTGTTTAAGGCCGTCCCTTGGAGGTTTTCGTTCGACTTTTGCCAGTTATAGGCTTCAGCGACTTCCAGTGGGTAGGTTGAGGCCATCAGGATTTGGGCCACCAGGGCATCTGGATAAAGTGCAATTGGTGCAACCAACGAGGCCAACTGAGCCTCGCTAAGCTGTTGCGTGCTCGATGATTGGCCAGAAGACTGCGCCAGCGCAACCGGCGTTGTAAACGGCAGCACCGATGGCATCACAAACGCGATAGATACAGCCAATGCAACTGCCTTGGCTGCGGGAATGGAAGGTGTAAAACGCTTACCCATAAATACTCCCACACAGTGTAATAGCTGGATTCTAGACGAGGAGGTCGTGAAAAATGGAAAATATTTTGATCACCCGCCCAAAGCTAGCATCAACTGCGCAAACAGCAGCAAGATGCAGCGTTTCAGTGCAAGGCCCTCGTTTGATGAACGGTTAATTTTGTGGCGCACTCGGATTTTGATCAACTTGCGTACAATCGAGTGGTAGCAACCGCCCTGACATGCTGCGCTGCTATAAACACAAACTCAAGTTACTGCCATTCTGCATTAACCAATCCCAACCACGTTTGCGCTCCTAAAAGTTTCACTGGCAGCCGGTTCACTTTTTAGATTGATTGTTTTGCAAAAGGATAAGCCGTTGACTGTTGCCGCTAAACCCGCCGGAATTGCCCTGATCGTGAGCGCTTTAGGCGTTGTATTCGGCGATATCGGTACAAGCCCTCTATATGCGTTTGAAGCCGTTTTTTCAGACGCATTACATCCCGTCGCGGTCACCCCAGAAAACGTCTACGGCGTTTTATCGCTCTTTATTTGGGCGTTGATTGTTATCGTGACAGTCAAATATGTGCTGTTCATCATGCGCTTTGACAATGACGGCGAGGGTGGCATCGTCGCATTAATGACCTTGCTGCTAAACAAAGCAGCAAGCAACAGCACTTTACGGCGTTGGTTCCTGCTGCTAGGGCTCATTGGAGCGGCACTGTTTTACGGCGATGGCATCATCACACCGGCTATTTCGGTGGTGTCTGCCGTAGAAGGCCTAGAGACCATCTCACCAACGCTTGGCAAGTACGTGGTTCCGGTATCGATCATCATTTTGGTTGCGCTGTTTTTCTTGCAGCGCCAGGGCACTGAGCGCATCTCAAAGCTATTTGGCCCCACCATGCTCGTGTGGTTTGTGGTCTTGGCGCTAATGGGGGTAAACTCCATCGCAAAGAACCCCGAAATTCTGTTGGCCATCAACCCGCTGTATGCCATCGAGTTCATTAAGGCCGAATCAATCCTAAGTTTTTTTGTGCTTGGCGCAGTTGTGCTTTGCCTGACTGGTGCCGAAGCGTTGTATGCCGACATGGGGCATTTTGGGGCAAGCCCGATACGGCGTGCCTGGTTGCTCATGGCATTTCCCGCGTTGGTTTTGAACTATTTGGGTCAAGGCGCGCTGGTGTTGCAATCGTCTGAGAATATCCACAATCCTTTTTTCCGGATGGCACCTGAATGGGCACTCAATGGATTGGTGATTCTCGCTACCCTTGCAACCGTGGTCGCCTCACAAGCGGTAATCTCTGGCGTGTTCTCGATGACGCAGCAGCTTATTCAACTGCGCGTGGTGCCGCGCATGCGGGTCGTACACACATCCGAAGAAAGTTCTGGTCAGATTTACATGCCTGCCGTGAACTGGATGATGCTCGTTTTGGTGGTGACCTTGGTGCTGTATTTCCAGTCATCAAACGCCATGAGTGCTGCCTACGGAATTGCAGTGACTGGCACGATGTTGATCACGGATCTGTTTGCCATTGCCGTTGTAATTCACCTGCGAGGCTGGCACTGGAGCAAAGCGTTGCTCGGTGCACTGCCCTTCCTGGTCGTTGACACACTGTTCTTTAGCGCCAATGCCCTGAAGTTCATGAACGGCGGCTGGTTCCCGATTGGCTTCTCCATACTAATACTGCTGGTGATGAGCGCTTGGATAAAAGGACTGCGAGCCATCCAGGCGCACGAATCCCAACATAGCCAGCTGCTGGAAGAGTTCTTGGACAAGCTGAAAAAAATACAGCCATATCGAGCCGAGGGCACCGCCGTGTGCCTAACGAGTGACGAACGGATCGCACCGATGGCACTGGTGCGCATGGGCGAGCGCTTGCACACCATACCCCAGAAGGTCATCTGCCTAAATATCGCGATTGAAGAGGTACCCAGAATACTGCTCCGGCAGCGAGCAAGCTTGACCGACATGGGCCAGGAAATTTACCTAGTGATTCTGAGGTACGGCTACAGCGACCGAATCAATTTGCCGGCAGACTTGCGCAAATTGTTTCCCAACGATGACACCCGAGCCAATTACACGTACTTGCTTAACCGGTGGGCAATCGAGGTTGATCACGCAAGCGGCTGGTCGGTTTGGCAAAAGAGACTGTTTGCGGTGCTGCTACGCAATGCAGCACCCAACGCTCGGATTTTCGAGATGCCGACGGATCGTGTGATGGAGATTGGAGCAAGGTTGGTTTTGTAGCTCGGCTCACCACACCTAAACAGGCCAGCAATCAAACCGATTGCTGGCGCCTAAGGGTGTTGAACATGAGCGCCCCAATGATCAAAATACCACCCTGCAAAGTCGCAAGCGGAATCGGCTCATTGCCCCAAAGCCAGGCCCAGACCGAACCCAAAATCACCTCTAGCAGCGCCAGAAGTGCAATTTCTTGGGGCGGCAAGAACCGGGTCAGCCACACCAAAACCGTACAGGGCAGCGCCAGCTGAAAGATACCCAGAAATGCTAGCCAGGCGATATCAAATCCGGTCGCTGAGCCCGGAAACGCAAACGGCAACATCAATGCAGCAGAAAAAAACCCGCCGAGCATGACCGCTGGCGCTAGACTGATGCGCTCTTTGGACTTGCGCAACAAGATGAGGTTGGTCGCTGAAGCCAAAGGAATACCCAGCGCAATCAGCACACCCATCAATCCGTCACCGGACAACCCGTCCCTGAACATCCACCAAATGCCCACGCAAGCAAGCAAAATACAGGTCCAGGTCACACGCGGAATCCGTATGCCGAGCATCAGCCTGGCAAGAACGGCGGCAACCAGCGGCGATAGACTGATGGCCAAGAGCGTGTTGGCTACTGTCGTTAACATGACCGCCAGCATGAAGCACGTGAACATCACACTCCACAACAGGCCGGAGACCACGCCGCGCCAACCCATGCCCATGACCAGTTTTAGTGGGTTTTGTCGGGCATAGACAGAGGTCCACACCACGAGCGTCAAGCAACAAAAGCTGCTGCGCCAAAACGCCATCTCAACACCCTGGGCACTTTCCATTTGGCGCGCAACCACGCCCGACATGCTCCAGAGCACACACAGCAGCACCATCACCAGCGACGCCCCAATTCGACCCGGCTGATAGCCACCGGACAGCAATTTTTGCAGGGCAGCACTAGGCATATGGCACCGGGCAGAAAGCACCACTTTCTGAAGGAACAAAACCGCGAAAGAACGCTGCCTGGCCTTCACTGGGCCGGCTCAACAAGCTGATTCGCAGGTAGGAAACCACGATGACCTTTTGCCAGCGCAACAGGTGAATTCACTTAGGAGCACAGGCTGGCTGAGCGTGATATTACGGCGTCTGTTGCTTGCCGACAAGTGACGTTCAGCGAAACATTTCTACTAACGAAAAGATCACCCAGCGCACCGACTAATTAGGTTTATCAAGTATCAGCAAACAGGTCTTAACCGACCTCACCAATAACTTCACAAATAACCCGCGCTACTGGAAACCCGCGCTACTGGATCTTTGAAGGCCAAGGATTCGCAAACCGGGGATCAGCCAGAAACTTCTCGTCTGTCAATGAATGCAGAAAAGCCAGTAGGTCCGCAATTTCTGCCTCGTCAATTGAAAACCCGATGATCAACTCACTGCGCAGCGGATTGGGCTGACCGCTCAAACTGGCTCCCTTACCTTTAACGGCGTAGTGCGACCGCAGAACCTCTTCTAACGTGGCAATCGAGCCATCATGCATATACGGACCTGTCACCGCCACATTGCGCAGACTCGGCGTTCGAAACTTGCCTTGATCGCGGGGCTCGGCTGTGAATTCGACAATTCCTGGGTTCTCGATGGGATAGCTACCTTTGCCGTCGACGTTGTAGAGCCCAGTGTTGTGAAACCCGAGCTCTGGGAATGGCATGCGTTCGTGCACCACATTGTCGGTGAAGTTCAGTCCACCATGGCAGTGATAGCACTCCATCTTCTCCCCAAAAAACAAGGTCTCACCCCGCTTGGCTGAATCGCTGATTGCATTTGGATCATTGCCGTACTTGTAACGGTCGTAGGAGCTATCAAACGACAACAGTGTGCGCTGGAATGCGGAGAGCGCTTTGGTCAAGGTTGACAGGGTATATAGCGCTTGATCTCCCTGCTTCGCTTGCTCGGGATAAGCGGCAGTAAAAAGCTCAACATACCTTGGGTCTGACTTAAGCTGTGACCACAATGCTTGCTCACGGCCGGCCATGCCCATCTCTACGGGGTGTTCACCGAACAGCGGTATCAAGCTCTGGATATCCATGGACGTCAGTTGCGGGTTCATCCAGGTCAGAACCGGCAAATACGCCACGTTGCCCAGAGCCATCGAGTTTCGAATCCCTTGCTCACCGGTCACACCCGGCGTGGTTGAGCGCCCATCCGCAAAACCAAGCGCCTGAACGTGGCAAGTCGCACACGACATTGATCCATCGGCCGAGAGCCGGGTGTCATAAAACAGATGCCGGCCAAGCTCAACTTTCTCAAGCGTCATGGGATTATCTGCGGGCACCACCGGCGCAGGAACCCAGCCTGGTAACTGCCAATCGTAGGCACTGTCAGCTTGCGCAGCCTGACCAAAAGCCAGGCTGCCAACGCTCAGCACGCTAGCCATGAAAGTCCGTAGCCATGTGCTGTTCGTCATTTACTGCTTCCTAAAAAACTGCTGCACGCCACCAGGCTGACCATCGTAGGGAAGTCCGAAAGCCTTCATGATGGGCGGGCAATCAGGGTCATTGGGGAAACTCATGCAGCCCGCCGCGGTTTTAGGCGTGTTGACATCCACGTTGGCGTTGGCGAGCACTGCGCCGATGTCCGCAATCACAATATCCTTGGATGGGTCAAACGAATCAAAGCGAACAGTGACTCGATTGGGATTCTTGCAACTGCTTGGTGGTGTGGTCTTGGAATCGGACGCACATGCGGTGCTGCCCAAGTGCACCGAGAAGCCAGAGGCATTGCCACCGCCTTGGGGATCGGCAGGCTGGGTTGGACTTGGACGACCCGTGGTAGCTGCATCAAACTTCAGGAACTTGTAACCACCCTGCCAGTTCCAGAACATGGCAGTGCTACTGAGTGGGGCAGGTGCCACCGTGGGATTGCCGTGATTGAGCTCAAACGGAACACCTAGGGTGAACTCAATGCCCTTGTACTGACCATGAGGCACCGTGCCACGCACGCTCTGATTCAATGGTCCGGTGCCATTGCGACAATGGCTGGCACCGCTTTCGAAGTCAATTAAGGCAACGTTCTCAAACTGCCAGGTTTTATCTTGGGTGAGCTCTAACGGCACCGTCTTGCCATTGGCGTCAATTAACTTGACGTCGCTGATAAACATGCGGAAGTCACTTGGCATGATCGTGGAATTCGTGGTGCCAACATTGCTATATGACTTGCCACATTCAAATGGCTGCCCGTTGACTTGGCCAAGGAAACGGATTTCCGTTTCGCCGTGTGCATGGCTAATAACCGGAGCAACGCACAGCACAGAGGCTGCCAAAGTCGCCAAGCTAAATTTCTTCAATGATTTCATGATGATTTTCCTTGAGATCGTTTTTATCGGTTGGCACGAATCAGTGCGCATGGGGTTTCTTGCCCAAGCGCGGCGTCTGAATCCAGACATCCACGGTCGTGCGCTCACCATCTTCAAAAATGAGATTGAGATCAAACTTGTCACCATCCTTAAGCGGTTTGGCCAAATCGGTTAGTTCTATCCGGTAACCCTGCTTATGGTTGTGGCGAAACAGCACGGCAGCGTTGGGCTTGATCGTGATCGACTCAATCGACACCCATTGTGTGACATGCTCAGGGGTATGCGTCTCGGTTTTGAAAGTCACCTGATTGGCCACTGCCGTTTGCGCACCAATCAAGCGATAGGTTTGCTGACCACGGTTGGCAAACTCACGGAAGTAAACACTTACTGCCGGCGGCTCGTGGCTCACCACACCATAGGGGTGGTCGATGGTCAGTTTGCCGTGAGTGCTGCCATGCGACCAGGACATGGTTGGCAAAAACAGCACAACAACAGCCATACCGACGCAAGACAAACGCTTTATCAGTGGACTTAACATAAGAAACACCTGTAACCGAGATCACATGTGCACAAGCAGCGGCAAGAACCCAATGAGGCTCTCACATGCCATGGCAACAAATAGTGGGGAGATTTACAGGTGTAGCGGGGGCGCTCTGGGATTCAAAGGATGCCAATCCCTGGAAGGCAAAGGCACCGCGCGCTCATCCACCCGAGTGAACGATCGCTCATCAGAACTTGCAAAAATCAGTGCACTGGAAACCGGGACGATAAATCCATGGCCGGTAACGCCACAACATTCACACTGATGGGACATCGAAAAAGATAGGGCATCTTCTTGCGCGTCTGGGCTGATCTGCGCATCAAGCGTGATGTACTTGATACCAGATGCGGTACAAACCGCTACTTGCGCAGAGTCGCTTTGCAGCAAGGGAACGACAGCTTGGCTCACGCCGGGCAACAAAACGCTGAACACCATCGCCAACAGAGCGAGCTGTGTTGCCAGTTTTTGTCGATACCGGGTTGCCAAGCTAAGGTTCATCCCTGAAGTCTATCATCAAGATTTGCAGAAGGGAATTCGCGCAAATTAAGGAAGCGAAACCAAATAACCACTCTACAAACTTACAAGTCGAGCATTACAAATCAAACGCACCGTGATTCGAGCCACGGACACCCAACTGCTTGCGCAGATGACGGACCTCTTGCACCAAATCAGCCACCAAGCCTGCCAATTGCGGGTCTGCGTCATAAGTGCGCTCGATCTTGAACACCTGCTGGATGCGCCAAACACTGGTGCAGGAAACAAAGTAGCGGCCTTCACGCTCGACCGCGTGAATCACTTCGTCTTGGATGCGCGAGTGCAGCCACTGACCACTAACCCCACAAAGTCTGGCCATTTCCTCAACATGCAACACGTCACCCTCGAGTAGCTCAGGCTCGGCATGCGATGATTGCGATTGATCCATGTTCTGGTCTCCCATGTCATTGCTCGCGGGGTTCAAACCCCGGATAGGCATCAGCAAGCGCTTGCCATGCCTGCTTTTGTTGCTCGGTCACTGCACTCGGCACAGCGATTTTCAGCTCAAGATAGAGATCACCAGCCAGACCGGCTGCGCGGCCCGCGGGAATGCCCTTGCCTTTTAACCGCAGGCGACGACCCGCCACTGAACCCGCAGGCACAGTGATCGAAAACGATCCTGATGGTGTCTTGGCCACGATGTCTGCACCAATCGCAGCTTCCCATGGCGAGACAAAGATCGGCATCGTGATATCCCGACCATCGACGTGATAGCCCTCAGGCGGCTCAATGTGCACCCGCAAATACAAGTCACCGGCCTTGCCACCACCAACACCCACACCACCCTGCCCCGACAGACGAATGAGCTGCCCTTCAGATACACCGGCCGGGATGGTGACATCCAGTGTTCGGGCCTGAGGTCTTAATTGACCCTGGGCATCGACCTCGTAGCCATCTAAGCGCAATGCCCGCCTGGCCCCCTCAATCGCCTCGGACAAGCCCAAACTAATGTCAACGTGCTGATCCTGACCATCCCAACGCGCTGCACCCTGACTCGCTCCCCGATGTGACTGGTAACGGGCACGCTCATTGGCTGCACGACCAAACATCTCCTCAAAAAACTCACTCTGGTCGCGTCCAAATCCAGAGGAACCTTCCGACTGGGCATACCCGTCCCAGCCCGGTGGTGGTCTGACATCATCCGTGCTTCGAGCACCTCTGGCCCAAGCCTCATGACCAAGCTGGTCATACATCTTGCGCTTTTCTGGGTCGGCCAGGACATCATTGGCCTCGTTCAAAGCCGACATGCGCTGGACCGCATCAGGCTCTTTGCTGACATCCGGGTGATACTTGCGGGCTAGTCGACGATAGGATTTCTTGATGTCGTCTGCGCTCGCACTCTTATCCACACCCATGGTGGCATAGTAATCCGGTATTTTCATGAGGTACTCTCAAACACTAAAAAATCTATTGGCATATCCAAGCGGTAATACTAGTTGGCTCTGTCACTGCTGACAATCGGTTTGTACCAAGTGACTCTGCTTATCATATGCCTGATAAACTCTGCGGTTTTATCGCGGGTAACTCCCAGTCTGTACCACAAGCAAGTTGGAGAAATTCGAATGCTAGTCACACTCGTTGGGTTTGCTTTTTTCTTTGGCATGCTGATCAGCCGCTTCGGGCTGCCACCCATGGTGGGGTTTTTACTAGCTGGCTTTGCTTATAACCTCGCTGGCTTTCAACAGCCGCCTGGCCTACAAGTCATTGCTGACTTGGGCGTGACTTTGTTATTGTTCACCATCGGCTTAAAGCTCAATCTAAAAGATCTGGCCACCAAGGAAATCTGGGGTACCTCGCTGGCCCATATCGTGGTGTCCACAGCCTTTTTTGCGGGGGTAATCTGGCTTGCCCAGGCGCTGATTCCAATCCCCCTATTCGATTTAAGTCCGGTTGCAATCGTAGCCTTGGCGTTCGCGCTGTCATTTTCCAGCACCGTCTATGCGGTGAAGGTCCTGCAAGACAAAGGCGACATGTCCGCTTTCTATGGCAAAGTAGCCATCGGCATTTTGGTGATGCAAGACGTCTTTGCTGTCGTTTTTTTGACCGTCAGTGAAGGCCAATACCCGACGCTCTGGGCATTGCTCGTGTTTCTTTTACTGGTACCCGTCGTTCGCAAGCTGATCTACAAACTTCTAGACTCGGCTGGCCACGGCGAATTGTTGATCTTAAGTGGCCTGTTCTTTGCGCTGGCAGCGGGCTACGAGTTTTTCTACGCCGTTGGACTCAAAGGGGATTTGGGCGCGCTGGTGTTGGGCATCGTGATTGCAAACCACCCCAAGGCTGAGGAGCTATCGAAGTCATTGTTTAGCCTCAAAGAACTGATGCTGGTTGGCTTCTTTTTATCGGTTGGCATGCAGGGTCTACCAACCTTGACGATTGTCATCACCGCCATCGCGCTGGTGTTACTGCTGCCCGTTAAAACATTTCTCTACTACACCATCGTGACCCGATTTGGCTTAAGAGCGCGAACCTCACTTTTTACATCGCTAAGTCTGGCCAACTTCTCTGAGTTTGGCCTTATCGTGGCCGCTCTGGGTGTGACCCAGGGCTGGTTGTCGGTGGACTGGCTGATTGTGGTGGCAATTGCAGTAAGCATCAGCTTTGCGTTTGCATCACCGTTCAGTATAGGCTCAGAATCTGCCTATCAACGGTTCAAGCGCTTCTGGGACAGATTTCAGCAAGGTACCTTGCACCCGAAAGACCAGGTACTGGATACCGGACGTGCAAAAGTACTCATCCTTGGCATGGGTCGAATTGGCACAGGCGCCTACGACGAACTTCAGCGCGTATGGCCAGATCAGGTTCTTGGCATTGAACACAACCGTGAACGAGCGGAACTATTGCGAACGGAAGGTCGACAAGTCGCTGTGGGCGACGCCACGGACACCGATTTCTGGAACCTGATCAAAGCCAGCCAACCCAAAGACTTGATTGTGTTGGCCATGCCGAATCACCACTGCAACATCGATGCCGCAAAGCAGATCCGTCAGGCTGGGCTTGCATGCCAAGTTGTGGCGATAGCGAAGTTCTCTACCGAAGTGCAGGAGCTCGCTGAACTCGAGGTGCCTTCTTTCAATATGTATTCGGAGTCGGGGGCCAGTCTAGCCAGACATGCGCTTAACTCTCTACAAGACAGGGTAAACACCGACGCGATGCTTTAACACACGAGCACTGGCCTGATCCATTAATAGACCATGCTTAGCTCAGACGATTTAGAACCTGCTCTAGCGCCCCTGGAGCAAGACCACGAACGCCGACATAAGGTTCAGCATGCAGGTTCAACCACACACGGACGCAATCCAATAAGTATGTACGCTCGACGTACATATACGCCTACCGTTAATATTATTCATGTCAATCAAGACCTTTAAATGCGCCAGAACCCAAAAGCTGTTCTCTGGTTACACCGTAAATGGCTGGGCTTCATTTGAACGACAAGCATTGAGAAAGCTTGAGCAACTCGAGTGGTCTGAACGGATCGAAGACTTGGGCATTCCACCAGGTAATCGGCTAGAAGTATCGAGGGGAAGCAGAAGAGGTCAGTACAGCATCCGAATAAACGATCAATGGCGATTGTGTTTCCGATGGACTGCCGACGATGCTGATGACGTTGAAAGCGTGGACTACCACTAGCGCAAGGAACGAAAGTGAAACAAATTGACCCTGTTTCCCTTGGCGAAATGCTGCAACAAGAGTTCTTGAAGCCGCTTGGCATCACAAAATATCGGCTTGCGAAAGATATAGGTGTTCCCCCAGGACGAATCAGTGAAATCGTGTCAGGGCGTCGGGCAGTTACAGCGGACACCGACTTACGCCTTTGCAAGTACTTTGGCTTAAGTGAGGGTTGGTGGCTTCGTGGACAGGCACGTTTTGATACGCAAGTTGCAAAGCGAGCCCTGCATAAAGAGCTGCAAAAGATCAAGCTTTGCCCTCTACTAGCAGCAACATGATGTAGTGTGGCGATACTTGCCTGATCAAGCGCAACAGCTAGTCAATCAGCTTCCCATCCTCATGAAAGGGGTGCGGACCGTCAAACTCACCCACATATGCCAAGTGTGACACCAAGCCGTTGCCAGGTGTCGAGCCTCGGATTGAGTAAGGCAGTCGAAGACGTGACCGAACCGGTCTTTCCAACATTTTTCGAGATCTTGATCATGTTTACCTCTCGAGTCAGATCAATGGCTAGTTTGCTTTTTGCTGAGCGGGGATTGCCAGTCAAGGATATTGCGCCTTAAGTGAATGCCACACGGAAGGCACAAAGAGGTAAAATTGATGTGCGTAGCGTTACAGGCTACAATTGTCCATGATTAAAAGCTTCAAGCACAAAGGCATCGAGCGGTTCTTTAAAACCGGATCTAGAGCAGGTATACAAGCAGTGCATGCGCCTAGGCTAGCTCGTCAGTTATCTGCTCTGCAATCTGCGAGGAGAGGCGAAGACATGAATCGTCCCGGATGGAATTGGCACTCATTAAAAGGCTCTCTAACTGGACATTGGTCGGTCAGTGTCAATGGCAATTGGCGTTTGACTTTTACATTTGAAAACGATGATGCCGCGCTTGTCGATTACCAGGACTATCATTGAGGTACGTATGAATACCATGTTTAACCCCCCTCACCCAGGACTAACATTGCGCGATGACATTCTTCCTGCCCTGGAGCTAACCGTGGGCGAAGCTGCATCGCAGTTGGGCGTTGACCGCACCACCTTGTCCAAGGTACTGAATGGTCGTGCATCAATCAGTCCTGCAATGGCATTGCGAATAGAGCGTTGGCTTGGTCGAGATAACGGTGGTGCTGCCGAAGTCTGGCTAGACCAACAGACTGCCTACGACCTCTGGCAAGCAAGGCAAGCTGCAAAATCCTCTAAAACCCTATCGGGCGTCAAGGCGCTCCGACTGCAGTTGGCTTAACCAAGGAGCAAGACCAAAAAAAATCCCAGTCAACTCTCGCCGACTGGGATTTTTATTTACTGGTGGGTCGGCCGGGACACGAACCCGGGACCAACGGATTAAACGTAGAGACAGCGAAAGCTACTGCTTACATTTCAATGGGTTAAATCACTCTTACCACAGTGTGTAGTATATATTCGGTGAAGACGTAGGCGTTTTTAGATCATGTAAAAAATGCTGGACACATTGCCCGTTTAGGTCTATCTTTACAGGCATGAACACCAGCCTGCCCACCTCACAGACCGATGCCAGCACCGATGACCCGGTGTCAGCCCCAACGC
>CAMCOS010000025.1 GCA_945876565.1 Lautropia mirabilis | reverse complement strand
GGAGCCCTAGCTACTTCGCGAGCAGCACAGGCGGGGCTTCGATTGAAGTACTCAAGCGCTATATTCAAGAACAAAACCGACCTTATTGACCCTACCTTATTGACCGTTTGTCCCCGCCCTGAACGGCGGGGCTTGTCGTGATGGTCATGCCAAGCGCAGATCACCGATGGTCCCAAGGTCTCTGTCAGACCATACATGTGGGTCACTTCGATGCGCAATTCGGCCATCGCCGAAATCAGTGCGGCAGGTGGCGCCGCCCCACCTGTAATGACTTGCACCAACCAGTCAGGGGTAAAGCGATACTCCTTGGGTGCATGCGCCAACATGGTTAAAACCACGGGTGCCGCGCAGAAGTACTCAACGTGCTGGTCCCTGATCGCCGCAAAAATTGCCTTGGGCTCCACTCGTCGCAAACACACATTCGTGCCAGCGATCATGGCCATGGTCCAGGGAAAGCACCAGCCGTTGCAGTGAAACATGGGCAACGTCCAAAGGTACGTGGACTGCATGCGCATGCCAGTTGATACCATGTTGCCCATGGCATTCAGATAGGTCGCTCGGTGCGAATACATGGCGCCCTTTGGCCGCCCAGTCGTACCCGAGGTGTAGTTCAGGCTGATGTTGTCCCACTCATCGTGCGGCAGCAGCATCTCGAACGCAGGATCACCTTGCGCCAAGAGTTCTTCGTAATCCATCTGACCAAGCCGATCGCCCTGGCCTTTATACATCGGATCATCGATGTCTATAACGGTAATCGGGTTAGCTAACTTGGGCAGCACTGCACTCATGAGGTCAGAGAACTCACGATCGCACAGCAAGACCTTGGCTTCTGAATGGTCCAGAATATAGGCGGTGGTGTCTGCGTCAAGCCGGGTGTTCAACGCCAAGAGCGTGGCAGCTGCCATCGGCACCCCAAAATGCGCTTCATAGAGTGCCGGAATGTTCGGCGCCATCACAGCGACGACATCACCTCGCTGAACACCCAACTTGACCAAGGCACTCGCGAGCCGTTGGCAACGCTCATCGGTTTGGCCCCAGGTTTGGCGTAAGTCACCATGCACCAGTGCCAATCGGTCGGGATACACCAGCGCCGCACGCGACAAAAAATTTAACGGCGATAACGGCGCAAAATTGGCAGCATCGCGGGCAAGACCATCAACCATGTCATCCTCTCTGGGCTTGATATTGTTGTGCGTAGTGCCAGCCAATGTCGGCCAGTGGTTGCGCTTTGGCCGCCATGTCCATGGCGTCAGCTGCGGTGGCCGTACCTTGCCTGGCACGCTCTCCTATGCCGTAGAGTATCGCCGCAATCCGGAAAAAGTTGTAGGCGAGGTAAAAGTCCCAGTGTTCTTGCACGCCTTGATAGCCCGTCAACGCCACATACTGCTCGATATACTGACGCTCAGTCGGAATGCCGAGTTCAGCCCAATCCAAGCCTGCAATGCCACGCCATAACGTTGGCGGTATGTGCCAACTCATGCAGTGATAAGAAAAGTCGGCCAGCGGATGCCCCAAGGTCGAGAGCTCCCAATCAAGCACAGCAATCACGTGTGGTTCGCTCACATGCAGCATGACATTGTCAAGCCGGTAGTCACCATGCACGATGGTGGTCAAATCACCCTCGGGAACGCGTTCAGGCAACCAGTCGATCAAATGCTCAAGCGAGGCGATGCGCTCTGTATGGTTGTCTCGATACTGCTGACTCCAGCGTCGAATCTGCCGCCCAAAGTAGTTACCTGCTTTGCCGTAGTCACCCAAGCCGATCGCCTGCGGATCCAGTCGATGCAACTCGGCAATCGCCCGATTCATGTTGGCATAAACCGCGCCGCGCTCAGCAGGCGTCATGCCAGGCAACGTCTGGTCAAAGAACACCCGACCGTTTAAGAAAGGCATCACGTAAAACGGCGTGCCAATCAAGCTTGGGTCCTCTCCATACACCAGCATCTTCGGCACTGGCACTGCTGTACCCTGCAAAGCCTTCATCACCCGGTATTCGCGATCAATCGCGTGGGCCGAGGGCAGCAAGTCACCCGCAGGCTTTTTACGCAAGACAAATGCTTTGTCGCCACTCATGAGCCGATAGGTTGGGTTGGACTGACCGCCAGTGAGTAACGTGGCTGTGACTTTAGTGCTTGGCGTCACACCTCGCTCAAACAAGTACGCACCAAGTCTGGCCCAAGCCGCATCGTCTAACACGACCTGCTGACTCATAAACCGCTCACCAAGTGACCACTGTCGACTTCGACAGTCGCGCCACTCATGGCCCGCCCCGCATCGGATGCCAGCAGCAACAAAGGACCATCCAGATCAGCGAGCTCATTAAATCGGCGACTTGGCACCCGCATCCGCAATTTATCTCCAACCTCGCTATCGAGGAACTCACTATTCAGCTCAGTACGCACATAGCCCGGCAGCAGAGCATTCACACGGATGCCATGGCGTGCCCACTCAAGCGCCATGGCCTTGGTCGCCTGAATCACGCCTGCCTTGGAAATGGCATAAGGCGCAACCGCGGCTGCCACGCGCACCCCCAAAATAGAGGCGATGTTCACGATACTGCCTGGCTTTTGAGCGGCGATCAGCCTTCTGGCTGCCTCAGTGTCAACAAGCCAACAGCCTCGCAGATTGGCATTCATGACCTGATCAAAATCGTGGGGTGTTTGATCAATCGCCATCTTGCTCACCGTGGTACCGGCATTGCTCACCACAACATCGGCCACCCCCGCGAATTTCTCACACGCATCAAAGCACTGCGCAACGCTCTTGGCATCTGTCACGTCCAGCGTGACTGGGCTGGCACGCCCACCAGCGGCCGCAATGTCTGCGCACACAGCTTCAAGGCGCTCTTTTCTGCGGGCGGCCACCACCACATGGGCGCCCGCATTGGCCATTACCTTGGCGAAGTGTCGGCCCAGACCGCTTGATGCGCCGGTTACGAGTGCCACTTTGCCATCCAGACGGAACAATGAGTGGCTGTCTTGCGTCATGGCGTGGGTGCCTTGCCGTCCAGTATTTTTCTGGCCATGCTCCAGCGGTGCACTTCACTTGGGCCGTCGTAGATACGGAATGAACGCATGTCCATAAAGATACGCATCAACTCAGTCTCACCGGTCACGCCTTGTCCGCCCAGAATCTGCACACAGCGATCAACCACACGCCACTGGGCCTCCGAACACACCACTTTGGCGCGGCTTGACTCAAAATTCCCGGTTTCACCGCGATCAAGCACTGATGCCGTGTGCCATATATGCAAGCGAGCCGTGTGCAAGTCCATGTCGTTGTCAGCTAGCATAAAGCCCACACCCTCGTGCTTGCCAAGCGGCTTGCCAAACGCCTGGCGTGTTCGCGCGTATTCGGTGGCAATGTCATTCGCACGCCGCGCCTGACCGAGCCAACGCATGCAATGCGTCAATCGCGCTGGCGCGAGCCGAACCTGAGCATAACGAAACCCTTTGCCGAGTTCGCCTAACACCTGCGTTGCCGGAACGCGTAAGTCGTTAAATTGAATCACTGCATGACCACCGGTAAAACAAGTGTCCATGGCATCCATCTGACGCACAAGTTCAATGCCGGGTGCATCCATGTCAGACAAAAACATGGTGGCCGATCCATCCTCAAGCTTTGCCATGATGATGACGTAGGCCGCGCCTTGCGCCCCCGTGATAAACCATTTCTTGCCATTGATGATGAACTCGCCCCCGTCACGCACGGCGGTGGTCGCTAGCATCGATGGGTCTGCGCCAGCACCATCGGGCTCGGTCATCGCAAAACAAGAACGGGCCAGGCCCTGAACCTGCGGCCGCAGCCAACGCTCTTTTTGCTCAGTCGTTGCCACTACCTCCATCAAATGGATATTACCCTCATCGGGTGCGTGAATATTCAAGGCCGTGGGCCCAAGTTTTGAATACCCGGCCTCTTCAAACACAATGGCCTTATCCATGTGACTCAGCCCCAAGCCTCCCATCTCGACAGACGCGTGTGGTGTGAGTAACCCAGCCTCACGGGCCAACTCAACGAGCTGCGCTCGCAGTGACTCCTCAGGGCCGTGAGCGCCGAGCCGAGAATCCGACTCCAACGGAATCACTTTGCTGGCAACAAACTCGCGGGTCTTTTGCTGCAGCTCCCGCTGCCTGGACGTCAGTTCAAAGTCCATGTGTGCCTCTGTTGTGGCTATGGTTCACAAATAATGTAACAGTGAATTGTTTGTGAAACGTTTGTGAATTGTTTGAGATCTATCTAGTCACAGTCTGGCGCGATCAAACCGCCGTGCGACAAAGATCAGGTGCCCACGCGCAAACTGCCACGCATTTTGCGCAATAAGGCAACCACGCTCTGCGCCACGATGCGACCGGTCTTGGGGTTCTCGGAGGGAATGTTCTCGATGGTCATGGTGAACCTGGCTGAGTCTGAATCCACGTGAATGGTGTGTGTATTGCGGGTCACGGTTGGGTCGGCCCAGATTTCAAGCTTGGTGTTTTCCGGACCAACGCCGGCCAAGGCCAAAGCGACCACCACGTTTAGGTTGGCCGGGAAACCCTTGGCCGCGTCTCGGGCATTACCTTCAAAGACTTTCAGCGGTTCAGTTAAGCCGTCTACGCTGATGTTGTGTTCAATCAGATGCGGCGCACCTTTTAGGCCTGCTGGCGGCTTGCGGGTAACCATGCGCACCTTATGGATTTGGCCTTCAGCAGCCGCAATCACGGCATCCAGGCCAATCAGCGCACCCGTGGGCACCATGATGGTGCCACCATGCACCGCAGCGACTTCACGCAGGTGATCATTAAAGAGCAGCGCACCAACAGAGAGCACGATCGCCTGCTTGCCAGCCTTCAGGAATGGCGTGACGATGTCGGACAACAACGCCGCAGGCGCACACTCGACCACGAGGTCCGCCACGGGCTCAAGTTGCTCAATGGTCAATACCGCTACCGGATGGGCGAGCGTGCGCACAAACGCCTGGGCTTTGTCGTGATTCTTGGCTGACACTGCAACCAACTGAACACCCGGCACTTGATTGGCGGCCAGCGACTGCGCCAGTGACTGACCAATGGCGCCCAAACCAGCAATCGCAACACGGACGGGAGATGAAGATGATTTTTGAAGTTCGGACATGATGAGTCGATCTCTCAAAGTGAAAGTGCCAGAAGAGTTCTAGATGATACGTGAGCAGCGCACGTTGATCCAGATTGGTCAACACAATCACTTTGCGCACACTAAGGCTTACCAAGACCAAGGGTTTCCCCTTAAACCAAGCCCTTGATCATTGCGCGTTACGCGTTGACAATCTAGCCCTGCGTAACAAAACGCCGATTGAGTTTTTTGAGAAGCGTTATGGGCATAGTTTTTGCTTGTCGTATTGCCTTTCGTATTGCTTGTCAAATTGTCTGCTTATCGTCAATTGGCAAGTAGATTGGCAAGCTACCTGAACTACGAGCAGCGAAGATGAGTAATCCAAGACAAGGTTCATTAATTTAAAAAAGGAGTTCCTATGTTGAAAACCAAATTCCTGACAGCAGCTGCATCACTCGCTTGCGCTGGCCTGATGGCAACCACCAGTGCCAACGCAGCCGCACCAGATTGCTCAACCGCTCAACTGGTAGTGCCATGGGGCGCCGGTGGCGATACCGATATTGTGTTTCGTCTTTACGTGGAAACCATTAACAAGACTGGCATCAAGCCTCAGTTGCAGGTGGTTAATGTAGCTGGCCAAGGTGGCGTGCAAGGTGCTGCACAGGTCAAGGACGCCAAGCCGGATGGCTGCTCGATCATTGCGCTGCATGAAAGCGTGATCACGAGCTTTTTGACGGGCCGCGCCAAGTTTAATCACGAAGCGTTTGAACCCGTTGCCGTGGTCAGCTTCACGCCGTCCATCGTAGGCTCATCGACCAAGGCACCGTTCAAGTCCTTGGGTGAGATGATCGCCATGGCAAAAGCAAAACCTGATTCCGTGACCGCCGGTGTAACGCTAGGGTCGACGAGCCACTTCATCTTTTTGCTGGTTGAAGACGCCGCTGGCATCAAACTGCGCTACGTTTCATACGATGGCACCCGCGAACGCAACACTGCGCTTCTGTCTGGCAACGTCATGATGGGTGAAACCAACGTGTTGAGTGCTAAGCAATACATCGAAGAAGGTTCGCTTTTGGCACTGGGTATCTCCACTGAAAAGCGTGACCCAGTGATCCCTATGGTACAGACGCTCAAGGAGCAAGGTGTTAACGTGCTGTATGGCCTGACCCGCGGTATCGCTTTGCCCAAGGGCACGCCAGCTGGCGTCATCAAGTTCTGGGAAGATGCCTTTGTGAAGGCTGCACAAGATCCGGCGCTGGTCAAAGCCATTGAAGAGAAGGGCTCTGTGGTGATGTCCAAGGGCAGCAAGGAATATGCAGATTTCTTGAAAGCGTCATACGCCGAGCACGAGCGTCTGGCCATCAAAATCGGAATGTACAAAAAGTAAGCCTATAGGCCCCCAGTACGCATCCGGTATGATGCGTACCGGTGGCTTTTGACAGGCCCTGTCGGCGCGAGCCCCACGGGCCTGATTTATTTAAAGTGGCGGCTAAGATCGCCAAGTGACGAATACTCAGCAGCCTTTGCGCTCGACCATATTACGGGCAGATTGACATGACAAAATTGAATCGGGACGCGGTCATCGCGGTTTTATTGCTAATCTTATGCGGGGTTTTATTCTGGCAGACCTTCAATATTCGCGTGGTGCCTTTCTCGCAAATGGGCTCGGAAGTTTGGCCACGTATCGTTTTGCTGTTATTGACAGTGTTAAGCGTGATTTATCTTTTTAAGTCGCTCTCTGATCCCAAGCCGGCCACCGAGCCTTTCAGTTTGCAACGCTGGTTGACCACGTATAAAAACCCACTGATTTGCTTTGCCATGTTCTTTGTCTTTTTGCTAGCACTGCCCTACCTTGGCATGTTGCTCGCGGGCATCCTCTTTGTATTTATTACGCAAACTCTGATCGGTGGGGCAAGCCCCCGCAGATTGGCAACTCACGCTGTTGTCTCCGTTCTCGCTGTCGGCGGCATGTGGATGGTCTTTACCTACGCCTTGCGGGTGATTTTGCCTGCCGGCGAGCTTTTCTAACCAAGGGAGACAGGCAAGCATGTTTATCGAAAATCTCTCTAGTGCGTTTATTGAAGTCTTTGCCCTAAACAACCTGATGCTGATGGCCATCGGGGTTCTGGCAGGACTGATTGCTGGATCGATCCCAGGCTTTACCATCACGATGGCCGTCGTGCTGGCGTTGCCGTTTACGTTTGGCATGAGCCCCATTGAGGGGCTGTCAACCATGCTCGGTGTGTATGTCGGTGGCTTAACCGGCGGCATGTTCGCCTCAATCCTCATCGGTGTACCAGGGACACCCTCATCGATTGCAACCACCTTTGATGGTTTCCCCATGGCTCGAAATGGCCGAGCTGGCTTGGCCTTGGGCTTGGGCCTTTGGGCTTCGTTCTTTGGTGGTCTGATTTCTGCCATTGTGCTGGTGTTTCTGGCACCAACGCTGGCTGCCATTGGACTGGAGTTCGGACCTTGGGATTACTTCATGCTGGTGCTCTTTGCGCTCACCATCGCAGCGAGCCTCTCATCGGGTGCCATGATCAAAGGCCTGATCGCTGGCGCGGCTGGACTTCTGGTGGCCAGTGTTGGCGAAGATCAAGTCAACGGGGCAGCGCGGTTCACCTTTGAGTTTGATTCGCTGGGTGCAGGCTTCGCTTTCTTGCCCGTGCTCATTGGCTTATTTGCATTTAGCCAACTGCTTAACGACATGAGTGATTCGGAAGCTGCCAGACAACCCATGATGTCAGGCAATCATGCGGCGGTCCGCATGCAACACCGCGAATCGATCATCGAAATATTCAAACACTGGGGAACTTTGCTTCGTTCATCGGCCATCGGACTCTTTGTCGGACTTTTGCCGGCGGCGGGTAGTTCTATTTCAAACCTGCTTGCATATGACCAAAGCAAGAAAGCCTCAAAAACACCCGAAGCGTTTGGTACAGGCACACCAGCCGGACTCATCTCTTCAGAAGCATCGAATAATGCAACCGCAGGTGGTGCACTCATTATGATGATGGCACTTGGCATCCCGGGTGATGCAGTGACTGCAGTGATGCTCGGGGCCCTGACCATTCACAACATCGCGCCAAGCCCAACTTTTATCTCGTCTCAGCCCGTGCTGGCTTACGGCATCATGGTGGCCTATTTCCTAGCCAACATCATGACGCTAGCGCTGACCGCCGGCGCATTGCGTGGCTTTTTATTGATCACGCGCGTGCCGCTGTACTTGCTCGGTGTGGTGATCTTGCTCTATTGCGCCATTGGCGTTTTCACGCTGAACAACACGACCTTCGATATCTGGACCTTGCTCGCATTCGGTATCCTCGGATTCCTGATGGTCAAAAATGGTTTTCCGCTGACGCCGATGGTGCTTGGTGTTGTCTTGGGGCCATTGGCTGAGTTGAACTTTGGCCGGGCGGTGTCTACGAGCGATGACTATTGGCTATTCGTTACCCGACCGTGGGCATTGTTCTTCATCATCCTGGCATTGTTCTCAGCATTCTTCCCGCTGTATCAGGCCGCCACAAAAGCCGGAAAGTCCTGGGCCCGCTACTACGGACCCGCTTTCATGGGCTGCGCTGGCGTGCCTTTATTACTCATGGACGGATGGTTTAGAACGGGGCTAGGCTTGGCAATGATCGTTTTGTCTATGCTGCTATTCCTGAAAAAACGCAGGGACGCTGCTTGACAACCAGAGTCGCCATGTACACTCAATACATGTCGACTCGAACAAATCAATTTCTGCTGATTACCCTGCTGCTGATCACGCTCGTGATCGGTGGTTGGGTCGGTGCGCAGGCCAGTAGCCAACGTGCATTTGTTTATGTTGCCAAAGTCGAAGGCACCATCGATTTAGGTCTGGCCCCATATATTGAGCGAGTGCTGCAAGAAGCACAAAGCAACAATGCCGCGGCCGTGGTGCTACAAATCAATACCTTCGGTGGCCGCGTGGACGCCGCGGTACAAATTCGCGATGCCTTACTGAAAAGTCCGGTCAAATCGATTGCCTTCGTCGACACCAGAGCCATATCGGCTGGTGCACTGATCAGCCTGGCAGCCAACGCGATTGTCATGGCACCCGGTGGCACGATTGGTGCCGCGACGCCGGTGCAAAGCAGCGGGACTGACACCAAGCCCACCTCAGAGAAAACCGTCTCCTACGTCCGCAAAGAATTCAGCGCCACGGCCGAGAGTCGCGATCGCGACACGCTCGTGGCTGAAGCGATGGTTGATCCAGATGTTTCGATTCCTGGCGTGACAGCACGCGGTAAACTACTCACCCTGACCACAGCCGAAGCCCTAAAGCTAAGGATCGCAGATTTTGAGGCGAGCACCCTGCGCGGTGCTCTGGATCAGCTGGGCTTGAAAGACGCCGAAATCAAAGAGACCAACATCAACTGGGCGGAAGAAGTCGTCCGGTTCCTGACCAACCCGTTCGTAAGCTCCTTGCTCGTTTCAATTGCCATGATTGGCATCATCGTTGAAGTCCGCACGCCAGGCTTTGGCGTGCCTGGCGCCTTGGGGCTCTCCTGCCTAGGTCTATTCCTCTGGGGCCACTGGCTAGTCAATCTGGCCGGATGGGAAGAATTTTTGCTGGCAACCGCCGGGATTATTTTGTTGCTCATTGAGGCGCTGATACTGCCCGGGTTTGGAGTGGCAGGCGTTCTGGGCATCATCGCACTCATGGGGGCCTTAATGCTTAGCACCGTTGGCGATGGCGCCACGATGGACACCTTAATTGCGGCCGCTAGCCGACTCGGCATTTCACTCGTCATCGCAGTCATCGCGAGCTTTGCTATTTTGCGGTTCCTACCGACCACTCGCTTTGGTCGTCACTTAGTCCTGTCAACTGACTTAACCGCCGAAAGTGGGTTTACGTCGGAGCCCCTGGCTGAGCATGAGTTGGTGGGCAAGCTTGGTATAGCCGTGTCGACACTGCGGCCGTCTGGCATTGCGGACATCGAAGGTAAACGGGTTGACGTTGTATCAGACGGTGAATTCATTGAAGCAGGAGAACCGGTGAGAGTTGATCATGTCGACGGTAATCGAGTAGTGGTTCGTCATGTGATCGACTCACAAGCCAGACCAAGCGGAGAGATTTAATGGTTGAAACAATTTTTGGGTTGTTTGGCGCGTTTGGGATATTGATTCCAATCGTCCTGGGTCTAGCACTCGTTTTGTATCTGGTGCCGCTCCCACTTTGGATTGCCGCATGGGCGTCTGGTGCTTACGTGGGCCTCTTCACGCTGGTGGCCATGCGACTGCGTCGGGTGCCACCCACCACAATCATTACTGCCCGTATCAGCGCTGTCAAAGCAGGGCTACAGATCTCGATCGATGAATTAGAGGCCCACTTTCTGGCAGGCGGCAACGTGGTTCGCGTGGTCAACGCCATGATTTCAGCCGACAAGGCGAATATCCCGCTGACATTCAAACGTGCCGCTGCGATTGATCTAGCCGGACGTGACGTGCTTGAAGCCGTGCAAATGTCTGTGCTACCTAAAGTCATTGAGACGCCCCGCATCATTTCAGTTGCTCGCGACGGTATTCAGTTGGTCTGCCTGGCGCGCGTGACCGTTCGAACCAACATCGATCGCCTGGTTGGCGGCGCCGGCGAAGAAACAGTCATCGCCCGTGTCGGCGAAGGCATGGTCAGCACCATCGGTTCAGCAGATAACCATAAGCTGGTCCTTGAGAACCCAGACAAAATTTCCAAACACATCCTGGCCAAGGGTCTGGACGCAGGCACGGCATTTGAAATCCTTTCCATCGACATTGCTGACGTGGATGTGGGTGAGAACATCGGTGCCAAGCTGCAAATTGATCAAGCCAACGCCGATAAGCAAATCGCCCAAGCCAAGGCCGAAGAGCGGCGTGCCATGGCCGTGGCCAAAGAGCAGGAGATGCGCGCCAAGGTTGTTGAAGCCGAGGCAGAAGTGCCATTGGCCATGGCCGAAGCTTTCCGCGGCGGTCAATTGGGCATCATGGATTACTACCGCATGCAGAACTTGCAGGCTGACACGGGCATGCGTCAAAACATTGCCGGTGATGGCGACACCAGCGCTGGCAACATACCGCGTCTGTGACAGATCATCTTATGGCCAAAAAGAAAAGCCAGCCACAAAGTGCACTGCCTTTTTTCATCATGGCAGTGTTCGCCTTTATGGCTGGATTCCCAATCTGGTTGGCCTTTGTTTTGGTGTTGATCGGTATTGTGGTTCTTAAGATTGAGAAAGACAAAAAAGCGCTCAGTAAACTGCCGCCATTGCCGCCCGCCCAGGCCGATGGCACCTCAAACACTGCTTCGCCGTTCCAGTTTCCCCTGCCTATGCCCGAGCCTTCTGGTGAGCAAACACCAGACGCAGGCTCACTAGATCCTGTACCACCATCACAACCGCAGTCGCAACCGCAACCGCGCCAGCAACCACAACCACAATCACAATCATTTGAGCCAGTCAGTTACCAAGAACCAACCCCAGCACCAGAAGCGTTGCCTTGGATGACACCGAGCCCGCAGACCCATGGGGCAACCCATCGGGCCGCAATAGGCAATCAGCCTGCTGTGCTGTCCACCACTCAGATACGTGCAAACAACATCTACAGCAGCGGCTTAAAGCCACGGCAGACCAGTCGATTTGCCACCAGCCTGCGCGGGCGCGAGAGCGCTCGCCAGGCCATTGTGGCTATGACCGTGCTTGGTCGGCCCAGGGCGTTGCAGCCCTATGAGTTTGACCCAATTGAACAAACTGATGTCGCCCCCGGGCGCCCCGCTAAGTAGGTAGCCTTCAAGGAAAGAAAATGGATCCACTGAACATGATTGCCGGCTCTGGTTTTATCGGTATGCTGATCATTCTGCTGATTTTGATCGCAGTGATCGGCTATTTTGTGCCGTTTCGCCTGTGGATTACCGCTTGGGCTTCAGGCGCCTACGTTGGATTACTAACCTTGGTTGCCATGCGCCTCAGACGGGTGCCACCGCACAGCATCATCAAAGCCCGTATCAGCGCCGTCAAAGCGGGCTTGAGCATCCCGCTTGATGAACTGGAAAGCCATTTTCTGGCCGGTGGCAATGTGGTTGACGTGGTCAACGCCATCATTTCGGCCGACAAAGCGAATATTGAACTGACCTTTAAACGAGCCGCCGCCATCGACCTGGCAGGCCGAAACGTGTTAGATGCGGTGCAGATGTCGGTGCTACCCAAAGTTATTCAGACGCCGCGCAATGCAGCGGTTGCTCAAGACGGGATTCAGTTAATTGCGGTCGCCCGCGTAACGGTGCGCACCAACCTCGATCGTCTAGTGGGTGGCGCAGGTGCAGAAACGATTATTGCCCGCGTGGGTGAAGGCATGGTGAGCGCGATTGGCTCAGCACAGAACCACAAGGATGTGCTTGAGCGCCCTGACAGCATTTCCAAGAAAATTCTCGCCAACGGGTTGGATGCGGGCTCGGCGTACGAGATTTTGTCAATTGACATCGCTGACATTGACGTTGGCAAAAACATCGGGGCGGCGCTGCAGATTGAGCAAGCCAATGCGGACAAGCAAATTGCCCAGGCAAAAGCCGAAGAGCGTCGCGCAATGGCCGTGGCGTTAGAACAGGAAATGCGTGCCAAGGTTGTCGAAGCCGAGTCAGAGGTGCCGCGTGCCATGGCTGATGCTTTCAGGGCTGGCAGAATATACGGCACAACGGCCTAAATCAACAGACTGACGAAACAGCCTGACGAACCAACAGACTATCCTCACGAGCCGACCCCAGGGGTGGTTAAACCATAGCCTAGAAAATGCCCCTAATGCATTCGTGGGTACGCTCAAAGGCTAAAGCTTTGGCAATCATTTGTTCAAACAGATCGACTCATGCCAAAGTGTTGATCTGATGGTTCAAGATAAACGCCGATATCAGTACTTTCCCTGACGCCAGTTCGTGCGTGAATGATTGATGAAACACATGATGTCCTCTAGCATGGGGGAATCAGAGAATTAAAAACGGCATAAGCGTTTTATCAGGAGACTTCAACATGAAAACCGAACTGACGGTCAATGGAAAGACAGTCACCCTAGAGGCTGAACCTAATACGCTTTTGGTTCACGCCTTACGAGAAAAAATGGCGCTCACTGGCACCCACATCGGTTGTGACACCGCCCAATGCGGCGCCTGTACGGTGCTCGTGAATGGGGATGCCATCAAGTCATGCAACGTGTTGCTCGCGCAGATGGCTGGCAAGTCTGTCACTACCATCGAAGGGCTGGCTGGCGCCGATGGTCAAATGCACCCCATGCAGCAAGCATTCAAAGACTGCCATGGCCTTCAGTGCGGATTCTGCACCACTGGCATGGTGATGAGCGCGGTTGACTTGTGCAACAAGCACCCCAACGCAAGCGAGCATGATGTTCGTGAACTGCTCGAAGGCAATATCTGCCGCTGCACTGGTTACCAAAACATTGTGCGTGCTGTTCAACAGGGCGCCGCCCAAATGAAGGCCTAGAGCCACCAATAGGAGACAGACATGGGATCGAATGATTTCGCGAACCTGCCGTACATCGGCGAGGCCGTATTGCGCAAGGAAGACGAGCGTTTCCTGACCGGTGTTGGCCAATACACCGATGACATCCAGATCAACAACATGGTGTATGCGTACTTTTTACGCTCACCACACGCACATGCGGCCATCAAGTCCATTGACAAAACCGCTGCACTGGCTGCACCCGGCGTGATTGCAATTTACGACGGTCAAGACGTGGCTGCTGACAAGATTGGTGGGCTGCCCTGTGGTTGGCTCATCACCAGCACCAACGGCGAGCCGATGAAAGAGCCGCCCCACCCGATTCTCTGCATCGGCAAGGCTCGCTATGTCGGTGACCACGTCGCGATGGTGATTGCCGAAACACTAGAGCAAGCGCGCGACGCAGCTGAACTGATTGAGGTTGACTATGACGTCTTGCCCGCCATTGCAGACATTCGCGATGCCGGCAAACCAGATGCACCAAAGATTCACGATGAAGCGCCTGACAATCATTGCTACAAATGGGCCATCGGTGAAAAGGAAGGGGTTGACAAAGCGTTTGAACAAGCCGCTCACGTCACCAAAATCGACCTGATCAATAACCGTCTGGTTCCAAATGCCATGGAACCCCGTGCTGCGATTGGCTGCTATAGCCGTGCCTCGGACGAGTACACGCTCTACGTTTCAAACCAGAACCCGCATGTCGAACGCCTCTTGCTAACCGCGTTTGTGATGGGCCTGCCCGAGCACAAGGTGCGTGTGGTGGCACCCGATGTGGGTGGCGGTTTTGGCTCAAAGATTTATCTGTATGCCGAAGACGTCTGCGTTACGTGGGCCGCCAAAAAACTGAACCGCACGGTCAAGTGGACCGCAGACCGCACTGAAGCCTTTTTATCTGATGCGCACGGTCGTGATCACGTCACCCACGCTGAGATGGCCATGGACAAGGATGGCAAATTTCTCGCTTTCCGTGTTCACACGGATGCGAACATGGGTGCCTACCTCTCGACGTTCTCGACCTGTATCCCAACGATTCTGTACGCCACGCTCTTGGCTGGCCAATACACAACGCCACAAGTCTATGTGGAGGTCGATGCCTGGTTTACCAACACAGCACCTGTGGATGCCTATCGTGGCGCTGGACGTCCTGAGGCCACGTACCTGCTTGAGCGCATCGTCACGCGCGCAGGCTGGGAGCTTGGTTTGAGCCAAGACGAAATCCGTCGCCGCAACTTCATTGGTGAGTTTCCCTATCAGACGCCGGTGGCTCTGCAATATGACACCGGTGATTTTCACCAGTGCCTCGATAAGGCGATGGAGCTTGCCGAGGTTGCCGGATTTGAGGCGCGCCGTCAAGAAAGCGAATCCAAAGGCTTGCTGCGTGGCATAGGCTACTCAAGCTACATCGAAGCCTGTGGTCTGGCACCGAGCAACATCGCTGGGGCATTAGGGGCACGAGCTGGTCTGTTCGAATGCGGTGAAGTGCGTGTACACCCCACGGGCAGCGTGACGGTCTTTACCGGCTCGCACAGCCACGGACAAGGGCATGAGACCACCTTTGCCCAAGTGGTTGCTGCACGCTTGGGCATACCTGTTGAGAACGTGGACATTGTTCACGGCGACACCGGTCGTGTGCCGTTTGGCATGGGCACGTATGGTTCACGTTCGATCTCGGTCGGCGGTTCAGCCATCATGCGCGCCATCGACAAGATCGAGGCCAAGGCCAAGAAGATCGCTGCGCACTTGATGGAAGCCAGCGACACCGACGTGGAGTTTGCCAATGGGGAGTTCACGGTCAAAGGCACGGACAAAAAAATACCGTTTGCGCAAGTCGCACTGACCGCATACGTGCCCCACAACTATCCGCTTGAGACGCTCGAGCCGGGCTTAAACGAAACGGCGTTCTACGATCCAACTAACTTCACCTTCCCCGCTGGTACGTATATCTGTGAAGTGGAAATCAACCCTAAAACCGGTGAAACCCGGGTTGACCGCTTTACCGCCATGGACGACTTTGGCACGATCATCAACCCGATGATCGTCGAAGGACAGGTTCACGGCGGCTTAGCACAAGGCATTGGTCAGGCCCTGATGGAAAACTGCGTCTATGACCGTGAAACGGCACAGCTGCTCACGGGCTCGTTTATGGACTACACCATGCCACGCGCCGATGACTTGCCCAACTTCAAAATTGGTCATGTCTGCACGCCCTGCACCACGAACCCACTGGGCACCAAAGGATGTGGCGAAGCGGGCGCCATTGGCTCGCCGCCAGCGGTCATGAATGCCGTGCTCGATGCTTTGGCACCACTTGGCGTCAAAGACATGGACATGCCTGCCACCCCGCACCGTGTGTGGCAAGCCATTCAACAAGCCAAGGCCTAAGGGGGTAACGCATCATGTATCAATTCGAGTTCAAGCGTGCCGAGTCAGTGAATCAGGCCGTGCAGATGCTAGACGACGGTGGCCAACTGCTCGCAGGTGGCCAAACGATGCTAGCTTCCATGAAGCAGCGCCTGATGCAGCCCGAAACACTGGTTGATCTTGGTGGCCTGTCTGAACTGGCCGGTATCTGTGAAGAAAATGGTGCCATCGTGGTCGGTGCCATGACCCGTCATCAGGCAGTGGCCACAGATCCGCTGGTGACCAGCAAGATTCCGGGCCTGGCCAAACTCGCCGGTGGCATCGGTGACAAGCAGGTTCGCGCCATGGGCACGATCGGTGGTTCGGTAGCCAACAACGATCCATCTGCCTGCTATCCAAGCGCGGTATTAGGTTTGGGCGCCACCGTTAAAACCAACCAGCGTGAAATCCCGGCAGATGAGTTTTTTCAAGGTTTGTATGCAACTGCATTAGAACCTGGCGAAATGATCACCACCATACGCTTCCCAGTGCCTGAGATGGCGGCATACGCCAAGTTTAAGCAGCCCGCCTCGCGTTACGCGCTCGTTGGTGTGTTTGTTGCTAAAACGTCGCAAGGTGTGCGCGTGGCGGTAACAGGCGCAGGCAATGGCGTATTTCGTCATGCCGGGCTCGAAGCTGCACTGAACGCTAACTTCTCACCTGAATCGGTTCAGGCTGTGCACATCGATGCGACCGATCTGAGCGGTGACCTGCACGCAAGCCCGCAGTACCGTGCTGAGCTCATCAAGATCCAAACCCAGCGTGCAGTTAACCAGGCGCTTGGTCAGGAGCATTAATTGGGTGAGCAGTGCCATCCCGATCGCGTCGATGCCTGGATCCAGAGCCTGCAGTCGGTTGGGTATTACCCCGACCGCAGGCTCGCGACTGCCGTGCATTTGGCTACGCGCTTGGGTCGCCCGTTGCTCTTGGAAGGTGATCCAGGTGTTGGTAAAACCGAGCTCGCCAAATCTCTGGCAGCCATTACCGGTCGAAGTCTGATTCGACTGCAATGCTATGACGGTCTTGAGCAACGGGATGCGCTGTATGAATGGAACTACGCTGCACAATTGATTCACCTAAAAGCCGCCCAAGCCTCACGCACACCGGAAGAAATCGAGCGTGAGGTCTATCAGGCGCATTACCTGATCAAGCGCCCCCTGCTTCAAGCGTTGCAAAGCCCGGGTGCCGGTGCCGTCTTGTTAATTGATGAAGTTGATCGAGCCGATGAGCCGTTCGAAGCGTTTTTGTTGGAATACCTCGGTGAGTACCAAGTCAGCATCCCCGAGCTTGGCACCATCCGGGCCCAGACCGCGCCGTTGACGATACTAACGAGCAACCGCACGCGAGATCTCAACGATGCTGTCAAGCGTCGCTGCCTCTACCATTGGGTGGACTATCCGGATCGCGAACGTGAACTGGCGATCATCGCGCAACAGGTCCCGGGTATTGCTCAACAGCTCAGTGAACAAGTCGCTGATTTTGTGCAGCGGCTGCGCAACAAGCCCTTTGCTGACGCCTTCAGTCGTACGCCTGGTATCGCTGAAAGCGTTGAGTGGGCCAAAGCCCTGGTGGCGCTAGAAACACTTCAGCTTGACCCCGAGGTCATCGAGAACACAGCAGGTGTGTTGTTTAAACAGCGCGATGATTTGGCTGCCCTCGAACCCATGTTGCAAGAGTTGCTTGCCCCTGAGCATTAAGGCTGCGCCATGGTTTTAGGCGATGCACGCACTGGCAAACTCGCTGACAACCTCACTGGTTTTGGCCGGATGCTTCGGCGTGCCGGGTTGCCTGTTGACAGTGCACGCATTAGCCTGGCACAACAGGCGCTCGCTGTGATCGATTTAGGACACAAAGCTGACGTAGAGGCGGCCCTGCATGCCGTGCTTGTGAGCCGGCAAGAAGATCAGCATGTGTTTGCCGATTTGTTTGAGGCATACTTTCGCAACCCAGAGATTGCCAAACAGTTGATGGCTCAGTTACTGCCACAAGCCAAAGCGCAGAGTCAGCCACCAGCACGCAGTGCCCGAGCACAAGAGGCACTTCAAGCCCCGAAGCCTCTACAACCATCACCGCAACAAAAAGAAGAAAAAATCGAGCTCGATGCGGCCATGAGTGCAAGTGATCGCACCAAATTGCGGCATGCCGACTTTAATCAGCTAAACGCCAGCGAATTCAAATTGATCGAGCGACTGGTTCGCGACATCCCCTTGCGATTGCCTGAAATTAGGGCCAGACGTCGACAGTTTTGCACGCGTGGCGATCAGCTGCACTGGCCACGCCTGATGCGGTTTGCCGCCAGACACGATGGTGACTTTCTCACATTACCCATGAGCAAGCGACAGTCAGTTGAGTTGCCCGTGCTGGTGCTAGCGGACATATCCGGCTCCATGGAGCGGTATGCGCGCCTGATGCTGGCATTTTTGCATCAAGCCACATTTCACAAACAACGGCAAATCTTTGCGTTTGGAACCAGCCTGACGGATTTGAACCCCGCCTTTGCCGAGCGAGACACCGATGTCATGCTTGCGATGGCCAATCAGGCCATTTCGGACTTTGGTGGCGGCACCAAACTTGGCGCTGCACTCAAGACAATCCGCCAATTCCATCGTAACCAAATCGTCGGCAACCGCACGCTCGTGCTTTTAATTACAGATGGGCTTGACACTGGCGACCAGGATATCCTGGCCAGTGAGCTCGATTGGTTAACCCGCCAGGCACGGGCAACCGTGTGGCTCAATCCATTGTTGCGTTACGATGGCTATCAACCGCTAGCGGGTGGTGCTCAGGTGCTTGATCGCTATGTTGACCAGATGCTGGCCATCCATAACCTGGAACACTTAAGCACGCTGGCAAGCTCGCTTGCCAAGCTCATGAGACAAATTCACTGAAGACTAGATCCGGAGACGACAATGCAAATGCAAGGAAGCCGACAACTATCGGCCACGGCCCAGCAAGCCTGGGATGCGCTGAACGACCCCGAAATCCTCAAGGAATGTATCCCGGGCTGCCAAAAATTTGAACTCGAATCCGAGAACGTTTACCTAACCGCAGCAGCCATCAAGATCGGCCCTGTCTCTGCCAAGTTCACTGGCAAAGTTGAGCTGTCTGACATTCAGCCACCAAAGTCCTACTCCCTTAAATTTGAGGCGCAAGGCGGCGTGGCGGGCCATGGCAAGGGCGTCTCGCATGTCGAGCTCGAAGAAAACGATGCGGGCGTGGAATTGCGATACACCGTGGAATCTCAAATCGGTGGCAAGCTTGCGCAACTCGGGCAGCGCCTGATTGATGGCGCCGCCAAATCCATGGCCGATGATTTCTTTAAACGCTTTGAGAAAGCACTAAACGAGAAAACAGGATTTACGGCTGCCCCTGGTGCAGCCGGCGAAGAGGCGAATGCCGCATCTTCCGACGCACCAACCACTGAAGCTATACCGCAAAGCAGTAACGCAGGCGTGCCGCGCTGGCTTTGGATCGCTGTGGCAGCGGCGGTTGCCGTGGTCGTTGCATTCGTGAGCTCAGGCTCATGACGCACACAAAGACATTTATTCAAGAGTGTTGCCTGATTTGTCCTACCTGTTCCTGATTGTTCCTGATTGAATCACTAGAGTCATCACCATGCAAAACCAGGACCTCATCGTCTTAAAGCGCTTAAAAGAATGGCGCGATGCAAACCAGCTCGCCGTGCTGGTGACCGTCATGCGCACTTGGGGCTCATCACCGCGTCCCATCGGCTCCATCATGGCCATGTGTGAGACAGGTGCTGTGGTCGGCTCGGTGTCTGGCGGTTGCATCGAAGATGACCTGATCCGGGAGTTCACTCAGCCAGCTCAAGGCCAGGATAAGCCTGGCATGGACATGGATGGGGCACCCAAGCGCATGCGCTATGGCATCACAGCCGATGAGGCCCATCGATTCGGTTTGCCGTGTGGTGGCACGCTGGAACTGTTGCTGGAATTCAACCCAGATGCGCAGTTACTCACCGAATTAATTGACCGTCTGGAGCGTGGTGACTTGGTCAAGCGCATCACTGACATGGACACGGGTGCAGTAAGACTGGAGTTCACTGAGACGGCCGACAGCTTGCGTGTGCTTGAATCTAAACTTGTCAACACATTTGGCCCATCCTACCGAATGCTCTTAATTGGCGCGGGCCAACTCGGTGAGTACATCGCCACCATGGCGATCTTCAATGGGTTTACGGTCACGGTATGTGACCCACGTGAAGAATATGCCTCAGGCTGGACCACCACGGGCGTCAATCGGATGAGCCAATGGCCTGATGATGCAGTCAAACTGTTCAAGCCTGATCGCCGCACCTGTGTGTTGGCGCTCACCCATGACCCCAAGCTTGATGACTTGGCCCTACTCGAAGCGCTCGAAACAGAAGCGTTCTATGTGGGCGCGATTGGTTCGCGTGGCAACAATGCGGCACGTCGCAAACGCATGATCGAACACTTCGGGCAGACCGAACAATCACTGGTCCGTCTGCGTGGTCCGATCGGCATCTACATCGGCAGTAAAACACCCGCTGAAATCGCAGTCAGTGTGATGGCCGAGGTGCTTGCTGTCAAAAACGGTGTCACAGTGCCACGCGACATGGATGTCGCCCATGCGAAATCCGCCCAGGAGCAAGCTGGCTCATAAGGTACGCTTAACTGCCTCGCGCAGACGCTCAATCGTCTGCTCGACAGGTGCCCGAACACTGACTTCGAGGCCGAAACCACGAGCCATTTCATTCACGATCATTGGGTTAGATGGTATGCCCCCACGATCGATCGCATCAAGCAAGTGTTTGGCTTTTGATAAATGATCAGGCTGCACGCGCGCAGATGGCTTGCGCACTGACCACAGTGCAATCAGCGTCAAAGACGCGGCGCCAGCAATCAAATAGGCCGGACTCAAATCATCATGTGTTCTTTGTACTAGCCAAGTGGCGGCCATCGGACTCAGTCCACCGGCAATACCGAGGGTGATGTTGTAGCCTAGGCCAGCTGCCGTGCAACGCACCGACGCCGGAATGACTCGCACCATGAAGGCGGGCTGCGCCCCAAGATACAGTCCAGTCGCAACGGCAAACCCGATCTGGCCGACATAAATCATCCCAAGGTCTGGATGATGCATCAGCCACATAAAAGGCCATGCAAAAACCAGTATCGCCAGCGCTGCCGCCATCATGACGCGCTTGCCGCCAATTCGGTCTGACAGCCAACCGCCAAACAACATGATTGGTAGCAACATAATTAAGCTCACGGTGTTTACTTCAAGCGCTGTTTTAGCGGCAATGCCATCAACCGTCTCAAGCCAACTCACGATATACACAAACGCCAGATAAAAGACGGTGGCATTGACCATTGAGAGCCCGGCAACCTGCGCCATCGCCATGCGATGGTGGCGGATGGTTTCAAGCAATGGACTGCCCACCGACTGGGTATGCTCGCTTGCTGGCGAGGGCTGCCGACGTAAATATAGGCCGGCCAAACCCAGGAACAAGCCCAATAAAAATGGAATCCGCCATCCCCACGCCTGTAGCTGCGGCTCAGACAAGATGGCTGCCAGTAGTGCACCCACCGCGGATCCAAGCACAATGCCTCCCACGGCACCCATGACAGCCAGAGAGCCAGCAATACCTCGCCTTGCGGGGCGGGTTTGCTCAATCATGTACACGATCGATGTGGTGTACTCGCCACCCACGGAAAGCCCCTGCAACATTCGGAGCACTAGCAACAAAATGGGCGCAGCAAGGCCAATTGTGTCATAGCCTGGCAATATGCCCACTAAAAAAGTGGGAATGGCCATCATGATGACCGACCACAGCATCGCTGTCTGGCGCCCGTGCTTGTCTCCGATATATCCAAGCAAAATTCCACCGATCGGGCGCATGAGAAAGCCTACGGCGAACACACCAAAAGCTGCGATGACTTGAGCAACCGGATCTTCCTTGGGAAAAAAAACTTTGCCGATTGTGACAGCAAAAAATCCGTAGACCGCAAAATCAAACCACTCAAGCAGATTGCCCGCCATGCCAGCCCAGAGCACTCGCTTGTTTGTCTTATGACTCATCTCATGCTCCAAAAAAGGAAGAATTCGGATAGATGCTGCTAGTTTGCAGCATGGTCGACCTTTCATGCGATGCAAAGGCACGATTGATAAAAACCATGTTCAGTGATTCGAAAGGCTGGGCTTTTGCATAATCCGCACAAACAGCTCGGAACTTACCCAGTGCTGTAGCCAGTGACGCACTGACGGCGGTGCATGCTCATCGAACCACGCTGGCTGCACACCAGCAAACTGTCGTACAAACGGAAAAATCGCCACATCCTGAAAAACGGGCCTTGACCCACCAATGTAGTCTTGCCCATCAAGCAAGTCACCCAAGGGCTGGATTAACGCATTGACTGCTTGCTCACGTGACTGCGTCGGATCGATGTCTGGAAATCGCGATGCGTACTTATATTGATCCAGGGCTTTTTTAAAAGGGCCATCGGTTTGTTCTAACAGTTGATTTGCTGTGTCATTGGCAAGCCCATCTAACCATTGCAAGGGATCGTTTTGTTGCAAAGCCCAGTGCATGATGTGAAGGCTTTCATCGATCACCTCAACCTCACTTAGACAAAGAACCGGCACTGTCCCTTTAGAGGATACCCCCATCATGTGACTTGGTTTGTCACGTAACTGAATTTCAACGGTTCTGTAATGAATGCCGGCAATGCTAAGCGCCATGCGAGCTCGCATGGCGTAAGGGCAGCGACGATAGGAATACAGCAAGGGCCAATCGATGTTTGATTGCATGCGGTGATTTCGTAATGTGCAACAAATCCGTGGATCATCCAATCAGATCATAGAGCACGTTTCGGTGTCCTAACGTTACACAACTGATCATCGGCAAGTTATTGATTTTCATGGATAAATCCGGTTCTTCGCATGCTCATGATTTGAATCTGATTTGTTGGATAAGTCATCCGTGCCAGATGTTCTCTGGACATGTTTGAACCACCCATGTCGAACCCTTACTCGGACGTTCCGTTACACCAACTAAGCTTAGCAACCTTCGCGATCAACAGGACTTGTTCCACACGCTGGGAAACTGGCGAGAGGGTTTAACAAAAACATTTCTGAACAACTTTCAGACCCCAATCGAAAGCCACGTGGCCAAAGCTCAGCGGTGCGTGAGCAAACGCCAGATGTGAAACTTCACCCAGACATCGGCATCCACAAAAGCCTGTGTCTGGGTCTTTTCTGCGAACCAGTCCATCAATGCCCGTGGCACAAGATCCGTATTGTTCAACCCCAATGCGTTCAGCCGAGCCAAAAAGACCAACAACACCACATCCGCGCGACTGGGCAAATCACCAAACAGCCATGGTCCTGTCGGTTTGTTCGGAAAGCGCTTGATGAGATCTCGAGCCAGTTCAAGTTGTTGGGCTTGGCGTTGTTGCAATGGACTGGAAAAGTAGGCCAATCGCTGCTCATTCAGATTCAGCTTTGCCTGAATCGCCTGAGGATTCGACGGCTGTTGCGCAAGCTCTAATGCCAATTCCTTGCAGGCTTTACGAAGCAACTTCGGAAACAATAGGCGCACCGGCGGCAGCTTCTGCATAAAGACATTAAACGTTAGCCGCTCGACCTCAAACTGATAATGCTGTCTGACAAGTTCATCAATGGTTTGAACTTGGTCCGACGCGGCGGTCGATTCAACCCAGTTTTCTGGGTGCTGCGTTTGTGCATACTGGAGAATCTCTTCGCTGCTGTAAAAAGACTGATTGGCACAAACCAAGGCTGGCACTGTCATGGCGGGATTGATGGCTACGTACCAAGGCTGCAACTGCTCGCGCTTTTTGTGGATGTCCAACAGTTGGCTCTCGTATTCGATACCAGACAGCCCTAAGGCGTACCGCGCAATCATCGAGTAGTACGAAGAGGCCGCGTGGTAGAGCATTGGCTTTGGCAACGACTCGGGCTTGGGGGTTGCGTTACGATCTGCCATGAGATGATCCTTCCTAAAAAATCACAATGAACCGTATTCGTTTAGCTTGGCTGACTGTGTTTGCAGTACTGACGGTCGTCTACTGGATAAGCCTGAACGCTGTCGAGCTCACCCCCGAGTTATGGGCCTTGCGCAAATCCCTGCTCTACTACAGCGGCATCATCGCAATCGGCATGATGTCAGTGGGCATGATACTGGCGATGCGCCTGCAATGGATCGAATCCTTGCTTGGGGGCTTAGATAAGCACTACCGCCTGCACAAATGGCTCGGCATCTCGGCGGTGATTGCCGCTGTTATCCACTGGCTGGTCAAGCTTGAACCTAAGTGGCTGGTCAAACACGGCTTTGTCTTAGCCGACACATTCAAAACACCCGCTGGCGTGGTTGGTTTTTTTGATCGGGCAGATCCGTTTTCTGTGATTCGCGGATTTGCCAAGGACTTAGGCGAATGGTCCATTTATGCCTTGATCGTTTTGGCCGTGATTGCCTTGTGGCGCCGTCTCTCATACCGGCGTTTTTTTCAAACACACCGATTGATGGCCATCATCTACTTGTTGCTGGCCTTTCACGGCATCGTTCTCTTCAGTAAGCTTGGCTGGCAAAGCCCAATTGGTTACCTGATGGCAGCGCTCATGGCTGCCGGTGTAGTGGGGGCATTCGTTTCGCTGTTCGGTAAAACAGGCTACTTACATCAACATCACGGCACGCTTACCGTAATTAAGCAGCATGCCCAAGAAAACATGGTTGAGGTGCACATCAAAATCGACGATACCTGGCCAGGACACCATGCCGGCCAATTCGCCTTTCTAACGTTTGACCACAAGGAGGGCGCACATCCCTTTAGCATTTCCTCTGCCTGGGACCCCCGGACGCATGACATCAGCTTTCACATCAAGCGCTTGGGTGACTTCACCAGCACCCTCCCACAAAACCTCTCCAGCGGACAGCTAGTCGATGTGCAAGGCCCTTACGGACGCTTTGAGTTTGAGCCTGAGGATGCGGATCAGATCTGGATTGCTGGTGGTGTGGGACTCACACCGTTTTTGGCGCAATTGCAGTCATTGACACCGAGCCCAGCACTTGCCTCGATCAAATTTTATCTGTGTGTGCGTGATGATCAGACCGAAGTGGTGGCGTCGATCAAGTCTCTGTGCCAACAAACCGGCGTGCAGTTGACCACCGTGGTGTCTGGCAAAGACCAACCGCTCACGGGTGAGCAGATCCGCAGCGAGGTTGCCAACTGGAAAGACTGCCATGTGTGGTTTTGTGGGCCCACTGGGCTTGGCCAATCCGTGCGACTTGATCTGATGCAGCACGGATTGCCTGCCAAACAGTTTCATCAAGAGCTTTTTGAGATGCGCTAGCCAGCTTGCCGGGTGTGCAGACTAACCCCCCTGTTCAATCCTTATGCTTATGAGTTAATTTCAGCAGGCTATTTCATCAATTCAAGCTATTTAGGTAAAGTAGCTCGATCAATAACAACGAGGTGAGACATGAAGCTCGAAACCATCGCCGTTCACGGCGGATTTACATCGGACCCAACCACCAAGGCCGTTGCCGTGCCGATCTATCAGACGGTGGCTTACTCATTTGACAGCGCCCAGCATGGTGCCGATCTGTTTGACCTGAAGGTTCAGGGCAATATTTATACCCGCATCATGAACCCGACCAATGACGTGCTCGAGAAACGGGTGGCTGAACTGGAAGGTGGTATCGCCGCCCTGGCTGTCGCGTCCGGCATGGCGGCCATCAGCTACACCATCCAGACCATTGCTGAAGCGGGTGACAACATTGTGTCGGCCAGCACCCTGTACGGTGGCACCTACAACTTATTTGCCCACACGATGCCGCAACAAGGCATTGAGGTGCGTTTTGCAGACTCACGTGATCCGGCGAGCTTTGCGAAACACATTGACGCTAAAACCAAAGCCATCTACTGCGAATCGATTGGCAATCCGCTGGGCAACGTCACCGACATTACGGCACTGGCCAAGGTCGCACATGACCACGGGGTGCCCTTGATTGTGGACAACACGGTGCCTAGCCCCTATTTGCTGCGTCCGATTGAACATGGCGCCGATATCGTCGTGCATTCATTGACCAAATACATGGGTGGCCATGGCACCACCGTGGCAGGCATGATTGTCGACAGTGGCAAGTTCCCTTGGGCCGAGCACAAGGCGCGTTTCAAGCGTTTAAACGAACCCGATGTCAGCTACCACGGCGTGGTCTATACGGAGGCGCTCGGCCCGGCGGCTTTCATCGGTCGGGCCCGCGTGGTGCCACTGCGCAACACGGGCGCTGCGCTCTCGCCATTTAACGCTTTTCTGATTTTGCAGGGTATTGAAACACTGGCCTTACGCATGGATCGCACTTGCGAGAATACGCTTGCGATCGCGCACTACCTAAAAACCCATCCCAAGGTCGCCTCAGTCCAGTATGCGGGCTTGCCCGATCACCCGGACCACGCCATTGTTCAACGCCAGATGAACGGCCGGGCCTCAGGCATTTTGTCGTTTGACCTAAAGACCACGGACGGCAAAGCGCGCGAAGCAGGCGCTCGCTTTCTTGACGGCTTGAAGCTCTTCACACGGCTAGTGAACATCGGTGACGCAAAATCATTGGCCACCCACCCGGCATCGACCACCCACCGTCAGCTCAACCCCGAGGAGTTGGCCAAGGCGGGGGTATCAGAAGGCATGGTGCGCCTGTCGGTGGGCATCGAGCATATCGATGATCTGAAAGCCGACCTCGAGCAGGCGCTCGCACAAGTCTAAACGCCGAGTGCCTTGAGCACAGCGGCCGTCACCTGCTCGGTGGTGGCCGCGCCCCCAAGATCGCGCGTGTGATTGGCTGGATTGGCTGTCACCGTCTCAATGGCTGACATAAGCCGCTTGGCCATCTCGGCCTGGTTCAAGTGCTCAAGCAGCATCACCACCGACCAGAGGGTGCCAATCGGGTTAGCCAATCCCTTGCCCATAATGTCAAAGGCCGAACCATGGATTGGTTCAAACATGGACGGGTAGCGGCGCTCCGGATCGATGTTGCCTGTCGGGGCAATGCCCAGGCTTCCGGCCAAGGCCGCTGCCAGATCACTCAAAATATCCGCGTGCAGGTTTGAAGCAACCATGGTGTCAATCGACTTGGGCTTATTGACCATGCGCGCGGTTGCCGCATCAACCAACTCCTTGTCCCAGGTCACGTCCGGAAACTCGCGCGCGACCTCGCTCGCAATCTCATCCCACATCACCATGGCATGGCGTTGGGCATTGGACTTGGTGACGACCGTCAAGTGCTTGCGCGGGCGCGAACGCGCTAACTCAAACGCATAGCGCAAAATCCTCGTCACGCCAGCCCGTGTCATCATGCTCAGATCGGTTGCCACCTCAATCGGATGACCTTGGTGTACCCGGCCACCAACCCCTGCGTACTCGCCTTCGGTGTTCTCACGCACGATGACCCAATCCAGGTCCTGCGGACCACACCGCTTAAGCGGCGCATCGATACCGGGCAGAATTCGGGTTGGACGCACATTGGCGTACTGATCCAAGCCCTGACATATCCTTAGGCGCAAGCCCCAAAGCGTGATGTGATCTGCAATATCGGGATCACCCGCCGAGCCGAACAAAATCGCGTCAAACGGCTTTAAAGTCTCTACCCCATCCTCTGGCATCATCACCCCGTGCTGCCGGTAGTAGTCACCGCCCCAGTCAAAAGTTTCAAACGCAAAACTCGCTGCACCAGTTTGGCTTGCCAAAGCTTGCAGCACGCGCTGCCCCTGTGGAACCACTTCTTTGCCAATGCCATCGCCGGGGATCATGGCGATACGATAGGTTTTTGTCATACGAAAGCCTGTAGGGTTGAGTGATGAACGTTGGATGTAAAAACCGCAAATCACTATAGCAGTTGGCGGCCACTGTACTAAGATGGCGGATTACTCTGCCCTGCAAAAGCACCTGTTGTCCAATGTCACGAAACCTGCTGCGCCGTTTTGATCAGTTCCGCCGCCGACACACAGAGGGTTTGAGCGCTTGGCTCTATGGCCTGATCGGGCATGACAAACATTTGATCAGCCAACGTTTACTGCCCCAAGAGGTCAGGCGCATTCTGGTGCTTAGAAACAATAAGCGCATTGGCAACATGTACTTTCTGCTGCCGTTTCTGAACGCAGTCAAACAGACATACCCCACTGCACAAATCGACCTGATGGTGATCGCTTCATCGCAAGAGAAAGTCTTTGCGGGTATGCAGTTGGCCCGCATCTGGGTATCGCATTTCTCGTTTGACACGGCGATGCCATTTTTAAAGACCCTCTCTATGTGTCGCAAGCAACCCTACGATTTGCTACTGATGCCGCATCCGTCTTCGACGGATATCATCATCGGCGGCTTCATTCATGCCCGCAATAAAGTCAGCTTTGCCGACACCAGAACCAGCCAGGTCTACCCGCATTCTGTTAAGGCTGATTCGGCCAGCCCTCACGCTGCCTTAACCCCACTGGCTCTGCTTGAACCCGAAGCTGACTCAACCCTGTCTGTGAGCCATCTGATGACACTGACGCCACAAGAGCTGCAAGCGGCACAAGAGAACGTCAGGCAAATAAAGGGTAACGCACAGGCCTGTATTGCCTATTTTCGCGGTGCGCGTGGCAACAAAGTGATTTCCAACGAGGACTGGCATTCAATTCGCCAACAGTTTGATGCCGCGGCTTCTGAGCCCATTGCGTGGGTTGAAATATTAAGCCCTGATATCCGTGAGCCCCTGATCGCAGGAACGGCGACTTGGCAATCATCAGACTTGCGCCAACTCGGGGCGTTTTTGGCTGCGTGTGACCTCTTTATTTGCGGCGACACGGGTCCCTTGCATCTGGCCGATGCCGCGGGTGCGCGCTGTGTTGGCCTGTTCACGGCGACAACGCCAGAACATTACGGCTGCATGGGTAAGGATTGTTTGAACATCACGGACCTGAACACCATCGATGCCCAGCGCATTCTGGCCTCGATGAGTTCGGCAAGCACAACGCCCTAGAGCCATCATGAAAATCTTTTACGGCTGGAAAATCGCGTTCGCGGCCTGCGGCTTGCAAGTCATTCAGGCCATGATGCTGCACCAGGCGTTTGGCGCTTATGTGGCCGTGCTTACCACCGAGATGGGCTGGAGCAAAACCTCCCTCTCGCTCGGTTCAGCCATGCTGTCCATGGAGGCCGCACTGCTTGGGCCGGTCATTGGTTGGTTTCTCGACCGCTTTGGCGCCAAAGGTGTGATCAAAATCGGGGTCATCATGTTTGGCCTGGGGTTTATTGGCCTGAGCCAGATTGACACCCTGCCAGGCTTTTATGTCACGATCGCCATCATTGCAGTTGGCGCGTCAATGGCGGGGTACTTCCCATTGAACGTCGCCGTGATCCAGTGGTTTGAAAAGAAACGCGCGCGTGCTTTGTCGATTGTTGGCTTGGGCTTTGCAGTCGGCGGCGTGTTTGTGCCCCTGATTGCTGGCTCGATTGAACTGTTTGGCTGGCGTCCCACCGCTTTTGGCAGCGGCGTACTCGCGATTCTGATTGGCTATCCGCTAGCGAGCATTTTTCGTCGGCGCCCAGAGGACTTTGGTGAAGTGGTCGACGGGATTAACAGTCAGGCTCAAGCCCAGACACAAGCCTCAGGCAAGCCAGCCACACCAGAGCCCGATTTCACGGCAGCTCAAGCCTTACGTACCAAAGCGTTCTGGCTGCTGGCTGCCGGTCACGCCATTGCGCTCATCGTGGTGATGACGGTCAATACCCATGCAATTAACCACATGCGCTTGTCGCTGGGCTACTCCATCTCGCAAGCCTCTGTGTTCATCATGGTCATGACTGGCTTTCAGGTGCTCGGCGTTCTGATCGGTGGCTACCTTGGGGATAAATTTGAAAAGCGCCTGGTGGCTGCCGGCTGCATGCTCCTGCATGCCAGTGCCTTGTTCGTGCTGACCTACGCTGCGGGCGTGATTGAATTAATGTACTTCGCTATCGCGCACGGTTTGGCTTGGGGGCTCAGAGGCCCATTTATGCAAGCGATACGGGCAGACTACTTCGGGCGCCGCGCCATCGGCATGATCCTGGGCGTCTCTGCCATGGTCGGGGCCATTGGGCAGGCCATTGGACCCTTGGTTGCGGGGATTCTGGGTGACGCGACAGGCGACTATGAACTGGGTTTCACGGTTTTGTCGGGCATCGCACTGATTGGCGCCGTGGTGTTTTGGTTGGCTAGGCGGCCGCTGCCGCCCAACTCGCCACCGCCGGCCAAAACCACCGGAGAAAGTCAGTCCCAACCAACTGCCCAAACAACTGGAACAAGCGCCGCTGCTCCTGTATAACGATTAAATTCCAAACCAGTCCCGAGTTCTGTCATGACCACATCTGACACCAGCATTGCCAGCTGGAAACAAGACATTTTTAATGTATTGAAAGACGGCAACATCCGACAAGTTACCTATGTGCCCGACGCAGGACATGCCCACGTCATACAGCAGGCCCACGACGACCCCGACATGAAAGCCGTGGTGCTGACCACCGAAGAGGAAGGCGTGGCAATCAACACCGGTGCCTGGCTCGGAGGCGAGCGCTCAGTTCTGCTCATGCAAAGTAGCGGTGTTGGCAACTGCGTGAACATGTTTTCTTTGCTAAACAGCTGTCGTATCCCATTTTTGACGCTGATCACCATGCGTGGCGAATACGCGGAATTCAATCCCTGGCAAACACCGATGAGCAAAGCCACCGAGGCTTGTTTGCAAATGATGGGGTTTCGGGTACTGCGGGTAACTGACCCGACTGAAGTTGCAGATGTGGTCTCGGCTGCTCTCGATTCCGCCTTCGTGGCAGGTGAACAGGTGGCGGTGCTGATTTCTCAGCGCTTGATTGGCCGAAAAAAATGGACCAAGGATTAATCATGATGAGCAACACCAACGCAACCACGCCAACCACTGCAAACATCAACCGCCGCGAGTTTGTGAGCGAACTAGTCAATGCCTGCCCGCACGCTTTGTTTGTTGCCGGACTCGGCTCTTCAACCTACGACCTCTTTGCCGCCGGTGACCGCCCTAACAACTTCTATCTATGGGGTGCCATGGGGGGTGCCGCTGGCATTGGCCTGGGGCTCGCTTTGGCTCAACCGTCTAAGCCCATTGTGGTGCTCACCGGTGACGGGGAGCAACTCATGGGGCTAGGCACCTTGGCCACGATCGGGGCGCAGCTCCCCAAGAACCTGACACTGGTTATCCTGGATAACGGTCACTTCGGCGAGACGGGCATGCAGCACAGCCACACGAGCCTCGGCACAGATCTGGTGGCAGTGGCCAAAGCGTGCTCAATTGCCAACAGCCACCATGTCGCTCAAACGAGCGGGCTCTCCGATATCAGCGCCTGTATTCAAAACCCTGCCCAGACAAGTTTGTTTCAAGTGCTCGTCAAAGCAGATGAGGTGCCCAAAGCCTTACCCATACGTGATGGCGTACATATCAAGAATCGGTTTCGCGCTGTGCTGGGACTAGAGCCCCTCTAGCCAGCGCAGACTCAGTCTAGATAACGTCAGTTAAGACTGGAGCTTTGTTTGCCGGATACTAACCACCACCAACGTGATGATGGTAATCGGCAGCACAAAACTGAGCATGACAGCTGAAAACGCTGGTAGCGCGGCATGTGCTTGAGCGCTTAAGACCAAGTAAGCTACATAAGCTGCGTAATAGCCCACAAACAGCGCGCCTTCCCAGCGCGCGATCTCGCGCCCTGAAATAAACACGGGCAGGCAAGCAACAAAGGCTGCCAGCATCACCCAGAGGTCAAAGTTCAGCACCGAATCAGCAATCGGCAACCCTGCCGCGCCCGATACCAACCCACCGAGGCCCACACAACCCAAGATATTGAAGACATTACTGCCAACCACGTTGCCCACGGCCATGTCGCGCTCGCCTTTGAGCGCAGCGGTGAGCGAAGCCGCCACCTCTGGCAAGGAAGTGCCTGCGGCCACAATGGTCAAACCGATCACCAATTCACTCATGCCCAAAGCCCGTGCAAAGATGGTCGCCGACTCCACGAGCCAATTGGCCCCGAGCACCAACATGATCAAGCCCGCCACCACAAACCAGACTTGCACATACCACTTTGACATCCAGGCAGCCGAACCAGACGCAGCAGCAGGCTTAAGCTCAGCGTCGTAATCCGCGGCTTCGCCTGGCGGCGAACGCCGCGCCTGAATCACCAGAAACACGGTGTACGCAATCAAAAGTGCCAACAAAATGGCGCCTTCAACCCGAGTGATCTGACCGTCGAGCGCGAAAGCCATGAACAATATGGCCGCGCCAATCATGATGGGCATCTCCTGTCGGATCACTTGCACATGAACCGACAGTGGCACGATCAGCGCACTTAAACCCAGAATAACCAGCACATTGAAAATATTGCTGCCAACGACGTTGCCAACGGCCACATCACTCTGCCCAGAAAGCACCGCACCGGTTGAGACCGCCATCTCTGGCGCACTGGTGCCAAATGCCACGATGGTTAGCCCCACCACCAAAGGCGACAAACCAAACGACAAGGCGAGTTTGCTTGCACCACTGACTAACGAATTGGCACCTAAAACCAATAAAGCCAATCCAGCGACAAAAAAGAAAATGGCAGACAACACAGCAACACCTACGCTAAGAAGATGACTTGGCGAAATATAACCCGCCCTTGCGACCAATGCGGCATCACCCTGTAATGATTTGAAACAACTACCGATCACACGAAATACATTCGAAACCGGTCTAGCCAGACAATGTGATTGTCAACTGATTGACCAAGGAGAAATGAAATGAAAAACCGCAAATTCACTCGTCCCCTGATTGCTGGCCTGTCCCTGGTGCTGGTGTCAGGCGCGGCACTGGCGTATGGGTCAGGGTCAGGGTCATCGGACGAGAAAATGGGCAAGGGCAGCTGCGAAGGCAAATCTAGCCGCCACGAACAGGGTCAGAAGCAGCGCGGCGTGATGCAGTTGCCAAGCGCCGTGGTCGAACAACTGAACCTGACTGAAGCCCAGAAAGTCGCGTTTTTAGAGGCGCAGACAGCTAGCCAAGCGATGCGTGACAGCATGCGCGAGTCCATGCGTGATGCGCGCGACGAAAGAATAGAGGCAACTCCGTCAGGGCAATTTGATCCGCACGAAATGTTTAAGCAACAAGATGAGCGCATGGCCAAAATGCAGCAAGCACGCCAGAGCATTCAGCAGCAATGGTTGGCATTCTGGGACACGCTATCAGACACGCAAAAGTCGGTGGTTCAGAACTACATGCAATCCAAAGCGCAAAGCAAGCAAGATACGAAACGAAGCTAAGGCAACTAACCATCTGAGCTAGCTAGAATAAGCGGGGCGTCAACACTTAACCTTACGGATAGACGCCCCTTTTTTATGGCACCGCAAAACCTTGACTTGCCATGACTCGGACTCAATCTTTGCGCGAGACCACTTCAATGCCAGCCGCCAATGGCAACCTGACTTGCACGCTTAGGCCGCCTGAAGCATGCGCCGACAAAGAGACTGAACCACCATGGGCAATCGCAATGCCTTTGACTAGGCTTAATCCCAAGCCAACATTGCCACTTCTGGAGCGTGCAACGTCGATGCGCTCAAATGGCTTAAACGCCCGCTCATAATGCTCAGGCTGCAAGCCCTTGCCGTGATCCGAGACGCTTAGGCAAACATACCCTTTGTCCGCATGCGCCAGCCGTACCTCAACCGGGGGCTGGCCGTGACTAAACGCATTGTCGATGAGATTATTGAGCAGTCGCTCCAAAGCGGCCTGGTCCGCACAAATCTGAATAGCGGGGGCCTCGCCCAACAAGCGCACGTCCTGACCGAGCTTACTACGTTCAGAAATCTGCTCCTCGATCCAGCGGTCAAGTCTCATCCTCGATCGCGATAAACGGCTGACCTCTTGCCCTCTTAAAAAATCGAGAAATTGATCTGTCATGTGACGCATATCGGCAAGGTCTTTGATCAAGCCTTCTTTTAGGGCTTGATCGTCCGTCATTTCAATACGCAACGCCATGCGCGCCATCGGGCCTTTCAAATCATGCGGCAATCCAGCCAGCAGGGTCTGCTGGGTCTGCTGTGTTTGTGCCAATGAGTCGAGCATCGCATTGAAATGCTCGCCCAGGCGGCGAGTCTCGGTTGGGCCTGATGGCACGACAGGTTCAGGTCTACCTTTGGCCAACATATCGGTGGCCTGCACCAAGCGCGTCATGGGCCGGGTGATATGCCAGGAGAACCACAATGCAATCAAAGCCAGCGCCAGTAGCGCCAACAACCACCACACCAAAAACGGCATGCGAACTGGCGGATCAATCGGGTCCAGTGGTATGCGCAACCACGGCGCCTGACCTGCCACTTCACCAAGCGACACATACAAATAAGGCTGAGCACCGGCCGAGACGGCCACGCGCGCCGTCGACCCCAAGGCGCGGTTCACCTGGCGCGACAGCGCGCGCAGGCTGCGCCTAACTGTCTGGGTATCTTGGGCTCCAGGCTCAAGCCCCGTTTCAGACTGAAATCGGGCGTTGCGTGGCGGGGGTTCGGCCATCAAGCGCCACTGGCCTTGCGAGGTGTGGTGAACAAACATGGCCTGACGTTCAGGTCGAACCATGGCAATCGCAGATTTCAACGTTGTGATGCTGGTCACTAACAGGTTAGCTGTGGTAGTCTGCAACTCGTTGCGCTGATAGGTCACCATGACATACACGGTCAACGCCTGCGCCACCAACAAGGTCGCAAGCACCAACAGTATCAACCGAGAGCGAAGTGATGCCAATGGACGCCAGCGTAACCACCTCATGGTGAAAACCGATAACCAGTGCCCCAGACTGTCTGTATCCAGCGTGGCGCTTTAGGATCGTCCTCAATGGCGCGTCTTAACCTCAGTACAGCGATATCAATCGAACGGTCATTGCGTTGCCCAGCGTCATCATCGCGCGCGAGCGCCAACAGTCGCTCGCGCGACAGTGGCTTGCCAGCGTGCCTGATCAGTGCGTCAAGCAAGTTGATTTCGCCGCCGGTCAAGCGAATCACTTGGCCATCGCGACTAAGCTGCCGGGTGACGGGGTCGAACTGAAACGGCCCAAACACAAACGGTGCGTTGGGCTTAAGCGCTGAGGGACCCGCCTTGCGTCTTAGTACCGCCTCAATCCTTGCCAATAACTCGCGCGGATCAAACGGCTTGCCCAGATAATCATCTGCGCCAGACTCCAACCCCATGATGCGATCGACTGGCTCATCCTTGGCAGTCAGCAGCAACACGGGCACATCCTCACCCTGCGCACGCAAATCTCGACAGGCTGTCATGCCGTCACGGCCTGGCATCATGCGATCAAGCACCACCAAATCCGGTGAGAAACGGGCAATCAGGCTTTCCAGGTCGGTGGCATCGGCTGCCAGCAATGTGTCATAACCGTGCTTATTGAGGTAGCTAGCCAGTAGCTGCCGCAACTCTGGGTCATCGTCAACAACCAGCAGTTTTTTAGGGTGGTTCATTGCTAGAGTGTCGTGCCAACCCGCGAACTTGGCAAGCCTTTGAAACGGTTTTGAAACCGTCTGAAACAACTAGACCAGTTAGCGAGGCGAAGAACCGAATTGCTGCTCAACATATTGCATGACCTGATCGGCGTAGCTCGCGGACCAAGAGAATTTGCGACTGTCATTGATGGCAACCAGGTTCGTGGCGATCAAAATCGCCGCAATCACGAGGATCAGCTGAACAGAAACGGTAGAACCTTGAATAAAGGATCGATAGATCCAGACCAGCACCGGCAGCACCGCAGCCGGAAAAATCAACACCAAGTGCCAGTAGTTAAAGACGATCGGTGCCAAGCCAGCGCTGATCAACATCGCGACGAAGGCGCCCAAAGCGTAAAGCAACAACCAAACAATCGGGTCATTGACCTGACCGTCTTTGCGTCGCCAATGCGCACGAACCTCACGATAAGCCATCACGTTAGCAACGAGCGCCAACATCAGCGTGGCGGCGGCCATTGCATATTGAGCAATGCGCCAAGCCCAGATCAATGTCAGTTCAAGCCATTGCCAACTCGTTAACCAATCAAATCCGGCTGCATTGACCAGCTTGCTCGGAAACGCGAAGGCGCCGTAGCGTAACCAATAAATGATGGATTTGAGCACCGGATACACATGAACCGCCCCCCAGCCGATGTATCGATCCTGACTTTTAGGGTCTGTGTGACTCGCGATCTCTGGCTTGGCTAGCAGTTCAAACAGATAGGGCAGCAAAGTCATCATCGCAATCGCCACGGCAGCCGCCACACCCCACCAATTGACTCGAACGAGCTGACGACACCAAAGGTAGATACTGATAAAGACCAGCAACGGCCAAGAGAAGTGCAACTGAACGGCGATGCCGATGGCCGCCACATGCCAGAAACTCCACCAGAAACTCGGCGCCAAACGCAAGCGCCACGCCGAATACAAATGCAGCCCCGCACAAAAGAGTAGATAAGGTGGGTTATAGAGCAAACTATCGTACTGGACCCAAGGGTTTAACCACAAGAGCAGCAGTAACCATAGCCGCACCGCCATTGAGCCCTCAAAAGCTTGGCGCACCACCGCATCGATCATCAGAAAGCCGAGCAGCCTTAAAGCCAAAAGCAACACGATCGGCGCATAGGGCGAATCCCACAGCATCAGTGGGCCTGCCACGATGGCGGTGGATAAAAACCCAGGGACATTGCCCACGGCACTCGCTGTGTTTCCGGTCGCGGGCCATAAGCCAAGATAGACAGCCTGATAACCGCGGTGGATCATCTGTAACTGATCACCGTCCACAATCTGGTTGGCCTGATACCAAAAACCCAAGCCCAGACCCAATACCAAACCGAACCAGAACAAACGTTCAAGCAAGGTGTCAAGATGTCTGTTGAGTATTGGAAAGGTCACAAGCAATGCGCAACGAGGTTTGCCATGGCGCGATTGTACGTCCGAAGGCCAGAAGGCCAGAAGGATTCAGGTGTAACTGCTCATTTTGACGCGCGAGGCCAACCAGCCAATCATGACACTGCCGGCAACCGTGGCCACCAATCCGATCCGCAAGCCAGTTTGAATCGACAGTTCAGCAATCACCATGCCCACAAGCGCCGTGCCCACTGCGCTGCCGAGCGCTCGGGTTGTCTGCACCAAGGCCGACGCAATGCCTGCGTCTTCGCGCTTGGCAATGATCTGGCTAAAGAGTGTGAAGTTAGGCAATAAGAAACCCAAGCCCAAGCCACAAGCGCCGATCCCACCCAATCAAGCTTAATCGGGCTTGTCACCGAAGGACGCAACTGTGGAAAGTATCGCCATATCAACACCAGCGCTGCGATGGCGGTGACCGGGATCACATAGAAAGCCGCACGCCAACCCAGGGCTTGTGTCACCACGCCACCAAGCACCGGCCCAACACCACTGGCAATGGCAAAGGTGACAGACAGCATTACCATCCAGCGCACGCGCTCTTTGGGATCAGGAAACAAATCCACGGGCGCGGCAAATGCCGTGGCGATCATCATGCCACCGCCCACCCCTTGCAACACCCGAAATGCAATTAACTGACCCATCGTCTGCGACAAGCCAGAAAGCGCCGAACCCAACGCCACCAGAATCAATGACAACAGCATCAGGCGCTTGCGACCATACAAGTCACCAAGCCTGCCAAAAATGAGGATCGAGACCGAACACGCCAGAAAGTAGCCCGTACCCACCCAGGCGTATAAATCCATGCCATTTAATGCTTGTGCCACCCGCGGCAAGATGGTGCTGATGATCGTGGCTTGACATCCTCCCCGGCCTGACGGGCGGAGATTCCTACGGCGCTAAACAAGAGCAAGCTCCTGCGTAGTCGCTTCGGCGGGTTCCTGCTTCGCTGGACGGCCCGACAGCACCGCTCCTCCACAGGCCAACACGGCATGCCCTGCCGCTAAGATATTGATCGCGCCGACCAGATC
>CAMCOS010000024.1 GCA_945876565.1 Lautropia mirabilis | reverse complement strand
GAGTTGCCAAACTCGCTAGCTTGGCAACCCAGTACGAAACCTCTTGCATTCGCCGCTTAGGATACTTGCTAGATCGTTTTGGGCACGCGCGCAGCGCCAGCGCATTGTTGCCGTTTGTCGGTCAGGCTAAGTCGTTTGCCTTGTTGGATCCTTCGGTGCAGGATTTGCCCGGATTTGATGGATCCTATGGTCTTGATCTCAAGTGGAAACTAGACATTAATGAGCATGTGGAGATAGATTTTTGATTCCAACAGCATTTGTTCAGCAGTGGCGCAAGCAGGCACCGTGGCCTCAGTTGCAGCAGGTCGAGCAAGATTTAATCATTTCAAGAGCTTTGTGTGACATTTTCAGTGAACCGGCTTTGTCTGGGCGTCTTGCTTTTCGTGGGGGCACGGCGATCAACAAACTACTCTTTGCGCGACCTTTGCGTTATTCCGAGGATATTGACCTTGTTCAAGTCACTGCTGAGCCCATTGGTCAAATTGTTGATGCTGTGCGTGCGGCCCTGTCTTGGATGGGTAATTGCCGTCGAGATCAAGCGGGTCACTCGATGCACTTGATTTTCAAGTTTCCGGCGCAAGACGACAGCACAATCATGCTCAAGCTGAAAGTTGAAATCAATACTAGGGAGCATGGTTGTTGTTTTGGTTTTGTACGGTATCCGTTTTCAGTGCAAAACCCTTGGTATAGCGGCAATGCACAGATTCTCTCTTACGTTGCCGAGGAATTGTTCGCAACAAAACTACGGGCGTTTCTGCAGCGTCGCAAGAATCGGGACTTGTTCGATCTACACCACGGGCTTAATCAAATGCAGCTTGATAGAAGCAAGGTCATTGACGGTTTCCGGCATTACATGTCGTTTGAGCCCAAACCAATTTCGAAAGCGAATGCTCAAGAGCGAATGCTTGATAAGTTGAGACGAAGCTTGATAGAAGACATAGATGTCTTGTTGCCCGTGGACTCCGCGTTCACACAGGACACTGCTGCACGAGCTTTTGAACAGGTTTGGAATGACTTAATTTCAATCAGCGGTAAGCGAAGTAAATGAGTTAACTGAGGGCTTGATTTGTAGGCGCTAGTGAAATCAAGCCCGCCAGGCTTGCGCACAGGCGGGCTTGGTTTTCAGTGTTGTAAGCCCGATTCAAGTGCTTTCTTCCTCGCAAGCAGAGTGCTGTGCTTTGAGGTTAGGCTTTTCTTTGGTGGACAGCACAAAGTCATAGGCAACCATAGCAACGCCAAGCACCAACAGAATGATGAGAGACGCTTCTTTGAGTTTCCAAATATATGGCAACAAAAACAATATTAGTAAGGCACTTGAGATGATGGCGGTCGATTTATAGTTCATGACGTTTCTCCAGTGATGGCGTCAAAGTTTTTAACAAGCCAATTGGCAGTTCGCAATAGCCGTGCATCGTCGTGTCGCCCGGCAACAAGTTGTACACCGATCGGTAGGCCTGAGGCCGACTGTAAAAGAGGTAGGCTAATGGCAGGCATGCCCGTATATGACCACAACATGTTCATCACCGGATCGCCGATGCTGTCCAAGCCTTTGGGAGCGGGCCCCAACGCAGCAGGCATGATGATGGCATCAAACCGTTCGAAGAACTCATCGAATCCGGCAGTCACCGGCTCGATGGCCCGCTTGGCCTTGATGTAGTCAAAGGCGTTGATGAGGCGCCCTCGCTCCACGACTGCTTTTGTTCGAGCGTCAACCTGATCGCCTGAGTGGCGCAGGTGTTCATCCATGGCCACCGCAAACTCGGCATCCATCAATGTCTGCAGATTGGCAATCGCGGTGTTGGCTACCGTGGGTAACTCAACGGTTGGCGTCTCATCTCCCATAGCCTGCGCCAGCGCATCAAATGCTTCTCGGGCCTCAGAATCCATGAGCTCCCACTGAGGGGTTTTGATGAACACGAACTTGGGCTTAAAGGGTGGTTCAGCCAATGCTGTTTCTACCAGCATGCGGGGCAGAACACCCTTGGTGCTCGGGTCGTTATCGTCGGCTGCGATGAGCACTTCTGACACAAGCGCAACGTCCTCGATTGTTCGACCAAAAACCCCAACCTGATCGATCGTCTCACAAAGAGGTTGCAAACCATTGCGCGAGATCAATCCACGAGTCGGTTTAAAGCCAATCACCCCACAGAACGAGGCTGGCCGGATGACTGAGCCCGCCGTTTGTGTGCCGATCGCCACGGGCACGATACCGGCAGCGACTGCGGCAGCACTTCCAGATGACGAGCCGCCTGGTGTGTGCTCAAGGTTGTGCGGGTTGCGCGTCTTCGCCGGCTGGCCTAAACAAAACGCGGGCATGGCCGTTTTGCCAAACAGGATAGCGCCTTGGTCTCTGAGCAGTTTTGCAACGCTGGCGTCCCAGCGAGGCTGTCGACCAGCTAAGCTGGCTGAGCCGAACGCAGCGGGCATGTCGAACGTGTCGATAGCGTCCTTTAGTGCGATGGGCACACCGGCAAGCTTGCCAAGATCACCGCCGCAAGAGCGTCCTTGATCCAAGATTCGAGCCTGCATCAGCACAGCTTGCTCGTTTAGGTAAGCAAATGCGTGTATTTTTTCATCAGCAGGTTTGGCGTAATCCAGAAACGCTTGCGCGAGTTCTTCGGCCGTGTAATGCCCGCTCGCCACCATGTCACGAATGGTGGCTGCGGTTAGCTCGGTAATCGAAATTTTATCGTTGTTCATTGTTTACTTAGGCTGCAAGAAAAACGATGGGTCGATGACACCCTCAGGTAAGGGGCCGTCATCGACTTGGTCGGCTTTGTTGTAAAGCAAGTCCGGCAAGTAGGAGACAATCTTTGGTTGGACATACACCAAAACCAGCGTTAAAAACACCATGCCTAGGAACGGGAAGCAACCCTTGAAGATGTCCCACAGTTCGACACCGGGTGGGGCAACACCCTTTAGGTAATAAGCTGACATGGCCATTGGAGGTGTCAGGAACGAGGTTTGCAGGTTAATGGCGATCAGCAATCCAAAGAGCAAGGGGTCAACATCAAAGACGGCTAGCATCGGCAAGAAGATCGGGACAAAGATGATGATGATCTCGCTCCACTCAAGCGGCCAGCCCAAGATGAAGATAATGAGCTGGGCCATGATCAAGAACTCGATCGTGCTCAGGTTCAAAGACAGAATGAAGTGTTCGATCACGCCTTCGCCACCGAGGTAGGAGAACACCGAGGAGAACGTCCAGGAGCCCACAAAGAGCCAACACACCATGGCTGATGTTTTAGCAGTCAGATAAACCGACTCACGTAAACGATCCCAAGTGAACGCACCGTAGGCCACCGATAGCACAATGCCGCCCAAAGCACCCATGGCTGCTGCCTCGCTTGGTGTGGCTAATCCAAACAGGATGGAGCCCAGTACAGCAACAATCAAAAATGCCAGCGGGAAAAATGCCTTAACAAGCAATAAAAAACCTTGAATGAAGGTAATCTGCTCAACGTCTTTACGCTTAGGTGCCAGGCTTGGATTGATGACCACCCGAACGATGATGTAGACCAGATATAGACCAGCCAGAAGAAAGCCCGGTATGATGGCCGCCGCATAGAGCTTGACCACGGAAACCCCAGCGGTTGCCGCGTACACGATGAGCATGATCGATGGTGGAATCAGAATGCCGAGCGTGCCTCCGGCCGCAATGATGCCGCTTGAGAGCTTTTTGTCATAGCCCGCCTTCAACATAGCCGGAAGAGCCAACAACCCCATCAAGGTAACCACGGCCCCCACAATGCCAGTGGCAGTCGCAAACAGTGCGCACGTCACCAACGCGGCCACCCCCATCGAACCAGGGATGTGACGAAGTGCCACTTCCAGGCTTTCGAAGAGTTTCTCCAGGATATTGGAGCGCTCGATGATGTAGCCCATGAAGAGGAATAAGGGGATCGAGATGAGCACATCATTACTCATCACGCTAAAGGTGTTCTGCACGAACAGGAAAAAGATGTTGTTGTCCCAGAAGTGCAAAGCTGGGTTGTAGTAAGCGTAGAAGCCGAAGCCAACTGCCATGGCCATCAGGGTGAACGCAATCGGGAAGCCCAGAAAAATAAAGCAAATAAACAGCCCCAGCATCAGGAGCGCGACGGCTGGATCACTCATTTGGACGCTCCTTGTGCGTTGCCGTGGGTTTCAAGCAGAACTTCTTCCAGCTCTTTCACATCTTCATCGCGCGTGGGCCACTGTCCAGTCTTGATGCAAATCACGCAACGGCACATCTCGGCTGTGCCAGCGAGCAACATGCTCAAGCCAGCAACAAAAATGATCGCTTTCAAAGGCCAGACCGGCACGCCAGCAGGGCTATTGACGCTGACCTCGAGAATGCTTGCAGACTGCAGGGCATAGAAGAAGCCGGTGATCACCAAAGCAAGAATGCCTGGCAAGAAAAATAGGAAGTAGAGCGTCAACTCCACCTTCGCTTGTGTGCGGGGCTGCCATTTGCGGTACAGAAAATCCCCGCGCACGTGCGCTCCTTTTGAGAGGGTATAAGCGCCAGCCATCATGAACAGAGCGCCGTAAAAGGTGTAACTCATGTCATAGGCCCACGATGAGGGGCTGTTCAACACATAGCGCATGAATACTTCATAACTCGTGCCCAGTGTCAGCATCACAATACACCAACCAAACGCATGACCGAGCGCCTTGGAGAGGCTGTCTACCCAGCGGATATAGCCAATCATTTCGTGACTCCGAAATTAAAAAAAACCGCCGACTAAGCAGCGGTCATTTACCAGTCCAAAAGGATCGGTCGGGCGTGCCCGACCGAGTGCTGCATATTACCCTTAGAAAGGCAGTTTGGTTTTGAAGACGTGCTCGTAGGCCGCCTTGTAGTTGGCGTCAGCCAAGAATGCGTAGTAGCACACGCGACGTGACCATGCCATCTGTGAATCCACCACTTTTTTGAAGAATGGATCTTCTGCCGACAACTTGGCAGTCAGCTTGTCCCATGCGTTTAGCTGTGCGTCAAACACAGCCTGAGGTGTCTTAACCACGCGCACCTTGTGATCCACGATCAACTTTTGCAGGTCACGTGAGTAGTTGTCTTGGGCAGTCCAGGTGTTCGACGAGGAAGCAGCTTCAGACGCATATTTCAGGATGGCCTGCAAGTCTGGCGGCAGCGAGTTGTACTTGGTTTTGTTGAAAATGATTTCAAAAAACTCTTGCGATTGGTGGAATGATCCCATCGAGTAGTACTTAGCCACATCCTGAGCGCCAAAACGGCTGTCTGATGTGGGGTTATTGAATTCAAACGCATCAATCACACCACGTTCCATGGCAGGCATGATTTCGCCACCAGGCAACTGTGTCACGCTCATGCCCAGTTCTTGCATCAAGTCAGAAGCGAGGCCAACGGTGCGGTACTTGTATCCCTTGAGCTCTTCAGCATTCCGAGGGGGTGTGGTCTTGAACCAGCCCAAAGGTTGAGGGGGCATTGGGAATGCAAAGAAGGTTTGCAGGTTCAGATTCAGCGTCTTCAGGAGCTCTTCGTAAAGCTGAATGCCACCGCCACGATACATCCAACCCAGCAACTGTTCTGAATTGGCGCCCGTAATTGGACCCGAGCCAAACAACGAAGCAACTTTGCTCTTGCCGTACCAATAAGCAGAGACTTGGTGCCCAGCATCGAGCACACCGTTGCTGACCGCGTCGGTCATCTCAAAGGGTTTAACCACTGAGCCCGAGTTCAGGTAGTCGATACGCAGACGACCAGCAGACATTTCGTTGACACGATCAACGTATTCCTTGGCCATTTCGTTAAAGATGTCGGTCGCGCCCCAGCCACCCTGCATTTTCAGGACGATCGGCGATTGCGCCACAGAAATCATGGGGAAGCCAGCAAGGGGAGCTGCCGCAGCAACCGTACCTGCCTTCTTAAAAAACTTGCGTCGTGAGCTGGCAGTCTCATCTTGCTTGGCGACTGCGGTTTGCTGTTCGAGCTTGGCCATAAAGGTCTCCGTTCTTGGTGTTGGCTGAGTAATGAAAAACTTACACGGGGAGTAACATAGACATCATCATTAACCGTAGGGGACTATGGAGCAATAGGGGTTTTCGCCTAATGAACCAAGTCAAATGCCCTATAAAACAAAGGGGTATCAGGCCTTTTTGTAGTAGCTCGTTTAATTCTGCATACTGCGGTGCAAACAAAGTGGTGACGTGTCACTTTTGTTGCGCTGTAATTTTGTTTCGATTCATTGTTTGATCAGGTTGCTTGAGGTGTTTGATGTCAGAGGTTCATTTACTGGGAATTTGTGGAAGTTTGCGCCAGGCGTCTGCCAACAGGGGTTTGTTGCGTGCGGCGCAAGCATCGCTGCCGTCCGGTGTCACCATGGACATCGCAGAATTAGGCGATGTAACTTTCTACAACAGCGACGTCTCGCAAAAGCCCGAGTCGGTCAAGCGCCTGTTGTCACAAATTGATGCGGCTCAAGGGCTGGTGCTCGCTTGCCCGGAGTACAACTATTCAATCGCACCAGCCTTAAAAAATGCGCTTGACTGGGCTTCGCGCGAGCCTGACAACCATTTGCTAGCGGGCAAGACCGTCGCCATCATGGGGGCCGGCGGTGGCATGGGCACTTCGCGCGCTCAGTACCACTTGCGCCAGGTCTGTGTTTGCTTGAACTTGCATGTTCTGAATAAGCCCGAGGTTTTCGTCAATGCTTTCACTGGCAATTTTGATGCGCAGGGTGATGTTACTAGCGACGAGGTACGCAAGCTACTGGCAGCCCAGATGCAGGCGTTTGCTGATTACACGCGCAAACTGGTCTAGCCCAGACCAGTCGAATGGGTTCGCTCAGATTGGCGCCGCCACAGCTTGCTTGCTGGTCGCAACAATCGCCTGGCCGTCAAACAGAAGCGCGCCTTGGGTCTGCAGGGCTGCTGCCGCTGCTGCGGTGCCGAGCCTGACGGCTTGAATGATGTCTTCTTGTCGCGTCATGGACCATACAAAGCCGCCAATAAAGCTGTCACCCGCCCCCACGGTGCTCGTGACCCTGACGGCCAAGGGCTCAATGCGCCAGGCTTGATCGAGCGTCACGATCAAAGAGCCATCGGCGCCTAGCGTGAGCGCAACGATCTCGGTTTTTCCTTGCTTGATCAGTTCTCGTGCAGCGTCAACGCACCGGTCGATATCGACCGGTGATGTGAAGTCCTCGCCCGTGAGCGCACAGAACTCTTCGCGGCTGGGCTTACATAAAAACACACCGGCATCGAGCGCGGCGTCAAGCGCCTGCCCGCTGGCGTCAACCACCATGCGCAGACTTGGGTTCCGTTGGCGTGCGGATCGAATTACCGTGGCGTAATAGTCGTCTGGCACACCTGGCGGCAGGCTACCCGATAGAACGAGGTACTTGGTTGGCAAGTGCTGCAGGATGACTGCTGTGCAAGTGACTTGTTCTTGATTGCTCAGCCTGGGGCCTGGCAGCACAAACCGGTACTCGTGCTTGGTCTGGCTCTCATAGACGGTGAAGCATTGGCGGGCTTGCTCGGCAATCGGGGCTTGGACGCAATCCAGACCACTGTTGGTTAGTCGCTGCACGATGTCTTGGCCTCGCAGGCCTCCCACTGTCAGCATGGCTTGGCAACTGGCGCCTAGCGAATGGATGACGTGAGCGACATTGATGCCACCACCACCGACTTGTTCGCGCTCGGGTGTGCAACGTAGCTTGGCGTGGTCAATCAGCTTGGTCACCGTGGTGCTGACATCCAGTGTCGGGTTCAGTGTCACGGTCAAGATGTCAGCGGGCATGGGTGCTCATTGTCGAAGAATCAGGTATCTCATTAAACAGTAGTTACAGGCAACTCGAGGATTGATGCTGATTCAATGATACTGAAACGAGGGTACTGAAACGATCGTCATGCATGGAACTATGATGATAGTTTTATCGTTCGATAAGCATCCGGGGAGTGCGGGCAGTGACGTATCAGCCAAGCCAGGCCATAGACAATCGGTCGCTCACGCGCGGTCTGGAGATTTTGCGGGCGTTTAAACCGGGCTTGAGCTTTCTGAACAACAGTGAGATTGCCGAGCGCACTGGTTTGCCGCGCTCCACGGTCAGCCGTTTGACTGGCACGCTGGTGCGTTCAGGTTTCCTGTTGCATGACGCTGCCATGGGGGGCTATCGGCTGAGTGCGGCCGTCGTGGGCATGGCCCACGTGATGTTGAGCGGCTCATTTGTGCTTAAAGAGTCTTTGCCGTTGATGCAAGCCGTCGGTCGTCAAATGCGAGTCAATATCGGGCTTGCGGTGGCGGACCACGATGACATGATTTATTTGGAGAACCTGCCATTTGGCCCTAAGGCCAGCCTTCGCAAGGTGGTGGTTGGCCAACGCGTGCCTATGGCGCTAACGGCGCTTGGGCATGCTTATTTGTGCACGCTGGAGGGCGAGTTGCTTGCCCAATGCATAGCCAGCCTCAAGGTGCGTCATGCGCGTGACTGGAACAAGATCTACTCGGGGATTGTGGCTGATATGCAGTACGTACGCGCCCACGGCTACTGTGGCGTGGCCTGGCAGCCTGGCGTGGTCTCGGTCGCCACGCCCCTGGTGATTGCCAATGAGCCCGTGCATGTGCTGAACATGAGCCTATACACCGATGACAGCGTGGAGCGCATTGAGCAGGTGTTGTCACCAGCGCTGATTCGTTTGCGTGATTCTATTTTGGCTAAGCTTGCCAAAGCCGGTTCGTGACCGCTCTTTGAAGGCCGGCGATTGGTTCTGTAACCTAAGGGCGTGTCTCAGTGGCGGGTGGCACTGCCGGGGTCAAGTTTGTCCAGACCATCGGGGCTACCCAGCCTATCGAGGTCGTCAAGCTCGTCCTGGCCATGCGCGCCATTTAGGTTGGGGTTGCTGGTGTCGTCCTCAATGTCTTCTGGCAATTCGGGCTCTTCGAGAGTGAATGGTAGCAGCATGGCAAGTTCTGGCGCTGTGTCAAACACTTCGCCCTGCGGGTCTAAGCGGATGAAGCGTTCTTCCTCATCGGGGGTGATTTCAATGGCCCACAAAAACGCACAGTCGTAAGCAGACTTGTCCGTCTCAAGCCCACCACGCTGGCCGAGCACTTTGGTACCAGGGCCGCCCATTTGCACGTGCACGATATCAGCGCCAATGGCTTCTTCCTGATCGAGTGCTCGCCCAAATATGACCCACTGCGCACCATCAGTCTCCCCGACCTCGGCCAGAATGGCCGTGCCCATGTAGGCCGTCAGTGCATCAGAGGTCTTGCCCAGCATGGTGAGTTCTGAAGCAGAAAAGGCAAGCGTCGGGTTTGGTGTTGTCATGGTCAATAGACTGCTCTGGGTTGTGTTCGGTGAGGCTTTACTTAAGGGTTAATGAGGAATCCATAACGGATAGATATATTGGTGCCCTGGGAGAGGATTGACCCTACAATGTTGGATTATCGACATTGCAACACACTTATCACCAATGGCTCAATACGTCTTTACCATGAACCGGGTTGGCAAAATCGTGCCACCCAAGAAACAAATCCTGCGGGACATCTCGCTGTCCTTCTTTCCAGGCGCCAAAATCGGTGTGCTCGGCTTAAATGGTGCGGGTAAATCTACTTTGCTCAAGATCATGGCTGGCATTGACAAAGAGATCGAAGGCGAAGCCGTGCCCATGTCGGGTTTGGATATTGGCTATCTGCCCCAAGAGCCGCAATTAAATGCCGATCACACCGTGCGCGAGTCGGTCGAAGAGGGCTTGGGGGCGGTCACGGTTGCACGTAAGCGTCTGGATGAGGTGTATGCCGCTTATGCTGAGCCTGATGCGGATTTCGATGCGCTAGCGGCTGAACAGGCTGAGCTCGAGGCGATCATCGCCGCGGCTGCATCATCTGGGTCTGATGACATCGAAGCGCAGATGGAAATCGCGGCTGACGCACTGCGTCTGCCGCCCTGGGAGGCCAAGATTGGTCATTTGTCGGGCGGTGAGAAACGCCGTGTGGCGCTTTGCCGTTTGCTATTGGCTAAGCCCGATATGCTGCTGCTAGACGAACCCACCAACCACCTTGATGCAGAAAGTGTGGACTGGCTCGAGATGTTTTTGCAAAAGTTTCCAGGCACGGTGGTCGCAGTCACCCACGACCGTTACTTTTTGGACAATGCCGCTCAATGGATTCTGGAACTCGATCGTGGTCACGGTATTCCCTGGAAGGGCAACTACAGCTCTTGGCTAGAACAGAAAGAGGATCGTCTAAAGCAGGAAGAGTCTACCGAATCTGCGCGTCAGAAGACGATTCGTAAAGAACTGGAGTGGGTACGTCAGAACCCCAAGGGTCGCCAGGCCAAGGCCAAGGCACGTATGTCACGCTTTGAAGAATTGTCCTCGCACGAGTATCAAAAGCGCAATGAAACGTCAGAGATTTTTATTCCCGTGGCAGAGCGCTTGGGCAATGAGGTGGTGGAGTTTAAGAATGTCTCCAAGGCGTTTGGTGACAGGCTGCTGATTGACGAGGTGAGCTTTAAAGTGCCACCGGGCGCCATTGTGGGGATTATTGGTCCCAACGGTGCTGGTAAATCGACGCTATTTCGCATGATTTCTGGTCAGGAAAAACCAGATAGTGGCGAGGTGGTGATTGGCCAGACGGTCAAGCTGGCGTTTGTGGACCAATCACGTGATGCTTTGCCCAATGACAAGTCAGTGTTTGATGCGATATCGGATGGTGCAGACCTGATTACGGTGGGCCGCTTTGAGATGCCGGCACGTGCCTATCTGGGCCGCTTTAACTTCAAAGGCACTGATCAGAGCAAGCAGGTTGGGCAACTCTCGGGAGGTGAACGTGGGCGCTTGCACTTGGCCAAGACATTGCTTGAAGGTGGCAACTTGCTGATGCTCGATGAGCCATCCAACGACTTGGACGTTGAAACCTTACGCGCCTTGGAAGATGCTTTGCTGGAGTTTGCCGGTAGTGTGATGGTCATCAGCCATGATCGCTGGTTCCTTGATCGCATTGCCACGCACATCCTGGCGTTTGAAGGCGATTCGCAGCTTGTATTTTTTGATGGTAACTATCAGGAATACGAAGCCGACAAAAAGCGCCGTCTCGGTGAAGCCGGTGCTGCACCCAAGCGCATCCGCTACAAGGCACTGAAGTAAATGTAGACCTAAGAGGAGATCGTCATGATCCGACGCCTGTCTGCAGCACACTCGGTTTTATTGATCGTGGACATGCAGGCGTCACTCATGCCAGTGATCGATCAGGCCGATGCCCGCATGGCCGCGGCCATGCGCTTGGCTAATGCGGCAAAGCTACTCGATATTCCGGTCTTGGCCACAGAACACCTTGCCAACAAGCTTGGCCACACGGTTGAGTCTTTGCGAAGCGATATCCAGTCCGTCTGCCATAAAACACACTTCGATGGCACCAAGGAAGAACACTTTGAGGCCTTTATGCCAGCAGGACGGCCTCAGGTCGTGGTGGTGGGCGCAGAAGCCCATGTGTGCGTGATGCAAACGGCTTTGGGTGTATTACAAAGCGGGCGAGAGGTTTGGATGGCAACAGATGCCTGTGGTTCTCGCCATGATGGCGATCGGGAGGCTGGACTTGCACGCTTGGCGCGTGCCGGTGCGCAACTGGTGTCTGCCGAGATGGTGATGTTTGAGTGGTTGGTGCACGCCGAGCATCCGAAGTTTCGGGAGGTGCTCGCGGTGATTAAGTCCAAAGATAGGTGAGGGCGTTTGGGGGTGAGGGTTGAGACGATGGAGACACTCCTGCTTACACGTACGCGCAGGTTATCGTTTCTCGCTTGAGCGTGTTTACGGCACCCAATGTCAACTGCGTGATCGCTTGTTCGTTGAAATGAACTGTAGGTCCACTGAAATTTCCTACATTCAAGCGATCGCGGTTCACGGATAAAATCCAAGCACACAAAATCATCGGGTAACCGCCCCCGGTCTATGCTGAAATCGCAACTGCTCGAAGTCATCACGAATGGTGAGAACTCCGGTATCGAGTTCAAGCGAGACGACGTCCGTCCAGAGCAACTTGCCAAAGAGATCGTTGCCCTACTTAATTGCCAAGGTGGCCACATCTTGTTAGGCGTAGAAGACGACGGGACAGTTAGCGGCATACAACGTCCGGATCTGGAACGCTGGATTATGGATACAGTGTTTGGTCGGTTTGTGCATCCGACGGTAATGCCATTTTACGAACAGGTCGTCCTTGATGAGGGTAAGCGTGTAGGGGTCATCTCACTAATGCCTGGCTTAGCTAAGCCATATGTTGTTCGACATTGCGATCGTGAGGAACTCTACGTGCGTGTTGGTAGCACATCTAGATTGGCGACCCGAGAGCAGCAGGCCCGATTGTTTGAGTCCGGTGGTTTGCTGCATGCGGAAGTCTTGCCCGTCAATGGAACTTCTTTGCGTGACTTGGACCAAGCCCGATTGACTGATTACTTGGTTAACATCGCTGGCGATCTGGAGGGCCCGGCAACAGAACAGACGTGGTTGCAAAGGCTGACAGGGTTGGGCTTCATGACTGGTGGTGAGTCAGAATCCGCTGTATGCACAATGGCTGGATTGATCCTGTTTGGCCGCAATCCCAGGCGATTTTTGCGGCACGCGTCAATTCGTTGGATGTCCTTCGAGGGTGTCGATATGGACTATCGATCTCAGGATGACACGTTTATGACTGGACCTTTGGTGGCATTGTTCGATGGCAAGTTTGGTGGTAGTCGCGAAATGATTGAGCCAGGTTTGATCGAACGGCTGGTGGATCGTATGTTGCCATTTATCGGTGAGCAGAGTAATTTGATCGACACGACACTGAGGCGCTCGATGACAACCCGTTACCCTTTAGAGGTTCTTAGGGAAGCAATACTGAATGCCGTTGTTCATCGTGACTGGACGCGTTCGATTGAAATTGAAGTCACTAATTACGCTGACCGTCTGGAGATCACCAGCCCTGGCGCACTCCAAAACTCAATGACAATAGACAAGATGCTTGCCGGGCAGCGTTCACCCAGGAACCCTATCATCGTTGAAGTGATGCGGGATTATGGTTATGTCGATGCGCGAGGCATGGGTGTTCGCAGAAAAATCGTGCCAGTGACCAGAGAGTATTGTGGCAAAGAAGCAAGGTTCGATCTAACAGAAGACTATCTGCGAGTTACCATTCCTGTACGGACCTGAGTGTGACGCTTCAGCAATGCCTCACCCAAACCCTGGCTTAAGACACATCAACAAGGATTGATTCTTATTTTGATTGTCATCTTGCGCTGTGCAAAGCAAAGTGAAACTTCCGCGCATAAAAAAGCCCCTTTCGGGGCTTTTGAGTGGGTGGATTAGGCCTGATCCTGTTGTATCTCGATCTTGACTTCAAGCACCTCGAGCGAATCTTGGCGCTCTAGGTTGACTTTGATGTCATTGGGATCGACTTTGACATATTTAGAAATCACCGCAACCAACTCTTTTTGCAGCTGTGGCAGATAGTCAGGTGTTGCATCGCTGCCGCCGGTGCGTTCATGCGCCAGAATGATTTGCAGCCGTTCCCTGGCAACCGAAGCCGAGGTCTTCTTCTGGCCCAGCAAAAAAGACAGAAACGACATCACTTGCCTCCTAGCAGACGTTTAAAGAGTCCAGGTTTAGTGTACTCAACAAACCGCAAGGGCTTCTCTTTGCCAAGGTAGCGGTCGACTACGTCAGAGTAGGCTTCAGCGACATCTGAACCTGTGATGTGGATCGCGGGCAAGCCCTGGTTGGAGGCCTGCAAGACCGATTCAGACTCGGGAATGACGCCAATTAATTTGATGCGCAGAATGTCCTCAATGTCTTTGAGGGAAAGCATCTCGCCATCATTGACACGCTTGGGGTTGTAGCGAGTCAACAGCAAGTATTCTTTGATGGGTTCAAGGCTCTCGACCGCGCGCTTTGACTTCGAGGCCAGAATGCCCAAGATACGATCCGAGTCGCGCACTGAAGACACTTCCGGGTTGGTCACCACGAGGGCATCATCCGCAAAATAAGCGGCTAAAAGTGCACCGGTTTCGATGCCCGCTGGCGAATCGCAGACAATGTAGTCAAATCCCATGCCTTTTAAGTCATTGATGACTTTTTCTACGCCTTCTTGAGACAGTGCATCTTTGTCGCGCGTTTGCGAGGCGGGCAGGATGAACAAGTTCTCAAGGTTTTTGTCTTTGATCAGTGCTTGATTGAGCGTGGCTTCACCCTGTATGACGTTCACAAAGTCATAGACCACACGACGCTCGCAGCCCATGATGAGGTCGAGGTTGCGCAAGCCCACGTCAAAGTCAATGACGGCTGTCTTAAAGCCGCGCATGGCCAAGCCTGAAGAGAAACTGGCGCTGGTGGTGGTCTTGCCTACGCCACCTTTACCTGAGGTCACCACTACGATTCGTGTCATGGCGAGCAAATCCTTCCGTGTCAAATTAAAAATGGTTGTTTCACTGCATTCTCACTGCTGAACTGGCCAGACATATCGGCTGTGTTGCTGACGTTTGGCGTAGTTTACGTACAGTGCGATACCCGGTCTCTATTATGTCCGATTTCAGTCATTGAGGGGTTCGAGGCGCAGGGCTTGTTCTTTTAAAACCACCATGACGGGTTTTCTGTGCAGCGTTAGAGGCAGCGCCGATTCAATCACTCGATAAACGCCAGCAACCGCCACGAGCTCTGCATCGAGGCTGGTGGTAAAGATCCTGGCTTGAGAATCACCCCTGGCCCCGGCCATGGCCTTGCCGCGTAATGGACCATAGACGTGAATATTGCCGTCAGCAATGACCTCGGCACCTTGGCTGACCACACCCATGACCACGAGATCTGCATCGCGCGCATAGACGCGCTGGCCAGAGCGCAAGGGGCCTTCAATCACCATGGTAGGTGAGCCTGCAGGCGTGGCTGCTGGCTCCGGGATCTTGGCTGCTTCGGCAGCGCTGGCATTGGCCTTGGGCACTGGGGTGGGCGCTTGAACCGGCTCGGCCACTTCCACGGCAGGTTTGGGTGCGGTGACGGTCTTGGGCGTGGTGTTGGATAGCTCCAAACTGGCTAAACCATATTCAATCGCACTTTGGGCGATCTCGCCAGAGGCCACCACACCAATGACTGGCAGTTTGTGGTTAGAGAATGCTTCAAGCAGGTCATCCCAGTTGGGGGGCTGCATCAACGCGCTGGCATCGATGACCACCGATTCGCCCGCAAAAAAACTGCCCGCATCTGCCATGCGCTGGTTCAGCGCGTTGATGACCGTGTCGGTGTCGTCGCCGTGCAGCACGGCTCTGAGCGCGTAGAGGGTAGCGCTTTTGAATTCGAGGGCGGCTAAGGTTGTGTTCATGGTGTTAGTTTAAGCTTTGCTGGATTGCGCGACCCAGGTGTCTTTCAACGTGGTCACGCGGTTAATGACAGGCAGGCCATCTAGGCTGGCTTTGGCATCTGGTGCAAAGTAGCCTAGGCGCTCGAACTGCCAGGCGGGTGTTGAGAGATCAATCCCAGGCTCAAGCCAGCCCTGACAGGTTCTGACCGAGTTGGGGTTCAAGTGGTCCAGAAAATTGCCTTCGCCGGCGTCAGGGTAGGCTTCAGTAAATAGGCGGTCATATAGCCGGATCTCGGCAGCAATCGCATGGATGGCGCTGACCCAGGTCACAGTGCCCTTGACCTTCACAGCGTCTGCACCGGGCGTGCCACTGCGGGTATCGGGCAGGTACTCAGCATGCACTTCAATAACCTTGCCAGCCGCGTCTGTGACGCAGCCTGTGCACGTGACAACAAATGCGTATTTCAGGCGCACCTGGTTACCGGGAAACAGCCGGAAATATTTCGGGGCCGGTTTTTCCATGAAATCTTCGCGCTCAATCCAGAGCTCGCGCGTAAATGCAAACTCGCGCTGCCCTAAGTCGGGCAGATGGGGGTGGCGCGGTGCCTGACACATCACCACTTGCTCTGCTGGCAAGTTGGTGATGACGAGCTTAACCGGATCCAAAATAGCCACTGCGCGTGGCGCAACGGGGTCCAGATCGTCTCTGAGTGCTTGTTCCAGCACGCTGTAGTCAATGCGTGAGTTTGCCTTTGACACACCAGTGCGTTCACAAAACAGCTTGATGGCTGAGGGCGTATAGCCTCGGCGGCGTAGACCGGCAATAGTAGGCATGCGCGGATCATCCCAACCCTGCACATGGCCTTCTTGCACCAGTTGTAAAAGTTTGCGCTTACTCGTGATCACGTAGCTCATGTTTAGCCGCGCGAATTCGTACTGGTGAGGCAAGGGGCGCTTGAGCAGTCCCAAGTCTGCCAATGTGTTCAGGCTCCAGTCATAGAACGGGCGCTGATCTTCGAATTCGAGCGTGCAGATGCTGTGCGTGATGCCTTCCAATGCATCTTCGATCGGATGAGCCCAGCTGTACATGGGGTAGATGCACCAGGCATCACCCGTGCGGTGATGATGGGCGTGGCGAATCCGGTAGATGACCGGATCGCGCAGGTTGATGTTCGGTGAACCCATGTCAATGCGCGCGCGCAGCGCCATGGCGCCGTCTGGATGGGTGCCCGCGCGCATCTCGGCAAATCGTTGCAGGGACTCTTGGGCCGGGCGGTCACGCCAGGCACTGTTGGTGCCGGGCGAGGTGAGGGTGCCCCGGTTGGCGCGCATTTGCTCCGCGCTTTGTTCATCGACATAGGCGAGATTGGCTTTGATCAGCGCGCAGGCGAACTGATACATCACTTCGAAATAGTCGCTCGCAAAATACAGATGCGATTGCTTGCCGTCTTGCCAGTCGTAACCGAGCCATTGGACGGCGTCTATGATGGCATCCACGTAGGCTTGGTCTTCTTTCTCGGGGTTGGTGTCATCAAACCGCAGGTGGCAAATTCCTTGGTACTGCATTGCCATCCCAAAATTCACCCAGATACTCTTGGCGTGCCCGATATGCAAAAAGCCGTTGGGCTCGGGCGGAAATCGCGTGCGGATGCGGGCGGCATCGATCGGCGCACCACTGAGATCATGTGCCGTGGCCGGTGGTGTTGCCCAATGCTTGTCGCCGAATCGGTCAGCCTTAAGGTCGGCGTCAATGATCTGCCGCAGAAAATTTGAGGTTGAGGCCTCGTGGTGTTGGTCTGTCATGGAGAAGGGGGCGTTACCGGTTGCTAGCGTGGATGCTATGTCTGTTTTAGGGTGCGTATGACTAAAACCACATTTTGCCACGTCCGGTCTACACTTACGGGCGATATGCAAGAAATTCAACTTCTCCTCGCCCAGTCTCAGACCACGCTGGCGCAATTGGCCTTTGAGCTGATGGCGCTTCTTGGTATGGGCCTGGTCTGGTGGCTGGTGGCGCTTGGCCCGCAATCGCCGTGCGCGACCGCGTGGCGCAGTCTGTTTGGTCTGGTCGCTAGGCTCACGATCGGTTTGGGCTTGTTGTGGCTCACTGTCATGGCATCGGCCTGGCCGCCCTTGCTTGAGCGCACGGGCAATGTGTTGGGGCCCATGATTGCGGGCTTGGTGGCGGTGATGTTGGTGACTGAGACGCTGGCTTATCGTTTGGCATCGCGCCCAGACCATGGCGTGCGGTCAGTGGCTGACTGGCTGACCGCCATAGGCTTTAGCCTGGCGTATGCGCTGGTACTGCTAGCCCAGAGCTGGATGCGTGAACCCGTGGGCACAGCGCTGATTGATGGGCGCTATCAAGTCATTGAGTGGTCAGCCATTGTTCAAGCCCAGGCGTTCTCGCGCGCGCTGTTGGCGACTGCCTTCAGTGCGGCATTGCTGCTCGGGGTGCTGGTGCAGTGGTCAGTGCAAACCCCCAACCACGGCGTGACAGGGTCAAGCACTGCGCAGTCAACCACCGCGCAGTCAACCATCGCGCTGTCAACCATGGCGTTGTCAACCGCGGGGCAGCGTGCCATGACGGGCCTTGGGGTGGCTGGTTTGCTTGGTTGGTTGTGGTTATTAAGCCAAGCCGTGGGTGGACAATTAAACCCCGCGACCCAGAGCACGCAGACATTGTATGAGGCGTTGCTTTATGGCGCTGCAAACTGGCCTTTGCGCGTGACATTTGTGTTGTGGTTGGTCACGCTGGCGGGTTTGGTGGTCGGTCTGGGTTCTGCCGGTGATACCGGGAAAATTGCCGCATGGATCACCCGAGTGCCGGTCATCAGTGCGCCGCTCTTGTGGCTTGGTGCCTGGTGGCAGTTGTTCATCTTGCCGCAGCAATCATTGACAGCTGGTTTGCCGCTGGCCGACCTGGTATCGATGCAGCCAGCTTGGGCGTTGGCGGCTGGCTTGGCCTTGGTCGGTTTGGTGGTGGTGCTGTCGTTTGGACTGTTTGTCCGGTTTTTAGTGCGTGCTCGCCCCGATGGCGATCACGCGCAAGGAGCACGGACATGATCGAGTCCTTGTCCGCCTCGATGGGCCTGGCCGCAAGCGACCCGCTGTTTTGGTTGCCACTGGCTTTGATGCTGCTCGTGACAACCTTGTTGCTGGGCTTGCTGTTGCTCGATGGCATTGCCTTGGGCATAGGTCTGCTATTGCCGTGGGTGCCGAGTCAAGCACGCGCTGGGCTGTTACGGGCGATTGCGCCTTGGCAACGTGCCAATGAGCGCTGGTTGCCCTTGCTGCTGGGTGTTTCGGTGGCTGCATTTCCGATTGCCTGGTCAGTCATGATTGAGGGAATGTACGCGCCATTTCTGCTGCTGGTGGTCGGGTCGGTGTTGCGAAGCCTGGCCATTCGAAGTGGCCCATGTCGCTGGCTCTATGGCGTGGGCAGTTTGCTTGGTGCGATCGGGTTTGGTTTGGTGTTGGCCGCGTATGTCACCGGGCAACAGTTTCATTGGTCGTTTGTTGCGTTCGATTTGGTGATGAGCTTGGCGATGATGGCTGCGTTTGCTCTGTTGGCCGCCAGTTGGCTCGTCATAAAAACGCAAGGCCTGATAGCGGATCGACTCGCCAAAGCAGCCGCTGGCGCTGCGCGCTGGAGCGCGGCTGGCATGGTGGCCTTGGCATTCATGCTGGCCCTGGTGAATCCGGCGATTTTCTATAAATGGACTCATGGCTACAACCTGCAAATGGCAGCACTTTGGTGGTTGGTGATGTTGGTGGCATTTGTATGGCTAGACCGTTTGTTGCGCAGCTGGCGTGTCAACGCAGCACGGGCCTTACGCGTGCCAGTGCTCTTGGTGTGGTTGTTGCTATCGCTAATGTTCGCTGGCGTGCTCTACAGTATTTTTCCGTTTCTGGTTCTCGATGAGTTGACCATTTGGGATGCGGCCGCGCCGCTTGAGCCCATGTCGCTGGTGGCTTGGTCTGCTTTGGTGATTGCCGTGGTTGCGGTGGTCGCACAAGCCTGGGACTATCGCCATTTGCTGGTTGCTGAGGATGGCTGCGACCAAAATCGAGCATGAGCACCACGCTGGATCGTGCCCGCAGCGCCAGTCCCCAGGAGGTCTTGCACAGCGTCTTTGGCTTTAAGGCGTTTCGCACGCAGCAAGCTCAAGTCATTGCCCATGTGATGGCCGGTGGCGATGCGCTGGTGTTGATGCCCACGGGCGGTGGCAAGTCGCTCTGTTATCAGATCCCGGCGTTATTGCTCGAAGGCGTGGCCGTGGTGATCTCGCCCTTGATTGCGCTCATGCAAGACCAGGTGGTTGCCCTTGCTGCGCGTGGCGTTCGGGCGGCAAGCCTGAACTCGACCCAAAGCTGGCAAGAGGTTCGATCCATTGAGCAGTCACTGATGGCCGGTGAGCTCGATTTGCTCTACGTGGCGCCTGAGCGACTGGTCACTGCACGCTTGATGCAGGCACTCAAACAAGTCAAGGTCAGCCTCTTTGCGGTTGACGAGGCGCACTGTATCTCTCAATGGGGGCATGATTTTCGGCCTGAGTATTTGACGCTTCAAGCACTTGGCCAACAGTGGCGGGGTGTGCCGCGCATTGCACTGACCGCCACGGCCACGCCGCGAACCCGACAAGAGATCCTGGCACGTTTGGAGTTAGACAACGCCACGACCTTTGCCAGTGGTTTTGACCGTCCGAACGTGTTCTACGAAGTGGTGAGCAAAGCCGATGTGCGTGTGCAATTGCTTGATTTCATTGCCAGTCGTCACGCGCATCACTCGGGCATTGTCTACACCGCTTCACGGGCGCGTGCGCAAGCACTGGCTGCCTGGCTGGTTCGCCATGGGGTAAATGCCTTGCCGTATCACGCCGGATTAAGTCGCCAAGCGCGCGCCTTGCACCAAGCCCGGTTTGCCCAAGAGCCTGACTTGGTGATGGTGGCCACGATCGCCTTTGGCATGGGTATTGACAAGCCAGATGTACGTTTTGTGGCGCATGTGGACATGCCGCGTTCGCTCGAGCAGTACTACCAGGAGACAGGCCGAGCCGGACGTGACGGCGGGCCTGCGAGCGCGTGGCTGGCGTATGGCATGCCAGATGTCACTACCCGCTACCTGCTGGCACGTGAGGCTGACGTGAGCGCCAGTCAGGCCCAAAGGGTGCTGGAGTCCTTTGATCAGATGCTGCGATTTGCCGAGTCGCTATCTTGCAGACGGGTGCAATTGCTGGCGCATTTTGGGCAGGACAGTGGGCCTTGTGGTCATTGCGACAACTGCCATGCGCAATCGCAAGGCGATCAACCCTGGGATGCCACTGAGGCCGCCCAAATGGTGTTGTCTGCGGTCTATCGCCTGTGGCGTGAGCGTGGTCAGCGATATGGCGCTGGTCATTTGATTGACATTGTGCGTGGCAAGCGCACGCCTCGTGTGCTGGCCCAGTCGCATGACACGCTGTCAGTGTTCGGGGTGGGTGCCCATTGGTCGGTGCTGGCTTGGCGGGCAGTGTTAAGAAGGCTGATGGCTGAGCAGATGCTGGTGCCCGATGATGAGGGCTACGGCACGCTGGCGATGACGCCAGCCAGTGTGCCGGTCTTTAAGGGTGAGCGCAGCCTATGGATGCATGCGCTCGATTAGCATCTGGCTGTGTTGGCTATACCCAAAAAAATCCATGGATAAAGAACCCACGGATTAAATCGCTCAGGACTTAAAAAGATCACCGCTGCCCGGGTGGTTTTTGGGGGGTGTTAAACCAAGGTGGCGCCAGGTAGTCTGAGTGGCGACACGCCCACGCGGGGTTCTCTGCAAAAAGCCGTTTTGAATCAGGTAGGGTTCAATCACGTCTTCAATCGTGTCGCGTTCCTCGCCAATGGCTGCGGCCAAGCTCTCGACGCCCACCGGACCGCCATCGAACTTGTGCACAATTGCCTCCAGTAGCTTGCGATCCATCAAATCCAGTCCCAGCGGGTCGACTTCGAGCATGCCCAAGGCTTGGGAAGCAATGTCCTGGGTGATGATGCCATTGGCTCTGACTTGGGCGTAATCGCGCACGCGGCGCAAAAGGCGGTTGGCAATGCGAGGCGTGCCACGTGAACGACACGCAATTTCCGAGGCGCCAGCAGGCTCCATCTCAGCTTGCAGCAACTTGGCATTGCGCGTGACGATCTTGGCAAGATCATCGTGGCTGTAGAAGTCAAGTCGCGAGACAATGCCAAACCGGTCGCGCAAGGGGTTGGTGAGCATGCCGGCTCGGGTGGTGGCACCCACGAGGGTGAAGGGCTGCAAATCCAGTTTTACGCTTCGAGCCGCGGGTCCTTCGCCAATCAGAATGTCGATTTGGAAGTCTTCCAGAGCAGGATAGAGAATTTCTTCGACCACCGGTGACAGTCGATGGATCTCGTCAATAAAAAGAACGTCGTTCTTTTCCAGGTTGGTTAAAAGCGCAGCCAAGTCGCCAGCGCGTTCAAGCACAGGGCCCGAGGTTTGCCTGAGGTTGACACCCATTTCATAGGCCACAATGTGGGCCAGTGTGGTTTTGCCTAAGCCAGGTGGGCCAAACAGCAGCACGTGGTCAAGTGCTTCACTGCGATGTCGGGCGGCTTCAATGAAGATCTGCAACTGATCGCGCACGGTTTGCTGGCCCACATAGTCGTCAAGGGCTTTGGGGCGCAAGGCGCGCTCGACCGATTCCTCATTGGGTGTTTGGCTTGTGGCGTCCACAAGCCGGGGGGCGGGGGTTGCCCCGGTAAATTGATCAGATTGGATGGCCATGGAGTCGTTTGCAGAAGATACTTACAACCATCGTACACTATGCTGACTATTACACTAGGATTAAAAGGTAATCGAAGCCATGGTCAGTGCCGCCACCGAAACCGATCAGACGCCCGCCTTGCCAACCTACGCAGGGGTTGAGCGTGCCGCACGGACGTTGGCTGGCGTGGCGCATCGCACCCCGGTGCTTGCGAGCAGATCTTTGAATAAGGCGCTAAATGCCCAAGTATTTTTTAAGGCTGAGCCGATGCAGCGCACTGGTGCCTTTAAGTTTCGGGGAGCGTTTAACGCGCTGTCCAATCTGACGCCCGAGCAGGCTGGCGCCGGTGTGGTGGCGTACTCGTCTGGCAACCATGCGCAGGCCATTGCGGCCGCTGGCCAGATTCTGGGTATTCGCACCACCATCGTGATGCCCCATGATGCGCCTGCAGCCAAGCGCGCGGCAACCGAAGGCTATGGCGCCACGGTAGTTTCTTACGATCGTTATACAGAAAACCGCGACGAGATTGCGGCCGAGCTTGCCCAGCGACATGGCTACGCGGTCATCCCACCCTTTAATCACCCCGACGTGATTTGTGGTCAGGGCACGGCTGGCAAGGAATTGTTTGAAGATACAGGAACGCTCGATGCGCTCTTGGTGTGCTTGGGCGGCGGTGGCTTGTTGTCTGGCTGCGCACTAGCGGCCTCGGTGCTCAGTCCAGACTGCAAGGTCTATGGGGTCGAGCCTGAGGCGGGCGACGATGTGCGTCAGTCACTTCGGGCTGGACATATCGTGCAAATCCCAACGCCCAAGTCAATCGCAGATGGTGCCCTAACGGTTGCGCCAGGCGACATCACCTTTGCGCTCATGCGTAACTATGTCACCGATATTCTGACTGTCACCGATGAACAGCTCGTGTTGACCTTACGCTGGTTTGCGCAACGGTTAAAGTTGATGGTAGAGCCCACGGGCTGTCTTGCCGCTGCCGCGGTGCTGCAGCAAGTGTTGCCCGTGACGCCAGGCGCGCGCATTGGCGTCATTGTTAGCGGCGGTAATGTAGATCTGGCAAGCCATGGGGCGTTTTTGTCTGACCCTAAGTGGGATACGGGTCCCTGGGTGATCACTCAATAAGGAGAATTCGTCATGCGTATTTTGGTGGTGGGCGGCACTGGCTTTATTGGGCAACACGTGGTGGCCAAGCTTGCCGCGCGCGGCGACGCAGTATTTGTGCCCACCCGGCGGCTGCGGCGCGCACGTGAATTGATGATTCATCCAACGGTGACCATTATGCCAGGCGATGTACATGATCAGAAGGTAATCGATTCCTTGGTGCAGGGCATGGATGCGGTCATCAACCTCGTGGGCGTCTTACACAGCCCATCTGGGCAACCCTATGGCCCGGCTTTTGATGCGGCGCACGTGCAGCTGCCTGCCAGCATCGCGCGCGCCTGCGCGGCGCACGGCGTCAAGCGCTTGATTCATGTGAGCGCCTTGGGTGCGAGCGCCAACGGCACCAGTCAATATTCGCGATCCAAAGCTGCTGGCGAAGCCGCCATTGCCGAGGTGGCGGCGCAAACGCCTGGTCTTTGCACCACCATTTTTAGGCCCTCGGTGGTGTTTGGTCCCGGTGACAAGTTCATGAACATGTTCGCAGGGCTAGCCAAATGGTTTTTTGTGTTGCCATTGGCTGGTAGCAAAGCGCGCATGCAGCCTGTCTATGTCGATGATGTTGCGCGCGCCATCGTCAATGTGTTGGGTCAGAAGGCCACGTGCGGGCAGATTTATGATCTCGCCGGCCCACAGGTCTACACGCTTGGCGAACTGGTCAGCCTGGCAGCCAAATACAGTGGCCACCCCCGCACGGTGCTGGATTTGCCCATGAGCATTGGACGTTTGCAAGCGCGATTTTTTGAGTGTCTGCCGGGCGAGCCTTTGATGTCCAGAGACAATTTGGATTCGCTGCAAACAGACAACGTCAGCGACAAGCCCATGGACCCGATTTTAGGTGTCGTGGCAACACCGCTCGAAGCAGTGGCGCCGAATTACCTAAAGCCTTATTGATTGTCCGGGGAAACGATGGCACGCATTCCGTATGCTGATTTGACACGGCAAGAGATTGAGCCGCTCGTTCATCAAATCAAAGCCGAGCGTGGCGATGTTTTGCACCTCTACCGCATGTTGCTGCACAGTGAGCCCGTTGCCCGTGGCTGGCTCGGGTATTTGACGGCGATTCGTCAACAATGCAAGCTGTCTGCAGCGTTAAGGGAGCTTGTCATCATGCGGGTGGCGCATCTAAATGGGGCGCCCTATGAGGCCGATCAGCATCGACCCTTCGCACTCAAAGCAGGCGTGAGCCAGGCGCAGCTCGATGCTTTGCCCAACTGGTTGCAAGCGATTCATGTGTTTGATGCGGTTCAGCGTGATGTGTTGGCATACACCGATGCCATGACTCAGCAGGTTCATGTGCCCGATGGTGTGGCAGACGCGGTGCGCCAGCACTTTGATCACGAGCAGTTGGTCGAGTTGACTGCCACGGTGGCAGCCTACAACATGGTGTCGCGGTTTTTAGAGGCCATGCAAATCCACTCGGACGACAAGGTTGACTAATCAGTGATCACTGAGCAGTGATCACTGATCCAAGTCTTGGGTGGGTGATTGACCAAGCCTTGCGTGGCGATTGACTAGCGATTGGCTAGCGATTGGCTAGCGAGCCAGTGCTTTGAGGGCCAGGCGGATGCCTTCAGAGACCGCCACGCCGGCTGGCAAGGTTTTGATTGCTGCCAGCGACTCTTTGTCTGAGTAGCCCAATGCAGTTAACGCCTGAACAATGTCGGTTTCGTGTGAGCGACCGGCGCTTGTCGCGATAGGGTCAGCACCGAGCTTGCCCTTAAGTTCAAGCAACAGACGTTCGGCAGTTTTTTTGCCGATGCCCGGTACACGCGTCAGGCGGTCAGTTTCCTGCAGGGTCACCGCTTGAGCCAGGTCAGCCACTGATAGGCCCGAGAGCACGCCCAGTGCGGTTCTCGCACCAATGCCCGTGACTTTGATGAGTTCTCTAAATGCACCGCGCTCTTGAGTTGTGGCAAAACCAAACATGATGTGGGCGTCTTCGCGCACCACCAGGTGCGTCAGTAGCGTGACTTTGCTGCCGACATCGGGCAAGTCATAGAGTGTGGTCATGGAGACTTCAATGTCATAGCCCACGCCATTAACATCAAGCCCGATGCGTGGCGGCGCTTTCTCAAACAGGGTGCCAGTCAGTCGTCCAATCATGATGTTTCCCGATTCATTGTGGTGTGGTGATGTCTATGTTGCTGCTTCGGTGTGGTGAATATTACAAGCCGCGCCGGATCCGTCCGCCCCTGACACTTGATCGCGATGATCGTGAGGCAGCGGTGGTCCAGCCCTGTTTGCTTAGCGCTTGGCCCAGTGGTGTCGTGTGCGCGTGACAAATGGCGCAGGCCAGCGCATCGGCCGGGTCGGGGGCGGGCAGGCCATCGAGTGCCAGCAACTGCTGCACCATCATTTGAACTTGTTCTTTGGCCGATTTGCCATGACCCACCACCGATTTTTTGATTTGCAAGGCCGTGTATTCATGGACTTTCAAGTCACTGTCGGCGAGTGCACACATCGCAGCCCCTCGGGCTTGGCCAAGCAAGAGCGTAGACTGCGGGTTGGTGTTAACGAACACAATCTCAAGCGCAGCGACATCGGGTTGGGTTTGCCGCACCACCTCACGCAAGTTGTCGAGGATGACCTTCAGGCGCTCAGGCAGTGGCGCGTGACTCGGTACAACAATCGTGCCGCTGGCAACATACTGCAAGCGGTTGCCTTGGGTGTCGACGACACCGAAGCCGGTGCGTCGCAATCCAGGGTCAACGCCGAGTATGCGCATGAGCTGATTGAGCCTTAGTGGCGGAAATGGCGCATGCCGGTCAAGATCATGACCACATCGCGCTCATCGGCTGCTGCAATCACCTCGTCGTCACGCATGCTGCCACCCGGTTGAATCACGCAAGCGGCCCCCGCATCGACCACCACATCGAGGCCGTCACGAAATGGAAAGAAGGCATCGGAGGCAACAGAACTGCCCTTGAGCCCTAGCCCGGCGTTCTCGGCTTTGATCGAAGCAATGCGCGCTGAGTCCACCCGACTCATTTGGCCTGCACCCACGCCAAGCGTCATGCCATTGCCTGCAAACACAATGGCGTTGGACTTGACGTATTTGGCCACGCGCCAGGCGAACATCAGATCTTGCATCTGCGCAGGTGTCGGTTGGCGTTTGCTGACCACACGCAGCTCGTCGTCGTTGAGCAGATGCCAGTCAGGGGTCTGGATTAACCAGCCACCGCCCACGCGTTTGACATCAATGTCATTGTGCGCCGGACCCATGGGGATTTCCAGGACGCGCACGTTTTTCTTCTTCTGAAGAACCGCTAGCGCCGCACCATCAAATCCTGGGGCGATCAACACCTCGAGAAATTGACTCGAGACCGCTTCAGCGGTGGCTGCATCAATTGGGCGGTTAAAAGCAATGATGCCGCCAAACGCGGAAGTCGGATCCGTGCGAAATGCTTTTTCGTAGGCGCGATAACTGTCGTCACCAACGGCCACACCGCACGGATTGGCGTGCTTGACGATCACGCAAGCCGGGGTGTCAAAGCTTCTGACACAATCCCAAGCCGCATCGGCGTCGGCGATGTTGTTATACGAAAGCTCTTTGCCTTGCAGTTGGCGGTAGTGCCCCATGAGTCCGGTGGGAATCGTGGGGTCACGGTAGAAGGCTGCGATCTGCTGCGGGTTCTCACCGTAGCGCAGGGTTTGCTCACGTGTCAGTTGCAAGGTGAGGGTGCGCGGCCAGGTCTCCCGTTCAGGGGTTGCTTGTGGGTCGGGCTCCGTGTGTGCCAGGCTTGTGAGGTAAGCGGCGATCGCTCCATCATAGGAACTGGTGTGGGCGTAGACCTTGGCTGCGAGTTCAAGGCGCAGACCATAACTTGTCTGGCTGTGGTGCTGGTCCATGTCGGATAGTACGCGCGGGTAATCTTCCGGGTCGATCACCACAGTCACACCACCGGCATCGCTGCCGTGATTCTTGGCGGCGGCCCTTAACATCGCAGGGCCGCCAATATCGATGTTCTCGACGGCGTCCTCAAACGAGCAGTCGGGCTTGGCCACCGTTTCGCGAAACGGATACAGGTTCACGACCAATAGGTCAATGCGCTCGATGTCGTGCTCCTGGAGCGTTTGCATGTGCTCGGGTGTGTCACGCCGTGCCAGTAGGCCTCCATGGATCTTGGGATGCAGGGTTTTGACACGCCCATCCAGAATTTCCGGTGAGCCGGTGTGCTGGGCCACTTCGGTGACTGGCAAGCCAGCCTGCGCCAGCAGTTTGGCGGTGCCGCCCGTGGAGAGCAAACGCACGCCCCGCTGGTGCAGTGACTGGGCAAATGAGACGACACCAGACTTATCGGAAACAGAAATCAGAGCAGTTTGGATTTTCATGATCAGGAAAGTGAAATGATTGAGTGATCTGTGTTCAGTCGAGGTTCGGCTTTAAATCAGTTGATGTAGTTGCAGTTTCTTGCGCAGGGTGTTGCGCGTGATGCCAAGCATCTCGGCAGCCCTTGACTGATTGCCACTGGCGCGATTCATGGCGGTTTCCAGAAGCGGCTTCTCGACGCAGCGCATGACCATGTCCCACATGTTGGTCGGTTCAATCTGCCCAAGATCTTCGAGGTAGAGCGCCAGATTCAGTCGAACGGATTCGTCTAGTGGGGTGATGTTTTTTCTCATGGGTATCTCTGGTTATGCGGCAAGCCTGGCGCTGACATGATGGCAGTTCAGGGCGTCATCAAACCATTGTTGAACCGCCCGAGCCTGTTGAACCGTATTGTCGATCGTATTGATGCGTGCCGTCAGGGTGTGTCCTTCAGGGACGTTTTGCAGGTACCAGCCGATGTGCTTGCGTGCGGTGCGCACGCCCGTGAATTCGCCGTAGAACTGATAGTGGTCTTGCAGGTGGTGCAGCAGCAAATCCCGGATTTCAACCAAAGTCGGTGGTGCCAGCGTCTGGCCCGATCGCAGGTAATGATCGATTTCCCGAAATATCCAAGGCCTGCCCATGGCAGCGCGCCCGATCATGACCGCATCAGCGCCGGTATAGTCAAGTACGGCCTTGGCCTTTTGAGGGCTGTCAATGTCGCCATTGGCAATCACTGGGATGCTGATCGCGGCTTTGACCTGAGCAATGGTGTCGTATTCGGCAGCGCCTTCATACAGATCAGCGCGCGTGCGACCATGCAGGGTGAGTGCGGCGATGCCAACCGATTCAGCGAGCTTGGCAATGCGCAACGCATTGCGATTGTCGCGGTTCCAGCCTGTGCGGGTTTTAAGTGTAACCGGTACCTCATGCGGGGTACAGGCTTTAACGACCGACTCCAGAATCCGGGCGACCAAGTCTTCGTGCTGCAGTAATGCTGATCCCGAGGCGACCTTACAGACTTTCTTGGCTGGACATCCCATGTTGATGTCGATGATGCGTGCGCCCTTGCCAATGTTGTAGACCGCTGCCTGGGCCATCATGTCAGGATCTGCGCCGGCAATTTGCACGGTGATGGGGTCAATTTCTCCAGTGTGGTCCAAGCGACGTGAGGTTTTGACGCTATCCCAGAGTGCGGGATTACTGGCCGCCATCTCAGAGACAGCATGGCCAGCACCAAGGCGTTTACAAAGCTGCCGAAATGGGCGGTCGGTCACCCCCGCCATGGGGGCGACAAAGACTTGGTTGGGGAAAGTCCATTGACCGATCTGCATGGCTTCATTGTATCGGAGCTAGAGGGTGGTTCTGTGACTAGGTAAATGTGATTGACTAGTCCGCGATTGATGAAGTTACCCCGGTCGTTAAAGTCAGACCAATTCGTTGTGCCAGGTTAAAGACTTTTTCGTATGTGGAGCAATCACTAAGCAAGCTAAAGGAAGTGCCAAGCTGTTCTAGGGTATGTGCTGGAAGGCGATCCCCAAAAAACATGACCGCACGGGCGGAGTCGTCTTGCCGTGATACCCAAAACAAGCCTTGTGCATGCTCGCAGATCCGGTGTGCAGCACCCGCCCATGTCCGGGTGGCGGGGTACAAGTCTTTTTCGGTGTCAATTAACTGGTTACGCTTCAATCCGAGACGTCTTAGGGCGACGCTACCTAAGTCAATCAAATTCAAGGGGTGCTTCAATCGAATCTTGCTGTGAACGTGGTTGACCAGTTTTTGCTTGTCAAAGGTATTAAATCCTGATTTATGCGGTACATCATGGAAGACGGTTTCCATGAGAGCGCAATCCATACTAGAACCGGCATAGAGGGTGGGGATGGGAATCCCATGACCATCTTGGATGGGGCTAAATCTGGCATTGCCTATGGCACCTGGATTGAGCGTTGTGGCCGCGTATTTGCTCAAATGCACTCGGTGCAGAACCGTTCCTTTTCTCAAGGTTGAGATTGACAGTGCATTACGCTCATTAGGGATGGGGATGGTTATTTTGTGTGAATTTGCCTTGGCGAGGTCATGAGCAGATGTGGTTTTGGTTGACGCTATCTCACCCATGAGCAATCTCCTGCACATCGTCCATTGCTGCGGCGAGCACCCGATCAGGTTCATTTTTTATTTGATCTAATGGTCGTTCGGTGCCCAAGAAACTATTTTGGGATGCAAACCAAATGGCGACGCCCCAGCTGTCTTTATGACCAGAAAAGACTTGCAGAATCTTTGTCAAAGACTTGTAAGGTCGATATCCGCTTTTAGGGTCTAGTGCGTACCCTGGGAAGTAGTCAATGCCCGCATGGTTGATTGCAAAAATTTTTCCCGCCTTTTTCCATTTATTTGGTTGAGCACTTGGATTGCGAGTGCTTAGACCAGCGAGTTCGGCAAGCTCCATGGCCGTGAGCCATTCGCTGCCCTCGAGGACCGCTTTTTTTGCTTTCGCTAGCATGGCTGCTTCTTTGAGCATGAGCTTTGTGGGTTGTTTTTTGGGTACCAAAAGCTCTGCTACTTTCTCTAAAGTTGCATGATCATGTCGTTGGAGCATCAGCTCCAACATCAGCGTGGCCAAGTCATTTAAGTTGTCGGCGACTGTTTTTGATAAGTCTGGATCTACTTTGTCAAAAGTGAGCAATACAACTCGGTGCGCCTTGGATTTGTTGAGCTTATTGATGGCTTGCCTCGGACTGCCGACTAGCGTCGCGATGTTTGGAATGTCAAGAATGGCATTCATGGTGAGGCCTCTCAAAGGTTATATAGGTTATGAAAAATTATCGTAACCTAAATAACCTTGTGTTTGAGCTTACCGTCACGGTAATTCCCGCTGTTCATTGCGGGGGCAACATCAATCAGGTCGGTTCTGTTGTTGAATCGAGCGCTTGAGTGCCTCGATCGGGGCCCCGTCTGTGCTCCTAACGAAGTAGTGGTGAACGAGGCGCAAGTCGAGGTCGGGTCAGACCTTCCTGCAGAGGGAATCCTCGTTTTTTAGTGCAAGGAGGTGATCAATGCCTCAAGCCCTGCATTAAATGCCGTGCCAGCGGTGCTCGCAATGGTTCTAGTGCATCGAGGGCCCAAAGGCCTAAGCCAGCCGCATGTTCCACGGGTGCCAAGCCAGTGGTGAAGGCTTTGGACATCAAGTCAGTCAGTTTGACAGTGCCTTGGCGGTCGCGGGCTCGCAGGTTCTGATAGATGCCCAGCGTACGAGCCGGGTCACGGTGTGGATAGGCAATCCAGTCACGCAGGCAGTGGGCCAGTGTGGCGACATCGCGAATGCCGAGATTGAGTCCTTGTCCTGCCACGGGGTGCAAGGTCTGTGCGGCATTGCCAATATTGACGATTCGGCCATTCACGGGCTTTGGGTCAATGCTTTGATAGAGCGGGTAGGCTTTGAGCTTTTCTTTCACCACAAATCGTCCGAGGCGCTCACCAAATGTCTCGCCCATGGCTTGTTCCAATCCGTGTAGATCCATTGCCTCCAGGGCTTTGGCACGCTCTGGCTCACAACACCAGACAATCGACTGTGAGCCGTCGCCATTCGGATGAGGCAAGACTGCAAAAGGCCCACCCTTGGTGAATCGTTCGAACGCCCAGCCTGGTTTGGGCTGGGTCACCCAAACCTGTCCCAAGAGTGCGACTTGACGGTAGAGGTCAGGTGCACCCCCGTGGTTCATGCCGTCAGCGCGTACGGCCAATGCCACTTTGACATGATCCTTTTCAGTACGGATGCTGACCGAATCGTTTTCTTGCATGACGCTTGAGGCCTTGCCTTGGATGACGGTCACGCCAGCCTGCTGCGCTGCTTGGAGAAGCGCCGTGTGCAGACTGCCGTAGCGCACCACGTAACCGAGCGCAGGCACTTTGAGCTCATCGTGGGAAATCAATGTGCGCCCTAATCGTCCTCTTTGGGATACGTGGATGGTCTTTATCGGCGTGGCGTCATTGGGCCAAACGTTAAGGTCGTCAAACAGCACTCGGGTGCCTTCGTTCAAAGCAATCACCCGATTGTCTTCATGTGAGGCGATGTTCCAGCGGGTGACCGCCTCTGACTGAAACAGCACAATCCGGGCCGGGTCAGGTGAGAGCCTTGCGAGCAGCAACGCCAAAGCGCTACCGGTGGGGCCGCCACCGACAATGCCGATGTCAAACTCAGGTGTTAGATCATGGGACTCGGCGTGACTGGCAGCGTGTTTGGCTGGCCGTTCGGCTTTGGGCACTGTCGCTGCTGTGTCGGGGTGTTGTTTGCTCATGTGGGAAGTTTAGCGAAGAATGGCGACCGGCTCGAGTCAATGATGCTAGGTGAAAAGGGTAATTTGAAGGGGCAATTTAAAAGGGCAATTTAAAAGGGCAATTTCAATTGGGCCATCTCAAGGGCGCAGGGGTGCAGCATGACCAAGGCCTAACTACTATAGAATCACACCATGCAAAACTTAACGCCCACCCCTGAGACGACCAATCACCCGCCACAAACCATGCTCTTGCGCAGCAAGGTCATGGCTGGCTTGCTGTCCTTTTATGGCGGCTGGTTTGGCGCGCACTGGTTCTACCTGGGCCGCAAATACCCCTGGGTGTTGGGTGTGCTGGCCGTGGTGGTGTTGTTCCTGGCCAGTCGTGCCGAAGTGTGGTGGGATAACCCAGCCATTTTTGTGTTGTTTATCCCGGCTGTGGCGGGTTTCATTGAGGCGATCGTGCTTTGCTTGACCAGCGATGCCAAATTCGATGCGCGCTACAACCCGGGCTATGTCCGGGACAAGCCAACAGGTTGGGGGCCGGTCCTGGTAGCCAGTTTTGGGCTACTTATTGGCACCGTGCTCACCATGTTTGCGATTGCACATGTGGTGCTTCACATTTGGACTCGACTGGGGTGGCTTGACGGTTTGAATTTCTGAGTTCGGTAGCAAACCCCTTATTTTAGGCGTCGTGTCACACTGCTAACCGCCAACTGCTAACCGCCGCTGGCGGTTTTTTTGTGGGCAATGAATTGTGTTTCTGGTTGCTCGGGCCTTTGCGTATTTTCGCGAATAAAAATCGATGCCTCTGCCTGTCAAGATAGCGACCTTCCTGCTTTGCGGTGTGTTGCCCTCAGGGTGCCGTGACGGCGTCACTGGTGTCGCATTTGTCTGTCCCGGGGCATTGGGGCATCCTCTCAAAAGATACTAATAGTGATACTATTTTGAATAATGGGGCCATAAAAATCCTAACCCAAATGCGAACGGAAGCTGCCAGCGTCCGTTTTGCTGACTTGAAGCACGTGTGCGAACTGTATTTTGGTGAGCCTAGGCAGGGCAGTGGCAGTCACGTGGTGTTTCGAGTGCCATGGCCTGGTGACCCACGTGTTGTGATCCAAAATCATCAAGGCAAGGCAAAGGTCTATCAAGTCCGACAAGTGCTAGCAGCGATCGATAAACTAGGAGTTCAGTAGACATGACATCGGATCACTACACCTACCGAGTTACGTGGTCACCTGAGGACCAAGAGCATGTTGGCTTGTGTGCAGAGTTTGGGTCGCTGTCGTGGCTGGCGCCAACCCCGGAGAAGGCACTTTCTGGCATTCGCAAGGTGGTTGCCGGTGTAGTTGCTGATATGCAGGCAACTGGGGAGGCTGTGCCAGAGCCCTTAGCAGACAAGCACTTCAGTGGCAGGTTTCTGGTGCGTGTGCCAGGTTCTGTACACCGAGCGTTGGCTATACAAGCAGCAGAACAGGGCGTGAGCTTGAATCGCCTTGTATCCGCTAAGCTTAGTTAATAGCGATTTTTGGCGCCAGAGGCAGTTGGTTTGCGGTTGGTTTGCAGTTGGTTTGCGGTTGGTTTGCAGTTGGTTTATCGAATGAACCATCAACAGACCATCGAGTACGTCAATGATCTACTGATGAGACAAATGTAGGTTTATCAGCCACCTAACCCCACCAGCGCCTCGATCTCTCTGCGATCTACCGGGACCCCACGGGTAATGAGCTCACAACCCGATTCAGTGACCACCGCATCGTCTTCGATGCGAATACCAATATTCCAGAAGCGCTCAGGCGCGCCAGAGCCTGGGGTAATGTAAAGCCCGGGTTCAATGGTCAGCACCATGCCGGGTTCAAGAGCGCGCCAGTCTGGCTCATCGGTATCAACCTCAGTCAGCCGGTAGGGGCCCGCGTCATGCACATCCAAGCCTAGCCAATGGCCAGTGCGGTGCATGTAGTAGGGTCGGTAAAGTCCCTGTTCAATGGCGGATTGCAAGCTGCCTTCGAGGATGCCCTCGTCAATTAAACCCTGGGTCAGTACTTTGACAGCGGCGTCATGACCGGCGTTAAACGACAGGCCAGGGGCCGTGTTGGCGGTGGCCGCGTCTTGGGCAGCGAGCACAATGTCATAGAGGGCGGCTTGCTCGGGTGTGAAGCGACCGCTAGCCGGAAATGTCCGGGTAATGTCCGAGGCATAGCCATGGAGCTCGCAACCCGCGTCAATGAGTACAAGCTCGTTCTCACCAATTCGGCTCGCACCCGCGGCGTGATGCAAGGTGCAGGCGTTCGCGCCAGTTGCCACAATAGTTTCATAAGCAGCGGCTTGTGCACCTTCGCGTAAAAATACCGCCAAAAGCTCAGCTTCCATTGCGCGCTCAGTGATGCCGGGTTTTACCGCACGCATCGCTGCGCAGTGGCCCATGGCAGCGATGCGGGCTGACTCACGCATGACTGCGAGTTCGTGCGGGTCTTTGATCAAGCGCTGATGGCTAATTGTGGGTGTCAAGTCAATCCAGTGCGTGGGCACTTGCTTGATGCCCCTGGCTTTTTGGCGGGCGGCATTGACCCAGCGCTGCAGTTGGCTTGCCAGTTCTGGGAGGCTGCTGCGATGCAGTGGTGCAAATAGTTTGGCGTGGCCACAGAGTTGATCGGCGATCCAGTGATCAATCTCATCGACTGAGGTCGCACCATCAAAACCAAACGCCTCTTGGGCTGCGTCTGGTCCCCAGCGTTTGCCGTCCCAGGTTTCAGACTCAGGGTTTTTGGGTTGGCACAGCAGCCAGGTCTGGGTGGTTTCACCCGCACGCGCCACCATCGCCAGCCACGCATTGGGTTCCGTGAAACCGCTTAAATAGTAGAACTGGCTATCAAAGCGAAACGGGTAGGTGGCGTCTGCATTGCGCGTGCGTGGGCTGCCCGTGGGTATTAGCGCGATGCCACCGCCTTGGGCTCGCATCCAGGTGGCCAGAAGTTCGCGTCGGTTTTGATAGACCGTGATGTCGTGCAGTGGACCAACGAGTGACATGTTGTGTTGCTCTTCGGATTAGAAATTATGGGAATTCGAGTGCGCTTGGCTTCTCATACTACAATTTGTGCAACTGAATTGGAATAATGCACGATGGATTTCCTCTCCTGGCTAGTGCCCTGGGAATTTTCCCCGTCATTGTTGATCGCTTTTGCGGTTGGCATTGTGCTGTTTGTGCGCGGCCAGCGGGTGCACAAAGTCAACCTGTCGCGCAAGATCCTGTTCTGGACGGGCGTGGTGTTGCTTTACCTGTCGATGCATACCTTGCTCGATTACTACGCCGAACGCATGTTTTTTATGCACCGTATCCAGCATTTAGTGCTTCACCATGCAGGGCCTTTGATCTTAATGGCCGCCTACCCAGGTTCGGTCATGCGGGCTGGCTTGCCGTTGTCCTGGCGTCACAAGTTAAGGCGTTTTAATCAAACGCTGATCGGGCGGGCGATTATTGCGGTTTTGACCAATCCGATCTTTGTGCCGGCGTTGTTCGTGTTTCTGGTGATTGTTTGGCTGATTCCGTCGGTGCAGTTCTACTCCATGCTGGACTGGCGTTTGTACCGCGTCATGAACTGGTCGGTTGTCATCAGCGGGTTTATGTACTGGAACCTGATTCTTGACCGCCGTCCGTCGCCGCCCGCGGCCATGTCACCCGGCGGTCGTGTGGTCTCACCGATTGTCACCATGGCGCCGCAAATGGTTGCTGGCGCGATCATTGCCTTTACCGAGCGTGATCTTTATCCGCTATTTGATCTATGTGGGCGCGCCATTGCCATGTCAGCCATTACTGACCAAGCCATTGGTGGTTTGACCATGTGGATTCCGGCTGCCATGACTGAGGTGGCAGGCCTTTTGATTGCTTTGCGCAACCTGATGCGCCTATCGAGTAAGGGCCGTTGGGGCAAGGGCCCGCCGCCGGCCAAAATCGCACCGGCACCAGCGCCAGCGTCTGGGTGAGGCTTGTCTGCTTGGCTAGATAATGACTCTGGCGGTGAGTCAGTTCAGAGATGTGAACACCACTCAGTTTCCGCGGTTATTTGACGGCATTTGAGTCTTTGAGGTGAATTCGGGTGGTTTCTAAGTTTTGTTTGTTTTTAATCAGGGGCGTTGAGCGTCGCGCGTAGCGAGACGTGAAAAGCCCCTGATTGCTTTGGCGATGAGATAGTCGTTAGCGTTTATGCGTTGACCCGATGGGCCAGGTGGTGTGGCAGGGGCGCGGCTACCTGCCGCCCCTATGCCGATCAAGTATTGCCAGGCATGCTCACATTGGATGCTCACGTTGGCGCATCCATGCGTTCCAAGCGAGTCGCAAGTTTGTTGGTCGATCTTGACGTGGCCAAGAGCCATAGTCGTCCTTATACCTCTGACGACAATCCTTTCTCTGAGTCGCGATTCAAGACCATGAAATACCGCCCACACTTCCCAGAACGCTTTGGCAGCCTTGAGGATGCTAGAGCCCATTGCCAAGCCTTTTTGGCTTGGTGCAACCATCAGCATCGTCATTCAGGCATTGGTTACATGAAGCCTTACAGCGTGCAATATGGCCAAGCGCAAGTCGAACGAAATCAGTTTATTAGGATTTACCCGAGGTCACGCAAAAAATGCGTGCGTAAGGAGATTTAAGCGAATACCATCGGCTTTGAAGAGATGTAAACGAGATGTTTGAATTGGTCAATCTGGAGCGCAGTGTTCCGCTTCGGAATGTTTGAATAGAACAATACCTGCTGTTATGACCTCAAAATAGGCTAACAAGAAATGTCGGTCCGATTAGTATCTTGGCTCGGGGTGTGGCGTCCTGTATGGACATGCTTGTGGCGTCAGCCTCATTTAGTTTCTCACCAACTACACGATGCTCGTAACCAGCGTCAAAAAGTACGTCGTATTTTGGACAGGTTCTTACCGTCCGATCCTGCTATAAGTATACCGGCATTTGATGATTCAGAACTGATGTCCGAGTTTGGGCCAGACCGAGCTCACCGGGTACTCAGGTCAGCCAACGATTTTGTTTTTGCGTATACCTCCAGCGACTTCTGGTTTAGATGGTTTTACCGCAACACACCAGGTGGTTTCGAAGTCTCTGGTACCTTCGCGTTTCTCAACGCCACATTAGTCAGCGTCATTAAAAAAAGTTTGATCTTTACTGCAAACCAGCCTGCGCGCGTGGGAAATGTCATTTTGGCTCGTGTCTGTCAATTACAGGCTTAACCATAACATGATACGCCCAACGACACTCTGTTCCGATGCCAATGTGAGCTTTCATGCCAGAGAGCCAGTCATTGCCTTTGTTGTCCTGATGCATCTGAGAACATCGTTTGCCACTCGCGTGCCTGGTCTAGGTTGGGGCCTGGATGGAAGGCGCCTTAATGCGGTTGCCTTGCTTGAGCAAGCAACCATGCCTAGGCAGTTTGTGTTCTTTCAACAGATGACGGGAGCCCAAGATGGTGGTCTCCTTTCGCGTCGCACTTCGGCTCAACGGCAGGCCTGCAAATTAATGCACCGACTGCGTGTCGCAGTGTACCTCTGCCGCGGCTGGATCGATCAACGCAAACCATGGTTGCGTGAAGGGAAATCGAAGCGTCGTCTAGAACGCGTCAGCCGGGCGTTTACCCCTGCCCGTGGGTTAAGTCGGTTCATTCAGCACGCACACTTCTGCCCGAGGCAAAACGTGTCTATTTCAAGCAGGGGTTTCCCGTTGTTTGCTGATGCGGGTGGTCGGCTGGCTGCATGTAATAGGTCGATGCCTGGTAGGTCGTTGCCTGGCAGGTCGTTGCCTGGCAGGTCGGGCGGGGGACGGTTCGCATGAATCACGTCTATCGCGTTATCTACAATCGAGCGCTTGGCTGTTGGCAGGCGGTGACCGAGCTCGCCAAGAGCGCGGGCAAGATTGGTGGTTCGATCAAGCGGCATGCACGCAGAAACGCGGCCAGACTCGCCGCACTAGCGGCCATGGTGGCAGGGGGGGTTGGCGGGCAGGCTAGCGCGCAAAATGCACCGCCACCGCCGGCGGTCAATCAGCTGCCGCAAGGTGGCAACGTCTCGGCGGGGCAGGCGAGCATCCAGAGTGCTGGCAGTGTGATGAACATTGACCAGAGCACCCAGAAAGCGATCATCAGCTGGCAGGAGTTTAATGTCGGGGCTCAGGCGCGGGTGAACTTTAACCAGCCCGGGGTTGATTCGGCGACGTTGAACCGGGTGATGAGCAGCGACCCGAGCCAGATTTTTGGTCAGATTGTGGCGCCTGGGCAGGTGATTCTGATCAACCCCAATGGGGCGTATTTTGCGCC
>CAMCOS010000023.1 GCA_945876565.1 Lautropia mirabilis | reverse complement strand
CATAGCAAGGTGGTCCCACGCCTTCCCATCCCGAACAGGACCGTGAAACGCCTTTGCGCCGATGATAGTGGATGTACGTCTGTGAAAGTAGGTCATCGTCAAGCTCCTTACCCCTCAAACCCCCGCCCATAAAGCGGGGGTTTGTCTTTTGTGCGCCCAGCGTGGCCGCACTCTTGGAGGTGAAAGGCCTCCCAATCGACTGTTGGCACATCGGCTGACTCATTTTTGCAACATTTGATCCGCGCGGATGTTGGGCGCGGTGGGGCGCATCTTGGTGCCGATGTTTTGTCCCGTCTGGGACGCTACACTACGTGATTATGCGCGGGCATGACATTACCGATCTCATACTTCTGGCTGCCATCTGGGGCAGCTCGTTCCTGTTTATTACTTTGGCTGTTGATGACTTTGGGCCCTTTGCTTTGATGGCACTGCGCACGGGCATTGGTTTGCTGGTGCTGCTGCCGTTGTTGTTCTGGCGGCATGCCTTGCCAGATCTTGTTAAGCACTGGAGGCCGATTTTTGTCGTTGGCATTATCAGCGCGGCGATTCCGTTTACGTTGTTGGCCTACGCCGCCTTTGTGATTCCTGCTGCGATTCTGTCGATACTGAATGCCGCGACGCCGTTGTGGGGTGCTTTGTTCGCAGCGCTCTGGATTAAGGACATCTTGCCGCGTTGGCGGATTGCCGGGCTTGTGGTTGGGTTTTGTGGGATCGTGCTTTTGGTGTGGGATGAGCTAGAGTTCGAGCAATTGCTTGACACCGGTTTAGGACTGGCTGCGGCGGTCGCGGCACCCGTCTTATATGGATTCGCTTCGACCTATACCAATCGTTACCTGATGGGTGCTAAATCTATTTCGGTTGCCACGGGTGCTTTGATGTCTGCCACACTCGTGCTATCGCCGTTGGCCCTACTGACTTGGCCAGAGGGTGATATCAGTCAACGCTCATGGGGCGCGTTATTGATGTTATCGGTGCTATGTACTGGTGTGACGTACATCATCTTTTATCGATTGGTGATGAATGTTGGACCTGCCAAGGCAAGCACAGTGACTTTGCTCATTCCGGTCTTTGGTGTTTTGTGGGGGTGGATGTGGCTGCAAGAAGAGGTCACCGGCGTGATTTTATTGGCCACGGGCATTATTTTGCTGGGTACGGCTTTGGCTACAGGCATTATTGGTGCCGCCCAGTATGAGGGTCTGCGCAGAAAGTTGGTGGCGCGCCGTTAAGGCGAGGGCATATAGGCACGCAGGATGCGTGGAGTTTGGGATTCAGTGCCTTGGTGCGAGGGTGACTGACTGTCTTACTGACTGTCTTACTGACTGTGTTACGGGCTGGCTCAGTCCGGTGTTTATATTGCTGCGGTCTCGCGATTATCGCGCCACGAACTGCTTGATGGTGTCGATAAAGCGTTTGATACCTTCTTCCAGACTGGTATCGTTGTTCACTTGATGCACGTCGATGTGAGCCGGAAATTTACTGGTTTGGCGGTTCAGTCGCGCGGCAATCTGAGCTTCGGTTTCACGGCCACGCGATGCCAGTCGTTTGGCCAGAACTTCCGGCGGTGCGGTGATGTCAATCACGACCAAATTGTCGACTGTTTGACTGATTTCTTGCACTGCTGAGCGTGAACCGTTGGCCACGATGTGCATGCCTTGTGCTTGCTTGGTGGCGAGATCTCTTGGCAAGCCGTATTCGTAGTCATGCGCCTGCCAAGTCACGAGAAACTCCCCGTTGAGTTTGCGTTTGGCGAATTCGACCGAGTCGCAGCTTTGGTAGTCTTCACCGATCATGCCCGGTGGCCGAGTGACGGTACGTTTGGCAAACACAAATTGCTTGGGCGGTAGATGTTCTTTTGCGCCATCGATTAGGCTGTCTTTGCCAACACCGCTTGGTCCAACCACTAAAAAGAAAACCCCGGGCTTGGTTTTACTCATTTGAATAGCCCTGCTGCACGCAGTAGCTGCGCAGTTTCATACAGGGGCAAGCCGACTACACCGGAATAGCTTCCTTGTACCTTGCTGATGTAGGCAGCCGCCACGCCTTGAATAGCGTAAGCGCCAGCCTTGCCAAATGGCTCTTGCGTTTCAATGTACTGGTCGATGCAGTGCGCGAATTGCTCGGTGAACTCGACCTTGGTATGAGCCAGCGTCTCATATCTCTGCTCGTTATGATGTAAGACCACGGCCGTGTAAACATCATGGGTGTGCCCGGCTAGCTGCGTGAGTATCTGTTTTGCGTCAGCGGCATCGAGCGGTTTGCCCAGAATGGTTTGGCCAATGGCCACGGTCGTATCCGCCGCCAGCACGGGTGGTGCTTGGTCGTTCGGATAGGTGTTGGCCCAGTGCTCCAGTGCACGTTGCAGCTTGTCTCGGGCTGTTCTGGTGACATAGTCAACGACCATCTCATTGCCTAGGCGTGGTTCGTCATCTGCTTGGGCAGGCAGTGAGAGTTGCTGGACAGGGATTTGCAGTTGTTCGAGTAGCTGCAGCCGTCTTGGACTGGCTGATGCGAGTACGAGTGCTGGAGCTTCGTTGGTCCACATGATTAGGTCCGGTGGTAAGGGTGTCCGGTGGCAATCGAATAAGCCCGATAGATTTGCTCGGCCAGCAATACTTTGACCATCGCATGTGGCAATGTCATGGCCGAGAGCTGAATTTTTAAGGGGCAGCTGGCTTTAAATTGAGCGTCTAAGCCGTCGGCACCGCCAATGATAAAAATCACACCACCGTGAGTTTCGTGTTGTGTTTGCATGAAGCTTAGAAAAGCTTCAGTGGTCAGTGATTTGCCGCGCTCATCGAGTGCGATGCGAACACCAAGCGCACCCTTTAATGCGGTCTCGATTCGCTCGGCTTCAAGGGCCATGTTCTGCCCAGCCGTCTTGCCAGCCTGGCGATCAGCTGGCTTGACGGTTTTAACGTCAAGCTGCCAGTCACTGCCAAGCCGCTTGGCATAGGTATCAAACGCTGTCTGAGCCCAATCGGGTGGTCGCTGGCTAACGACGACAACCGTAAGCTTCATGGCTACTTGGTTGCGGCCTTTTTAACGGGTGCCTTTGCAGCCTTGGTAGCAGATTTAGCTGCAGATTTAGTGGCAGTCTTGGTTGTGGCCTTGGTTGTGGCCTTGGTTGGGGCCTTGGTTGGGGCCTTAGCTGCGCTCTGACTGGCTGGCGTCATAGCTGTTTTTGTCACTTTTTTAGTGGTGGCTTTGCTAGCAACCTTTCTGGCGGATTTCGTTGCCGGTTTCGTTGCAGATTTGCCTGCTGATTTCTTCGCCGCTGTGTTGGCTGTCTTACCCGCGCGTTTGGCAGGTGCGGGCGCATCGAGTTTCACGCGCACAGGCTTGCCACCCCAGATCTCTTCAAGGTTGTAGTACTCGCGAATCGTGGGTTGCATAATATGAACCACGATATCACCGAGGTCCACCAGCACCCATTCGCCGGTTTCCTGACCTTCGGTGGCGATGATACCGATGCCAAGCTCGCGAGCCTTGTCTTGAACCGAATTAGCCAATGCCCGGGTTTGGCGGTTTGAGGTTGCAGTGGCGATCACCACCCGGTCAAATAGGCTCGTGATTTCTTCGGTGTTGTAGACCTGAATGTTTTGCGCCTTGATGTCTTCGAGTGCGTCAACGACAGCGCGCTGTTGTTTTTTAATGTCCATAAGTTCAATGTTACTCGATGCTAGGTGGTCTTAGTGTTGGCTTTCGGTTTGGTAAAGGTTTTTCTGCGCAATGTAGGCCGCCACCTTGGGGTCTAGCCACTGAGTCAGTGGCTGTTGGGCTTGAAACGATTGGCGCAGGGCGGTTGCAGATATGTCCAAGGGCTCAAAGCCCAAGGTCCGAACCTTGGCCTGGCCAGTGTCGATTTGCGCTTGTAGCGGGGCGGGGATGGCAAGTTCAGTGCCAGGCCGTTGGGCAGCGACTAGCGACAGGCGCTTGGCGACATCTTGCCAGCGATGCCAGGTGGTGAAGTTCTTTAGTTGGTCAGCGCCAAGCAGCCAGAAATAATCATGCTCGCGTGGCAGCGCTTCTAGCGTGTCAATGGTGTAGGTGTTACCGGGCCGACTGAGTTCAATCGGGTTAACGCTTAAGCCTGGGATGTTAGCAATAGCCAATTCGATCATGGCCAGGCGGTCCTGGGCACTGGCGGATAGATCGGGTTTTTGCCAAGGCTGTCGGGCCGGCAAGAACTGTACTTGGTCTAGTGCGAGTTCAGTGAGCGCTGTTTTGGCGAGCTCGATGTGTGCACGATGCACGGGATCGAAACTGCCGCCAAGTAGACCAATTCGCATCAAGCCCAGTCCCGCGGTTTGAGGTAGTCGTAGAGCTTGGCCTCGGCAGACTCAGGCTCCGGGTGCCAGTCATAGCGCCAGGTTACCTCCGGTGGCATTGATAGCAGTATTGATTCGGTTCGCCCGCCCGATTGCAGCCCAAAGAGGGTGCCACGGTCAAAGACCAAGTTGAATTCGACGTAACGGCCACGCCGGTAACGCTGAAAGTCTTTCTCACGGACGGTATAAGGCATCGCACGACGTCGATCGACGATGGGCAGATAGGCCTGAGTGAATGCATCCCCCACGGCCTGCATGACGTTAAATGACCCCTCAAAACCTTTCTCACTCAAGTCATCAAAAAATACGCCACCCACACCACGCGTTTCCTGTCGATGCTTCAGATAAAAATAGTCATCACACCAGGTTTTGTAGGCAGGGTAGAGCGCCGTATCTTGCCTATCTAGCGCTTGTTTACAGGTTTGATGGAAATGCCTGGCGTCTTGCTCAAACACGTAATAGGGGGTTAAGTCCATGCCACCGCCAAACCAGAAAATATCTTCTTGCCCTGATCCTGGCGTGGCATATGCCACGAACATGCGTACGTTCATGTGGGTGGTGGGGACATAGGGATTGTCCGGGTGTAGTACCATCGATACACCCATGGCTTCCCAGTTGCGACCGGCCACGTTGGGTCGGTGTGCAGTGGCTGAGGCTGGCAGCGTGTCGCCTTTAACATGACTAAACAAGACGCCAGCACGCTCGAACAAGTCACCGCCTTCGATCAAACGTGAGATGCCACCGCCACCTTGTTCGCGGACCCATTCGTCTCGCAGGAATTCGCCGCCATCGGCCGCTTCAAGCGCGGTGACGATTTTCTGCTGTAACCCCAGCAGGTATGTGTGCACACGCGAGACATCCGGGACATCCGGGCGTGATGTGGCTGACGTTTCCTTGTCGCTGTCGTTTGCAGTCATGGCTTTAATGCTCGCCAGGCAATGTCAGTGCGGAACTGTGCACCATCAAAAACAATTTGTTCTACGCGAGCATAAGCTTGGGCTCTGGCATCGTGCACCGTGTCGCCCATGGCAGTCACACACAGGACTCGACCCCCCGAGGTCAGGATTTGGTCGTCTTTGAGCATGGTGCCAGCATGAAACACCACCACGTCAGCTGATTGCTTGTCCTCGCCATGGTCTGTAATGACATCACCGGTGCGCACTTTGCCCGGGTAGCCGGCGCTGGCCATCACCACGCCGAGCGCGGTGCGAGGGTCCCAGGTCAATTGAGCCTGATCGAGTTTTGCGTCGACCGCGGCATCGAGTGCATCGAGCAGGTCTGATTGAAGGCGCATCAAAATAGGCTGGGTTTCTGGGTCACCCATGCGGCAATTGAACTCCAGCACGCTAATCGATCGTGTCTGGTCATCGCCCTCGCCAATCATGACGCCAGCATACAGAAATCCGGTGTAGGGCAGACCATCGGCCTTCATGCCCGCAATCGTTGGCTCAATAACCTCGCGCATGATGCGCTCGTGGATTATCGGGCTCACCACCGGCGCTGGCGAATAAGCGCCCATGCCACCCGTGTTTGGGCCTTGGTCGCCATCGCCCAAGCGTTTGTGGTCTTGGCTGCTGGCCAATGGCAAAACGTGTTTGCCGTCAGCCATGACGATAAAGCTGGCCTCCTCGCCAAAGAGGCACGACTCGATGACCACCCGCGCACCGGCGGCACCAAGGCTGCCGTCGCCCAACATGCTGTTGACGGCCTCATGAGCCTCATCGAGCGTCATGGCAACCACAACGCCTTTGCCGGCTGCCAGGCCATCTGCTTTGATGACAATCGGTGCGCCTTTTGCGTCGATATAGGCATGCGCTAAAACCGGGTCAGTGAAGGTTGCATAGGCTGCCGTAGAAATCGCATGGCGCTGCATGAAGGCCTTGGCGTAATCCTTGGAACTCTCCAGTTGGGCGCATTCACGGGTGGGGCCGAAGATGCGTAGGCCTTGATCTTGAAAAACGTTCACCACACCAGCCGCAAGCGGTGCTTCAGGACCTACCACGGTGAGATAAATGTCGTTTTCTTTGGCGAACTTGGCCAATTCAGCCGGGTCGGATAACGCGACATTGGTGACGTTGTCCATCCGGGCTGTGCCGCCGTTGCCTGGCGCCACAAAAACATGATTGACATGAGGCGAGCGCAAGAGCGCCCACGTCATGGCGTGTTCACGCCCACCCGATCCGATCACTAGCAGTTTGCGCATCCGTTTGATTCCTTTTGATTCCTTTTGATTCCTGTGGTCGAGCGTCATTGCTCGGCTGGTAAAACGGCGTTGGTGTAGACCTCCTGCACGTCGTCTAAGCCCTCAAGCACGTCTAGCAGTTTTTGCATTTTTAAAGCGTCATCACCGTTTAGATCCACCTCGCTCTCTGGCTTCATGGTGATGTCGGCCATTTCTGCAGTTAACCCCTTGGCATCTAAGGCCGCCTTGACTGCGCTGAACTTGCCGGGTTCGCAAATGACTTCAATGACGCCTTCTTCATCGGTCAACACATCATCGGCACCCGCATCCAAGGCTGCCTCCATGACAGCATCTTCTGATGTGCCCGGGGCAAACAGAAATTGACCGACGTGGCGAAACATAAAGGCCACACTACCGTCTTGCCCCAAGTTGCCGCCGTGCTTGGAAAACGCATGTCGGACTTCCGCCACGGTGCGGGTTCGGTTGTCGGTCATGCAATCAACGATGACCGCTGCACCATTGATACCATAACCCTCGTAGCGAATTTCATCGTAATTGTCACCGTCACCCGTGCCAGCGCCCCTGGCAACAGCACGCTGGATGTTGTCTTTGGGCATGTTGGCCGCCATTGCCTTGTCCCATGCCAGCCTCAAGCGTGGATTGGACTCTGGATCTGGGCCGCCGGCACGAGCAGCGACCGTGACCTCACGAATGATTTTTGTCCAAAGCTTGCCGCGCTTGGCATCTTGCCGGCCTTTGCGATGCTGGATATTGGCCCATTTGCTGTGACCTGCCATATTGCCCCATCGATTCAGTCATAAAACATCATTTTAGCCCGCATCACGATACACTGGTCAGTGAGCATCAATTGCCAGTCGCCTCTAAAGGGGTGGCAAGCAATTCGTGCGGTTCTTGTCATTGATAAATCAACAACCACATACAAAAAGATTGGGAGCGCTATGAGTACCCTCACAAAAGCTATCCGCATAGAGCAGAACGGTGGTCCTGAAGTCCTGCAGCTTGTCGAAATCGAAGTGCCCGCGCCTAGCGAGAACGAGATCACGATCCGTCAGCATGCCGTGGGTTTGAATTTCATTGATATTTATTTCCGCACGGGTCTATACAAGTCCCCATTGCCGCATGGCTTGGGCTTTGAGGGTGCTGGCGAAGTTATTGCCGTGGGCAAAGGCGTCAAGCGCTTCAAAGTGGGTGACCGGGTTGCTTATGGGCAAAGCCCGATTGGCGCTTACGCTGAAGTACGCAATGTGCCGGCAGGACAGGCCGTCAAGTTGCCCAAGGGCATTTCGTTTGAAGATGCAGCGGCCATGATGTTGAAAGGCTTGACCGTACAGTACCTATTTCGTCAGACCTATCGCTTGCAGGGTGGCGAAACGATTCTGTTTCATGCTGCCGCCGGTGGTGTGGGCCTGATCGCCTGCCAATGGGCCAAGGCTTTGGGTGTCAAGCTCATCGGTACGGCATCAAGCGATGAGAAGACAGCACTGGCCAAGAAGCACGGTGCATGGCAGATGATCAACTACAGTAAAGAAAATGTGGTTGAGCGTGTGCTTGAGCTCACCAAGGGCAAGAAAGTGCCGGTGGTGTACGACGGCGTTGGCAAAGACACTTGGGAGACCTCGCTTGACTGCCTGCAGCCCCGTGGACTGATGGTCAGCTTTGGAAATGCGTCTGGTGCGGTTGATGGTGTCAACCTCGGTATTCTTGCGGCCAAAGGGTCTCTGTACGTTACGCGACCAACGCTTGCCGCGCACGTACCCACGCCCGAGAAGATGCAAGCAGCGGCCGATGAATTGTTTGACTTGGTACTGGCTAAAAAGATCAAGATGCAGATTGACCAGCGCTACACATTGGATCAGGCTGCCGCTGCACAAATCGCACTCAAAGAACGCAAAACAACGGGTGCATCGATCTTTGTGTTTGAGTAACTACAGTCAGGGCTAAGTGCAGTCAGGGCTAAACGAGACGCCTGAAAGCTAAAGTCCAAAAGCCAAAGGCCAAAGGCCCGGGTTCTCAAGACCCGGGCCCTTGGCTTCAGACAAAATGTCTGAACGCGTTGCGATAGCGTGGCTTACTTCCAGTTTGTTATCCCTCGTTCGCTTCCAGGTGATATTGGGTCACGCGCGCCACCTCACTCTTTGAGCCAAGCATCACGCTCACGCGCTCATGCAGGCCTTTGGGCTGAATGTCTAAAATCCGATGACGACCATCGGTTGCCATGCCACCGGCTTGTTCAACCAGCATGCTCATGGGATTGGCCTCATACATGAGACGCAATTTGCCTGGTTTGTTTGGTTCGCGCGCATCCCATGGGTACATAAAAATCCCGCCACGCATCATGAGTCGATGCACGTCAGCAACCATCGAAGCGATCCAGCGCATGTTGAAGTCTTTCTCGCGGGGACCTGTTTTACCGGCCAGACACTCGTCAACGTAACGCTTCATCGGTGCAGCCCAATGACGGGTGTTGGACATGTTGATCGAAAACTCCTTGGTGTCTTCGGGGATCCTGAGGTTGTCATGGGTCAGCACCCAGGAGCCCATTTCACGATCGAGCGTAAAGCCCACCACACCGTCACCGACCGTGAGCACCAGCATGGTTTGAGGTCCATAGACGGCATAACCAGCGGCAACTTGCGCGTGGCCAGGCTGTAAAAAATCCTCCTCAGTAATGTCTCGCCCTGATGCGCCTGGTGGGGCTTGAAGTACTGAGAAGATGGTTCCGATTGAGACGTTGACGTCGATGTTCGATGAGCCATCGAGCGGATCAAACAGCAGCAGGTATTCGCCTTTTGGATAGCGGTGCGGAATCACGTGAAACGTTTCCATTTCCTCAGACGCCATGGCGGCTAAGTGGCCACCCCACTCGTTGGCTTCAAGCAGTACCTCGTTGGAGATGACGTCTAGTTTTTTCTGGACTTCGCCTTGAACATTTTCTTGGTCCAGGCTGCCGAGCACGCCGCCCAGAGCGCCTTTGCTGACTGAGTGACTGATGGTCTTGCAGGCTCGCGAGACGATTTCAATCAGTAGGCGCAGCTCGGCGGGCAGGGCCTTATCCGTGCGTTGCTTCTCAACCAGATACTGGGTCAGTGATGTGCGTTTTGTGGGCATAGTGTGCTCGCGTGAAGAGGAACAGATATGAATGGGTTAGAGCGTGAGCGCTTTGGTCACGATTTCTCGGGTGTTATTCGAAAGATCCGCTGCGTTGGCAACAGAATTTAACGCAGACTGCATTTGTGACTTAAGCGGCTCGACGTGATGCGCCCAGTGATCCAGCGCACGAGCCAAGCGTGCTGCTACCTCGGGGTTCGTTTGGTCTGTGCGGATGACTTGTTCGGCCCAAAATTGATAGCCACTGCCGTCTAGTTGATGAAAGCCCAGCGGGTTGTTCAAGCAAAATTGAAACACCAGCGCGCGCAAGCGGTTCGGGTTGCGATACACAAAAGCAGGGTGCTCTAGCAATCGGGCGATGTTGGTAAGCTTGGTGGTTGGCGCAGTTGCCTGAATGGCAAACCACTTGTCTACCACCAGCGGATCTTGTTGGAATCGGTCAAAGAAGTGGGCCAGGGCCACCTTGACCTGCTGATCTTGGCTTTCTTGGCCTTCTTGCTCAGGGTGCAGCAGTAACGCCCGCAAAGCACCCATGCGGTCTGTCATGTTGTGTGCACCGTCGTATTGAGCGCTAGCCAGCGATTTCGCACGCCCGGAACCGGTCAGGCATAGCCAGCTCAGTGCCAAATTACGCAACGCGCGCTTACCTGCGGCTTCAGGCGAGGCGTCAAACGCAACGCTCACCGGGCACCGTTCCACACAGTCATTGAGCTGGTCATTCAGCGCACGACCCAGTTCAGTTTCAAGATCATGCTTGGCTTGAGCCAGTGACAGCGGGTCCATCTCTGCCATTTGCTGAAGCAGATACTTGTCTGATGGCAGGCTCAAGAGCCGCGTTAGATAGGCGCTATCAAGTACATGATTGCTCAAAACAGACTGACAAACCGAGACAATCATGCTGAGTAACGGCGCAAGATCCGGTTGGCTCTTGCTAGGTGTCGATTTAGCCAATAAATATCGGGTAAACAGCATTTGCATGGCCTGCCAGCGTGCCCAAGCATCCGAGTCATGTTGCGCCAGTGTCGCTAATTCCTCACTGCTGTACTGGAAGTCAACTTCAACCGGAGCAGTAAACCCTCGGTTTAACGACAGAATGTCGCCCGCAACCAGGCCTTCGATTTCCCAACTTTGGGTTATTTCGGTGAGCTCTAGAAGCACGGAGTCACCTAACTGTGTTTGGTTCGGATGTGCGCTGTTGGTACGCAGTTGGCGCGCTTGGCCAGCGCTGGTCATCGCGCCAAGTCGCATAGGGATATGAAATGGCTCTTTGATCATGCTGCTGGATTTTTCTACGCCGACCAGCGCACAATGTTGTGTGAGGGTCAGGTTGGCTTTGTCGGCACCGAACTCGAGCTTGACCGCAACGGTTGGGGTGCCTGCCTGACTGTACCAGCGCCGAAATACCTTCAGATCTCGCAACGGATTGGCCTGTTGCCACGCCCATTCGAGCGCAGCGACATAGTCTTCGCAGGTGACGGCCTGCCCATCGTGGCGACGAAAATATTCGCGCATCCCTTCCTGAAAGGTGTGTTCGCCAAGCAGTGTGTGCATCATGCGAATGACTTCAGCGCCTTTTTCATAGACGGTGGCTGTGTAAAAGTTACTAATTTCTTCAAAGCTTTCGGGACGAATTGGGTGAGCCATGGGTCCAGCATCTTCCGGGAACTGCGCGGCGCGCAACATCACGACATCATCAATGCGCTTTCCAGCGCGCGCGCTTTGTGCGGCGATAACATCTAGACCTTCGGCCAACATGTCAGCGGTAAATTCTTGATCCCGAAAGACGGTTAAGCCTTCCTTCAGGCTTAACTGGAACCAGTCGCGGCACGTTACCCGATTACCGGTCCAATTATGAAAATACTCATGCCCAATCACGGCTTCGATCGCCAGATAGTTCGCATCGGTTGCGGTTTCCGGGTCAGCCAGCACATAGGCGGCGTTAAAGATGTTTAAACCTTTGTTTTCCATGGCGCCCATATTGAAATCTCGGGCAGCCACGATCATGAAGCGATCAAGGTCAAGCTCTAATCCAAACCGGCGTTCATCCCATTGCACAGAGCGTTCAAGTGCTTGCATGGCCCACTCGGTACGTTCGCGGGTGCCGGGGTCACTGTAAATCTGCAAAGTAACGGGCTTGCCAGCGCGCGTATGGGTCTGTTGCTCACGTAAATCAAACTGGCCAGCCACCAAAGCAAACAAGTAGCAGGGTTTGGGAAATGGATCATGCCAGCGGCATTGCAGTTGACCGTCATCTAAGGTTTTCTCTTCGGTCAAGTTGCCGTTTGATAACAGCACTGGGTAAAGTTTGCCATCGGCCTTGAGGGTGACGCTGTAGGTCGACATGACGTCGGGGCGGTCAGCAAAATAGGTGATGCGACGAAAGCCTTCTGCTTCGCATTGAGTAAATAGATTCTGACCCGAGACATATAGGCCCATCAGGCTTGAATTACTGCTCGGGTGATTTAGGCAAACGATCTGAATTTCGCACTGCGGTGGCAAATTGAAAATAACCAGTTCTGTGCCATCGAGCACAAAACAGTTGGCGGGCCAGGTTTGGCCATCGACCTTTAAGCTCACGAATTCGATGTCCTCACCATTGAGCATAAGTGGCGTGTTTGCAGATACGCCATCGCGCCGCGTGATGGTCAGCACCGAAGTCACGCGTGTGGCTTGAGGATCAAGCTCAAACGTGAGATCGACGGTAGGAATGTGAAAGGGGAAGGGCTGGTAATCGTTGCGGTAAACAGTCATGAGGCGCCAATTGGAATACGGACACTAATGGTGACGGACGACACGCATGGTCCTAATCAGCATGATTTTAGACCGATCGTGTACCTCACTGTATCGTAAAACAAGAAAGCCACCGATTTGGGCGGTGGCTTTCATTTATCAATGGCTTGTTTCGGTCAAGTCGATTTAATGTTGGAGTGTTGGAGTGTTGGAGTAACAGTCGCTTCTTAAACCAAGGTCTGGATCAGATACTCGTCGCGTTTGCGGCCGGCCGCTTCCGCCTCGACGATCCAGCGCGGCGGTTTGCCACGACCAGTCCAGGTGTGACCCAACTCGGGATGACGGTACTTGATTGGAACAGGGCCGCGAGGTCCGCGATTTCCGCCCTTGACAGTCGCTGATTTGGCAGCGGCGCGCGGCTTGCTCGCCGAGCCTTTGCCAAACGCAGCCACAATTTCGTCCGGGGTGATGTCATGGTCTTTCATTGATTTGATAATTGAGCGAATCACGGGCAAGCGTCTCTTGCTTTGAAGGGCTTGGGCCCGTTTTTTGAGCTTCTCGATTTCTTTTTCGATCTTGGCTTGGAGCGCTGCGTAGCTTTGACGGGTCATGATTATTTTCCTCTCCTTTATGGGGTTAGCGGTAGGTGCGCTGTCTAAATCAAATGAAATGTAAGAAATAAATGTAAGAAGTAATTGTAAGAATTAATTGTAAAAAGTAAGGGAGAAAATCATTGTTCGGTATTTTCTCTGAAAGCGGTTCCGAATGATGTAGTGGTTGGTGTTGCAATTCGCGTTGCGGTTGACCCAGTACCAAATTTTGTAACTACCTCACTCATCTGGGTTGTCGTTATCGAGCGAAAATTTTGCATGGGTTTCGCATCCAACCGAGCCCGCCGCAACAAACAGAGATCAATAATTTTTGTTAAGTCTATGGTGATGTTGGATTGCTGTTTAGTTGATGGCTAGTTGATGGCTAGTTGATGGCTAGTTGACATCGTGTCTGATGTCCGTATTATAAACATGATTATGCCGTTGTAAAGATTGCCAATCTATGCGTAGCATAACCAGCAGAGTTAAGGAGATTTTATGGCTGACCAATTTTTAGTGGCAGCTTTGCAAATGGTTTCGACCGACGATGTGCAGTTTAATTTGCAGCGCGCGACAAATGGGGTTTATCAAGCTACGCAGCGTGGAGCACAAGTTGTTGTTTTGCCAGAGTATTTTTGTGTTATTAGCCCAAATGAGCAGGCAAAATGCGATATTGCTGAAGAATATGGTTATGGTCCGATTCAAACAGCGTTGGCCAGTTTGGCAGTTAATGCGAAGGTGTGGTTGGTTGCGGGGACTTTGCCGATTAAGTCCGATTTGGATGGGCGTGTCTTTAATACTCAATTGATTTTTTCTCCGGCGGGTGACGTGGTTGCACGCTACGACAAAATCCATCTTTTCAATTTCAGCCATGGCACAGAGAGTTACAACGAGTCTAGGACGGTTGCGCCCGGGCGAGAACCCTGTGTCGTTGACTTGCCTTTCGGTCGAATCGGGCTATCAACCTGCTACGATCTACGCTTTCCTGAGTTGTATCGTGCGTTCGGTGTGGTTGATTTGATCTTGGTGCCTGCTGCTTTTACTGCGACCACCGGTCAGGCGCACTGGGAACCCTTGTTGCGAGCACGCGCTATCGAGAATCAGGCTTATGTGCTGGCAGCGGCACAGGGTGGTGAGCATCCCGGGGCACGCCGCACGTGGGGGCATTCGATGCTAATTGACCCTTGGGGTGAGATTATGACGCAATTGCCGGTTGGTGAGGGCGTGATTGTGGGCGAAGTCAGCCGTGCCCGTATTGATTCTGTGCGCCGTGCTTTGCCAGCACTCGATAATAGGGTCATGTAAGCGTGGTTAAAGCATGATGGACGATTGAACAAAGCATAAATTGATCGGCATTGATTTGCATTGATCGCCTTGGCGATAGATGGATGTCTGAAAACGAAATTTTTTAGGAATGATTGAATGAGCGCTGTCCTTGACAAAGAACCGATGCATGTTGCAAAGAGCCTCCTGTTAGACCCATGGGGTCTTGGAAATGGGGACTTCGACCGTGCAATGGGAGAGATCTTCAAGCACAAAGTCGATTACGCAGATCTCTACTTCCAATACACCCGCAGCGAAGGCTGGGGCCTGGAGGAGGGGATTGTAAAAACTGGCAGCTTTTCCATCAGCCAGGGTGTGGGCGTGCGTGCGGTGGCCGGAGAAAAAACGGCGTTTGCCTACTCGGATGCTTTGTCCTCGGATGCGATCATGAACGCAGCGCGCGCAGTGCGAGAGATTGCTGGCGCGGGCCAGCAGCGCCGTGTCCCAAGCCTAGCGCCTCAGCTGATTGGCTCGCATGGTCTATATGAAGGCCTTGATCCGGTCGCTAGCTTGCCAGCAGAAGAAAAAGTGCGCTTGCTAGAGCGGGTGGAGGCGATGGCACGTGCTCGCGGCCCGCACGTCACACAGGTGATGGCCTCGTTGGGGATGGAGTATGACGTGGTGCTGGTCATTGGCAGCGATGGAAGGCAATGTGCGGATATCCGCCCGTTGGTTCGTCTGTCCCTGACCGTGATTGCAGAGCGCAATGGCCGGCGGGAAACGGGCCGTGCCGGTGGCGGTGGTCGTTCCAGCCTGGGCTATTTCACAGACGACCTTTTGCAGAGTTATGTCGATCAAGCGGTGCACGAGGCCATGGTCAATCTCGAAGCCCGCGCCGCGCCAGCTGGCGAGATGACGGTGGTGCTTGGCTGCGGTTGGCCAGGGATCTTGTTGCACGAAGCAGTCGGTCATGGGCTAGAGGGTGATTTCAATCGCAAGGGCTCGAGCGTGTTTGCCGGGCGGGTTGGTCAGCGCGTGGCCTCCAAAGGCGTGACAGTGGTTGATGACGGCACGCTCAGTGGTCGGCGCGGATCCTTGAATATCGATGATGAAGGTAACCCCACTCAGCACAACGTGTTGATTGAGGACGGTATTCTCAAAGGCTATTTACAAGACACTACCAATGCCCGTCTGATGGGAGTGGCGCCCACTGGCAACGGTCGTCGCGAGTCGTTTGCGCACCTCCCGATGCCACGGATGACCAACACTTACATGCTCGCTGGCAAAGATGATCCCCAGGAAATTGTGCGGTCGGTCAAAAAGGGTTTGTACGCCGTGAACTTTGGCGGTGGTCAAGTCGATATCACGAGCGGCAAGTTTGTATTCTCGGCTTCGGAAGCCTACATGATTGAAAACGGCGAAATCACGTATCCGGTCAAAGGTGCCACCTTGATTGGCAATGGTCCAGATGCATTGACCCGTGTTTCGATGATTGGTCATGACATGCAGCTCGATAGCGGAGTGGGCACCTGTGGCAAGGAAGGGCAAAGTGTGCCCGTCGGTGTCGGCATGCCAACCATCCGCATTGATGGGTTGACCGTTGGTGGCACGGCTTAGTCGGAAGGGGTTTTTCTTGTTGTCGCTGAGCAACATTTTTTAGACAGCTTTGCTTTGCCACCTCAATACATTGATATTTGTGTTAGATTCGTGTCCATGGTTAAGAACGCAACCTTTTTCTGGTTTTACTTTAGCTTTCCTCCCCTTGCTGGCGGAAGGTCGGTTGCCTAGTGCCTTAAAACTGAACCGAATCTGAAACCGCCAGCCAAGCTGGCGGTTTTTGTTTATAGACGCTTAAAACTGTTTACCGCAATCCTAGGAGTTAGTCGTGCCACACAATACCGATGACATCAGAATCCGAGAAATCAAGGAATTAGCGCCGCCATCACACGCCATGCGCGAGTATCCCTGTACAGAGACGGTTGGTGCCGTGGTGCACGATGCCCGCCAGGCTGTGCATCGAATCCTGCACGGCATGGATGATCGGATGGTGGTGGTGATCGGTCCTTGTTCAATTCACGACACCAAGGCCGCCATGGAATACGCCAATCGGCTAAAGCCTGTGCGTGATCGCTTAAAGGACGACCTTGAGATCGTGATGCGTGTTTACTTTGAGAAGCCACGCACCACAGTCGGTTGGAAGGGGTTAATCAATGACCCAGATCTCGATGGCAGCTTTCAGATCAACAAAGGCCTGAGAATGGCACGTCAAGTGCTGCTAGATGTCAACTCGTTGGGCTTGCCCGCTGGTTGCGAGTTTCTGGACATGATTACCCCCCAGTACATCGCTGATTTGGTCTCATGGGGTGCGATTGGTGCGCGCACGACGGAGAGCCAAGTTCATCGGGAGCTGGCCTCAGGTTTGTCGTGCCCGGTGGGCTTTAAGAATGGTACTGACGGCAACATCCGCATCGCCGTCGATGCGATGAAAGCTGCCTCGCAGCCCCATCATTTTCTATCAGTGACGAAAGGTGGGCACTCAGCGATTGTCTCTACCGAAGGCAATGAGGACTGCCATGTGATTCTGCGTGGGGGTAAGGCGCCGAATTTTGATGCGCAAAGCGTGCAGGCGGTCTGCGATGAGCTTGCCAAGTCTGGCCAAGCGCAGCGGGTGATGATTGACTCTAGCCATGCCAACAGCAACAAAAAGCCAGAAAACCAGCCAGCCGTGTGCCATGACATTGCACAACAGGTTGCCGCAGGTGATACTCGGATTGTTGGTGTGATGATTGAGAGCCATTTGGTGGCGGGCCGTCAGGATTTGGTGCCTGGACAGCCGCTGACTTACGGGCAAAGCATCACCGATGGTTGCATTGATTGGGATTCGTCGGTCGCGGTCTTGGACGAGCTTGCGCAGGCTGTGCAGTCACGTCGTCGTATTTTGGCGACATCCGGTAATTGATGTCACTGCTCTAAGAGCCAGAAAAGGAAAATCGCCATGGGACATATGCCGATTCAGCAGCGTCTTCGCAAGCCTTTGCCGGCGGACATGGTGTTGGCATTTGAGCAACGGTTTGGCAAGCGCTTTTCGCTGGCGTTGCCCGTGCGTGAACACCATGGCCGTGATGAGTCGCCGTTTCCTAACATGTTGCCCGATGCGGTGGTGTTTGCGCAGTCGCGTGATGACGTGGTGTTTGTGGTCCAGGCTTGTGCAGCGCATGGCATCCCCCTAATTCCCTATGGCTCTGGCTCATCACTGGAAGGGCATTTGCTTGCGATTGAGGGTGGTGTTTCTCTAGACGTCAGTGGGATGAATAAGATTGTTTCGCTTAACACCGAGGACCTGACCGTGACGGTGGAACCCGGGATTACGCGCAAACAGTTGAATGAGCATTTGAGGGACACGGGCCTATTTTTTCCGATCGACCCTGGGGCTGACGCATCGATTGGCGGCATGGCTTCAACGCGGGCCTCGGGCACCAACGCCGTGCGCTACGGCACCATGCGCGAAAACGTGCTTGGCCTTGAGGTCGTCACGGCTCAAGGCAAGGTAGTCAGAACGGCACGGCGTGCACGCAAGTCTTCAGCGGGCTACGACTTGACCCGCATTTTTGTGGGCAGTGAGGGCACGTTAGGCGTGATCACCGAAGTCACGGTTAAGCTATATCCTCAGCCAGAGGCAGTGAGCGCGGCGATTTGTCATTTTCCGTCGATGCAAAACGCGGTGGCAGCGGTGATTCAGACCATTCAGATGGGTGTGCCCGTGGCGCGCGTGGAGCTGATGGATAGCAATGCAGTCAAGGCCAGTAACGCCTACAGTCATTTGAACTTGCGCGAAACGCCTTTGCTCTTGTTTGAATTTCATGGCAGCCCGGCCGGCGTGCAAGAGCAAGCCGAGCTCGTTCAGGAAATTGCGCGTGAGCACCATGGCATGGACTTTGAGTGGGCAAACTTGCCTGAAGAGCGCAGCCGCCTTTGGACAGCGCGTCACAACGCCTACTTTGCGGGCTTGCAACTGCGCCCTGGGTGTCGGGCAAGTACGACCGATGTTTGCGTACCCATTTCAAAATTGGCGCAATGCATTGATCAGGCCACCGGGCTTTTAGCCAAGGCCTCATTCCCCTTCACCATTGTCGGGCACGTTGGTGATGGGAACTTCCATGTGCTGATGCTGCTTGATCCCGATGACACGCAAGAGTGGCAGGAATCAGAAAAGCTCAATCATGCCTTGGTGGAGATGGCATTGTCTGTGGATGGTACCTGCACGGGTGAGCATGGGATTGGCTTGCACAAGCTTGGTTTCATGCATGAAGAACATGGTCAGGCCGCACTAGAGCTGATGTGGGCGCTTAAGCGGGCATATGACCCAGGCAATATCCTTAACCCTGGAAAGGTTTTGCCGCCCCTCTGATATACCCGTATTTCGGGTTAATCCTCTCTGCCAATTGCGTTGCAACAGGGTATTGTTACGGCAAACAATACGATGTGAAAAACCGATGACAACTGAACTCGAAGTGCCGGTCAGTGAGACCGTGGTGCCGCCGTTAGACGAAATACTGCATGCGCTCAGGGTTGTGGTGCCCGAGCACTGCATTCTGGCGCGTGACGAACAAAAACGTCCGTATGAATGTGACGGTTTGTCTCTGTATCGTCAACTTCCGATGGTGGTGGTGTTGCCTGAAACCGAGGCGCAAGTCCAAGGGGTGTTGCGCGCCGCTCGCCGGCTCAATGTGCCCGTGGTGACCCGCGGTGCAGGCACTGGCTTGTCGGGTGGGGCCATGCCGCACGCGCAGGGTATTTTGTTGGGCATGTCCAAATTTAACCGCATCAAACAGGTCGATGCGATTGCTTGCACGGCCGTGGTTGAGCCTGGTGTGCGTAACCAGGCGGTTTCTGAGGCAGTGGCGCATCTTGGGCTCTACTATGCGCCTGATCCCTCTAGCCAGATTGCTTGCACCATCGGTGGCAATATCGCTGAAAACTCGGGCGGCGTGCATTGTTTGAAATATGGCTTGACCGTGCACAACGTATTGGCCGTGCGTATGGTCACCCTCGATGGCGCGGTCATCGAGCTTGGCAGCGAAGCGCCCGATGCGCCTGGCCCAGACCTCTTGTCAACATTTATTGGCTCCGAGGGCATGCTGGGCGTGGTCACTGAAGTGACACTGCGTCTGCTACCCAAACCGGCTTTGGCCAAAGTCATCATGGCGAGTTTTGATAGTGTAGAAGCAGCCGGTGATGCCGTGGCCGCAGTTATTGGTGCAGGCATCATTCCTGCGGGCCTGGAAATGATGGATCAACGCGCCACGCAGATGGTTGAGCCATTTGTCAAAGCGGGTTATGACATCAACGCCAAAGCAATTTTGTTGTGCGAGTCCGATGGCACCGAGGTCGAAGTCGCCGAGGAGATTGAGCGGATGACGGCTGTTTTTGAGGGTGTTGGTGCGACCCGAATACAGGTTTCTCAGACCGAGCGTGAAAGGATGTTGTTTTGGGCTGGACGCAAAAATGCATTTCCAGCGGCTGGCCGAGTATCGCCTGACTACTATTGCATGGATGGCACCATTCCACGTCGGCGTTTGGCTGATGTGTTGCAAGCCATCGAAGACATGGAAGTGACGTATGGCTTGCGATGCGCCAACGTGTTTCATGCCGGTGATGGCAATCTGCATCCACTGATCATGTTTGACTCCAATGATGCGGGTGAAGTTGATCGGGCCGAGCAGTTTGGCGCTGCCATTTTGGAGCTTTGCGTGGAAGTCGGCGGCACCATCACGGGTGAACACGGCGTTGGCCTGGAAAAAATCAATCAGATGTGTGTGCAATTCGGACGCGATGAGCTTGATACTTTCTTCAGTGTCAAACGCGCCTTTGATCCGGATGGCTTATTGAACCCCGAGAAGGTCATTCCGACACTGGCACGCTGCGCTGAGTACGGCAAGATGCACGTTCACGGTGGCAAGTTGCCATTCGCTGAAATTCCAAGGTTTTAAATGGTTCCGAGGTTTTAAATGGATTACGCGCTGTCGCAGTTGTGCGAGCAGGTTATGACGGCTCGGGCGAACTTACAGGCCATTGAGATCGTCGGCGGTGGCACCAAACAGTTCTATGGCAATCCGATGCCGGCCAATGCGAATGTCACTAGACTCGACATGGCAGGGATTTCAGGCATCGTGACGTATGAGCCTAGTGAGCTTGTGGTCACCGCCATGGCTGGCACGCCATTAGCTGACATTGAGGCTGTGCTTGCCGAGAAGGGGCAAATGTTGGCGTTTGATCCACCACGGTTTGGGCAGACCAGCACGATTGGTGGCGTGGTTGCTAGCGGCTTGTCCGGGCCACTGAGTTTTGGGTATGGACCACTGCGCCATTATGTGCTCGGTGCTCATTTGCTCGACGCGCAAGGGCGGATTCTCAAGTTTGGTGGCGAGGTCATGAAAAACGTGGCTGGCTACGATGTCTCGCGTTTACTAACAGGTTCACTCGGGATGTTCGGTGTGATTGTGCAAGTGTCGGTGAAGGTCTTGCCCGTGCCCATGCACGATGTCACTGTCGTGCTTGAGTTAAACGAGCAGCAGGCACTTGAACGTTGTGCTGGCCTGCGTGCCAAGGCCATGCCCATCAAAGCTGCAGCCTGGCTGCCCGCGGCAGGCAGCACAGTCGGCCAACTCGCCATTCGGTTGTGCGGCGCTGAGTCTGCTGTCGAGCAAGCCAAGCGCTTCTTCGGTGGTCAGGTCCTGTCACCCGAGAATGCAGGTGCATGGTGGGATGGCTTTCGTGACCAGAGCGCTGAGTTTTTTGCTAGGGGCCCAATTTGGCGCTTAGCCGTTCGCGCGCAAACGCCCGCGCTCGAGCTTGGACCGACGGCTTTTGACCTAGGTGGTGAGGTTCGCTGGGTGGCTGGTTCGGATGAGGGTGCGGCTGCGGATGTTCAGGTCGATGTTCAGCAAATGCGCACCGCCGCTTCTAACGCCGGTGGACACGCCATGCTCTTTAGAGGGAGTGAGGCTAGCCTGGTGCCCATTGATGGGGTGTTTCAGCCCATGGCGCCGGCTGCGCGTGCCATCGTTCAACGACTAAAGAAAGAATTTGACCCCAAGTCCATCTTTAACCCGGGCCGATTGGTCGCCGGCATTTGAAGGAAAGGCACGCATGCAGACGAAGTTGTTGCCCGACATTAAAGACACGCCCTTGGGTCAACAGGCCGAGGACATCCTGCGCCGATGTGTGCATTGTGGGTTCTGTACCGCAACGTGCCCGACCTACCAGGTGCTCGGCGATGAGCTCGACAGTCCACGAGGCAGGATCTATCTGATTAAAGAGATGCTCGAGGGCGCTGAAGTGACCGAGGCTACCCAAGTTCACCTTGACCGCTGCCTGACCTGCCGCAATTGCGAAACCACCTGTCCATCCGGTGTGGAGTATGGCAAGCTCATCGACATTGGTCGTCAAATGGTCGATGAACGTGTGCCGCGCACCGCCGTGGAAAAAATTAAGCGCCAAGGCTTGCGGTACACCTTGAATGCGCCGTGGTTTGCACAAGCCTACAAGTTTGGTCAGTCAATGCGAAAGTGGTTGCCAGAAACAATCAAGCGTAAGGTCGTTGCTAAACAATCGGCCGGTGTTGTACCTCAGAACCGTGGTCAATCTCGGCAGGTTATCTTGCTTAAGGGCTGCGTGCAGCCCGGCATGATGCCAAACATTGATGCAGCAACGATTCGGATTCTCGATAAGCTCGGCATCGGTGCTCGTATTGTGCAGGAGTCAGGTTGCTGCGGGGCATTGAATTTCCATCTGGACGCGCAGGAAGCAGGTAGGGCGCAAATGCGCGTCAATATCGATGCTTGGTGGCCTTTGCTTCAGAGCGGTGAGGTTGAAGCGATCGTCATGAATGCATCCGGTTGCGGTGCCATGGTCAGAGAGTATGAGCACCACTTGCATCTTGACCCTGTTTATGCAGCGAAGGCCAAATTGGTCAGCGAGCGCGTCAAAGACATCGCAGAATATCTGGCCCCTGAGGCAAGCCGACTCAAAGAGGTGCTTGATACATCACGTTTGCCTGCTAAGCCTGTGTTTCATCCGCCGTGCACTTTGCAGCACTGGCAAGGGCTGCGTCCCGAGAGTGAGACGCTGCTGCGTGAGATCGGTCTGGATTTGCAGCCATTTGCTGAAACCCACCTGTGTTGCGGTTCAGCTGGCACTTACTCTGTATTGCAGCCCGAGATTTCCACCAAACTGCGTGACCGAAAGCTAGAGAATATCAGTCAGGCTAAGCCCGAGGTCATTGTGTCCTCGAACATCGGTTGCATCGGGCACTTGCAGTCCGGTACCGATACCCCGGTTAAGCACTGGGTGGAAGTGGTGGATGCAGCACTGCGCTAGAACCGATGTTCTAGCGCAGTCATGGTTGAGCTGAAGGCGTTTGTTTAGATCGCCTTGGCCATTTCTTCGATGACTTTCTTGGCGTCGCCAAACACCATCATCGTCTTGTCCATGTAAAACAACTCGTTGTCCAAGCCCGCATAGCCAGAGGCCATGGAGCGTTTGTTCACGATCACGGTCTTGGCTTTGTAGGCTTCCAGAATCGGCATGCCAGCAATCGGTGACTTCGGGTCGTTCTTGGCTGCCGGGTTGACCACGTCGTTGGCGCCAAGAATCAGAACCACGTCGGTTTGGCCGAATTCGCCGTTGATGTCTTCCATCTCAAACACTTGGTCGTACGGCACCTCGGCCTCGGCCAACAGCACGTTCATGTGGCCAGGCATGCGACCAGCAACCGGGTGAATCGCGTATTTGACGGTCACTCCATGTTCGGTCAGTTTTTCAGCCAACTCTTTCAGGGCATGTTGAGCGCGCGCCACGGCCAGACCATAACCCGGAACAATGACCACGGACTCTGCATTGCTCATCAGGAATGCAGCGTCTTCAGCGCTACCGCTGCGCACGCTCCGACTGCCTTGTGCCGCGACAGAGCCGCCATCGTCGGCAGCACCGCCAAACCCGCCCAGAATCACGTTAAAGAATGAGCGGTTCATGGCTTTACACATGATGTAAGACAGAATTGCGCCAGATGATCCCACCAGAGAACCCGCAATGATCAGCATGGAGTTGTTTAGCGAGAATCCAATGCCAGCTGCGGCCCAGCCTGAGTAGCTGTTTAGCATCGAGACCACGACCGGCATGTCAGCGCCACCGATCGGGATAATGATAAGAACCCCGAGGATAAAGGCGATGATGGTCATGATGATGAATGGCGTCCAAGACTCGGTCACCATGAACCAGATACCGCAGGCAATCATGACGACGGCTAACGCCAGGTTCAGCATATGCTGTCCGCTAAAGACAACGGGTGCGCCCTGAAACAGTCGGAACTTGTACTTACCCGATAGTTTGCCAAAAGCAATCACAGAACCAGAAAAGGTGATCGCCCCTACAAAGGTGCCAATAAAGAGCTCAAGGCGATTGCCCAATGGCAACGCCCCAGTTGCATCAACGATGCCAAAGGCCTGAGGCTCAGCCACGATGGCCACCGCAATGGCAACCGCAGACAAGCCGATCATGCTGTGCATGAACGCAACGAGCTCAGGCATTTTTGTCATTTCAACGCGTTTGGCCATGATGGTGCCAATCGTGCCACCAATGACTAAGCCCAGCACAACCCAGCCCAGCCCCATGGCAGCACCGTCAGTGCCAGCCAAGCTGATGATGAGTGCGCCAGTCGTAAAAATGGCCAGCGCCATGCCGACCATGCCAAAGGCATTACCAATACGCGAGGTGGTGGGGTGCGAAAGTCCCTTTAATGCCTGGATAAAACACACCGAGGCGATCAAGTAGAGCAGGGTGACAAGGTCCATTGAGATCATGCGGCGTCTCCCTGCTTGGGTGTTTTATTTTTCTTCTTGAACATCTCGAGCATTCGCCGAGTGACTAAAAAGCCACCGAAGACATTGACCGCCGCCAAGGCAACGGCAAACACGCCCATGAAGCGCGCCAATGAACCTTCGGTGAGCGCGGCAGCCAGCATGGCACCGACAATCACAATGGCGGAAATCGCGTTGGTCACCGCCATCAGTGGCGTGTGAAGCGCGGGTGTCACGTTCCACACCACGTGATAGCCAACATAGATGGCCAACACGAAGATGATCAGGTTTATAAGGGTGGGGCTGATGGCTTCCATATCAATTTTTCCTGAGAACTTGGCCGGCTTCGCATACTAGGCAAGCCTGAACAATATCGTCTTCGCGGTTAATAGCAAGCTTGCCATCTGCATCGAGAATCAGCTTTAAGAAGTCCAGCAAATTTCGTGCGTATAGCGCTGAGGCGTCGGTGGCAACCATGCCTGGCAGGTTAGTTAGACCAATGAGGACCACACCGTTTTCTTCAACGATCTGACCAGCCACTGACAACGGGCAGTTGCCGCCCCTTTCAACGGCGAGGTCAACAATGACACTGCCTGGCTTCATGCCATGCACCGTTTCTGCGCTCACCAGCGTTGGCGCCGGGCGACCCGGAATCAGGGCGGTCGTGATGACGATATCGGCTTGCTTGCAGCGTTGTGCCACGAGTTCGGCTTGGCGCGCCATCCAGGCAGCTGGCATGGGCCTGGCGTAGCCGCCAACGCCTTGAGCAATCTCTCGTTCCTCATCTGTTTCAAAGGGGACGTCAATAAACTTCGCGCCCAGTGACTCGACCTGCTCTTTGGCTGCAGGTCGCACGTCTGAGGCTTCGACAACGGCACCCAAGCGTTTGGCTGTGGCAATTGCTTGCAGGCCAGCAACGCCAGCACCGAGCACCACAACACGGGCAGCTTTGAGCGTGCCGGCTGCCGTCATCATCATCGGAAATAGGCGACCGTATGAATTGGCTGCGAGCATCACGGCTTTGTAGCCAGCAAGGTTGGCTTGCGAAGACAGCACATCCAAGCTTTGCGCGCGCGTGGTGCGAGGTGCTGCTTCCAGTGCAAATGCAGTGAGGCCGGCGGCTGCCATGGCGGCTAGCCCCTCGCTGTCAAATGGATCCAGCATGCCAGCCAATACGCCGCCAGACTTCATCTGACCCAACTCATGGGTGGCTGGCGCGCGGACCTTCAGCACGATCTCAGCCGCGAGCGCCGTGCTGGCATCAGTGAGCTCAGCGCCAGCATCGGCATAGCTCTGGTCCGGATAGCGGGCGCTGGTGCCGGCGTCTCGTTCGACAAGGACCTGGTGTCCGGCCGCGATCAGCTTTTTGGCGGTTTCCGGCGTAGCAGCTACCCGAGTCTCGCCGTCGCGGGTCTCCTTGGGGATCCCGATGCGCATCGAGTTTCTCCTATTGTTGTCGTTGTTCTGGCAAAAGGAGTGTTATACATCATGCCCGTACAATTACGCCATGAATCGATCAAAGAAAATGCAGCCAAAGCGCATTGTGGTGGGCATGTCCGGCGGGGTTGACTCCTCAGTGGCCGCGTGGCTGCTTAAAGAGCAGGGCCACGAGGTGGTTGGTCTTTTCATGAAAAACTGGGAGGGCGATGACGACGATGAGTACTGCTCGACGCGTCAGGATTGGCTTGATGCGGCTAGCGTGGCCGATCTGATCGGCATCGATATTGAGGCAGTGAATTTTTCCGATGAGTACAAAGACCGCGTATTTGCGGAGTTTTTGCGGGAATACCAAGCGGGCCGAACACCCAATCCGGATGTGTTGTGCAATGCCGAAATCAAGTTTCGGGCGTTTTTAGACCATGCCATGAGCCTCGGTGCTGATCTGATTGCAACCGGGCATTACGCTCGTGTGCGGCCATCCGTACGTCAAGCAGGCGAGTTTGAATTACTCAAGGGGCTCGACCCGAACAAGGATCAAAGTTACTTTCTGCATCGCTTAAGCCAAGCGCAACTAGCCAAGGCGTGTTTCCCCGTGGGTGAGCTGCCAAAGACCCGCGTTCGTGAAATCGCGCTTGAGCTAGGTCTGCCCAATGCGACAAAAAAGGACTCCACGGGCATTTGCTTTATCGGTGAGCGACCGTTTCGGGCGTTTTTGAACCAATATTTGCCAACGAATCCCGGGCCAATGCTAACGGCTGAAGGTATCGAGGTCGGGCAACATCATGGCTTGGCTTTCTATACGCTGGGACAACGCAAGGGTTTGGGCATTGGCGGTGTGAAGCATTACCAACAAGCCGATGGCAGCGGCCCGACCTGGTATGTCGCCAGAAAAGACATGCGCGGCAACACGCTTTATGTGGTACCCGAACACGATCACCCCTGGTTGTTGTCAACTCAGTTGAGGGCGCAACAGGCTAGCTGGATTGCAGGCAGAGCGCCTGAAATCGGACTCAGTTATGGGGTCAAGAGCCGTTACCGGCAGGCAGACGCGCAAGCTTGCTTGACGACTGCGAGCGGTGCTGACCTGTCCTTGACCTTCGAGCAGGCCCAGTGGGCGGTCACCCCCGGGCAGTCTGCTGTGCTGTACGACGGCGATGTCTGCCTCGGTGGCGGCATTATCAATTGATCAAGGTTGGGGTGGCTGGGTCTCGATAAATGACGGTCTAGCGGCCATTTTTTCATGCAGCGCTGCTAAGTTGGGGTAGGTCGAGCGCCATTGAATTTCACCGAAACGGAAATTCAAATAAGCCAAGGCGCATCCAACGGCGATATCGGCCAAAGACAAAGCGGTGCCCCGGCAGTAGGCGTGGTCGCCCAATCCTTCACCCATGGCTTTCAGCGAGGCGTGGATTTTGCCGAGCTGGCGATCAATCCAAGGCTGGCTGATTTGCTCTGCTGCGCGCTGACGCTCCTTGAATATCGTGACAGCTGCGTCGAGCACACCGTCGGCTAGCGCTTCCCAGCAACGCACGGTGGCGCGCTCGCGTCCAGCCTGAGGGATTAATCGGTTGTAAGGTGAAAGCGTGTCTAAGTACTCCACGATGACGCGGGAGTCGTACAAAGCGCTACCGTCTTCCATGATTAGGCAAGGCACTTTACCAAGTGGATTGTAGGTCTGGATATTGGTATCCGAGCGCCACACATCTTCGATCTCGAACTGACATTCGAGTTTTTTCTCTGCCATCACAGCCCGTACTTTGCGCACGTAAGGGCTAGTCAGTGAGCCTATCAGTTTCATATTTTTCAGCAACTAAAACGTTTGGTTCTGCATGCTCACCCCAACAAAATGCTGGTACGCCTAATCAGGCGAACCGTTGTGGCTAGAGAGCTTATATTCACTGCTATTGATTACTGAGTTTATCCTCACCGCGCGACTGCTGAGAAAAATAGCCCGGATGCTAAACTCCCTTGATCCGAAACTGTCGTTTTTTTGCAAATTTCACAACATGACTCTATCTGCTGATTTAAGTCCGCTTACCGCGCTGTCTCCCTTGGATGGCCGTTATGCGAGCCGCTGCGAGGCACTGAGACCTTTGCTGTCCGAGGCCGGTTTCATGGCCCATCGCGTTGAAGTTGAGATTGCCTGGCTCATCGGTTTAAGCGAGGCTGGCTTGCCGGAGTTGGCCGCGTTCTCAGCCGATGCCAAGTCCCATCTGCAGCGTTTGGTTGCTGATTTCAGCCAAGCTGACGCCGAGCGAATCAAAGCGATTGAGCGCATCACCAACCATGACGTCAAAGCGGTCGAGTACTGGCTGAAAGAAAAGGTTCAGGATCACCCAGAGCTTGCGCAGGCGGGCGAATTCATTCACTTCGCCTGTACATCTGAAGACATCAATAACACCTCACACGCGCTGATGCTCGGTCGTTCTCGCGAGCAGGTGGTGTTGCCTGCACTGCAGGGCTTGCTCTTGAAACTGCGCCAACTGGCCATTGAGCACGCCGCCCAACCGATGCTGTCTCGCACGCACGGGCAGCCTGCCACGCCCACCACGCTAGGCAAAGAGTTCGCAAATGTCACGCATCGCTTGGCCCGAGGGATTCAAGCCATCGAGGCCGTCAAGCCGCTAGCCAAACTCAATGGGGCCACTGGCAACTACAGCGCACACCTGAGCGCTTATCCGGATCTGGATTGGCCTGCGTTTAGCGAGCGGGTGTTAAACGGTCTAGGTTTGACACAAAACACGCACACCATCCAGATAGAGCCGCATGATTGGATGGCAGAGTTGTTTGACTCGATTGCGCGTGTAAACACCATCTTGGTGGATTTGAATCGAGACATTTGGGGTTACATATCTCTGGGCTACTTCAAACAGAGGCTGCGCGAAGGTGAAGTTGGATCTTCAACCATGCCACACAAAGTCAATCCAATCGATTTTGAGAACGCTGAGGGCAATCTTGGCTTGGCCAATGCGGTTTTGCGGCACTTGTCAGAGAAGCTGCCAGTGTCACGCTGGCAGCGCGATCTGACTGATTCGACTGTGCTTAGAAACATTGGCGTTGCACTTGGCTATTGCCTGGTGGCCTATGAGGCATGTGCCAAAGGCTTGGGCAAACTTCAAGTCAATGCCGCGGCAATTAACGCTGATCTTAACGATTGCTGGGAGGTGCTTGCTGAGCCCGTCCAAACGGTCATGCGGCGTCACGGCTTGCCCGAGCCCTACGAGCAGCTTAAGGCGCTGACGCGTGGAAGGGGTATTACCCGCGATGCATTGCGCGAATTCATCGCCGGACTTGATTTGCCTCACGACGACAAGGACAGGTTGCTGGAAATGACACCGAGCAGCTATCTTGGTTTATCCATATCACTTGCAAAGCAACCCTGAGCAGGTATATTGGGTCATTCAGGTCGGTTATTTGGAGGTAACAAAATGAAGACATCTTTGTTCGCATCAATCACGCTGGCGTTAGCGGCACCGTTCATTGCCGTGAATGTGCAAGCCCAAGCGTTTGGCAAGGCAGAGGATGCTGTTAAGTACCGGCAGGGCGCCTTTCAAATCATCAAGGCTCATTTCGGTGCATTGCAGCCGGTGGTGAAGGGTCAAGTCGCTTTTGACCAGGCTGCAGTGCTGGCAAACGTGGAGATCCTTGATCAAGTCTCGAAATTGCCGTGGAAAGCGTTTGGTCCTGGAACAGAGGGTGGTGGCGCACGTCCGGATATCTGGATGGACGAGGAGGGCTTTAAGGCCGCCCAGCAAAAGTACCTGGACTCGCTAGGGCCTCTGACGGCGGCTGCCAAGGCTGGAAACCTGGATCAGTTGAAGAAGGCATTTGCAAGTACGGGTGCCTCATGCAAAGCCTGTCACGATAACTTCCGGGATTAATCGTCGCCCCCGTCGATTCACGTTCAAAGGCGGTGTTTTCAACGCATGGCCGTTTAGCCTGATCAGGCACGGGGGTAGCCTAAGAAAGGGTCTTAGCGCTCGCCTTAAAAACTCATCCCGGCGGTCGCACCGAGCTCAATTAGCCACCAACCAATGCTGCCAAGAATGACAATCAGTATCAGGGCCCAAGCTCTGAGGCCAACATCGTCACGTGCGGCGGGCGTATTGGCTGGCAGGCTATCTGTCGGCTTATCGCCTGTGATCATGGGTGGCACCAAATGCTCACCTCGTATGGCGTAAATCAATATGGCGAGCAGGTGCAGCGCAATCAGAATAAAGAGCGGCTTTTCGTTAAAGCGGTGTACGGAACTCATGACACTGGCCACTTCGCCGCTGACGAATTGATTTAATGGGCCTTGGACCAAGATGTCGTCGGTTGTAAACAGACCCGTGAATGCCTGGATTCCAACGACGAGCAGCAACGCCATGACAGACCACGCACCCAGCGGATTGTGCCCTGGCGTCTGTGCCGTGTGCTTCTTGCGCAGATAGGCTAACGTTTGCGAGGGTGATCGCACGAAGTGTTCAAACCGAGCATAGCGAGAGCCTGTGAAGCCCCAAATGAGGCGAAACGACAGCAGTACCAGCGCAGAGATACCAAAAGGCAAATGCCAGTCCATCCAGCTACCACCGACTTTGACCGTCACAATGGCACCGATCACGCTAGCGGCAAAGAGCCAGTGAAAGAGCCTGGTCGGTAGGTCCCAAATGCGGGTGCTGGGTTTACTCGAGTGATTCATGATGCGGTCTTAGTCCTGAAAGTGGGCGTAAAAAATGCTATATTCACGTTCCTGATTGTCGTTCAAATCTTGTGTTCGACATCTCAGCGGCGCATTAGCTCAGCCGGTTAGAGCGACGGAATCATAATCCGCAGGTCCCCTGTTCGAATCAGGGATGCGCCACCAGTAGATTTATTTGTAAGCCCAGAGCTTTGCGGGCGACAGAACGACGTAATAAAAATTTGCAGTTTTGTAAACAAAGTTCTTCGCTATAAAATCTGCTGTACTGTTTCGTTAGGGGCTTTGATGGTTCCTTGCAAAAAAGCTTGTGCCAGCCTTGCTTTGTTTGCGTCAGCAAGTATTGCAAGTAGCCAACCGACATCTTCTATTTTCTACACCTCAGAATACTTCGCAAACTGGGGCCTTCAATACACATATGCCGCAGATGCTTGGGCACTAGGATTTACCGGCAAGGGTGTACGACTCGGAATCATGGACGATACGGCTCAATTGAGTCATTCGGAGTTTGCCGGTCGTATATTTTCGCCAATATTGCAGCAGCCCTTTCCTGCTCCCGGTTATCCCAATCCCCCAACACATGCCACCCATGTTATGGGAGTTGCTGCGGCTGCACGCGATGAGATAGGAATGGTGGGCGTGGCTTATGACGCATCACTCTTAAACATAGTGGTCGTCCCAACTCCAGGATACCCCGTCTCGTCGGACGAGATTAAAGAGATAGTTGATAATCGTGTTTCTGTAATAAACGCTAGTGTTGGGCCCGACAGTATTGAATTATTATTAGAGAATGGACTTCCCAATCCTAATTACATTGAAGTCGGTTTTCAGTCCTATGGTCAGAATGGCATTTTCGAAAGTTATCAGGCCATTAAGGAACTCTCTAATGCCGATGTGGTCATGGTCTTTGCGGCGGGAAACGAGCGCAATGATCAGCCCCGCGCGTCCAAAGCGCCTTCTGGTTTCGCTCTTTTCCCACTCATCACACCAGCCAAATCAGCACTTGGTTATACGGATAATCCGGCTGATGCAATTTATCGCGTGTACTCGGATGCAGAAGGTAGTAATTTTGATCCGCTCATTCCTGCGACCTGGATTGGTAATCAAATACCGTTCAGTGAATTAAATAATGCGGATTTCTCTGACGTTGCCGGCACGCTGATTGCGGTGACCGCTGCTGATATCGATCAAAATACCGGTGTGGTCACACTCGCTAATTTCAGTAATCAGTGCGGTCTAACTGCCGATTGGTGTATCACTGCACCTGGTGTAGCAATTTATTCGACAATCCCGATGGATAAATATGCTGGGGGGGCGACTTGGAGCGGCACATCTATGGCAGCACCGTTTGTCGCTGGCGCGGCGGCTGTTTTGCGACAGGCCTTTCCCTATATGACAGCAAGGCAAATCATTGAAGTGCTTTTAACAACGGCTACAGAAATTAATAACCAGAATCCTGAGTCCATTCGAGATTTTGGTCATGGGTTGATCAATATTGGCCGGGCTGTCAGGGGTCCGATCGAGCTTGGTCATCCTTCGTTGATTCCTGGCAATGAGTCAATCTTTGCGCCGATCTTTGCAGTGGACACGCAGGGTTACGACTCGGTGTGGAGCAATGATATTACCGGGGTAGGTGGGTTCAGCAAAGCGGGTGCGGGGATGCTGGTGTTAACGGGTGCTAACACGTACACGGGTGACACCACGGTGACTGGCGGTGTGCTGCGGGTCAATGGCTCGATTGCGAGCTCTGATCTAACGGTGACCTCAGGCGGCACCTTGCAAGGCACGGGTACTGTGGGCAACACCTTAATGGCCGGTGTCGTGTCACCTGGTAATTCGGTTGGCACATTAACGGTTAACGGTGATTTATCTCTCGCCTCTGGCTCGACCTATCTTTATGAGATCGATGCTGACCAGAACGGTGACCTGGTGGTGGTTAGCGGCACGGCCACGATTGATGCGGGGGCCGTCTTTGAGCTCTCGGCAGAAGATGGGGTGTATCTGGACAGACTCTACCCAATGCTTCAGGCAGGGACACTGACTGGTACGTTTGAGAACCTGCACACCAACTACACGTTTATTGATCTGGACTTTATCAGTGCTGGTGGTGAACTCGGGGTGGTGGTTGAACGTAACCAGACGCCGATGGCTGCCTTTGCGCAGACCAATAACCAGCGGGCAGCGGCCAATGCGATTGATGGCCAGACCTCGGGGGCAGAGCCTTATAACGATGTGATTCTCAATGATGACCCGAGTCAATTGCCCGGGTGGTACCAGGACTGGTCAGGTGAGATTTACAGTGCGAATCAGGCGGCTTTGATCTACAACAGCCGACTGTTGTCACAAGTGGTGAACTGGCGACTGCAGGATAGTTGGCTGGACAACAGTCTAACCACCCGTTTGCAGCAGGTGGGTCAAACGGGTGAAGGCCAGAGCAACACAGACACCACCGTCTGGGCGCAAGCCTATGGTAACTGGGACAAGTTCAGAGCGGATGCCAATGCTCAGAAGGCCACCTCGAACAGTGGTGGGATGATTCTGGGGGTGGATCACAAGCTTTCGCCTAACTTGCGCTTAGGGGGTGGTTTCTCAGCGAACGTGACCAACACGTCAGTGGCTGCCAGTAGCGCGGGCACCAGCGGGTATCACGTGATGCTGTATGGCACGTATGACCGGGAGCTGGTTCGTCTAAATGGTGGTGTGGTGCAGTCGTGGTACACGGCTGACGTGTATCGCACTTTGCCGCTTGACGATCAGGGCAATGCCGATGGGACGGTGGCCTCCAGGTCGACCCAGCTATTTGCAGACTTAAGTAGCCCCGTGACGCTAAGCAAACAACCAGACCATCACACCACACTCTCACCATTCGCCCAAGTCAGCCAGATCTGGTTAAGCACGTCGAACTTTGGGGAGACAGGTGCTGAGGCGGGTCTGAGTGGGCAGGCCACGAATGCGAGCACGGGGTTTGGGACGCTGGGAGCCAGGCTGAGTCACCAGTGGCAAAGTAACCAAACCAACTGGCAAGCCAGTCTATCGGCTGGCTGGCAACGTGCGTGGGGGAACTTGTCGCCGGCCACGACGCTGTCGTTTGCCACGGGGCCAGACTTCACGGTGACATCGGCTGCCATGGCACGGGACTCAGCGGTGATTGAGGTGGGCATTGGGGCGAGCCTGGATGCTTCGAGCCGTTTTAACCTGGTGTACTCAGCCACCCTGGCTGGGCAATCCAGTAGCCAGATGCTACAAGCACAATTACGCAAGCTGTTTTAACTTGCTGACGCAAGATACTCATACGTATCATGCCCAATGCGTCGACGCCTGAGCTTGGGGGAAAATTCAACTCCAAATAGACCACAACAATCACAACTCGGACCATGGACAGCGGGGCTACCTAAAATGGATAGTTGCGAGCGTTCTGGGGTTAGTGACCCTGTCTAGTGGGTACTGACTCGAACCTTTTGGCTGGCCACGCAATGTCACGTAGCGACATTATTCAGCATTAACCAATAAAATCTAGCATCGTCCGAACACCGCCGAAAGTGCGGTTTGGGCATCATAATCCGTAGGTCCCCTGTTCGAATGAGGGATGCGCCACGAAAACGCTTGTTTTGCACTGTTAACAGAGTTTGGCTCCTAGTTCCCTGACAGAATCCAAAGCCAGTGTCAGTGAGTCATTCGTATCGATGGCTCTACAGAGGTCTAGCTTAACGCTGACATTCAGGCCAAGTCTGGCGGCATCTTCAGCGCTATATCTCACACAATAGTCGGTGGCCAGCCCCACAATCGTGAGCTCGGTGATGCCGCGGTTATGTAGGTAACCTTCAAGTCCGGTCGTCGTTTTCTTGTCGTTCTCGAAAAATGCTGAGTAACTGTCTATTGCTCGTCGAAAGCCCTTACGTATGAACAGATGAGACTTCCCTGTATGAAGGCTATCGTGAAACGCTGCGCCCAGGGTTCCCATCACACAATGATCAGGCCACAGCACTTGAGGGCCATAAGGCATCTGGATCAGATCAAAAGGTTTGGCTGCGATATGTTGACTAGCGAAGCTCTGATGATCGGGTGGGTGCCAATCTTGTGTCAGTATGACTAGCCCGAACTGCGCCATGAGATCATTGATCTCATTGATGATTTCGTCGCCACCGGCACCAGCAAGCCTGCCCGAGGAGCAAAAATCGTTTTGGATATCAATGACGAGCAGGGCGTTGTTCTGTCCAGGCATGTGAGCTTCATTCTGAGCGCCTATTTGGTGAAGCAACTCAAAGATGATATTCCAGTTGGATTCGAGTGGCGAATTGTCGTGCAACGGCCGCGTACGGTGGCACACCCCGGGTCATAGTCAAATAAAAATCTTGGGTACTGCTTGCGAGTAAGGATCATAATGCGATGGGGCGGCAATTTGCCGCCCCATTGATTCTAGCTCGTTGGCCAGATGACTAACTGTCCATTGATTTACTTGGGGCTTGCAACCGCTTTTTCAGCTTTCTTGACCAAGTCTGGACCAATTTGCTTGACCCACTTGTCATAGACAGGCTTGGTGATTTTCTGGAATGCTGCCAGTTGATCTGGGGTGAGCTGTGTAATACCAACACCCATGGCCAGAATGGTCGCTTCCATTGGCTTACGAGCCAGTTCGATTTGTTGCTTGGCAGCATCTTCCGCAGCTTTTCGAACAATGTCACGGTCAGCCGGTGTCCATGAGTTCCAGACATCCTTGTTGACCACGAATACCAAGGGGTCGTTCATGTAGTTCCACTCAGTGATGTACTTTTGACCCAGCTTATCCATTTTGGCGGCCACAAAGATCGACAGCGGGTTTTCTTGACCATCAACGGCACCACTGGCCAGGGCAGGCTGCGCATCGGCCCAGCTCATTTGGGTGGGGTTGGCTCCTAGCGCCGTGAAGGCATCCATGAACAACGGCGAGCCAACCACCCGGATTTTCATGCCTTTCATGTCCGCAGGCGAGCTCACGATGCGCTTGGAGTTGGTGAGCTGACGGAAACCATTCTCACCCCAAGCCAAGGGTACGGCACCACGCTTGTCGATGATGTCAAAGATTTGTTTGCCGACTTCGCCACCGGTGAGCGCATCGGTTTGTGCCCAAGTTGTGGCTAGAAATGGCAGCGAGAATATGTTGAGCTCTTTGATTTGTGGTGACCAGTTAATCGTCGAGCCGATGGCTAGGTCGATCACGCCTTGACGGACTGCGGAAAACTCACGGGTCTGATCACCGTTGACCAGTGATACGCCAGGGTAGAGTTTGATGTTGATGCGCCCGTCGGTGCGTTCACGCACCAGGTCAGCCCATATCTGTCCGCCCTGCCCCCATGGGAAGGCTGTACCAACTACCAAAGACATTCGGTATTCAGGCTTATAGGTTTGTGCAGCAGCGCCTGTCGCCATCGCTATTGCAGCAGTGGCTAGGGCCATCTTGATTGTCATTTTATAGTTCATCTTGACATCTCCTCCGAGTCAATGTCGTTTGCAAAAATCAATAATCGAGCGTCTGGGGTAGCCAGAGCACGATTTCAGGAAATACTACCAACAGCAACAGCACGACTAACGCAGCTAGTAACAGCCACATCACCCATCTGATGGTTGTCTCCATTTGTACGTTTGCGATCTTGCAAGACACCATCAGATTAACCGCGATTGGTGGGGTGAATTGCCCAATCGCAACCATAACTGTCAGAATCACGCCAAACCAGACCAGGTCCCATTGATAGAACAAGGCGATGGGCATTAGCAGTGGCACAAAGATCAGGAAAATCGATACGCCATCAAGCACCATGCCGACTAGCACCAAAAGCACCAGCACAAGCGCTAAAACCCCGTACTCACCAAGCCCGGAATTGGTAATGGCTTCTGTGACTGGGTCGATGATGCCAAGCGTGGAGAGGGAGTATGCAAACACCCCAGCCAACGCCACCACCAGCAAAATGATCGCTGAGAGCTCGCCAGCATCTCTAAAAATTGAATAAAGGTCTTCAGGCTTGATCGTGCGGTAGACGACCATGCCCACGAATAGACCATAAAAAACAGCCACCACGGCGGCCTCAGTGGGCGTAAAAAGACCGGCTCGCATGCCACCAAGAATCAACACGGGTGCGGCCAGCCCCCACGAGGCCTCTTTAAGGCTTTTCCAGAATGGTGGGCGAGGCATGGACGCTTCATTAGCACCCATGCCGTACTTGCGGGCAAGAAAGTATGCCGGCACCATGAGGGCTAACCCAAACACGAGTCCTGGAAAAAGCCCTGCTGCGAACATGGCGGGAACCGACGCACCAGGCACCAAAATCGAATACACGATCAACGCAATGGAGGGTGGTATCAAAATGTCAATGGCAGCCGATGCGCCAATGACGCTGGCAGAAAAGGAGGGTATGTAACCCGCGCGTGTCATGGCTGCGATCATGACGCCACCCACGGCTGCTGCGGTCGCTGGGCCTGATCCTGAAATACCGCCTAGCAACATGGCCACGGCGATGGCCACCACAGGCAGCACCCCGGGTCCGCGTCCGAGAATCGCAATCGCCAAGTCAACCAAACGACTCGCCACGCCCGAGCGCTCAAATATGGTGCCAACCAAGACAAACATGGGTAGTGCCAAAAGCGGGTACTTGCCCAGACTGGCGTAAAAGTTTTGCGGTACCGCCAAAAGACCAAACCAGAAGCTATCCATGTTGGCTAGCCCAATCGCTAGCGTGGCACCCAGACCCATTGCCACGCCGATGGGCAGCCCAAGAACCATGAGCAGAACAAAAATGCCAAACAGCACGAAGCCGATCATGACGATTTGCTCGCACGCATCCACAAGCCGATCAGCCTGAATGCAATCACCAGCGACAACAGTGGTAGCCAGATTGAGTACCACCATTGCGGCACGCCGATGGCTGGCGTGATTTCGTCGTATTCGTACTGATCCCAGACCAGTCTGGCGCTCAGTATGGCTAGCGCAAAAAACATCAGTGCGCCCATCCAAGCCGCAAACTGTGCGAGCCATCGCTGGGTGGCGGGCTTGCATTTGTTCACAAAAAACTCAATTCGGATGTGATGGTTTCGTGCAAAGGCCACTGAACCACCAACCAGCGCCAGCACAATCATCAGAAAGACTGAGATTTCTTCGGTCCAGGCAAACGATTGATCGGTGAAATAGCGCACCAGAACGTTGATGAAAGTGATGAGTGCGAGCGCGCCCATGACCAAAGCCGTCAATACGTTTTCAATCAGGGGGACTTTGGGTTTGTCCGTGTCTGTGTTGGGTGGCTGTGGCGATTGGTCAAGTGGGTCTGGCTTCATGGTGCAAGAGCTTTGTTTGGCTGTTGTGTGAGCATTTGCTGGGCGCAAGAAACGATCTGCTCGGCACTGACACGCGCTAACGCTTCAAGTTCGCTGGCGTAGCCCACCGGGATTCTGGGTGCCCCAAGCCGTCTGGCTTGGCAGGGCAGTTGTTCGACGATTGTGCTCACGATCTCTGCGCCGAACCCACCCACTTGAACGGCCTCGTGGGCTACGAGCAAGCGACCGGTTTTGCGGCAAGAGTTCAGCACCGTTTGTTTGTCCCATGGCCAGAGGCTGCGAAGGTCAATGACTTCCACATCAATACCCAATTGGCTCAGCATCTCGGCTGCCTGCAGGCAGATGTGTCGCTGGCGGCTCCAAGTCACGAGCGTCAGATCCTCGCCGTGACGCACGATTTCAGCCTGACCAATGTCTGTTTGCTGGTTGAGATCGACTTCACCTGTAGTGGCCCACAGCGTCTTGTGCTCCAGAAAAATTACCGGGTCTTCACAAGCTAGCGCTGCTTTGAGCAAGCTGTAATTATCCTGCGGCGTTGATGGTGCCAAGACGACTAAGCCGGGCACGTGAACGAACCAGTTTTCCAATGATTGGCTGTGCTGTGCCGCTGAAGCGTCCCAAATGCCCATGGGCATTCGTACCACCACTGGAACGGTTCCTTGACCGCCAAACATATACCGGTTTTTGGCGGCTTGGTTGACAATCTCATCCATCGCACACAACGCAAAATCGGTCACCCGAAGTTCAATCACAGGGCGCAGGCCAGCGAGTGCCATGCCAACGCCAGCACCCATGATTGCCGCTTCGCTAATCGGTGTGTCGATGATTCGATCGCATCCAAACGTTTGGGCTAAGCCCGCATATTGTGCAAAAATGCCGCCACGACCAATGTCCTCACCAAGTAGGATAATCCGATTGTCTGCCGTCATCGAATCTTCAAGCGCTGCGACGGCAGCTTGGGCGTAGCTCATTAATGCCATTGGCCAGCTCCAACTGTTTGAATGTACGTGAAAGCACCATCTGGGTGCGGTGGTTCGCAGGCATCGGCAAAAGCCAGCGCCGCAGCGATTTCAGACTGTGCTTGCGCCTCAATTTGATCGAGCACGGCGTGCTGAGCACCGTCGGTGCTCAGATAAAGCGCCCGCGCCTTGGCAATTGGATCGCGTGTCAATGCACTTTTAACTTCGGCCGGATTACGGTAGGCTGCTTTGTCAACCGAGACATGGCCTTTGACACGATAGGTGCGGGCGTGCAATAGCTTGGGACCCTGGCCTTGACGCACGGCACTGATTAGGTCCTTTGCCGCACCGTAGACCGCCAGTACATCATTGCCGTCCACTTCGAGGGATTCGATGTCCATGCTACGTGCTCGTGCAGCAGCGCCCAAGCCAGCGCTCACGCCGGATGTGGCCGTGGTGGCACTCCACTGATTGTCTTCACACACAAACAGCACCGGCAGCCCGTAGACTCGCGCCCAATTCAGTGACTCCAGGAAAGGCCCGCGGTTAATGGCGCCATCACCAAAAAAGCAGGCGGTAATGTCTGGTCTGCCTTGAAGCTTTTGTGCATGGGCAGCGCCCACAGCAATCGACATGCCGGCACCTACTACGCCATTGGCACCAAGCATGCCAACAGAGAAGTCGGCGATATGCATCGATCCGCCACGCCCACCATTAAATCCATGCGATTTGCCAAACAGTTCACACATCATGCGTGTCATGTCCGCGCCTTTGGCTAGTGTGTGGCCGTGACCTCGGTGAGTGGAGGTGAGGTAATCTTTGGCGGTTAAATGCGCGCACACGCCAGCGGCGACTGCTTCTTGACCAGTCGATAAATGCAGTGGCCCACGCACCTTGGCGTTTGCGCTGGCGGCTTGCCCATAAACAGCGACGCCACCCTGGCTAGCGGCCTCGGCCGCATCTTCGAAAGCTCTGATTCTGACCATCATGCGATACAGCGCAATCAGGATTTGTAGCTGCTCGCTCAATCGTGCTCCCCGTTTGATTGCCGTCAGCCTACGTTTTTTGCCAATGGAGCGGCGCGGCTATTTTTTATTGAGATCGAATTGTTTCAAACCATTTACCTTCCGATCATATTGCTAGCCCGAATGTTGCACAAACACAGCCTGCCACCCCACGCCCGACCGGTATTGCCTATATTTTAGGCAGACCAACGGCTTTCAAAGCGTCCCTCGCGTAAGACGAGGCGTTTACGTAGTCCGTTGACGACTGATTTTTGCCCATTTTT
>CAMCOS010000022.1 GCA_945876565.1 Lautropia mirabilis | reverse complement strand
CACGTTCCGATACATTACTCACCCGTTCGCCACTCGCCGCCAGACCGAAGTCCGCGCTGCCGTTCGACTTGCATGTGTAAGGCATCCCGCTAGCGTTCAATCTGAGCCAGGATCAAACTCTTCAGTTCAATCTCTGTTGTTGCGGCCTGCACCAGTTACCCAGCACAGACCTCGCTTCACTCAAAGAAACAGACAAGTCATCTAACAAATTACTTTGCCAAACTCTCTTACCTTGCTTCTTTCGTGAGCACTTGCTTTACTTGTGGTCGTTGCGCACCAAATAATAACCAGCCACCAGAACGAATCCCAGATCCCAATTATTACCTAGTCACCTAACGTCCCTAAGACTCAAGTGCCCACACTTATCGGTTGTTTCGTTGTTAAAGAGCAGACTAGCGTTTAGGCTAGTTCGTCTTCTGAATCGCCGTAATCGGCGTGTTATGTTTCAGAAGCGAAGAAACGAGATTATGAACGTGTTTTTTTTTGTTGTCAAACGAAAGGACTACGAAAAGCACGGAAAAGGTTGGGTTAGCCCGAATAAGACTAGACTCTGTAGAAATACATCGACTCACCTCGCCCGAGAGCTACCCAAATGGACTCATCCACCGAAGATATTCTGATCAACGTCACCCCATTTGAGACCCGGGTTGCCTTGGTGTGCCAGGGCGCGGTACAAGAGTTACACCTAGAGCGCTACATCCAGCTCGGGCAAGTTGGCAGCGTCAGACTAGGCAAAGTCGTGCGAGTTTTGCCGGGCATGCAAAGCGCCTTTATTGAAATCGGCCTAGAACGGGCTGCCTTCATACACATTGCAGACGTACGCGAGAACCGCCTTGAGCGCATGGCAGGCACCACACCCACGCCAATCGAAAGACTGCTGTTCGAAGGTCAGACGGTCATGGTTCAGGTTATCAAAGATCCGATCGGGACCAAGGGTGCAAGACTTTCCACGCAAATCAGCCTGGCTGGTCGATTGCTGGTGTATCTGCCGCATGACCCTCACATCGGCGTGTCTCAGCGAATTGAGTCAGAGCAAGAGCGGCAGAATTTGCGTGAACGACTGGAGCGGCTAAGGCCAGCCCAATGTCAGGGTGGATTTATTGTTCGCACACAGGCAGAAGATGCCAGTGATCAAGCCCTACAAACAGACATCGAATACCTCATGCGTTTGTGGCGAAACATTCAGGCCACAGCCAAGGCAATTGCGGCGCCCGCCCTCCTCTATCAGGACTTGACGCTGTCGCAACGGGTGCTGCGCGACATCGCCGGCCCTCGCACCCACCGCATCTTGGTGGACTGCCCAGACATCGCCACCCAGATGCAGCAATGGTCCGATATATACACACCCGAGACCAGCCAAAAGATCAAATACTACGAGGGTGAGCGTGCCTTATTTGATCTGGCCAATGTTGAGGAAGAGCTCAAGCGGGCGCTCGCACGCCGCGTTGACCTAAAGTCTGGCGGCTATCTGATCATCGACCAGACTGAAGCCTTGACCACCATCGATGTAAACACCGGCGGGTTTGTCGGGGGACGCAATTTCGACGACACGATATTTCGCAATAACCTCGAGGCTGCATACGCCATCGCTAGACAGCTGCGCTTGCGCAACCTTGGCGGCATCATTGTCATCGATTTTATTGACATGCACGACAAGGAACACCAAAAAGCGGTATTAGACGCACTAAAGCAGGCACTCGAACAAGACCGAACGCGCACCTCGGTCAGTGAATTCAGCCCGCTCGGTTTGGTAGAAATGACACGCAAGCGCACCCGTGACGCACTGGCTCACCACCTGTGCGAACCCTGCCCGACCTGCCAGAGTCGCGGCCAGGTCATGACCGCACGTAGCGTGTGCTACGAAATTCTTCGGGAAATCATGCGTGAGGCGCGCCAATTCAATCCTCGCGAGTATCGCATCTTGGCCTCGCAGTCAGTAATCGACCTGTTCCTCGAGGAAGAAAGCCAACACTTGGCCCAACTCAGTGATCACATTGGCAAGCCAATCTCGCTTGAAGTGTCGACGAGCTGCACTCAAGAGCAATACGACATTGTGCTGCTTTGACGGTGGAGCGTACCGTGCCTATTGGTCCTCACCAGCAAACTGCATCTTAAAGAGCGCAGCATAAGCACCATCGATGGCCAAAAGGTCCTGGTGAGAACCGCTTTCAATGATGCGGCCATGATCGAGCACCACAATACGATCAGCGTTTTGTACCGTAGACAGCCGATGGGCAATCACCAAGGTTGTGCGCCCTTTCATCAGCGTCTCTAGTGAGGCTTGAACCTGACGCTCTGACTCGTTATCGAGCGCCGAGGTTGCCTCATCCAAAATCAAAATCGGGGCATTCTTGATCAATGCCCGTGCAATGGCCAGCCGCTGACGTTGGCCACCTGAAAGTCGTGTGGCGTTCTCTCCAACCTCGGTGTGAATACCATTGGGTAAGCTATCCACAAATTCGACCAAGTTCGCTGCCGCTAGGGCATCACGAATCTGATGATCAGTAACCGCTTGCAAAGCACCGTAGGCCACGTTCGAAGCAATCGTGCCGTTAAATAGCACAACGTCCTGACTAACCAAAGAAAGCTTTGCTCTCAGGTTTTGCAGAGACAAGGTCTGGATGTCGACGCCATCAATGCGTACGGTCCCAGATGCTGGTACCACAAATCGTGCCAGCATATTGACCAGCGTCGTTTTGCCGCTGCCGGAACGCCCGACCAGCGCAACGATCTGGCCTGGTTGCACAAGCAGTGACACGTCTTGCAAGGTATCACGCTCGGCATCCTCGAACCGATGCGTGACGTGGCTGAACTCAACCCGCCCATTCACTGCACCAGCAAAATCGCCACCGGTGACTCGATCCTCACCACGTTTATCAATCAGGTCAAACACGCTCTCTGCTGACGCTAGCATCCGTTGCATGTTGCTCAACACACTGGTTAAACGCTTGACTGGGTCAAATATCTGAGCAAGTGCGGCCATAAAAGCAGCAAAGCTACCGACAGACAAGACGCCGGAGGTGGTCTCGTTCAATGCCACGCCAATCGCAATGGCCACCGCCACCGCAATAATCACTTGAGCGATAGAGCGCAAGGCCGAATCCGCGATGGCCGTGCGCATCTGGTGACGACGCAATTGGCCATTGACTCGACTAAAACGGTCACTTTCAACCTCGTAACCATCAAAAAGCTTAATCACTCGTTGACCAGAGATACCCTCTGACACCACATCGGCCAGTCCAGCATTGCTACTAATCGTCTCCCGGTTAATTCGACGCAAGCGTTTCATAAACAAACGCGAAATGAACACGGACGTGGGCATCACCACCAAAATAATGATGGTCAATTGCCAGGACATGTAAAAGAGCACCGCAAGAAGTGAGATCACCACCAAGGTTTCTCGAACCAGCACGGTAACGATGCTCGTGGCGGTAAACGTGATGTTGCCGGCATCGACCGTAAAACGGTTCATTAACCGTCCACTGTCGCCGCGCTTGAACTCATCATCGGGCAAAGAGAGCAATCGATCGAACATGTCGCGACGCAAGCCGACCAACATGTGGTTCGCAACCCAAGCGAGCAAGTAGTCGCTCACGAAGGCACAAAGGCCGCGAAGCAAAACCAGCCCAACAATCGCCAAGGGAATCTGCCAGACATAACCTGGCTTGGCCCCACTGACACCCTCGTCTAGCAGGGGCTTCATGGCCACGGCCAGGGTTGGCTGGGTTGCCGCTGCAATGGCCATAAAAAAGGCGGCGGCGGCCAGCACTTTCCAGAACTTTCCGACACGTTGATAAATCCGTCCCCAGACTGCGCTTTTTAAGGGGTGGTCTGCGTGCGAATGAGCGGGAGCCTCTTTCAACTTGAACCTTCGATTTGAACAAACCAGAGCCAGCCGCCATAATGGTGACCGAGCCGAAAGTGTGCATTGTACCGACCTGAAACCAGTCAATAATTTTTAGCACGCCTTGGCCGCCACACGCCGCACCCATTCAGTCCGTTACACACCATGACCGTACCCCAAGCTGACTGCAAACTCGCGCCAATCATCATTCGCCTACCCAACTGGGTCGGTGATGTATGCATGACTTTCCCATCTTTGAGCGCCTTGGCAGGCACCGGTCGCCCCTTGATCATGTGCGGCAGGCCTTGGTCTAAAGACCTGGTTGCGCAGTTTGCCCCAGAACAATTCGTTAGCCTGACTGGCAAATTTCTGCTGGATCGGCAAGCGATTAGTGCCATTCCCAAACACACCCGCCAGGCCAGTGTTGGACTACTTCTGCCTGACTCGCTCTCTAGTGCAGCCCTATTTGCACTGACGGGAATCAAATCAGCCGGGTATCGTGACGATGGCCGCAGTCTGCTGTTGCGCTGGCCCATCAAAAAGAGCAAGCAATCGGGGCATGCCGTTCAGAAGTGGTGGCGCTTAACGCAAGAGGCAAGCAAGGCCTGGGGTCTCAACATGCCAGGCACCCACGGCCCGGAACTGCCACCGGTACCCACGAACATCACCCTAACCATCAGTGACGATGATCAGAAAGCAGCGCTGGCCGCTGTCCATCGAGCTGGACTAAAACCCCATCACTTCATCCTTTTAGCTCCCACTGCCACTGGCACGCACCATGGCAAGGTCAAGGTCTGGCCGCACTTTGCGCAGCTTGCTCATCAGCTAAAGAGCCAAGGGCTGGCAGCCGCTACTTGCCCGCCGGCACACGAACGCGAGCAGGCCAAACAGGCCTGCCCGACTGCTGTCTTGCTTGATCCATTGCCGCTCGCAAGTTTCTGCGCCCTGACTCGGCTAGCCAGCCTGGTGGTGTGCAATGACTCTGGGGTCTCTCATATGGCAGCTCTTGCTGGTGCGAACCAGTTAACGTTATTCGGCGTGACGGATCCGGCTAATACTCGACCTTGGTCACAGAAGGCACTGACTCTAGGATCCAACGGTCAATGGCCCAGTGCAGATGGCGTCTTGAGAAAATTACACCAAATGCTGGCTCAACAAGGCGAATTTCAGCCCTAACTCGTTTTAGACTAGCGCTATGCTAAATGGTTTGGCCTACAGCCTTTTGTTTCCGCCTAACGTGCTGGTCGCTCTCGTGACTTTTGCTGTGCTGCTTCTGCTGTTACGGCACCGGCTGACTGCGATCTTTTGCTTACTGCTTGGCTTATCTTGGGTCCTGCTATGGTCCTTACCAGTCACAACATTGATCGCTGGCGGATGGCTCGAGCAGCGGTTTCCCCAGCGAGAGCCCGCGGCCTACCCTCAGGCGCAAGCCATCGTGGTGTTGGGTGGCCACATTCAGGGTAACCGCCGCAATTGGTTTGAGGCCTATGACCGAGCCAATGTGGTGGGACGCGAATCCTTGGCAGCCGAACTCTACTTAGCCAACCGGGCCCCCGTGATCGTGCTCTCGGGCGGCGCCTTAGAGGGCAACATCAGCGACACCGCCAACATGGCCAGATCGCTTGAACGCATGGGTGTACCAGCAGAGGTAATTCTTCAGGAAACCCGCAGCCAAAGCACACTGGAAAACGCCGAATTGACGCAAAAAACCCTTCAAGAGCTGAACCTGGAGCGGGTTTTGTTGGTGACCTCAGCACTTCACATGCCGCGAGCCGTAGCGGCATTTAACAATACGGTGATCGCTGTCACCGCCGCACCACTGGCACGACAAATCGAACCGCTAGGTGTCGCCACACAAAACCGCTGGTCACCGGACCTTCATACCTTGCTGGCGAGCCGCAGCATCATCAAAGAATATGCGGGGCTGATTTTGTATTGGTTCAGGGACCTTAAGAACCAGCTTTTTTAAGAATGAGCTCGCATGTGGCGTGCTGATTTCATCTCATGGCAACCACTCTGACACCTCGGTGCCACGTGCGAGATTTTTTTCATTGTTTTGTTTGCGGCTCCGATTGGCACAGCGAGGATCTCAGCAAACAACAGTAAAAGTCAGGACAGGATTAATCTCGTTTCACATAGACTGATGAATAGCCAGCACGAGAATGAAAGATATAAGCATGTTCGCGCATGTATCTGGCCACCACCCCGTCAACAACACCAGAGACATCCTCAGAAAACTCTTCGATGGTGATAACTTTAGGACGATATCGGTTCAAATCTATATCCAACAGAACCGCTTGATCATATCCCTCGATATCAATATTGATATAGGACACATCCAAGAGATCGTTTTCCTCTAGTATTTGGCAAACACTGCGACAAGGCACCTTGATCGATTGATGCTCTGCTGGGGCCTGGGATGGGACATTGGTACCCAAAGCACTGACGCCATGACGATCAAGCTTCTTAGGAAGCAATAAGTCAATTTCGCGCGCACCCCCGACTATCTCCGCCTGCGTGACGATAGCCGCCTGAATGTTCACATCGTCTGATCGATACTTATTGAACAGTTTGATTGTCGCTGGATTGGCATCAACGTTGACACACTTCCAACCGCACATCCAAAAATATGCTGTGTTGTTAAAGCGAAACGGATGGTAAGCCCCTAGATCCAGGCAAACGCCGGACTCACGTCTTGGATTGAAGTGCTTTCGTACAAGGGTATCCTCGGCATACTGACCGAAGTGACCTTTGAAGTTTCCTGAAAATGTGGCTTTAAATGATCTGAGGAAGTTCATTCGCAAAACTCAAGCAAGTTAAACTGTTCATCGGGTGGTAAAACTGAACTTTAACGGATACCAACCGTAAGCGTACTTAAATTCTTTGGTTCCACAACCGGATAAGCCTCTGACTGCGCCGATAGACCTATGAATGAAACCTCCAAAACAAATGCACTCCGAGGACCTGGATTTGCAGACCAATATCTCAAAGGAAAGGTACTGGATATTGGCTGTGGCAGGGATATCGTTTGTGCATGGGCTCAACCTTTCGACCTAGAGCATGGTGACGCCCAGCGTATTCGGGACTTTTTGCGCGAGCACTCTTTCGACACCGTTCACAGCAGCCACTGCCTCGAGCACATGATAGATCCACCGGCTGCGCTGATTCAATGGTGGGATGTGGTCAAGCCCGGCGGTTATCTTGTCGTTGTTGTTCCACACGAGGACCTGTATGAGCAGGGAATCTGGCCTAGTCGATTCAATCACGATCACAAGGCCACCTTCCGTTTGGGCACACCAACCAAATTTTCACCGGTCTCTCATGACATCGGTGACCTAGTCAGCAAGCTCCAGGATGCAGAAGTCATAAGCGCTGAGATCCAAGACAATGGATATGACTATCGCCTGATGGCCAAAGGTTACGACCCTGAGAAGAACAAGCCCTTCTTACCCTTGCGCTTTATGCGCAAGCTGCTACGCGCTTTAAGCAAACCATGGCCAAGAACCAGGAAAGCTTGGACTACCCAGATCGAAAACTACTATTTTCATCGCCATGGAATTCCAGTAGATCAGACAAGCCGCGATGCTCTGGCCCAAATACAAATCATTGCCCAAAAGCGAATTGGATAATTCAAATCAGGCAAGCAGTTGCTCCACCCCTGCCCGCAATCGATCGTCAGCTTCTGCGTCGATGACCGACTGTTCAAACTGATTAAAAAGGCAGACTGCAGTTTGCTTATTCGGATGCCAATTAATGAAATTGTCCGCATGCTGGCTCACGTCTGCGTAAAGCGCCAACAATGGCTTTTGAAATCCTGCCGCAACATGCACAAGCGCCGTATCCACCGAGACAACAGCATCACATCTAGCGACCTGCTCAAAAAGCTCGAAAAAATTCTGTGAGGGTTGAATTAACACTCGATCACTCCATGCCTGCCTCACAACGAGCGCTTTCAGCGCATCCATCTGGCTAGGGCTTGCGATCAAGAGCAAATACGTATCCGGTTTATCTAATACCGCATTAGCGACAACGGTGATCTGCTCGACAGACATCTGACGCTTACGACTCGCCCCAAAAGGGCACAGCCCTACAACCCTGCCTTGCGGCCACCACTGTCCAACTCTTTCTTGTGCCTGCGGCAACCTAGGTATCCAATAGCGCCGGTCAGTCGTATCGACCCCGAGCCCATCAAGCCAGGGAACAAGCTTTTCAGAGAAGTGTCGCCCACGGGTGAGCTGACCAAGTTTGACATCAACACATTTCAGCTCATCGTCTAGACCAACCACATGCGCCGGCTCGAGTTGACGTATGAAACGGATATCTCTTGGACGCCACTTCAAGCTTAAGTGCACCACATAGCGCGGATATTTGATTTGCTGTGCAATCCGCTTAAGCTCAGCCAACCCATGGCGTTTACCCGCCAAGTAAACAGATTCAATGCCATACCCTCGCCGAAATAAGTCTTCAAAAGACTGACCCGTTATCACCGTTACTTCCAAGTCGGGTCGTTGTCGCTTCAGTTCACGAAACACCCAAGACAAAACAATCGTGTCACCAAGCTTGGCATCCCAGCGCACGAAGACAACCCGGTTTTGAAATGAACCGCTTGTTCGGTTCGGCCTATCCCATACCCACATGGCCAGTCGCCGACGCACACGATCACGCCACCGTTGAAGATGGTCAGTAACGGATCTCAACATTGCCCATATCCACCCACTTCGCTAACTCTCCAATCAGTTCGTCAGGCACATGCACGCGCCATTGCTCACCTAGGCGCAGCACGCAAGACGCCCCATTTGTCACATAGGCGATTTCAACCGCCATGCCTTGCTCGGGGTTAGGCGCTCGATAGGGCTGAAGAACCGTTCGCAAACGCGCCGCGTCAGCATTGCCGTTTAGCTGGATTTTCAAGGCACGGGCCCGGGTTTCACGCATGGACTGCAAATCGAAGATCTCATCGACTGACACGCGCAAGCTACCTGAGTATTCGTCTAATGAAACGCGTCCACCAACCACCAGCAGATTATCTTCCCGTAACCGACTGCGATTGGCTTCATAGAGCTCGTTAAACAGCGAGACCTCGATTTGAGCCGTACCGTCGTCCAGCGTGGCAAACAGCATCTTGCCCCGCCTGGTCATCTGGGTTCTAACGGCTGCGATAGTTCCTGCAAGCCACTGCGTGTCTCTTGACGGCGCAACCTGGGAAAGTGGCTTAGTCACCACGCGACGGACTTCGTCGCGCCAGGCATCAAACATGTGGCCGCTAAAGAAGAACCCGAGCGCTGCCTTTTCTTCAATCAACTTTCGGCGCAGATCCCAAGGTGTGACTTTCGCTAACTCAACGGCGACCACATCATCAGAATCATCACCAAAAAGTGATGCCTGGCTGGCGCTGCGTGCTGCTTGCTCAGCCGCCTCCATGGCTGTGGGCAGTGTCGCCAACAAAGCCGCCCGGTTCGGTTCAACCAAGTCAAAAGCGCCAGCCCGAATCATCGACTCAATGGCGCGGCGATTGACCATTTGACGGTTAACCCGATTACAAAAGTCAGCAAGCGAGGTGTACGGCCCGCTCGTCTCACGCACCCGAACGAGCTCCTCGATCGCCGCCTGACCGACACCCTTGATTGCCCCAAGGCCATACCGAATCGTGCGTGGCGGCAAGCCTTTGGCACTGCGTTCATCTTTGACTGGCTCAAACCGATAGCCCGAGGCATTGATATCGGGTGGCAACACTTTGACGCCATTGGCGATGCTGTCGCGCCAAAAAATCTGGACTTTGTCCGTGTCGTCCATGTCCGAAGACAAGGTCGCGGCCAAAAACTCAGCCGGATGGTGTGCCTTTAACCAGGCTGTGTGGTAAGCGATCAGCGCATAAGCAGCCGAGTGTGATTTGTTAAAGCCATAGCCTGCAAACTTCTCCATCAAATCGAAAAGTTTGACTGCAAGCTGCGAGTCATGACCCTTTTGCTCTGCCCCTTGTTGGAACAGTTCGCGTTGCTGGGCCATTTCCTCAGGCTTTTTCTTGCCCATGGCGCGACGCAACAGATCGGCACTACCGAGCGAGTAGCCACCAATGATCTGCGAGATCAGCATCACCTGCTCCTGATACACGATGACCCCGTATGTGCTTTTCAGGGTGTGTTCAAGATCCGGGTGGAAATAATCAACCGACGCTCGCCCGTGCTTGCGGTTCACAAAATCGTCAACCATGCCCGACTCAAGTGGACCCGGGCGATACAGCGCCAAAACAGCAATCACATCTTCGAAGTTGCTGGGCCGCAGCTTTTTAAGCAACTCCTTCATGCCGCGCGATTCAAGCTGGAACACGGCCGTGGTGTTGCCCTCGCAGAGCAGCTGATAGACAGCCGGGTCATCCAAGGTGAGCTTCATGATGTCAAACGCACAAAGCTCATCATTGAACCGGCGAACATAACGCACCGCCCAGTCCAAGATCGTCAGGTTGCGCAAGCCCAGGAAGTCAAACTTCACTAGCCCAGCCGCCTCCACATCATCCTTGTCAAACTGAGAAACCGCACTGGACTCCTGTCCAGGCTGACAATACAGTGGGCAAAAGTCAGTCAGCTTGCCCGGGGCAATCAGCACGCCACCCGCATGCATACCCACGTTACGGGTCAGGCCCTCTAGCGGTCGAGCCAGATCGATGAGCGCTCTGACCTCATCTTCACGATCGTAACGGGCCTTAAACGCCGGCTCGTCAGACAACGCGCGCTCCAGCGTCCAAGGGTCAGCGGGGCTAAAAGGGATCAGCTTGGAGAGCCCATCACACAGGCTATAGGGCATATCAAGCACGCGCCCGGCATCGCGAACAACGGCTTTGGCGCCCAGCGTGCCAAATGTGGCGATTTGACTAACTGCCTGACGTCCATACTTTTGTTTGACGTACTCAATGACACGTTCACGGTTGTCCTGGCAGAAGTCGATATCAAAGTCTGGCATCGACACCCGCTCCGGGTTTAAGAACCGTTCAAACAGCAGGTCATAGCGAATCGGATCCAGGTCAGTGATCCCCAAGCTGTAGGCAACCAGCGACCCCGCGCCTGAGCCCCTGCCAGGCCCCACCGGCACGCCATTGTTCTTGCCCCAGTTAATGAAGTCCTGAACAATCAGAAAGTAACCAGCAAAACCCATCTGAATGATGGTCTGACACTCCCACTGCAGCCTAGCCTCGTAGATCGGGCGCTTGCGCTCTCGCTCAGCCGCATCTTCAAACAACTGGTGAAGACGTACGTCAAGCCCCTCTTGCGAAAGCTTGATCAAATACTCATCGATCGACAAACCGTCCGGGGTCGGAAAGTCTGGTAAGCGAGGCTGATCGAGCGTTAAATTGAGGTTGCAGCGACGCGCGATGGCCACGGCGTTGGCGAGCGCAGATGGCACATCACTAAAAAGCTCTGCCATGTCCTGCGAAGATCGCAGATACTGATCTGGCGTAAAACGCTTGGGCCGATTCGGATTCGTGAGGATTTCACCATCAGCAATGCAGACCCTAGCCTCATGTGCCCGAAACTCTTCAGGGTGCAAGAATTGCACGGGATGGGTGGCGACCACGGGAATCTGTAAGGACTCGGCTAACTGCAGACTGGCATCCGCGCATTGCCAATCCACCACATTCTCAGTTCGTTGCAACTCCAAAAAATACCGCCCTGGCAACGCTGTCTGCCACTGCACAGCCAAATCTTTGGCCACCTCGTCTTGGCCAGCAATCAAGGCCTGCCCCACATCGCCCATGCGCGCGCCTGAGAGCACAATCAAACCCGCATTGGCGGTTGGATCTAGCAGCCACTGACGTTTGAGTTCAGCGCGACCGTGACGAGCATTTTCTAGCCAAGCCCTTGAAATCAGCTCGCAAAGGCTGCGATAGCCCACTTCGTTGGCCACTAGCAGTAATATACGAAAAGGTTTGGTTACATCGGCTTGATTGGTTAGCGCTACATCGCAGCCAGCGATTGGTTTGATGCCCTGAGCTCGAGCAGCCTTGTAAAACTTGATCAAGCCAAATACGTTGCCCAAGTCAGTCAGGGCAACAGCGGGTTGTTGAAGTTCGTGCGCGCGCTTGACCAGGCCGCCAATGCGTACGATGCCGTCCACCACCGAAAACTCGGAGTGAACGCGCAAATGGACGAACGAAGTAGATGGGTTGTCGGACATGCGTTTGATTGTACAGAAGGAGCTTGGACTCACATTATGAAGTGGCTAATTCTTTTTTTATGGCTGGGATCGATCTTGTTTGCGCATTTTCGTGGGCAGGTTCGATTGCCGCTCAAGCGTCAGCTGCTTGATCACTCCATCATTCTGGCGCCAATCAACACCTTCATGATCTTGACGTCCAAAGTACCGACCACACCATACATCCCGGTGTCGCGCCTGCCTGAATTAAAGCTGCTTGAAGACAACTGGGAAACCATCCGGGATGAGGCCAAGCATCTGGCCGAGCTCAGAGAAATCAAGGCCCCAGACAAGCATGACGACATTGGCTTTAATTCTTTTTTCAAGTACGGCTGGAAGCGCTTCTACCTGAAGTGGTATGACGCCAAGCATCCCTCAGCCGAACAACTATGCCCTCAGACTGTCGCACTGCTTAAGCAAATTCCTTATGTCAAGGCAGCCATGTTTGCTGAGCTGCCGCCTGGCGGACGCTTAAATCCCCATCGCGACCCTTTTGCGGGCTCGATGCGCTATCACCTTGGCCTTGAAACGCCCAACGATGCGGCTTGCTATATTGATGTTGATGGCATCCGTCATGTGTGGCACGACGGTGAAGGGGTGGTTTTCGATGAGACCTACGTGCACGAAGCGCACAATAAAACCGACTCGAATCGAATTATTTTGTTCTGCGATGTCGAACGGCCCTTGAAATGGCGCTGGGCAGAGTCCTTTAACCGCTGGTTTGGGCGCCACATCATGTCAGCGGCAAGTTCACCGAATGCTGACTCCGATCAAACCGGCTTCATCAACAAACTCACGCATGCGCACTGGGTGCTTGATCAGAAGCGCAAAGCATTCAAGAACGCGAACAGAACACTCTACAAAGCCACAAAATTCGGCCTGATTGCGCTGGCCATTTTGGTTTTCTTGGCTATTTGACATAAAAGTGCCAGTCCAACGAGTGCCGGACTGATGCAAAGTCACTAAAATTTCCGCTACTGGATGGGTTAGAGTACACAGCACAGACACCACTCAGAGACACCACTCAGAGACACGCAGGCGCTAGCTTCCCCGCAAATTCAATTCTCGGTACTTTCTTCGGTAGCAAAACTCATGAACCCGATTCAACTTGCCAAGTATTTCCTTAGGTTCATCGCATCGGACCGCAGAAAAAAATACGGCAGTATTATTGATGGAGAAGAGGTTTTCTCCTCTAACTATCAGGACCTTGCGGTCATCAACCTATTTCAACAAAAACGCGATGGCTATTACATCGAGATCGGCGCACAAGACCCGGTCAAACGTAGCAATACCTACTCACTAGAGACAAATTACGGATGGCGAGGTCTCTCATTCGAGATCGATCCAGAGTATGTCAGTTTTTTTAATCAGTTCCGCAAAAACAAATGCATTCCGGGTGACGCCACTAAGCATGACTACAAGAAGCTGTTTCACGAAAATTCGTTACCTCCGGTCATCGACTACTTGCAAGTCGACATCGATCCGCCGTCAGCATCTCTGGCTGTTCTTAAAAAAATACCATTCGATACCACTACCTTTTCTTTTATTACCTTTGAGCATGACAGCTATAAGTTTGGATCTGATGCAGCACACGAGCAAAGAGACATTCTTCAAAACCTAGGCTATCGGGCATTGGCTATCGACACTTCGCAAGACGGCAAACCGTTTGAAGACTGGTGGATTAGCGCAGATTTGGCCAACCGTTTGCAGTTAGCCGCAGAGCTACCTTTTGTCGGTCATGATTGCAAAGACATTGCCCTGTCGCTAAGCAATACCTAAACTAATCATCATGTCGTTTTGGCCTGCGGCCAATGGCTATTGAGCCCGCGCCTGCCAAACCTTGTGCAAGCGCTTAACCGACACCGGATAGGGCGTGCGCAGGCGCTGAGCAAAAAGCGCCACGCGCAACTCTTCAAGCATCCAGCGAAACTCATCCATGGCAGGGTCTGGCGCGCCCGCCAGCGCAGCTCGTGCGCGCAGATAACCAGCCACAAGCGGCGCCATGTCGTTGATCTTGCCCTGGTCCTTATCAGGATCAGTGCGCAGCGCCTCAAATCTGACCACGATGGCCTGCAAATAACGCGGAAAATGGCGTAACTGCTCATACGGTGTTTGCACTACAAAATGCTTGGCCATCAATAGCGACAGTTGGGCTTTGATATCGTGACAGGCATTGACGTGGACTTTTAACTGCGTCAAACGTTTTTGCACTTCAGACCAAGTCTCTAGAATCTCCAGAACGAGCCTGGCAAGCTCTTGGGCGAGTAGCCCAACCCGCTCTTTACCCTGCTCACGACAAGCCTCAAACTGCGCGGCAGTCTGAGGCCAATCGGCGACCAGGCAAGCCTGGTAAATCGCTGCGTCCACGATATCGGCGCGCAGCTCCTCCCAGGGGCCTAATGGCATATACAACACACCCAGCATTAAAGATTCAGGGAGGTTTTTTTCAATGAAGCGCACCTGGTCTTTTAGAGCCAAACGCAAAAGCCTAACCAACCCTTTGCGGTGATGAGCGCGCGCCACGTGCGGCTCATCAAATACATCAATGCGGCAATGCGTGCCTTCATCGACGAGTGCCGGATAACCAATGACGGTCTGTTTGTGGCGGCGAATCTCCATGATCTCTGGCAGTGCGTCAAAGCACCAACTCGTGATCTCGTCTTGCGGTGCATCGGGAACCACCGCCTCACCATCGGCCGCCATGGCCTGCAAGGTTTGCTGGGTCTGACGCGCCAGATCCGCTTTGATCTGTGCCAAATTTCGACCAGCTTTGAGCATGCGTCCATGCTCATCAATCACCTTAAAGCTCATGAACAAATGGGCTGGCAATGTATCGAGCCGGAAATCCGACACAGCGACCTTGACGTGAAACTGCTGATCCATGTCCTGCATGATGGCTGAAAGCAGGCTACCAGGTGGATTGCCCAGACGATCAAACCAGCGCTCAAAAAACGCCTTGGAATAATCTGGCAATGGCACACAGTATTTGCGAATCTTTTGCGGCAAGGACTTCACCAGCCACTGAACCTTTTCTTTCAGCATACCGGGCACGAGCCACTCCCACCGATCAGGTGAGAGCTGATTAAGCACCATGAGCGGCACGGTCAGTGTGACACCATCTTTGGCTGAGCCTGGCTCAAAGTGATAGTCCAGTTTGAGCTGGGCACCCTGCCAACTGACGGCCTTGGGGAAAACATCGCTGGTAATGCCGGCCGCCTCGTGCTGTATCAAATCATCACGCGACAGTTTCCAGGGTTGCTGTTGCTCAGGCGGCAAATGCTTGAACCAATGCTTAAACTTGGTGAGCTGACAAATATCAGCCGGCAGCAGTTGATCGTAAAACCTGGCGATGAGATCCTCATCCACCAAAATATCCGGCCGACGACTGCGGTGCTCAAGCTGCTCAATTTGTCGGATTAGTCGCCGGTTGTGCGCGACGAACTCAAACGGCACCTCAAGCTCACCTGGCACCAAGGCCTCACGTATAAAAGTCTGGCGTGCAAGTACGGGATCCACCGGCCCGAAATGAACTTGACGCCCGCTATAGACCGGCAAACCAAATAGCGACGCCCTTTCATGGGCCACGACTTGACCGCGCTTAGAGTCCCAGCGGGGATCAGACCAGCTGCGCTGCAACAAGTGCCCGCCAGCGCGCTCAATCCAGGCGGGCTCTATTTTGGCGATGCAGCGCGCGTAAAGTTTACTGGTCTGCACCAGTTCAGCCGCCATCACCCACTTGCCAGCGCGCTTGGCCAAGCGCGATCCCGGGTGGATCCAGAATTTGATTCCTCGCACGCCTTGGTAAGACCCCGACTCTTCTGACTTTAATCCCACCTGCCCCAGCAATCCCGACAAGAGCGCACAGTGAATCTGTTCAAAGGTTGCCTCGCTCTGATTCACCCGCCAGCCTTGCTCACCGACCAGCGCAGCGAGTTGCCCATGAATATCATGCCACTCTCGCAGACGGGAGACAGATAAGTAGTTTTGCCGTAACAGCTTTGCCAATTGACGTTGTGATCCCTTGTGCGCGACTTGCTCGTGATACCAGGCCCAGAGCTTGATCCACCCCAAAAATTCGGACTGCTTGTCCGTGAACTTGGCGTGTGCTTGATCGGCGAGTTCACGTGCCTGCATGGGTCGCTCTCGCGGGTCTTGCACCGCCAGCGCTGCCGCAATGATCAGCATTTCGTTTAAGCACTGTTGGTCTCGGGCAGCCAACAACATACGCCCCACGCGCGGGTCTAGCGGCAGTTTGGCAAGGCTGCGCCCAATGCTTGTCAAGTGATTGTTCAGTTGACCCTGGGGGCCTACTGTTTGGGTGAGCGCACCAAGCTCCTGCAAAGCCTGATAGCCGTCAGCAATCGCACGCCCTGTGGGCGGATCGACAAATGCAAATGCATCGATGTCATCCAGGCCAAGCGACTTCATGCGCAAAATCACACCCGCCAAAGATGAACGTAGAACCTCGGGCTCAGTGAAGGGCCGCCTGCGCTTGAAATCCAGCTCGTCATATAAGCGAATACACACCCCTGGACCCAAACGTCCACAACGCCCCGCGCGTTGGTTAGCGGCGGCCTGGCTGATGGGCTCGACTTGCAGCTGCTCGACTTTCTGGCGCCAGGAATAACGTTTGACACGCGCTAAGCCAGAATCCACCACAAACCGGATCCCTGGCACCGTGAGCGACGTCTCGGCCACGTTGGTGGCCAGCACCACCCGCCTGGCACTGGTGCTAGGACGAAATATCTCTTCCTGCTCGCTTTGAGACAGGCGGGCGTAGAGCGCCAGTATTTGCGTAGTCGATGGATGGTGCTTGCGCAGCGCCTCAGCCGCCTCGCGGATCTCGCGCTCACCGGGCAAGAACACCAAAATATCGCCCGCCCCCAGCCTGGCACACTCATCAACCGCATCGACAATGGCATCGCTCAGTTCACGCTCATCCTCCGCATGATCCTGATCAGTTGTTGCCGCCTGCTCCTGCCCCCCCTCTGCCCGCAAAACGGGACGATACAGAACCTCAACCGGGTAAAGCCTGCCTGAGACATCAATAACCGGTGCAGGCTTGCCATCAGCATCCGCAAAGTGACTGGCAAACCGTTCAGCATCAATGGTGGCCGAGGTGATCACCACCTTCAAATCGGGCCGTTTGGGCAAGAGCTGCCGCAAATACCCCAACAAGAAATCAATGTTCAAACTGCGCTCATGGGCCTCATCAATAATGAGCGTGTCGAATTGCTTAAGCAGCCGGTCACGTTGTGTTTGCGCGAGCAACACACCATCGGTCATGAGCTTGATCGCAGTATTTGACGCCGTGCGCTGATGGAACCGAATCTGATAGCCGACTAGTTCGCCCAAAGGGGTTTGAAGCTCTTGGGCTATGCGCTTGGCCACCGAAGTTGCGGCCAACCTTCTGGGCTGGGTGTGTCCGATCATGGCTGTCTGCCCGCGCCCCATGGCCAAACAGATCTTTGGGATCTGGGTGGTCTTGCCCGAGCCCGTTTGCCCACTGACAATGACAACTTGATGGTTGGCGATTGCTTGCGCAATATCATCGCGTGCTTGTGTGACCGGCAAAGCCGGATCAAACGCAATCACAGGCTCAGTTCGTGGGGATTTGACAACGGATAGGTCGATAGACGGTTCGGAATTCAAGACTTGGGCTCTGATGTGGCGCAGTAAACTTTCCAGCATTATAAAATCGACAACTAACCAAACCTTATCAGGATCCGGCCCAGATGAATGGCAATCCCGACAGCATTGCTGTCGATCACGTAGAAGACAGCGAAACAGCTGCAGCGACAGCATCCACCGACACCGTCTCAGCCCTTGGTGCGCCTGATTCAGCAGCACCACAGTTTGTGCGCTGGTTTCGCGAGGTGGCCCCCTATGTCCATGCCTTTCGCGGAAAGACCTTTGTCGTGGCGTTTGGCGGTGAATTGGTTCAGGCCAACTCATTAAACTCTTTGATCCAAGACTTGTCTCTCTTGAGTGCCTTGGGTATCCGTTTGGTGCTGGTGCACGGCTCACGACCCCAGGTCAATGAGCAACTGCGGTTAAAAGGCTTTTCTCAGCAATTTGGGCGTGGGCGCCAACCGACGGACGATGCCGCACTCGAATGCGCCAAGGAAGCCGCTGGCGAGATACGCCTGGACATTGAAGCGGCATTTAGCCAAGGCTTGCCCAACACCCCCATGTCTCACGCCCAGATTCGGGTGATTTCTGGCAACTTCGTCACCGCACGCCCCACGGGTGTCATTGATGGTGTGGATTATCGTCACACGGGTCAAGTCCGAAAGATCGACATCGATGCCATGAAAGCAGCGATCGAGCGCGGTTCAATTGTGGTGCTTTCACCGCTTGGCTTCTCCCCCACGGGTGAGGCATTTAATCTCGCCATGGAAGAACTCGCCACCAGCGTTGCCGTTGGCTTGCGCGCCGAGAAACTGATCTTCTTAACCGAAACGCCAGGGGTGATTGACGAGGATGGCAATGTCGACACCGAGCTGGCAAGGCTAGATGCCGATGCGCTATTGGCAGCGGGCGGGCTTGATGAAGACACGGCTTTTTACCTGCACTCCGCTTCTCGAGCCGTTAAACGCGGCGTTGCCCGAGCGCACCTGGTTCCCTTTGGCCTGGATGGCTCCGTGCTACTGGAGATCTTTACCCACGATGGTGTGGGGACCATGGTGGTGGAAGACACCTTGGATGATCTGCGCCCAGCCACGATCGATGACGTGGGTGCCATCTTGCGCTTAATCGAGCCACTGGAGCATGACGGCACGCTCATCCCAAGAGGGCGGGCATCGATCGAGCGCGATGTTGAGAACTTTTCTGTGCTGGAGCATGACGGCGTGATTTTTGGGTGTGCAACCCTGCACTATTTCCCGCACGAGCAGATGACCGAAATGGGGTGCCTGATTGTGCATCCCGAATGGCAAGGCTCTGGGGAAGGCGAATTGCTGCTGCGCCACATGGAGTCACGAGCGCGGGCGTTGGGTGCAAAGCGCATGTTTGTATTGACCACCCGGACAGCGCACTGGTTCATGAAACGAGGCTTTGTGCAAGGCGGTGTATCAGACTTGCCCAAAGATCGCCAGTCGGCCTACAACCGTTCACGCAACAGCCAGATCTTCATCAAGCGCCTCTAATGCCACCCTGGCACGATAGCAACCATGGTGTTTGGCGTGGTCTTTGCATGCCAGACGCAACTTGCCACTAAAATCAGGCAATAGTAGGCAAGCACCCCAACTAAACAATCAAGAGGTAAGGCATGGCTCGTATGGTCGAATGCGTGAAATTAAAAAAAGAAACCGAAGGTCTGGACTTTCCGCCCTATCCCGGTGAACTTGGCAAAAAAATCTGGCAAAGCGTGTCGAAACAGGCTTGGCAAGAATGGATGGACGTGCAGACCCGGCTGGTTAATGAGAATCGGCTCAATCTGGCAGACGCCCGCGCTCGCAAGTACCTCAAAGAGCAGATGGAGAAGTTCCTATTTGAAGATCAGGATGTCGAAGCACAGGGTTATGTGCCCCCGCCCGCATAAACGTCATCGCACAACTTGCGATAAACCCAAATTAAAAAACGGTCCAATAGATGGACCGTTTTTTAATGTAAGAACAGTGATTTCAAACTGTTCGCAGCAACCATGTGCCGCGAACAATCCCTACAAATTATTTGTTCTGCGTCTTCTCTGAGACCAACTGCTCAGCCGCCTTCACGCCTTGGTGACGCACGTCATCGCCGTGCACCATAAAAATGACACGCTCGGCCATGTTTTTGCAGTGATCACCAACACGCTCTAACGAGCGGGCGATGAACATCACGTCGATCCCGTTGGAAATCGTGCGTGGATCCTCGATCATGAACGAAACTGCTCCACGCACGGCTGACTTCCATTCCTTGTCAACCTGCTTGTCATGGCGCACTACTTCAGCCGCCTTGACCGAATCGTGTCGAGCGAAACTGTCCATGACTTCGCTAAGCATCACCCGAACTTCGCGAGCCATGTGTTGTAACTCTAAATCGGACATCGAACGGTTCGAATTCTCATGAATTCGGCTAGCCCGACGCGCGATCGTTTCAGCCTCATCGCCACAACGCTCCATGTCGGTCAACATTTTTGCGACCGCTAATACAATACGCAAATCGACAGCCGCAGGCTGACGACGTGCAATGAAGCTAACCACAAGCTCGTCTATTTGAACCTCGAGCTGATTCACCACTTTCTCATTGCTGCGCACGCGCTCAAGCGCCACGGCGTCTGCATCAGCGACCACGGCCATGGCGTCTTGAATCATGGCATCGACCACACCAGCCATACGCAAAAACTCAGTGCGAATCTGGTCAATATCCTTATCGAACTGCTTGAGTGTGTGTTCAGTCATGGCGTGCAGTACCCTTTAGGGAAGTTTATAACTATAGAGCGAAGTCTAAGGGCTCAATATGACAGTTTTGTGAATCAATACCGCACCAAGATAACACCACCCTGACCTGCCACCAGGGCAACATCCGCTTTTCTTAGAGCAAATAGACCGTTGGTGACAGCGCCCGCCCAGTGATTAATTTCAGCCTCCGTCGTGCAAGGATCACTGATCACAAGGCCTGAGACATCCACAATGACATTGCCATTATCAGTTACAAACCCATCCCTGAGTGCCGGCTGACCGCCCAGATCCTGACATCTCCTGATAATAGCCGATTGCGCCATGGGGATCACTTCGATGGGCAACGGGAATCTACCAAGGAAGTCCACTTGTTTGGACTCATCCACAATACAGACAAATCGTTGTGCGACCGAGGCAACAATTTTTTCTCGGGTCAGTGCCCCACCACCACCTTTGATCATCGCACCGTGTGCATTGATCTCATCGGCTCCATCGACATAAACCGGCATCGATGACACATCATTGAGCTCGAGGACCAGCACACCGCCGTCGCGCAAGCGCTTGGCCGTGCGTTCAGAACTGGCAACCGCTGCTCTGAAACGATCTCGCTTCTCACACAACAGGTCAATGAATATATCGGCAGTCGAACCGGTCCCGACCCCAATCACTGCATCGCGGGTTAGCCACGGCTCGATGTAGTCCATTGCAGCCTGAGCCGCCGCTTTTTTTAATGCCTGGGCATCTAGCGTCATCTGGTTTCGTCCTCATTTCCATCAGTATCTTGCGGCAAAAGCCTCGCCGTCTCTTCCAACGGAAGCTCCTCCACGCTTTTTAGGTTACGCAACATGGCGCGTGTTCGTATCTCCGTCTTGCCCAGGCGACTAGCCGCCGTCTCCAAAGACTTGCGCACGTCATCCAGAGATGCGCCAAACCGGCCGAACTCGGTCTTCACGGCCCTGAGCAACAGCCAGACCTCAGAAGTGCGCTTTTCAATGGCTAGGGTCCTAAAACCCATCTGCAGACTGTTGAGCATGGCAGTCAGATTGACCGGCCCAGCCACATTGATACGCAGTGTCTGCAATCTATCCAAAAGCCCTGGGGTGCGCAACACCTCAGCATACAGTCCCTCACTGGGCAAGAACATGATGGCAAAATCGGTTGTGTGCGGCGGCGCCACGTATTTAGTGGCAATCAGCTTGGCCTGAGCCTCAATGGCGCGCCCAAGCGCCTGCGAGGCCGCTTTGACACCATCGCGATCAGCCTCTTCTTGGGCTTGATGCAGTCGCTCGTACTCTTCCTTGGGGAACTTGGCATCAATCGGCATCCAGACTGGGCCATCCACATCCTCACGGCCAGGCAGCTTGATTGCAAACTCAACGGTCGCATCGCTGCCAGGAATGGGCTTGACGTTGCGTGCATATTGATCCGCCGTCATGCTGTCTTCAATCAGACGGGCAAGCTGCACTTCTCCCCATGTGCCGCGTGATTTCACATTGGTTAACACACGTTTCAAATCACCCACGCCAGCTGCCAGCGTCTGCATCTCGCCTAAGCCTTTGTGCACTGCTTCCAATCGGTCTGAGACCAGCTTAAAGGACTCGCCAAGGCGTTGTTCTAGGGTGGCGTGCAGTTTCTCGTCCACCGTGCGACGCATTTCCTCTAATTTGGAAGCATTGTCTTTTTGCAGTGACTCCAGCCGCTGCTCGACCACGGCACGCAAATCTACCATGCGCTGCTCATTGCTCTGCGAAAGCGCATGCAGACGCTGCGCAAACCCCTGACCAAAAAGCTCGAGCGCCTGCGCAGACTCCTGCCGTCCACTGACCGCATCGCGCGAAACCATTGCTCGAAACTGTTCATCAGCGGCCGCTAGCTCCATACGCAGCGCGCGCTGCGACTCAGACAGCTCAGCGCGCAACTGACGCTGGCTATCAGAAAGCTCTGTGCGCCATGCGTGTTCGAGGCGCTCTTGCGCGGCCAACACCCGATCTAATCGGTCATCTTGCTCAGGTTTACGTGCCCGCCATAAGGAGAACACCAGCAAGAAAACCAGTAGCAATAAAACCAACAGCACAACCCCGCCAGCTAACGCTAGCCAGGATAATGTTTGAGGGTCGGTCAGCCACGCATTCACGACTGGCCAAGTTTCTCTTTAAATTTTTTTTCGTTAAAACCGGTGGTCACTGAGCCATCGCGATGAATGGCCAAGGGCCGGCGAACCAGTGATGGATACTGAGCAATCAAAGACTGCCACTGCTCGTCGTTGTAAACCTCGCGCTCATGATCAGCGAGCTTGCGCCACGTCATGGAAGCCCGGTTAACGAGCTTTTCCCAACCACCAAGCGCATCGGCCCAACCCTTCAAGTGTTTCGGGTCGATGGGCTCATCACGGTAATCAATAAACTGGTGGTCAACGCCATGCTCCGTCAGCCAAGCAATCGCCTTCTGGCACGTGCTGCACTTCTTTAGCCCGTAAATACGCATCACCCCCTCCTCGCCTGACGGCGCTGCAGTGCATTCAAGGCAATCACCACCACCGCAACCACCGCCACAAAAATGGTTGCCAGTGCATTGACCTCTGGCTTTAAACCTAACCTTACCCGAGAAAATATCTCTGGTGACAAAAGCGTTGCGCCCGGCCCCGACAGAAACGATGCAATCACCACATCATCCAGTGACAAAGTAAAGGCCAATAGCCAACCAGAGACAATCGCCGGCGCAATCAGTGGCAGCGTGATCGAAAAAAATACTTTCATTGGCGTGGCACCCAGATCCAGTGCTGCCTCTTCGAGAGAACGATCCAGGTCACGAATGCGGGACTGAACAATGACCGTGACAAAGGCCATACAAAAGGTCGTGTGCCCAACCCAGATCGTGAAGATGCCGCGCTCGCCAGGCCAGCCAAATAGCGAATCCATCTCTACAAAAAGCAACAACAAGGAAATACCGAGCACGACTTCAGGTATGACCAATGGCGCGCTCACCAGCCCGACAAATAAGGAAAACCCCTTAAAGTTGCCCTTGCGCGCAAGGACATAGCCCGCCCAGGTGCCGATGATGGATGCTGCCGTTGCTGTCAGTGTGGCCACTTTGAAAGAAAGCCAGGCGGCGCTCAAAAGTGCCTGATCATTAAACAAAGCAACATACCAGCGCCAAGAAAAGCCACTGAAGCTCGTCATGATGGACGAGCTGTTAAAAGAAAACACGATGAGCGTGACGATCGGTACATAGAGAAAGAAAAAACCAATCGTCAGCGCCATGGCGCGGCCAAGCGGACTGGGATCGTTCGGTGCAGCACGCTTAAACCAACTCATGCGCGCCCCCGATCGGCCTCATAGCGATGCCTCTGATTCACCTGGAACACAATCATCGGCACCAGCAACAACAAAACCATGATGACCGTAATCGCCGAGGCCATCGGCCAGTCTGCATTGGTGAAGAACTCATTCCACATGACGCGACCCATCATGAGCGTATCAGCACCACCCAACAGTTCAGGGATGACATACTCACCAACCGCTGGGATAAACACCAGCATGGCACCAGCAATTACGCCTGGCATCGACAAAGGCAAAGTGATCGACAAAAACGCTCGCCACGGCTTGGCGCCCAGATCATAGGCGGCATCGAGCAAACGGGTATCGAACTTAACCAAATTGGCATAGAGCGGCAAGATAAAAAACGGCAGGTACGCGTACACCAAACCGATGTAGACCGCTAAATCAGTGCGATAAATCTCAAGCGGTGTATCGATCACGCCAAGCGCGATCAAAACGCTATTGAGCAAACCATCTGAGCGCAAAATACCCACCCATGCGTACACCCTAAGCAACAAGGACGTCCAAAACGGCAAGATCACCGCCAACAACAAAATATTGCGAATCGAGTCCGGCGAGCGGGCAATGTAGTAGGCCATGGGATAGCCAATTAACGCACACCAAAAAGTGGTGACTGCGGCCATCTTCAACGAACTGATGTAAGTGCTGATGTACAGCGAATCGCTAAACAGCAGGATGTATCCGCGCAAATGCACGGTCAGATTGATCGCCTCGTCTTTGATCTCAGCGAGCGCCGTGTAGGGCGGAATGCCAAACTTCAAATCCGCCAAGCTGATCTTAAAAACCAGCACAAATGGCACCAACAAAAACAAAGCAAGCCAGGCATACGGCGGCGCGATTGTCCAAAAGCCCGATGCTCTAGAAGCCGCAGCCGCTTTACTACCCGAGCGACCCAAGCGATTCAGGATCATGATGACAGCACCGTGACGCTGTCTCGTCCCCAGGTGACATACACCTCGTCATCCACGCCCGGGGGTTCGCCTTGCGCGAGCAACTGACTTGGCATGGTCGCCTCAATCACTTTGCCCGAGTCCAAGCGAATCTGATAAAGCGCATAACTGCCCATCCAGGCCATGTGACTGACCATGCCATGCGCCCAGTTATGTTGGGCTGAGGGCACGTCACGAACCACCCGAATCTGTTCCGGACGCAAAGACACCGAGACAGTCATGCCCAGCGGTTCACTGACACCATGGTCCACATAGAATGGTCGTTGCAAGTCTTCGCTTTGAATCATCACATGATCTGACTCGTCAACCGTGATCACGCCATCGAACAAATTGGTCGACCCAATGAAACCCGCCACAAATCGTGAGTTTGGAAAGGCATACACCTCTTGCGGGGTTCCTACCTGCTGAATCTGGCCTTCGGTCATGACCGCCAGCCGATTGGCCATGGTCATGGCTTCTTCCTGATCGTGGGTGACCATGAAGCACGTCACCCCGAGCTGATCCAGAATGCGCACCAGTTCAATCTGCGTGTTGTGCCGGATCTGCTTGTCCAGCGCAGACATCGGCTCATCGAGCAACAACAGCTTGGGTCGCTTGACTAAGCTGCGTGCCAGCGCGACGCGCTGTTGCTGCCCACCTGAGAGCTGGTGAGGCTTGCGCCGCGCGTACGACGACATTTGCACCAGCTCAAGTGCCTCATAAACCCGTTCGTGGACTTCGTGACGGGGAACACCCTCTTGTTTCAAACCAAAACCAACATTGCCCTCGACTGTCATGTGCGGAAACAGCGCATAGGACTGAAACATCATGTTCACCGGGCGCTCATAGGGCGCAAGCTCAGTGATGTCTTCGCCATCAAGGAAGATGTGTCCAGAGCTCACTGTCTCAAACCCAGCCAGCATGCGCAGTAGCGTGGACTTGCCACAGCCCGAACTGCCCAATAACGCAAATATTTCATTGCGATGGATGGTCAGGTTCACCGCTTGCACGGCCACCGTTTCACCAAAAACCTTGGTGAGATCCTGGATCTCTAAAAACGCCTGTGCGTCTCCGGACAACCGTGACAGGCTGCCTGCGCCTTGGTTCATGTTGCTTATCTTCCTGACTTCAGTTCAGACCACAGACGAGTTTGCAGGCGCTGAATATTGAGCGGCTGCGCCTGAATTACAAACAAGTTCTGCGCCACTTCTGGTGGCGGATACACGGCTGGATTGTTGGCCACCGCTGGCACCACAAACGCTCGCGCTGCCTTATTGGCATTCGGATAAAACATATTGTTGGTGATGTCAGCAGAAACCTTGGGCTCATTGAAGTAATTAATGAACTCAAAAGCCGCTGTCGGGTTCGGTGCATCCTTGGGAACCGCCATGGTGTCAAACCAGGCAGGCGCGCCATCGTCTGGCAAGAAGAAGTCAACTTCGAAGTTGCGCTTGCCTTCCCGTGCACGGTCCGCAGCAATCAACACATCGCCAGAGTAGGCATACACCAGGCACAAATCGCCTGAAGCCAACTCATCGATGTAGCCAGAGGAGCTGAACTGACGGATAAAGGGACGCACCTTCTTGAGCATCTCAAGGGCTTCGCGGTAGTCATCCGGATTGCTGCTGTTGGGATCCTTACCCATGTAGTGCAAGGCTGCCGGAAAAACTTGCGCAGCCTCGTCAAGCACTGAAATGCCGCAGGATTGAAACTGCTTGGCTTTCTCTGGATCAAACAACAATGACCAGTCATTGAGCTTGACGTCTTGACCCATGATTTGCCTGGCCTTGGTCACGTTAAAACCCAAGGCGTTTGTGCCGTAGCCCCATGGCACGAGGTATTCATTATTGGGGTCAACGGGCTTTAGCAAGGCCATAATGGCGGGATCCAGATTGGACCAGTTCGGGATTTTGGACTTATCGAGCTTTTGAAACAGACCTGCCTCAAGCTGCCGCGCTGCATAGTGAGTCGAGGGCACGACGATGTCGTAACCTGACTTACCCGTCAAAAGCTTGGCTTGCAAAGTATCGTTGCTGTCGTAGGTATCGTACTGAACCTTGATGCCGGTCTGACGCTCGAATCCGGGAATGGTGTCTTCAGCGGTGTACTCCGCCCAGTTATAAATATTGAGCTGATTGCCTTGGGCACTCGCCACACCCATCCAGCCAAGACTGCCTGCCACCAAAACACTGAGAAGACGTGCAACCATTAAAGCCTCCCTGATCTGCGTCCACGCGGAGAACCAATCAGAAAACCAATCAGAAAACCGCTATGAACCTGACATAAAAAATCCCGTTTCATGTTTCACAAAACGGGTTCGACAGTCGTGATTCTAAAGCCATTTGGAAGCCATTTGGCGCTTTGCCACACCAGATGCAAGACTGATATGATGAAATTATGACGGGTTTTTGTAACCTTCAAGCAAAACCGGCCAAAGGCCCTGTTCCAACTCGGGGCATACCTTGCGAACTGAGCGCAGCAAACGACTCAAATTTGCTTGAAGTTGCGTGTCATCGGTCACTCCCTCGCGCGCCCGGTCGAAATCAATCAACCACACTTGGTTGTCAGCATTCACCAAAATGTTGTGCACATTCAAATCCGCATGCCAAACGCCCGCCCGATGCAAGCGCGCAATCACTTGGCCGGCTCGATACCAAGCAGGCGGCAGCTTAACCGCACACAGCGCACCCACGTGGTCCACGAACCGAGTCAAGATAGCTGCGCGGTAAAAAAGCCCTGAGACCCTGCACGCCATGGCTGCCAAAGGGCAAGGCACGGCCAAACCGGCCTCAGACAAACGCGCCATGAGCGTAAACTCCCGGTAAGCGCGCGTCTTGCGCCCACCACGCCAGCAGTAAAGGTCGCGATTGAACTGCGCCATCATGCCGCCACGCCGATACTGCCTAAGCACCGCAGCTTGGCCATTGACGTTTAAGCGCCAGGCACTACCCCTGCCGCCGCGCGCAATGAGCGTGAGAGCGGGGTCGCCGTCGCCACCCCCCTGGCCACCCTTCTGGCCACCCCTCTCGCCTTTATGAAGGACAATATGCGCATCGTCAGGTGCCAGACTACCATCGGTCCAGACATGGCATTGACCAAAGCGCCCGCTGACCATCTCGATTGGCTCAAAAACCTCACTCATTGCGCAAAATCAACAATGGCGGTGTCTTCAAGACACCACGCAAGACCAACGAGCCAGCCAACCAGGCACCGGGCATACAAACCGCTAAACCCAACAACCAAGGCGTCAAAGACCACTGCATGGAGAACTCAAAGACCCAGGTTGCCAACGCCCAAGCTGCCAAGGTAGCGCCCGTGGCCGCCATCAAGCCAGCCAATGCACCGATGCCCAAGAGCTCCACGCGCTGAGCACGCGACAATTGCGCGTTGGTTGCACCGAGAGCACGCAACAGCGCTGCCTCGCGCATGCGCTCATGGCGACTGGCGCTAAGCGCTGCCGCCAGGACGATGGCACCTGCCAGAATCGCAAACACAAACAGCGCCTGAATGGCAACAGACACCCGGTCAAGCACTGACTGCAACTGAGCCAAAAGCGCCCCTACATCAAATATCGTCAGGTTCGGAAACTGGCGCACAAGCGACTGTGCCACCGCAACCTTGTCAGCCGGCAAGTGAAAAGAGGTAATGAACGTTTGCGGCTGGTCTTTGAGCGCAGCCGTTGAGAGCACGGCAAAGAAATTGGGTTGCATCGAGTCCCAATCAACCTTTCGTACACTGCTGATCTTCACCGACACCGGCTGGCCGGCAACCTCAAACACCACCTCATCACCGAGTTTCATGCCCAAGAGATCGGCGACGTCCTGCTCCATCGATACTTCCATGGCGCCAGATTTCAACGGCTGCCCAGATAAGAGCTTGGCGTTCTGTGGGAGCGTGTCGGCATAAGACAGATTGAAGTCTCGTTGAAGCAAGCGCTGCGCGCGAGGCGTCTGAAAATCTTCCGCCACAATTGCCTGGCCGTTGTGCTCAATCACCCGCCCGCGAATCATGGGGTAAAAGGCCAGGTCCTTGATGCCCGCATCCTTGAGTGCTGTTTCAACGCTAGGCACTTGATCGGGCTGAATATTGATCAAAAAGCGGTTCGGTGCATCTGGCGGCACGGTCTGCTGCCAGCCTTGCAGTAAATCCGTGCGAACGATGGTTAACAAGAGAATGGCCATCATGCCCACGGCCAAGGCACTGATTTGCGCAATGGAAGAGGCCCGACGCCTGACCATGCCGGCCACCGCAAAGCGCCAGGCAGGTCTGTGACTGAGTGCCGGTCGTAACAAATTGAGCAATTTCAATGCACCGTATGACATCAGGCCAAAGAGCACAGCAGCCACTACAAACCCAGCTGCCAGGCCAAAGCCATAACGCAAGTTGCCTGCGATCCACCACATCAAAACCGCAAAACCTGCAAACGCCAACAAATAGCCCGCCAAACTTTGGACGGGGAAGGCAGGAACATCGTGGCGCAGAATCTGGGCAGCTGTGACTCGACGCAACGCCTGCAAGGGTGGCAAAGAAAACGCAAATAGCAACCAGACCCCGGCATACAAACCCTGCAAGGCCGGCACCCAGCCCACACCGGGCAAATCCTCACTGACAAAGCCCTGCATCAAACTGACGAGCGCCGTTTGGGCAAACCAGCCAATGGTTAAACCCAGAAGTGATCCCACCATGGCCACGACCATGAACTCGATCACCAGCAACCGGGTCACCGCACTCTGGGTCGCACCAAAGCAGCGCATCACCGCAATCGATGGTCGCTGGCGTTGACTGAAACGTCGGGCGCCCAACGCAACCGCCACCGCTGCAATGAGCACGGCAATCATGACCACCAGCGTGAGAAATTCATTGGCACGCTCTAATGTTCGAGTGATTTCTGGGCGCCCTTCATTGACAGTCGCTAACTCCTGCGCCGGACTTAACTGCGGCTTTAGCCATTCACGATAACGGTTAACCGTCGGTATGTCGCCTGCCACCAGCATCGAGTGACGCACCCGGCTGCCAGGTCCCAACAAACCCGACTCGGCCAAATCCTCGGCCCGAATCATGACGCGCGGTGCGACGTTGACAAACTGAACACCGCGATCTGGCTCGTAGGTAATGACGCGATCAATCAAAAGCGTCTGATTTCCCACCGAGAGCGTATCGCCAACCGACAACCCTAGAAGCGCCAACAGTTGACCATCTACCCAGACCTTGCCCACGTCGGGCGCACTGACCGTGGGCTCATCCGGCTCGGCAATGCCTTTGCTGGTGCGCAATTGACCACGCAGCGGGTAGCCAAATTCAACTGCCTTGACAGAGGCCAGTTGCAACTCGCCAGCAGCGCTGCCCACCATCGACGGGAAACTTGAGGTCCGAATCACCGACAAGCCGTCTGATCTCGCCTGGTCAAGCCAAAGCGGATTGGCAGGCGCCGAGGATTGAAGCACCAAATCGGCACCCAGCATTTGGCCAGCATCGCGCTCAAGCGCCCTGCCCACCCGATCGGACAAAAACCCGACACTGCTGATGGCAGCCACCGCGACCACCACGGCCAACCCCAGCAAGCGCAAATCGCCTGCCCTGAAATCCCGCCAAGTCTGTTTTAACGCGAATCGCAACATAGTCATTGATGCTCAAGTACCTGAGAATGATTAGATTTGTCGAACCGCATCGATGGCTTGCGATAAGCGATTGACCGCAATTACCTTGAGTCCTTCGATGGCCTGCTTGGGCTTGTTGGCCGCCGGAATAATCGCTACTGAGAACCCTAGCTTAGCGGCTTCTTTGAGCCGTTCCTGACCACGCGGTGCCGGACGAACTTCGCCGGCCAAGCCCACTTCCCCGAACGACACCAGCCCCACGGGCAGCGGCTTGTCGCGCAAAGAAGACAGGATCGCCAACAACACCGGTAAATCAGCGGCAGGCTCAGTGATTTTCACGCCGCCCACCGCATTGACAAACACATCTTGGTCAGAGGTTGCCACGCCACCATGACGGTGTAACACGGCTAGAAGCATCGCCAAGCGATGCCCCTCAAGACCCAAGGCCAATCGACGCGGGTTGGGCATGTTGGCAGCGTCCACCAGCGCCTGAACCTCGACCAGCAATGGCCGTGAGCCTTCTTGGGTAGCCATCACACAGGAACCCGCGACCTGCTCCTGATGCTGCGACAAAAACAACGCCGACGGGTTTGACACCCCTTTAAGACCCTTGTCTGTCATGGCGAACACGCCAAGCTCATTGACCGCCCCAAACCGGTTCTTAAATGCCCTCACCAGCCTGAATGACGAGTGCGTATCGCCTTCGAAATACAAAACCGTGTCAACAATATGCTCAAGCACACGGGGGCCGGCCAAGGTGCCATCCTTGGTGACATGCCCAATCATGACAATTGGCACGCCCGACTGCTTGGCCATTCGAGTCAGCTGCGCAGCACACTCCCTGACTTGAGACACGGACCCTGGCGCCGAAGAAAGTGTGCTGGTGTAAATCGTCTGAATCGAGTCAATCACCGCCACCGCAGGCGCGGGCACGCGTTTGAGCGCGTCTTCGATCACCTCCAGGCGAATCTCGGCCAGCAAATCAACATCCGGGCTCGACAGGTTCAAGCGCCGGGCACGCAAGGCTACTTGCTCGGCAGATTCTTCGCCCGTGACATACAGCACGGGCGTCGTTTGCGACATCGCCGCCAAAGCTTGCAGCAATAGGGTTGACTTGCCAATGCCAGGATCACCACCAATCAACACCACGCCACCGGTGACCAAGCCCCCACCTAAAACACGGTCAAACTCGGGAATGCCGGTTGAAAGCCTGGGCAACTCGCGCGCCTCGACATCGGCCAACTTTTGCATTTGCGCCGTACCGGCGACTGCCGCGTAGCGATGAGCCGAGGCCGCCGCATTCTCTTGCCGGGTCTCCACAAAGGTATTCCACGCCTGGCAACCAGGACACTGGCCAAGCCATTTGGGACTTTCAGTGCCACAGGACTGACAGACGAATTTAGTTTTAAATTTGGACATGGACAGCCGTGAACGGTAACAGGCAGGACTGAGCAAACATGCAGCGCAGACAGGCAGCGCAACCTGCAAGGCAGATGCATTCACTATCTGCAAAATATTGACTCGATATTACCCCAGGCAAGCAATGAGACGCTTGATGTGGGGTGAAGTGTGGTGAAGTGTGGTGAAGTATAGTGAGGTATGGTGAAGTATTGTGAGGTATGGCGGGTTGCAGTCGGGGTGGGGTTAAGTCATACAGACCTAAGACAGACCTAAGTGATGCAGAACTATTCAATCACCCGCGCCACTCGGGCAGTGACCGCACTTAACAATTCGTAATTGATGGTGCCAGCAGCTGCAGCCACCTCATCAGCGCTCGGTCCACCCTTTCCCCACAGCACCACCTCGGTGCCCACACCGAACTCAGGCAGCCCAGACAGGTCAACGGTGATCATGTCCATCGACACACGTCCCACGATTCGAGTTCGGTGACCACCGACGGCAATCGAAGTGCCCGTTGGCGCATGACGCGGATAACCATCCGCATAACCACAAGCAACGACCCCCACCCGCATGGGTCGGTCAGCCACAAAGGTGTGGCCGTAGCCGATGGCATCTCCGATATCCACGGCCTTGACACTGATAAGCTCGGATTTGAGCGTCATGGCGGGCAAGAGGCCTAGATCAGTGGCAGTACGCTCGGTCACGGGACTGCCACCATAGAGGCAAATACCGGGTCTGGACCAAAGTGCGCGCCCATGCGCAGCGGCAAATAACGCCACTGTATCGGTATGCATGAGGCAAGCGGCCGAGTTGCTCAGACACCACTGACCAACACGATCGGCTGTCATCTGGGCAAACCGTTGCAGCGGCTCATCGAGCCCATCGGCACGATCAGCACAGGCGAAGTGCGTCATGTTGGTGATCTTGCCGATTTTGCCTGCGCGCTGCAACGCGTCAACCCGTGCAAATGCCTCACGGTAGTTGCTGCGCGTAAACCCAAGACGCGTCATGCCCGTATCGAGCTTGAGATAGACATCAAGCGCAGCACGGCCAAGGGCAGTATCGTCAAACCCACCAGCATCGAGCGAATCCAGCATGACGAGTTGCTCTGTGTTGTGAATCACCGGCGTTAGCCGATACTGCAAAAAAGTATGCAGGTCATCTGCTGCAAACGGTCCTTCGAGCAACAGGATCGGTTTACGCCAACCGGCTTGACGTGCGCGCACCGCCTCATCCAAATCCAGCAATGCCAAGCCATCGGCCACCCCAAAACTCGCGACCGCCGGCTCAATCCCGTGGCCATAGGCATTTGCCTTGATCACTGCCCAAACGTTCGATGGCGTTTGTGTGCGCTGTAAAACACCACGAACCAGATCAAGGTTGTGGCGCAAGGCGTCGGTATGAATAATGGCTTTAATCGGGCGCGGCATCACTAACTCCAATAGCCCAAAGTCTAGCGCATCGCCGCACTCAGTGGACCGGGCCAAGCACACCGAAACAGCACACCGAAACAAGTAAAACTAATGCACCTCAGAAACCGTTCGATCCGCCCGGTGCCTCATGTAAACACCTCAAAGGGTCAGCGCCCCCTCATGATGCTGCCCAGAATTCCCCGTATCAACGCTTGGCCGGAACGGCTGCCAAGCTGGCGAGCAAACGACTTCACAAACGCCTGCACCGGTGAGTCACCACGACGCGCCGGGGCTCGCGAGGTTCGCGCTGTTGAAGCCGTTGATGATGTTTCCTGTGGTTGGGTCTGCGCTCGCTCATCTTCGGCTGCATGGGCTTGTTTGGCTGCCGCCTCAGCACGACGTGCCAGCATCTCGTGCGCACTGTCGTTGTCGACCATCTTGTCATACTTGCCAGCCACTGGCGAGCGTGCCATCAAGGTGGTTCTGGCACTCGCATCAATCGGACCCACGCCAGAGCGAGGTGGACTGATCAAGGTACGCTGCGCCACCCCCGGCGCACCTTTGCCCTCTAGGAACGATGTAATCGCCTCGCCCACACCGACGTCTCGAATGGCATCGGCAATATCAAACCGGGGGTTGGGTCGATAGGTTTGGGCGGCCTTTTTAAGCGCCTGCTGGTCACGCGCCGTAAAGGCCCGCAATGCGTGTTGAACCCGATTACCGAGTTGGCTCAGCACACTGTCGGGTACGTCATCGGGATTTTGCGTGACAAAGTAAACACCTACCCCTTTGGAGCGAATGAGACGGGCCACTTGCTCGACTTTCTCGATCAGGGCGCGAGGCGCTCCGTTAAACAAAAGGTGTGCCTCATCAAAGAAAAACACCAGCTTCGGCTTATCCGGATTGCCAACCTCAGGCAGCTCTTCAAACAGTTCCGATAAAAACCACAACATGAAGGTGGCATACAACTGCGGCGTTCGCATCAAACGCTCTGCGTGCAAAAGCGAGACATAACCCCGCCCATCGCTCGTGGTGCGCATTAGATCTGCAAACTCCAACGCAGGTTCCGCAAAAAAAGGCGTAGCACCCTGGTTTTCTAGTACGAGCAACTTGCGTTGAATGGAACCGATACTGGCGATCGTGACTGTACCGTAATTGGCTGAAATCTGCGCACGATTCTCGCCTAGAAAAGCCAGCATGGAACGCAAGTCTTTCAAGTCCAGAATCGGCAAACCCTCATCATCAGCGATCTTAAAGGCAATGTTGATCACACCCTCTTGCGCCTCGGTTAAATCGAGCATGCGCGAGAGCAAAAACGGGCCAACCTCTGAGACAGTGGCGCGCACCGGATGACCAAACTCACCAAAAAAATCCCAGAAAATAACCGGCGTTTCCTGAAACTCAAAGTCCGGCAGTTCAATGCGCTCAGCGCGTTTCTTTTGCCACTCTTTGTCTTGACCGGCTAACGCCATGCCGCTGACGTCACCTTTGATGTCCGTCAGAAACACCGGAACACCAGCTCGCGAGAAAGCCTCGGCCAGCACCTGCATCGTGATGGTTTTACCGGTGCCGGTGGCCCCGGCAATCAGACCATGCCGGTTGGCAAGTTTCAAACCCAGCCACTGTGGCTCGACCTGTGAATCACCGCCGCCGCCCACCCAGATTGCGTTGTCCATAGACAAATGCTCCCTTGCACTTAAAAGATAGCCTGAAAAAGATCATTCGGATTCTGCACCCGAATTTAAACGAATTTGGGCAGACTGGCCTGTCAAAAAAGACACGGGATTGCCACTGACGCCGCCAAAGACGGCAGACAACAAACGCTTGGCCTAATCGGGCTACAGCTTTGAGTGCGCGCCATCACAGAATGGCTTGTTGGCCGACATCTTGCAACCACAGAAGTATTTGGTTTGAGATTTTTCTGCTTTGTAGGGCATTGGTACAAACTCACTGCCCTGGTGCGAACCGTCGCAAAACGGTTGGCTTTTGCTTTTTCCACAGGAACACCAGTAGTAGGTTTTGCCGGCTTGAACGTCTACCGCATAAGGGGCTTTTTGAGCAATGGTCGGTTGCATGTTCATCTCCTTTGGTTGTTTACTGTTGTGATCCGGCTCAAGAGCAATCGATCCCGAATCAATTTACTTCACGTCCGTGGCTCACGCCAGAGATCAGGAACCAAGGCAATTTGATCATCTTCAGTGGATATGAAGAGCTCTTGCTCTTGAATGTTGACGTACAGGGACATGTTACGAGTGACCTTGGCGGCCAGCGCTCTGATCGGGTCGATCGGTAAAGAGACTACTTTTAAGTTCCTCGCCCGCTCAAGCTTGGGTGATGCAGCATCCCACCAAACTTGACTAGCATGGCCATGGTGACAATAAACCACCACTTCCCTGGCTCGGCCACAGGCCTTTAAGATTCGAGTCTCCGCGGGCTGGCCGACCTCAATCCAGAGATCAATAGCCCCGGTCAAATCTTTGAGCCAGATGTCCGGCTCATCTGCCTCACTGATCCCCTTGGTGAAAGCCAAGTGTTCATGGGCGTGCATGGAAAACGCCAGCAACCTAGCCATCATGCGTTCAACCGTCTCAGATGGATGACGCGCGACGGTTAATGTGTGAGTGCCATAGTAGTGACGGTCGGTGTCAGAGACATGGAGATCGGTTTTATAGATTGTTGCGCCTAAGGCCATTTGAATCGCCCCGCCTTTCAGAATGATATGGATATCAACGCTAGCTCGCTTCCCGTGGTCACCGCGTTCTTGGCAAGCCAAAGCTTTGGGCACAAGCGTGGAGTAGAGGAGTGTATCCGCCAATACGTAAGCTTACGAATAGACGTGCAATGTATTTCACCGACAGGCCGGTGGCACCATGCCAGATCAAACCCGAAACACAAACGCTACCCACTCCACAGACCCATGGCATTCGAGCAACTCGGCCGGACGACGAGCATCATGAATAGACCGATCAATTTGTAATTTATAGATTACTTTTTATAAAAAAATTCTAATAATGTAATTTATAATACTCAAATGAAAACGGCAACGCCCTCAAACAAGCCAACAAAGCACCGCGATCTCGATGAACTGGTGAGGGATATTATTGCCGCGCGCAAAGCCCAAAAACTCACGCAACATCAACTGGCGGAACTATCCGGCTTATCACGCCGCACCATCGTTCTGATTGAGTCTGGCGGCGACTGCACGCTCAGCACGTTACGACGTCTGACGACCGCGCTTGGACTAGAGATGCGAGCGCATACTCCTCGCCTACCCACGCTAGACGATGTCACACGAGAAAATGAAAGACTGTTTGCCCAAGCACGTGCCACCAACCAAAACCTGACTTAGATTCCTATGATGCTCGATGTGTATGTATCTAACCGGTTAGTGGGCGTCTTGGATCAGTCCGATCCCTACACGTATGTTTTTAATTATTTGCCAGACGCGCCGAGGACGCTTGCAGTCTCCCTGCTAATGCCCAAGCGAACAGAAAGCTGGATTAGCCGAGAACTGCATCCCGTGTTTCAAATCTCGTTGCCAGAAGGAGCGCTTCGCGAACTCATTACCAGAAAGTTTGGAAAGCGATTCAAGCACTTCGGAGACCTCGAGTTACTGTCTGTCGTTGGCGAAAACATGATCGGCCGAATCCAGGTCACATCGCACGCAAAAGCACCCTCAAACTCTACACCACACGAGTCATTGTCTCGCCTGATAAATGAAGAAACCAATGAGCTCGTAGAGCACTACCTGGGCGCTCGACTCCATGAGTCCGGCGTCTCGGGCGGGTTCATGAAGTTTCTCGCCAAAAGTCCGATCGACAATACTCACGCAAGACCCACGCTGGCACTCAATGATTGGATCGTCAAACTAGATGACGATGATCATCCGCACATCGTCTTACTCGAATACTTTGGAATGATGGCAGCACGCGCGGCTGGATTGGCAGTGCCAGACGTCCATCTGTCACAAGATCGCAAACACCTATTGGTCAAACGCTTTGATGTGACCATCACTGGCGACCGTCTTGGGTTCGAGGACATGTGTGCCTTGTTCGGACTACCCGCCAGAGATAAGTTCACAGGCTCCGTTGAACGCATCCTGAAGACAATGGGTGCATACTGCCAGGCTGAAAAAAAGAAAAAGTCTTTTGATCAATTTTTTGGTCAATATCTTCTTGCATCAACCATGCGCAATGGTGATGCGCACCTCAAAAATTTCGGCCTCATTTATGAAGATATCAACACCGCTGAACTTGCGCCGGTGTACGACATGCTCAGCATGTCGGTGTATGCACCGGTTTTATCCAATTCAAGGGACGCCAATGACGCGATGGCCATCAATTTTCAGGGCTCAAAACGTTGGTTAACGCCAGACACCATCGACTCTCTTGCTGCCCAGTGCTTGATTACCAGAACACGCGTCGATCAGTGGAAGTCACAAATTGCAGACGCACTTATTAAAACATCCAGCAAAGTACTCGATCATCTCAACGCACACCCCGAGGACAACTTTGAACCCGTCGCCAGCCGAATGCTTGAACTTTGGGCCATCGGACTCACGACGCTAGACCACGAAGCAGCCCAAAGCATTCGCAGCATCAGACCAAGCAAAGGTTGAGACACTTAGGCAAAACCACGCCTTGCGCTTGGGTCTGATGATGATTTCAAGACCCGCCTCTTCGAGATCTGGGATCAGCTCTTGATGCGGGATGCGAGTGAGCTTCCGATCGCACGAGACAATGAGATCGGTGCTGTTCGAACTCGCATGATGCTATGTTCAATCTTGACCTTCCCAGGGATTGACCACTTTGACACCGGCCGCAAGGAAAGGACTGACGTCCCTGGTGGCCACGCTAAAGGTATTACTTAGTGCAATAGCCGCTATAACAGCATCAGCCGCTTCGATGCCACTTCCCGCCTTACGAGTGGTCGCCAACACATCGGCATAGGCATGGGTGCAAGCGACATCAAACGCCAATACTCGCCCCACAAACTTCGGCAACACCAATTGTTCGAGGCTATCGCCAAGCACTTTGCGACGCTTGCCTGCGGGCATCAGGGCAACACCAGCCCGCAATTCGCCCACGGTCATCGATGCTAGAAAAAGTGTTTCCAATGGTTGCCGATTCAACCAGGCAATTACTGTTTCATGGGGTGAGGCTCGAAACTGCTCTGAGATAACGTTTGTATCAAGCAAAATCATTCAAAACTCGCGGCGCGGGCCGGTGAATGGTCACGGTCAAAAACTTTCATTTCTTCTTCAGTCAATTTAACCTTGCGTCCAATACCTGCAAGTAAGTCGCCCAACCTGACCCGGCCTTCCGGTTTCACGGCCGTGGCCAAGATATCGCACATCTCAGCTTGCAATGTACGGCCATTATGAGCCGCCCTCACGCGGATGGCTCGATGCACTTCCTCTGGCACATTCCTGATCGTAACCGCTCTCATGTGTTTGACTCCAAATTGATTGCAATGAATGCAATTATACACTTTGCATTCAAGTGAGGCAAACACAATCGACATCATCGATGCTCCCTGACTTGCGCTGAGCTTCATTATTGTTTTCTGCACTAGACAATCGAATCGATCAACTAACCCTTTCTTGGGGTCTGATGATGATAATTTCCAGACCCGCCTCTTCGAGGTCTGGGATCAAGTCTGCGGGTGGAATACGCGTGAGTTTGCCATCGCGCGTGACAATCAGATCGGTGTTGAACCGAACCGCATCGATTTTTGCTTGAAGCACGCCCGCCTCAAAAGCTTTGAGAATTTGACGCTCAGTTTCAGCCCTATCAAGCAGTTTTTTCTCAGCCATTGCTTGACCGCCCTCCGGATGACCAGACAACAGGCGCATCGTTTGCATCTAGAACACACCACGCATCAGCTATGTCTTTATAGATGTTTTCAAAATTGCTCCAGCCGGCAGCAAATCGCCTACGAATGACAACTGGGTTCCGCTCGTTTCTCCCCCGCTGATACCGTCACTAATACCGTCAAAAAAAGGTCGCTGAGTATTCATGCGGGTTTCCGGGCAATTGTGGAAAAACAAGCTTTCGCGGACGTTCGCCGATATTCGGAAAATCGACGAATTATCCATGTCACGAATGTAGCAGAACGCGGCCTGAGTTTGTGACGGTATCGGCGTCAAACTGGCCAGTTTCTGATACCGTCAAATCGCCCGAAAACCCTTGCGCTGACTGGTTCTCGGCAATTCCCTACCCCTCTTCCAGTCGCTCGGCGTATCCCGCCTCGCGCTGACTACGGATCGCTAGCACAAAGACGATGTCCATCTCGGGCACATAACGATAGAGTGCGAGATAGCCTCGGCTACGGCGACCAATGACAAGTTCCCGCTTGCCGTTCGCGACTGGTCGACCAATCCGGGGATTCTGCTCCAGGACATCCAAAGCGGTGATGATTTCCCCAATACGCTGACCAGGATTCTCGACCTGATAGGTTGCCAGGTGTTCAAGGATGCGATCGAAATCGTCGGCGACCTCGGGCGCCAGTTCGATTCTGGCCATTTCAGCGTGCCAGTTTTCTGGCTACGGGACGCTTGGCAGATTTTCCTGCGACACGGGCTTCGAGATACTTGCGCATCTCTGTCCAGGGAATGGTTTTGCCGGAGGCCACAATGTCGGCATAACGCTGTTCAGCCACCGCATCAAAGTCTGCCCTGAGTTCAGCCTGCTGCGTCTTTTCGGCAATGGCCTCCAGAATGAATCCATGGGCCGTCGTCCCGGATCTTTTCGCTGCGGTTGCCACCCGTGCTTTCAGATCTTCGGGGAGGCGAATGGTCGTGGTGGTCATAACAGACACTTCGATTTAGAAATTGAGGTCTTATTATAGCACTTGTGTGCTACAAAGGGCAATCGGATTTTCTTCGCATTATTTGCGGAGATTGATGACGCTTATCTCCGCAGGACTCACCAAACCTACACTTACCCCCCTTCCCCATCTGGCTTCGCGGGCAGGTGAAAGACCACCTCGATCCCGTGCCGACGGCACACCTCCAGCACCTTGCCGATTTGGGCCGTTGGCTTCCCCTGCTCCACTTGGTTCAGGAATGGCAAGCTGACATTTGTTAGCGCCAACATAAAAGCGCCGTTATTTGACGGCGTTTAGGCTGAAGTTCAATCCTGGAGTGCGGATGGCACAAAGGGCAGCGTCAGCTGCCCTTTGTGGTTGGTAGCGGTTTAGTCTGGATCCACTATTCAGAACGGAACCTCCGGATCCTTCTGTTCGGGCTCATATTCCCAGCCCTGGTCTTTGAGTTGATCGCGTTGATACTGCTCTTGGAGAGCCAGATCGTAATGTGACGAGATAAGGTCAC
>CAMCOS010000021.1 GCA_945876565.1 Lautropia mirabilis | reverse complement strand
CTCGAATCGTCGGGTTGAGTTGGTACAAGGTCAATGCGATTTGCGTCAAGTATGTCGACTTGGCACTGGCACAAGCTGACTTCTCCGAGGTGAAGCGCTTGGCGGTTGATGAGACCTCGCGGGCACGGGGGCACAACTACGTCACGCTGGTGGCAGACGCGTCTGAGCGCCGAGTCTTGTTTGTTGCCGAGGGCCGTGGTGCAGATACGCTGGAGGCCTTCGCCGAGGACTTTAAGAACCACGGCGGTGACCCTGCGGCGGTTGAGACTGCCTCCATCGACATGTCGCCGGCTTTTATCAAGGGCGTAGAAACGAACCTACCCAATGACACGATTGCCACGATCACGTTTGACAAGTTCCATGTCATCGCCCATGCCAGCAAGGCACTAGACAAGACGCGTCGTATTGAACAACGCACAGACGCTTCACTCAAAGGCCTGCGCTGGAGTTTGCTTAAAGACGTTGAGTCACTCAAACCCGATGCCAAAACGAGTCTGCAGGGACTACTTGCACAAGTTGCCACCAAGCGCACGGCACGGGCCTGGGTCTACCGGGAACAGTTGCGAGAGATTCTCGACTACAAACAAATCAACGTCATGCGTGGCACGCTCTGGCAATGGACAGTCAATGTCATGAGATCCAAAGTCGAGCCCATGAAAGACGTGGCCAAGATGATTCGATCCCACTTGGAGGGCATTGTTGCTTGGGCGAGAACCCGTCAGACCAATGGCTTTATCGAGGCCATCAATGGCCTGTTTCAAGCCCCGCCAAGCGCAAGGCGCGTGGTTACGGAAGGTTCACCACCATACGCGCTGTGATCTTCTTGCTGGCTGGCAAACTCGACTTATCCAAAGTGAACACATTTGCTAGCTAACCCACTCGTTTTTCAAAAGAGCCACAAAAAAACAGACACGTGGCATCGATCACTTGATCGCTGCCGTGCTGGGCTGCGCATCGAAGCGCAGTTAACGATACGCTCCTGTCGTGTATCTAGACCAAAGTGCCGAATACGAAACCGCCATCCACAAGCTCTAAAGCCCCCACCAGCGCCGAACCGCTTGATAGGGCAAGGCCGAAGCCAGGAAATCCGGGTTGATGATGTCAGCCTGACCGTAACGCAAAGCCTCGCCACGAATATCAATCACGTGGCCACCAGCACCCTCAAGCACTGCTTGTGCCGCGGCTGTATCCCATTGACTGGTAAAACCCAACCGAGGGTAGAAATCTCCCAAGCCCATGGCAATTCTACAAAACTTGAGCGAACTGCCCGCCTGCAATAGCTCGGTCTGACCCATGCGCTGAATCAGAGACTGCGTCTGTGGCCCTAGGTGGCTGCGGCTTGCCAACACGCGCCATGGCGGACTATTTCTGGGTGCAACCGCAATCACTTCCGAGTCTGGGCATTCAGTCTTACCCACTTGACCACACTGGCGCCAAGCCCCTAAGCCCTTTCCACCAAAAAACAGCTCATGCGTGGTGGGTTGATACACCACACCAAGCACGGGCTTGCGCTGGTGAATCAAGGCCAGATTCACCGTGAACTCACCCGTGCCCGACAGAAACTCCTTAGTGCCATCAAGCGGATCCACTAACCAAAACGGCGCTGTGGCTTGATCCAAATCCAGCATCTGCTCAGGCCTAAAAGACTCCTCCGATATCAACATCACCTTCGGTGTTTGCTGGGCCAGACCCTCGGCAATGATCTGATGCGCAGCCAGATCAGCCGCGGTCAAAGGTGACTGGTCAGCCTTGTGGTGCACCAGCGCACTGCTCGAGCCCGCCGGGTGTGCTTGGGCCTGACGGTAGATTTGCATGATGGCGCCCCCCGCGTCCCGAGCGATCGGAAGCAGCCAGTCAAACATGGCGAGAAGTTCAGTACGATTCCAATCTCGATGGATACGCTGCATCAGTGGACACGCCCCTACAAAGCACAAAGGCCAGCGACGCTGGCCTTTGTTTCGTTGACCGGCATTACCTCGCCGTTCGGATCAAATGCTTTTTTCCAGTTCAGGCACAGCCTGAAACAAGTCCGCAACCAAACCGTAGTCAGCCACCCCAAATATCGGGGCCTCTTCATCTTTATTGATAGCCACGATCACCTTGGAGTCCTTCATGCCCGCCAAATGCTGGATGGCACCGGAAATACCGACTGCAACATAAAGCTGCGGCGCAACAATCTTGCCAGTCTGACCAACCTGCCAGTCATTGGGCGCAAAACCCGCATCGACGGCCGCACGCGAGGCACCGAGTGCTGCGCCTAGCTTGTCTGCCAAAGGCTCAAGGATTTTGAAATTCTCTGCGCTACCGATACCACGACCACCAGAGACAACCACGCCGGCACCCGCAAGCTCCGGCCGGTCGTTCTTGGCAAGCTCACGCCCCACAAAACTCGCTCGGCCATGATCAGCAACCGCAGCCAATGTTTCAATCGCTGCACTGCCACCCTCGGCTGACACAGCATCAAACGCCGTGGTGCGCACCGTCAGCACTTTCTTGGCGTCTTGCGACTGCACCGTGGCAATCGCATTACCGGCATAAATCGGGCGCTCAAACGTATCGGGCGAAATAACCGCCGTGATATCAGAGACCTGCGCGACGTCGAGTCTGGCAGCCACGCGCGGCGCCACATTCTTGCCAGACACGGTGGCTGGAAACAGGATGTGGCTGTAATTGCCAGCCACGGCGAGCACTTGCTCGGCCACGTTTTCTGCAAGTGCATCGGCAAGCGTTTGACCGTCAGCCAACAGCACCTTGCTTACACCAGCTGCCTTGGCCGCCTGATCAGCCACAGCCTGTGCGCCATGACCGGCCACCAACACGTGCACATCCGCGTCAATCTTGGCCGCTGCGGCGATGACGTTTAGCGTTGCGCCTTTGAGTTGCGCGTTGTCGTGTTCTGCAATGACGAGTACGGACATGATCTACACCACCTTCGCTTCATTTTTAAGTTTATCCACCAATGCCGCCACATCAGGCACTTTAATGCCAGCCAAACGGCTTGGTGGCTCAGAGACTTTCAGTGTCTTTAAGCGCGGGGCTGCATCAACGCCCAGATCGGCTGGAGACACCGTGTCGAGCTGCTTTTTCTTGGCCTTCATGATGTTAGGCAGCGTGACATAGCGCGGCTCATTGAGCCGCAAGTCGGTGGTCACAATGGCCGGCAGCGTCAGCGCCAAAGTTTCAAGACCACCATCGACCTCGCGTGTGACGGTGGCTTTGCCATCAGCAACCTCGACCTTGCTGGCAAATGTCGCTTGCGGCCAACCCAAAAGCGCTGCGAGCATCTGGCCCGTCTGGTTGGCATCATCATCAATGGCTTGTTTGCCAAGAATGACGAGTTCAGGCTGCTCCTTTTCTGCGATTGACTTCAGAATTTTGGCCACAGCCAGTGGCTGCAACTCTTCGTCGGTTTGCACCAGAATGGCACGATCCGCCCCAATGGCCATGGCCGTGCGCAACGTCTCCTGGCATTGGGTAACGCCGCAAGAAACAGCGATGATTTCACTGACCGCGCCTTTTTCTTTCAGGCGCACCGCCTCTTCAACGGCAATCTCGTCAAACGGATTCATGGACATTTTCACGTTGGCGATATCCACGCCGGTCTGATCAGACTTGACACGGACCTTGACGTTATAGTCCACCACGCGTTTTACAGGCACCAGGACCTTCATCGAGCAATCTCCAGTATGGGTCTTCAAACAAGATCAGACAGCGTAAACCCAGAAATGAGCGTGTCTCAGACGACCGCGCTGTGGTGATTCTCCCCCGAGGCACCACCCGCCATTGCAGGGGGCATGGATTTTTCTGTCTTGTTACGACCGATTCTACAACTTTGCCAGGGTCCGCACATGGGCAACCACACTGCGTGCCAGTGCGGACAGGTTGTAACCGCCCTCAAGTGCGCTTACGATACGTCCGCTGGCGTGTCTGTCGGCCACTGCCATCAACTGCTCGGTCATCCATACATAGTCGGCTTCAACTAAACCTAGCTGGGCCATGTCGTCTTCGCGGTGGGCATCAAACCCAGCCGAAATAAAGATCATCTCGGGCGCATGAGCCTCTAGACGGGGTAACCATTGCTCGGTTACGAGCTCCCGGATGCGATCACCCCGCGTATAGGCGTCGACCGGGATATTGCACATATTGGGGGCGGGGTCATGCACGCCACAGTCTGGAAAGAGTGGGTGCTGGAAATAACTGCACATCAATACGCGCTCATCCCCGGCAAATATCGCTTCAGTGCCATTGCCATGGTGCACATCAAAATCAATGATCGCCACGCGTGACAGACCATGGTTAGCCAACGCGTGCGCAACGCCAACGGCAATGTTATTAAAAAAACAAAACCCCATGGCGCGCGCCACAGAAGCATGATGACCGGGTGGACGAACCGCACAAAACGCGTTGGCCGCCGCGCCTGCCATGACCGCATCAACCGCCTGAATTACACCGCCCGCCGCGTAGCGAGCAGCATCTAGCGTATGTGGACTCATCGACGTATCACCATCAATGTCGTACACACCTTGGGCAGGCAACCAGCTCGCCAAGCGATCCAGATGGGCTTGTGCATGAACCCGTAGTAAATCTGCATCAGTTGCAGGCGCAGTTACCTCTGCGGTCTGGATGTAGTTGATAATGCCACTGGTAAGCAGTTGATCCGAGATGGCATCAAGCCGCTCGGGGCACTCCGGGTGCGCTTGTCCCATGTCGTGCAGACGACAGACCGGGTGGGTTAGAAATAGTGTCTCCATGAGGTCTTTATGCCCAAGGCTATTAATTATTTTTTACCATTATCGCTCTTATTGGGGCTCATGGGATGCTCCACCCCTGCAGCCGACTTGAGATTAGACAAAGCTTCTACTCCCGCGCCACAAGCCCAAGGCGCCAGTCAGGCTGTGGTTGGTGCCTCAGTTGTTGCCTCAGCTCAAACAACTCGCTCAGCCCCCAGCACCACCGCGGCGGCTAGCGCCCCCCATGAGTCGCCCAACCAGGGCTATATGGCCAGACCTGAGGTCCAAGCCTTTGCGAGCACCGTTGCCCGTGAGCGCAACCTGCCACCTCAAGACGTCAACGCACTGTTGGCTCAGGCACGCCGCCTGCCCGCAGCGATTCGACTCATGACCCCACCCGAACCCGGTAAGCCGGTGTCGCCCAAGAACTGGACAAGCTACCGCAACAACTTCGTCGAACCCATCCGCATCAACGCTGGGAAAGCTTTCATGGCCAAGCACGAACAAGCGCTCAGATTGGCTCAAGCCCAGTTTGGCGTGCCAGCCAATATCATCGCAGCCATCATTGGCGTGGAAACACTCTATGGTCAGTACATGGGTAACTACCGAGTGCTGGACGCGCTGACCACGCTCTCATTTGACTACCCTGACCCGCTGCGACCTGACCGCATCGAGATGTTCCAGGGGCAACTTGCCGATTTCATTGAGCTGAATTACCAGGGCAAAGTCGACGCCAAACGGCAACTCGGTTCGTTTGCCGGGGCCATGGGCATCCCGCAATTCATGCCCACGAGCATCAAACGCTGGGCCGTGGCCAGTGACCCCACCTCAGCCCGTATTGACCTTCAGAGCAATGTCAATGATGCCATTCTGTCGGTGGCGAACTTTCTGAAAGCTCATGGCTGGATCGAGGGGCTGGCGGTATTTGCCCCGGTTGCGCTGCCAGCACAAGCTGGCGAACTCGTTGAAGGCGGGCTAACACCCACCCTGAGTTGGGACACGCTCAAGGCCGCTGGCGCCACGCTTGACCCAGGCGCGCAAGCAGGCGTCTGGACCAACTATCCGCTCGGTGTCATTGACCTGCCGCTGCCAGCCCAAGACACGGTGCAGTTGCGCACAGCCACTCCCAACTTTTTTGCGCTCACGCAATACAACCGTAGCTACTTCTATGCCACTGCGGTGGCGGACTTGGCACAAGCGCTTGTACAGTGAGTGATCAGACATCACTTTCACAGCGCCAGTAGAGCACTAGCCCACCGGCCTAGCACTTACTCCAAGCACTTACTCCAAGCACTTACTGGTTGAATATCCCCGTGGACAAATAGCGGTCACCACGATCGCACACAATAAAGACAATAGTCGAGTCTTGGACGTCGGCCGCGACCCGAAGCGCAGCCACCAACGCACCGGCGGCCGAGACGCCAGCGCAAATGCCTTCTTCGGCCGCCAATCGCCTGGCCATGGCTTCTGCATCTGACTGCTCAATGAGCTCAAACCGGTCCACCCGAGCCGCATCGTAAATTTTGGGTAAGTAGGCCTGCGGCCACTTACGTATACCGGGGATCTGCGAGCCTTCAGCCGGTTGTGCCCCCACGATCTGGATATCGGGGTTCATGAATTTCAGGAATTTCGATGTGCCCATGATGGTGCCTGTCGTGCCCATGGCACTCACAAAATGCGTTACCCGCCCGGCTGTCTGCGCCCAGATCTCCGGGCCTGTGGTCTTGAAATGCGCCAGCGGATTGTCCGGGTTGGCAAACTGATCGAGCACAATGCCCTTGCCCTCGCTTTGCATTTGGCCCGCCAAATCACGTGCAAACTCCATGCCGCCCTTGTCAGCGGGCGTGAGAATGAGTTCAGCCCCATACGCAGTCATCGACGCCCGGCGCTCAAGCGACAGGTTATCTGGCATGATCAAAATCATCTTGTAGCCACGCATGGCAGCCACCATGGCCAAGGCAATGCCGGTGTTGCCGCTGGTGGCTTCAATCAGTGTGTCGCCAGGCTTAATATCCCCGCGCCTTTCTGCTTCGAGAATCATCGACAAAGCGGGCCGATCCTTAACGGAGCCAGCAGGGTTGTTACCCTCCATCTTGCCAAGGATTACATTGCCACGCGGTGCCCCGACCTCGCCCGCCAGGCGCTGCAGGCGAACAAGCGGTGTGTTGCCAACAAGCTGTTCAAGCGTTAGATACTGATCCTGAGCCATGGTGATCATTCCTTTCCTGGATTGCTGTCGTAGGTTCTGCGTTTGATATGCATTGCATTGTATTGAATGGCTGGCAAGACTGTTTGCAAAGACCATCCCATCCCAGACATCAAGGCAACTGCAAGATCTCAGGCGTTGCAACGTCATTCGAGCGCACCCGGTGATTGCGCTTACCCCGGTGGCCTACCGGTGGAGCCGCCGCGTCCTCGGCACCCCCATTGACCTGCTGACAAGGCACTTGCGGGGAGCCCGCACACAGGCCCGCTGCCTTGAGCTTGATAATGGTTTTGGGGCCAATCCCTGAAAGTCTTTCAGACAGATGCTCAAGCGACTCAAACGGCCCGCGGGCACGCTCAGCCACGATGCGTTGTGCGGTTTTGGCACCAATACCCTTGATCTGCTGCAACGCCTGAACATTGGCTTCATTCACGTCAACTGCGGCCAGGCTTGCACCGCAGTAAAGCAGCACCGTGGCGATCAGCAGAACTTCCGGGTATTTGGTTTGGGTTGTATCTCTGGGTTTGAGAAGCTTAACAATCAACACAGGCACCTCCTCATCTAGGTGTCTATGTTGAACCCGCGCGACGAGCAATTCAATTACGGCAATTACCGCCATTACCGCCATTACCGCCATTACCGCCATTACCGCCGTTGCGACAACTGCAGCAAAGTGACGCTAGCAACTAGAGCTTCAGATGTCCCTGCTCGATCTGATCGCGCACGTAGTCAGCCACACCGGTCTGAACATCTTTGAAGGGCTTGTCATAGCCTGCGGCTCTTAACTCGCCCATGTCAGCCTGGGTATAGCTCTGATAGCGGCCTTTTAAGTCGTCTGGGAACACGGTATAGCGAAGTACGTCCTGCGCAACCAACTCATCTAGGCTGAGCGGATCTTGGCGTTTGGCGGCTCGAATGGCGTTGACCACCGAACTGGCAACATCGTTAAAAGGCTGGGCACGGCCGGTGCCACAGTTAAATATCCCACTCATTTGTGGATGATCCAGACAATGCAGGTTCACTGAGACCACATCGTCGACCGAGATAAAGTCACGCTTTTGTCCGCCATCGGGGTAACCATCCCAGCCGCCAAAGAGCTTGACATAGCCATGCTCCAAAAACTGGTTCATGTTGTGAAATGCCACGGATGCCATGCGACCTTTGTGTTGCTCGTGCGGGCCATAGACATTGAAGTAGCGCAGACCCACCACCTGAGCAGTCAGTGATGCCAAGCGTGCCCGCACCACTTGGTCAAACAGAAACTTAGAATAGCCATAGACGTTCAAAGGCTTTTCATTTGCCAATTCCTCGGCATACACGGGACCTGCGCCATAGACTGCAGCTGATGATGCGTAGATGAATGGCACCCGCTGGGCCTGGGCCCACTCAAACAGCTCGAGTGTGACTCGATAGTTGTTATCCATCATGCAGTGACCATTGCGCTCGGTCGTGTCTGAACAAGCACCTTGATGAAACACCGCGCGCACCGCACGCACCGCACGCAAGCTGCCATCAGCCACCATACGACGAAAATCTGTTTTGTGGAGGTAATCAGCGATCTGACAACCCACCAGATTCACAAACTTGTCGCCGTCGGTCAGGTCATCAACTGCCAGAATGTTGGTTTCACCGCGAGCATTCAAGCCACGCACGATGTTGGCGCCCACAAACCCAGCTGCCCCAGTCACGATAATCATTGCAACTCCTCCACCGTCACCGTTGAGGTACCCAGTTTGCCCACCACGATGCCACCGGCTCGATTGGCCCAGCGCATGGCATCAACCCAGCAAGCGCCCGTGCCCCGAACAACGGCCAAGGTCGCCAACACCGTATCACCTGCACCAGAGACATCAAACACCTCGTGGGCCTGAGCGTCCACATGATGACACGCATCATCCATGAACAAGGTCATGCCCTGCTCTGAGCGCGTCACCAAAAGCGCCTGTAGCGCCAGTTGCTCGCGCAATTGCTGAGCACGCGCAGCCAAATCCGCTTCGCCGCGCCACTGGCCCACCGCCTGTTGCATTTCACTGCGGTTTGGCGTGACCAGACTTGCACCACGATAGCGACTGTAGTCCACGCCTTTGGGATCAACCAAGGTTGGCAACCCCAATTCACGGGCCTTGCCAATCAGATCGGCGACCTCAGCCAAGGCACCTTTGTCGTAATCCGAAAGCACGACCACGTCGTGGTCGGCCATTAACTGCTTTGCTCGCTCTGTCAGTGCCTGCACGCACTGCTCAGAGGGTCGCCCCTCAAAATCCACCCTAACCATCTGCTGCTGGCGTCCAAGCACTCTCATCTTCAATGTCGTGGGATGCGTGTGATCATCATCAATCAGCTCAGGCGTGATGCCAGCCTGCTCAAGCATGGCATGCACCACTTGGCCGGGCTCATCACGCCCCACAATGCCAGCCAGCGTCACTATCGCCCCCAAAGCTGCGGCATTACGAGCCACATTGGCAGCGCCCCCGAGCCGGTCCTCGCGTTTGCCCACATGCACCACCGGCACGGGGGCCTCTGGCGAAATACGCTCAACCTCACCGAACCAATAGCGATCAAGCATCACATCACCCACCACCAACACCCGCACACGGGTGGCTGCCTCGCGCGGAAACGCCGGCAAGTCATTCATCTGATTGCTAATGGTTGTTGTCATGGGTTTGGTATGGCTCATCACTGTTCTTCCACCCGTTTGGGGCTGTAGGTTTCCCATCCATGACAACCCGGGCACTGCCAATAAAAAGCTTTTGCCTGAAACCCGCATACGCGGCAGCTATAACGATCGAGTCGCTGCGTCTGACGACCCACCAGGCGCTTTAACAGATCGAGCGACACCAGCCCAACATGGCTCTGGTAGCTTGCATCAGGCTCAACTGCATCGTCTTGTTGCTCACGGGCCTGAGCAGCCAGGGCGCGCTCAAGACCCAACAAGCTTGGCTGGACTGTCAATGCCGACTGCGCAAATGCCCAGGCAGCCTCGCGGCCTTGCTCACGCCAGATGAGCCTGAACACGACATCAAACAGATCCAGCGATGGATGTGTCTGATAGTGAGCGGACAAGCGCACCAGTAGCTGCGCACATTCGTTCGTGGCCGCAAAACTGTTTTGCAAATCGGCGGCGATCAAGCCTGCGTAAGCCGGTGCTTCGTCAAGCAGCAACAATAAATGATGACGCTCTGATTTGACGTCGCCGCAGGCTCGCGCCAAAGCAGCCTCGAGCATCAGCACACGAGCGCGCGACGCGGATGTCGAATCGCTCTGCTGCCCGACCGCAGCACCCGCTTGATCAAGCGCCTGTCGCGCGGCGTCGAACTCTGGCGGCTTGCGCATTATATGGCTCAGGGCAATCTCGCAGTGATAGTGCACCAATTGCGGTACAGACTCGTCGGCAAGCTTGCCTAGCCTGCGCACAGCCTCAATCGCCTTGGGCCAATCATGCTCAGACTCGTAGATACGCACCAGCGCGCGGGCAGCTTGCTCTTGGTAGCGTGTGTTCTTTAGCTCCTTGTAGGCCATCTCGGCACGGTCAAGCATGCCCGCCTTCAAATAATCTTGGGCAATCTCATGCAAGGCGTGCTCACGCTCACGCGAAGGCAGATCGGCGCGAGACAGCAAACTCTGATGAACCCGAATCGCACGCTCCATCTCGCCACGCCGACGAAACAGGTTGCCCAACGCAAAATGCAGCTCCGTGGTTTCGGGGTCTAGTTTGGCAACCTCAACAAATGCGTCAATAGCGCGATCAGGCTGCTCATTGAGTAAAAAATTGAGCCCTTTGAAATATGAGTCGGGCAGATTGCGGCTCTCACTGAGCATCTGCCGGAAGTCGATCCTCGCCGCCAACCATCCAAGCCCAAACAGCAACGGCAGAAATATCAGCCACCAGGATTCAAAGGTCATGTTCTAGCACCCTTCAACTTTACAGGGGCTTGACAGCCGAGTCAGGCGCTGTCGCTGAGGTCTGTGCCGATGTCGCGCTGACCTTTTGAGCTTGCTTGAGGTCACGCTTTAGGCGACCTGCCTCACGGCGGCCACGCCAAGTCGATGGCAGCATCAGAAACACGCCAAGCACAGTACCCAAGACAAACGCAATCAGAATCACGATCACCAGCGGCACGCTCACAAACTGCATGTCACCAAAGAACTGCACATCCACGGGTGTCATGTTCTTATAAGCAAACAAGACAACCACGGCAAACACGACGAGCTTAACGGCCCACAGGACGTAACGCATGCCTGACATCCTAAAAAATTAAGTACTCATTGTAATGCAAGGGTTTATTGGCCACTGACATTGTCTAGCCCGATGGCAAATGCGTCGGCCATGCCTTGCTCGACCGTTTGCGGCGGCATCCAACCCAGCGTCTGGCGAGTCAGGCTGATATCGACTTGCAAATTCTCTGTCAGGCGACGCATCATTTCTTGCTTGCCCAACATCCTGGCTGCTAGCCCAAGCAAACTGACTGGCACGCGCGTTAACTTTAGTGGCACTACGCAAGCTTTGGCAATTTCACGGGCCAGTCCAAGCGTCGATAAATCGACGCCATCGCTCACCAGAAACACCTTGCCTGCCGCACTGGGGTGCGTTGCACATACGAGCACCAGATCCACCAGGTTTGACAAACTCACCAAACTTCGGCGATTAAAATCCAGCGACCCAATTGGCAAAGGCGCGCCCTTGCGCACGGCGCGCTCTAGCAGTTCCAAATTACCTTTGGCGCCGGGTCCGTAGACAAGCGGCGGGCGCACGATGGTGACTTGCAGCCCCGTCTGCTTGGCCAGCGACTGTAAGCCCTGTTCAGCCTCGAACTTGGACAAAGCGTACGGATCGATCGGGGCCACTCGGTCGGTTGCCACAAACGGATGACCGGGCTCGGTGAACTCGCCATTGACCTTAATGGTGCTCAGAAACACCAACCGCTTAACACCAGCCTGCGCACAGGCGTGCGCTAGGCGAATGGTGCCATCGCGATTGACCGCCAAAAAGCGTTTTAACTCATCGGGTGCGGGGTTCATCACATGCGCTCGAGCAGCCGCATGAATCACCACATCCACTTGATCGAGTAACCAGCGCGCTTGTGGATCAGCAAGATCAGGTGCCAGCACCGCAGACACACCCGCGATGGGGAGAAACGTTTGGGGTTTACGCACCGCTGCCCGCACGGCAAAGCCCATGGCAGCCAGGGTTCGACAAAGCGACTGACCCACCATTCCATTGGCACCTGTCACCAGCACCGTGCCGTGGACCCCGCTTGGCGCGGCCTGCGCAAACTGGTTCGAAGTATGTGAAGTAGCGTCAGGATGATTTGCCGCCATCATGATGCGGTTACATCACGGACAATCAGGATGACGATTCAACGTCAGTCGGTGTAGGACTGGCATGGCCATTGTCCACGCGCTGGCGCAGCTCCTTGCCCGCCTTGAAATGAGGCACGCGCTTGCCGGGAACTAAGACCTGCTCACCTGTCCTGGGGTTGCGTCCGATGCGTGGCGCACGCTGCGACAAAGAGAAACTCCCAAAACCGCGAATCTCGATGCGCTGGCCGTTGGCCAGCGACTCCACCATGGTGTCGATAATGGTTTTGACAGCCACGTCAATGTCGCTGGCAGCGAGCTGTTTATGGCTCGCTGCCAGTGCCACGATAAGTTCTGACTTGGTCACAACGATCTCGCGGTTATGCTGACTTACTCGCCATCTTTGGCTTGGTCAAGCTTGGCTTTCAACAGAGCACCAAGATTGGTCGTGCCCGTGGTCGCGCCTGCTTCAGACATGCGCTGCAACGTATCAGCTGTATCAGCGTTATCACGAGCCTTAATCGAGAGCTGAATCGAACGAGCCTTACGGTCTACGTTAATGATCATGGCCTCAATCTCTTGACCTTCCTTGAGCACGGTCGTGGCATCTTCGACACGGCCACTGGCCATCTCAGATGCACGCAGATAACCTTCAACTTCCAGTGACAGCGTGACCACAGCACCCTTGGGCTCAACCGACTTAACCGTGCCTTGCACCACGGCACCTTTGTCGTGTGTCGCGGCAAAGTTGTTAAACGGATCACCTTCGAGCTGCTTGACGCCCAGCGAAATTCGCTCTTTGTCAGTATCAATAGCCAGCACAACAGCGTGCAGCTCGTCACCCTTTTTGAAGTTACGCACTGCCTCTTCGCCGGTATCCGTCCATGACAGATCAGACAAGTGAACCAGACCATCAATGCCGCCAGGTAAGCCCACGAAAACGCCAAAATCGGTGATCGACTTGATTGCACCGCTGACCTTGTCGCCACGCTTAAAGTTGATCGAGAACTCTTCCCAGGGGTTGGCACGGCACTGCTTCATGCCCAACGAAATACGGCGACGCTCTTCGTCAATCTCAAGCACCATGACTTCAACCTCTTCACCGAGAGTCACGACCTTGCGTGGATCAACGTTCTTGTTGGTCCAGTCCATTTCCGAGACGTGCACCAAGCCTTCAATGCCAGCCTCAACCTCAACAAACGAACCGTAATCGGTCAGGTTGGTCACCTTGCCAAACAAGCGAGTGCCTTGCGGATAACGACGGGCCAGACCGATCCACGGATCTTCGCCCAGCTGCTTGACACCGAGTGACACACGGCTCTTTTCTTGATCGAACTTCAAGACCTTCGCCTCGATTTCCTGACCAACAGCCAGAACCTCGGAGGGGTGACGCACGCGGCGCCATGCCATGTCAGTAATGTGCAGCAAGCCATCGATGCCGCCTAGATCGACAAACGCGCCGTAGTCGGTGATGTTCTTGACCACACCTTTGACGGTTGCGCCTTCGCTCAAGTTTTCGAGCAACTTCTGGCGCTCTTCACCCATGCTGACCTCGAGCACCGCACGACGTGACAACACCACGTTGTTGCGCTTGCGGTCAAGCTTGATGACCTTGAACTCCATGGTCTTGCCTTCAAACGGCGTGGTGTCCTTGACCGGGCGGGTATCAACCAATGAGCCCGGCAAGAAGGCACGAATGCCGTTGGTCATAACCGTCAGGCCACCTTTGACCTTGCCGGTGATGGTACCAGAGACCAGTTCGTGGCTCTCAAGCGCTTGTTCAAGGGACAACCAGGCCGACAAGCGCTTGGCACGATCGCGAGACAGCACAGTATCACCGTAGCCGTTCTCAAGCGAATCTATCGCCACAGAAATGAAATCGCCAGGGTTGACTTCAATCTCACCCTGATCGTTTAGGAATTCTTCCAGCGGAATAAAGGCTTCAGACTTTAGGCCCGCATTGACAATCACAAAATTGTGATCAATACGCAAGACCTCGGCAGAAATAACTTCGCCGGTTTTCATGTCCTGCTTTTTGATGCTTTGTGCAAATAAATCGGCAAAGCTCTCGCCGCCGGTCAAGTTTTCAGTGGTTGGTTGAGTTGACATGTAAAGAGTACCTGGTGGACCTATTTGATCCGGTTTCTCGCGGTGTCGGTTGCCAGGCAACATGCCAGACCAAGCGACATACGGTGTTATGGATAACCGCCTCTGGATCATCTTCATCTTCAGTAGACTGTCGATCACCATTTGGCGGGGCTTGTGCTACGCTTTCCGCAGAATATTGCGGAAAGCTTTATATCTTATCATAAAAAAATCGTTTTTGATCAACCGGTTAGCAACACCGCTTAGCAACACCGCTTAGCAACTTACAGACAACAGACTCAATCGCATGGGCGACACCAACCTGCTAAATCTCGCTGTCAAACTACTGACATGGTCGGCCACGCCTTTGGGTTTGCTGTGCCTGGGCGTGACAGCTGGCTGGGTCATCAAGAGGGTCTGGCCAAGACGTCTCTGGGGCCCAGCACTGATGACACTGGCTGTACTGCAGGTCATCCTCTTTGCCATGCCTGGCGTGGCGTACCAGTTGCAAGCTGGCTTGGAGCGCCGGGCAGTCGCGATCGCCAAAGCCAATTCGGGAGGCCCCTACGAGGCAATTTTGCTCCTGGGTGGACTAACACGCTCGACTCGATCACCACTGGCACCCGAATGGCAACCTGACCTAACCGAAGCGGCTGATCGAGCGGTTCATGCCGCAAGCCTTTGGCATCAAGCCATCGCGCCACAAATGATTGTCAGTGGTGGTGTCTGGCCAAGCACACCACCCAAGCCTGCCGAGGCCTTGTGGATTGCTCAGCTACTGACGCAACTTGGAGTGCCACCCGACGCCATTGTGCTTGAAACGGACTCAACCACCACCCGCGAGAACGTCAAAAATGTCGCGCAAATCATGCTCGACAAAGGCTGGCGTGGTCGTCTGGCACTAGTCACCTCCGCTTCACACTTGCCGCGCGCCGTGGCCAATGCGCGTCGCGCTGGACTTCAGGTCGATGCCTACCCCACCGACTGGCAAGCCCATGCCATCAAAGACCGCGAGCTAGCCTGGCTACCCAACACCGATGCCTTGGACACGAGCAACCGAGCGATCAAGGAATGGATTGCACTTATCTGGGGTTATTGATCGCTGCGTTGCAATTTATGCCAAAGCGACAGAACCGCTGCCACCGTCTCGTCCACGGTCAATCGTGATGAGTCAAGCTGATACGCATCTGCAGCCGGCTTAAGCGGTGCCACCGCCCTGTCGGTATCACGCGCGTCACGCTCGTTCAGATCAGCGAGTACCGAGGCCTCATCAGCCTCTAGGCCGCGCTCACGCAATTGCTGACACCGACGCTGAGCGCGGGCTTTAACGTCAGCAACCAGGAAGATCTTCAAGTCGGCCTGAGGGAACACCACCGTCCCCATGTCTCGGCCGTCGGCCACCAGCCCAGGCGTGCGCCTAAACATCCGTTGACGCTCCAGCAAGGCCTCACGCACAGGCGCTGCCGGTGCGAGCCGTGAGGCCAAATTACCCACATGTTCCTGCCTGATCAGCTCGGTGACATCCTGATTGCCCAGAAAAATCCGGCCTTGCTCAAACCGGACATCCATGCGCCGTGCCGCCAGGGCCACAGCGGCTACGTCATTGGCATCAATGTTTTTATCCAGCACCGTCCAGGCGACCAAACGATACAAGGCACCGCTGTCAAGAATGTGCCAGCCGAGCTCAGTCGCTAGCCTGGCCGCAACGGTTCCTTTACCCGATGCAGTTGGGCCATCGATGACAATCGCGGGTACCGCAGCGGGTACCGCCTGCGCCGTCACATTCACAACACCACCTGCATATAAACAGAAAAATATTCCGGAAACGTTTTAGCCACACATCCTGGATCCTCGATCGTCACCGACACCGGCCCAAACGCCGCCAATGAGAAACACATGGCCATGCGGTGGTCATCGTAGGTGTGGATGCTAGCGCTGCACCACGCATCCTGCTCGATCGGATACACCGTGAGCCAATCCTCGCCACTTTCTACCTTGGCGCCGAGCTTACCGAGTTCGGTGACCATGGCGTGGATGCGATCCGTTTCTTTCACGCGCCAGCTGCCGATGTTGCGCAAGGTACAAGGCCCATCGGCATAAATGGCTAGCACGGCTGCCGTCATCGCCGCATCCGGTATCAAATTGAAGTCTTGGTCAAAGGCCTTTAATCGCGCACCACTGGCGACTGACAGGCCACAAACCGTCATCGAGTTGGGCAGGCAGTCGATCTGCGCCCCCATTTGCTCAATGGTGGCAGCAAACGCCATGTCACCTTGAATGCTGTCTTGACCCACGCCCTCAATGGTCAGGGGACCTTCTCCGATCAAACCCAAGGCCATGAAATACGAGGCTGACGACGCATCGCCTTCAACATGAACCGTACCCGGTGACCGATACTGCGCTCCTTCGGGGATCACAAACACCAACTGACCGGACTCATCCGTTTGGCGATCAACCAGCACCCCAAAGCGCGACATGAGCTCGGTGGTGATATCAACATAGGGTTTGGAAATCAAGGTGCCAACGACGCGAATGCGCAGATCTTGACCGGTCTGCGACACCAACATGGGCGCGGCCAACAACAAAGCCGTCAGAAACTGGCTTGACACCGACCCTTTAACCTCGATGGCGCTACCTTTGGGCAGCGCAGGCTTGATTCGCAATGGCGGGTAACCAGACTGGCCTAGATACTCAATATCAGCACCCAAACCTCGCAAAGCATCCACCAAATCACCAATCGGGCGTTCATGCATGCGCGCAACGCCAGTGAGCTCATAATCGCCACCGGCAAAGGCCAAAGCCGCGGTCATGGGGCGATAGGCGGTGCCGGCATTACCGAGAAACAGATTAGCCTGACGCATACGGAAGTAACCCGGGCTGGTGATGGTCACCACACCGTCTTTACGACGACCGACACCCACCCCCAAACTGGATAGTGCCTGCAACATCACCCGGGTGTCATCCGAGTCCAGCAGGCCATGAATATCGGTAGAGCCAACACTTAATGCTGCCAAGAGCAACACCCGGTTGGAAATGCTTTTTGAGCCTGGTAACTGGACCGTGCCATGCGCTCGGGTGACCGGCTCAAGCGTCAGGTTTGATTCATTAGCCGGATTCATGTCGGATCGTGACCACCGTCTTGTTTGTTGCGTTTGTGCTGCTCACCCCATTGGCGCCGAACAGAAGCAGCATGGGCAAGAATTTCGTTAAGCCATGCCTCATCGTTTGCGCGCAAAGCCTCACGCGCCTGTCCCAACAAATCATGCAAAGCATCCAACTGTCGCAACATCGCCGGGCGGTTGGCCGTAAAAATGTCACGCCACATTTCGACCGAGCCTTGGGCAATGCGCGAGAAATCACCAAAACCAGCGCCCGCTAGCCGCAAGTTCAAATCCGCGTTGGCATCACGTGCGACATGTTCCACATACAAACTAGCCAACCAATGAGGCAAATGGCTAACAGCAGCCAACACATCATCATGCTGCTCGACATCCATGGTCACCAGGCAAGCCCCACACGCTGCCCACGCATCGCAGACGAATTGAATTGAGCCAGCCGTATTCTCAGACATTGGACAGACCACCACGTGACGGTCACGGTACAGATCTGCAAACGCGGCTTGTGGACCCGATTCGTGTGACCCCGCAATCGGGTGCGCCGGCACAAACTGACCAATGCGTTGACCAAGCGCCGCACGCGCAGCCATGACCACGTTGCCTTTGGTGCTGCCACCATCCGTGATGACGGCGGTATCCGCAAGATTCGCGGCCAGCCCTTCAAAGATCGGCCCAAACGAACCCACCGGTGCCGCGATCATGATGAGGTCAGCTACACGCGCAGCCTGCTCCAATGTCGCAATTTCATCAATCACACCGAGATCACGTGCCTGCGCAAGCGTTTCGGGCTTGCGACCAACGCCGAGCACACGACCCACACAACCCGATTGCTTAAGCCCAAGCGCAAACGAGCCACCAATGAGCCCAACGCCCACGACCGCCAGCGTATCTATCCTTAACGGCTGTGCAGTGACGCCACCGCTTACTCGACCACTCACGCAAGCTCCTTGCCAAGCACCTCAGTCAGGGCATGAATCAAGATCGCATTTTCTTGGGGCAAACCAATCGAGATGCGCAACCACTCGGGCAAACCATCGGCACTGACCGGACGCACAATCACCCCGCGCTTGAGCAGCGCCTGGTTAATGGCATTGGCATCGCCCACGTGCACGAGCACAAAGTTGGCATAGCTTGGCACGTACTTCAGTTTCAGACGATCAAAGGCCTCTTGCAACTGTTTTTTGCCAGACGCATTGATTTCAGCGCTGCGCGCCAAAAACTCATCGTCCTGAAAGGCGGCAATCGCAGCCGCCTGGGCCAGCGAGTTCACATTGAAGGGCTGACGCACGCGTGCCATGAGGTCTGTCAGTGCCGGCTGCGCCAGGCCAAACCCCACCCGCAAACCCGCCAAGCCGTAGGCTTTGGAAAAACTGCGCGAAACCACCAGATTCGCAAACCGCTTGACCAGTGCCACGCTGTCAATCCGAAGATCAGCAGGCAGATATTCGTTATACGCCTCATCCAGCACCACTGTCACCCGGTTGCCATGGACTGCTTGAACACGCTCTAAAAACCGAGCGATCTGCTCAGCGCTCAGGAAAGTGCCAGTTGGGTTGTTCGGGTTGGCGATGAACACCACGCGCGTATTCGGCGCAATCGCATCAAACATGCCATCCAGATCATGACCGAACTCCTTGGCCGCCACCATTAGATGCTCGGCGCCGCGCGCCTGCGTGGCCAGGCGGTAAACCACAAACGCAAACTGCGAATACACCGCACTGTAACCAGGCTCCAAAAGTGCCATGCCCACCAGCTCGAGAATGTCGTTTGAGCCGTTGCCCAGCGTAATCCAACCGGCTGGCACATCCAGCCGTTTAGCAATCACTTGTTTTAAGGCGTAACCACCAGGATCCGGGTAACGGCCCAAGCTCTTTAACTCACGCTCAATGGCTTTCTTGGCCGACTCGGGCATGCCCAGCGGGTTCTCGTTGGATGCCAGCTTGACCACCTGCTCTGGCTTAAGACCAAGCTCTCGCACCAGATCGTCAATCGGCTTACCCGGAATATAGGGCTGAATCTCTTTGATGTGGTTCGGTGCGATGAGCCCTTTGGCACCCACGCTGTCTTTGATTGTCTCGCTCACGTCTGCCTCGGATAGGAACCTAGCACCTTTAAAAATGCACAGCGCACCTGCAACTCAGACAACGCCTTGGCCACTGCCGGATCCTGGCGATGGCCTTCAATGTCAACGTAAAAGTAGTACTCCCACTGGCCAGTGCGCGCCGGGCGCGACTCAAACCGATACATCGAGACGCCATTGTCAGCCAACGGCGCCAACATCCTGTAAACCGCACCAGCCTCATTGGGCACGGCCAAAATCAAACTGGTCTTGTCGGCACCACTCGACAAGGTATCAATCTTGCCAATCGCCAAAAACCGGGTGCGGTTCGATGGGTCATCCTGAATCCCCTCAGCCACAACCTCCAGACCCCAGGCTCTGGCGGCAATATCACTGGCAATCGCAGCCACCGCTGGGTCTTGCGCCGCAATACGGGCCGCTTCGGCGTTGCTAGCCACCGGTTCACGTAGGAGGTGTGGGTGGTTCATGCCCAGCCAATGTTGGCATTGCGCCAAGGCCTGTGGATGTGCCATGACACGCGTCACACCATCGATGGTGCCGCTTTTGGTTAACAGACAATGGCGAATCACAATCGTGTGCTCACCGACAATGCGCACGGGCGTGTTCAACAAGAGATCAAGGGTGCGATTGACCGCACCCTCGGTGGAGTTTTCCACCGGCACAATCCCCACATCGGCACCATCAGACTCAACCCTTCTGAACACCTCATCAAAATCTGGGCATGGCACACCGGAAATGTCCTGCCCCATATACTCAAGCGCGGCCTGCTCCGAAAATGACCCCATGGGTCCGAGGTAAGCCACACGAATATCTTTCTCCAAGCCCCGGCAGACCGAAATAATCTGCGACCAAATGGCATCGATGGCTTTGTCACCAACCGGTCCTTCATTGGCTGACTGCAGCGCACGGATTACTTGCGCCTCACGCTCGGGCCTAAACACTGGCCCTTGCTCATGATGAGCGTGCTTGACCGCGCCCACCGCTTGCGCGGTGCGAGCACGCTCATTAATCAACGCCAGAATTTGCTGGTCAAGGATATCGATCTTCTGACGCAATGGCAATAGTTGGGCCTGCAGTTCTTTATCCATGTTCGCGCTCAAACCATTGTAAATATTCAATCAGCGCCATCACCCCGGTAAGCGGCATGGCGTTGTATATCGAAGCGCGCATGCCACCGACTGACTTGTGACCTTTGAGCTGGGTCAGGCCTGCGGCGCGCGCCCCATCCAGAAATGCTTCATCCAAAGCGGCATCGGGCAGCGTAAACGGCACGTTCATGCGCGAGCGCACCGAGGGGTGTACCGGCACCCGGTAAAACCCCGACTGATCAAAAAAACCGTACAACGCTTGCGCCTTGGTCAGGTTGACTTTCTCAATAGCAGCCAAGCCACCCTGCTGCAGCAACCACTTGAACACCAACCCCGCCACGTAGATCGCGTAAGTCGGTGGCGTGTTGAAACGCGAGCGTTCCTTGGCCACGTTGGCATAATCAAATGCCGAAGGGCAAATGGGTAAGGCATGACCAATCAGCTCTCGACGAACAATCACCATGGTGACCCCCGCCGGGCCAGCATTTTTCTGGGCACCCGCATACAGCATGCCCACCCGAGAGAAATCCATCGGCCGCGACAAAAAGTGTGAAGATGCATCAACGACAAGCGGCACATCGGGCGCACCAAGCGCTGCCATGGCCTGGGCATCGGGCCAGTCCATAAACTCCACGCCACCAATCGTCTCGTTGCTGCACAGATGGAGATAAGCGGCGGTCGGTCTGACAGTCCAGTGAGCCACGGCCGGCACCCAAGTCAACGGCGCATAAGTCGTGCCACCATCTTCGAAAGCCGTCTCGCTCGATGCGGCCACGGCAGCGTCACCATACTTGCCGGCTTCTTTAAAGGACTTGACTGACCAAGTACCGGTGAGCACATAATCGGCCTGCCGTTGTTGGCCACGATCCAGCAGATTCAGAGGCACAATCGCGTTTTCAGCCGTGGCGCCGCCCTGCATAAAGAGCACCGCAAACTCTTCGCCCACGCCCAACAGTTCGCGCAAGTCTGCTTCCGCTTCATCACAAATCTGTGTGAACTCGGGCCCTCGATGGCTCATCTCCATGACTGACATACCACTTCCATGCCAGTCCAGCATCTCGGCTGCGGCTTGCTCCAGCACTGCCTCGGGCAAGACGGAGGGGCCAGCTGAGAAGTTCCAGGGACGCGAGATAGACACGTTGGTTACTCGCCTGACGGTGATGCTACATCTGGCGCAGCGGCATCATCTGCACCAGCGTCTTTTGAGTCGTCGGTGGCAGTACCAGTGGCGGTACCGATAGCTTCACCAGCAACGCCGTCAGACTCATCCATATCATCAGACTCATCTGCATCGCGCTCGGCCACCCGACGTACACCTGAAAGAAGGCTACCGTCATCCACGCTGATCAAAGTCACACCCTGCGTTGCACGGCCCATTTCCCGGATTTCCGACACACGCGTTCTGACCAGCACACCACCGTCCGTGATGAGCATGATCTCGTCTTCACTAGACACCAGCACCGCACCCACGACTTTGCCATTGCGCTCAGAGGTCTGAATCGCAATCATGCCCTTGGTACCACGGCCATGACGGGTATATTCGGTGATTGGCGTGCGTTTGCCGTAGCCATTTTCAGTGGCAGTCAGGACCGTCTTGGTCTCATCGCTGGCAACGACCATGGCAATGACTTCCTGAGTTTCATCAAGCATCATGCCGCGCACACCGCGAGCATTACGTCCCATGGGACGCACATCGTCTTCGCTAAAGCGCACGGCCTTGCCAGCGTCAGAGAACAACATCACATCACACTGACCATCCGTCAACTCTGCACCAATCAGATAGTCACCCTCATCGAGGGTGACCGCAATGATGCCGGCCTTGCGCGGGTTGGAAAAGTCAGACAGCGGGGTTTTCTTGACCGTGCCACGCGATGTGGCCATAAAGACCATGTGCTCATCGGAAAACTGCTTGACGGGCAACACAACCGTGATCTTTTCACTGTCCATCAATGGGAACATGTTCACGATGGGGCGCCCGCGAGAGTTTCGAGTCCCTTGCGGCACTTCCCAGACCTTGAGCCAATAGAGACGACCTCGGTCGGAGAAGCACAACAGGTAGTCGTGCGTGTTGGCAATAAAGAGCTGGTCAATCCAGTCATCTTCTTTGGTGGCAGTGGCCTGCTTGCCGCGGCCACCGCGGCGCTGGGCGCGATACTCCGACAGGGGCTGGCTCTTAACATAGCCACTATGAGAAAGCGTCACCACCATGTCGGTCGGCGTGATCAGGTCTTCGGTATCAAGCTCTGTGGCATTGTGCTCAATTGAGGATCGACGAACATCCTTGGCACTGATTGAGAACTCAGCCCGGATTGCCTCAAGCTCCTGAGCGATGATGATGGTGATGCGCTCTGGTTTCGACAAAATGTCAAGCAAATCAGCAATGTTGTCCATGACCGATTTGTATTCGCTGACGATCTTGTCTTGCTCAAGACCAGTCAATCGCTGCAGGCGCATGTTCAGAATTTCCTGCGCCTGAACATCACTTAATCGATACAGTCCGTCGCCCTGCAAACCAAAGTTCGGTGACAGGCCATCTGGGCGATAAGCGCCACTGCCACCCGGCGTATCGCCGTCCGCGCGTGAGAGCATCTCACGTACCAGCGACGAATCCCAGGCACGCGACATCAGCTCCTGGCGCGCCACGGGTGGCGTGGGTGCGGACTTAATGATCGCAATGAACTCATCGATATTGGCCAGCGCAACCGCCAAGCCCTCGAGCACATGACCGCGTTCACGGGCCTTACGCAGCTGAAACACCGTGCGACGTGTCACCACTTCGCGACGGTGTGACAGAAAATAATCCACCATCTGTTTTAGGTTCAACAAACGCGGCTGGCCGTCCACCAAAGCCACCAAGTTGATACCAAACGTATCTTGTAGCTGTGTGTTCTTGTAAAGGTTATTCAGGACCACTTCAGGCACTTCACCACGCTTGAGCTCGATCACCAAGCGCATGCCATCCTTGTCGGACTCATCGCGAATATCTGAAATGCCCTCGATTTTCTTTTCGTTGACAAGCTCAGCCATGCGCTCTTGCAGCGACTTTTTATTAACTTGATAAGGCAGCTCATCGACGATGATGGACTGACGATTGCCCTTCTCCATGTCCTCAAAGTGCGTCTTGGCACGCATGATGACACGCCCGCGACCAGTCCGATAGCCTTCGCGTACACCAGACATACCATAGATGATCCCGCCTGTCGGGAAGTCAGGAGCTTTGATGAGTTCAATCAACTCATCAACCGTGGCCGTTGGGTTGCGTAGTACATGCATGCAACCATCAATCACTTCACCAAGATTGTGCGGTGGGATATTGGTGGCCATACCCACAGCAATGCCTGAACTGCCATTGACCAGCAAATTAGGCAACCGAGTGGGTAACAGTAACGGCTCGTGCTCGCTGCCGTCATAGTTAGGTCCGAAATCGACCGTCTCTTGGTCAATATCAGCCAACAACTCATGGGCAATCTTGGACAGGCGTATCTCGGTGTAACGCATGGCTGCCGCGCTATCACCATCGATCGAGCCAAAGTTGCCCTGACCATCGACCAGCATGTAACGCAAGGAAAAGTCCTGCGCCATGCGCACAATTGTGTCATAGACAGCCTGGTCACCATGCGGGTGATACTTACCAATGACGTCACCCACGATACGAGCAGACTTTTTGTAAGCCCGGTTCCAGTCATTATTTAGCTCGTGCATGGCAAACAATACGCGCCGATGCACTGGTTTTAATCCGTCACGAACGTCCGGCAACGCTCTACCCACGATCACGCTCATCGCGTAATCGAGATAGCTGCGGCGCATTTCTTCTTCGAGGGAGATCGGGAGTGTTTCCTTGGCGAAGGAATCCATAAGATATGTAATCTATGTCGAGGATTAAAAGGCCGCCACAACCTCTGGCTGTATCGGTTTGGAACAAACTTTACATTCTACACTTCGATGGCAATGATGTCCGTTTCCCAAAGGGTGTCCGTTCCCTAAAGTCAGTCACTCAAGGTCGGACAACTGTTCCGATGTAACCAATAAAAGTTCCTGTTGAACCACACAAAAGTTCCAACCCCCCTCTCCCAAATCAGTCCAACATGGGCAAATTAACAACGATTTGTTGTCAAAACCCAACAACAAACCATCAGAATTCGTAAATTTACGTCGATGCGAGCACTCAAAGCAGTAACTGCGATCGCAATTACGCACAAATCGCTTAAGATTTCATTCAACACGCAGGAAACCCAGTGTGTCGATATTTTTAATTTGCTCTTAGTGTTGTTATACTGGCCCCGTTTCCTGAATTGTGGCGGGGGTTCGCTGCGAAATTAACTTTCAGCTTTAAGCTTAACGAGGAGAAACATGAACAAGCCCTCAAAATTTGCTCTGGCAATTGCCTTTGCTGCTATTACTGCGTCCGGCGCTGTTTTGGCTCAATCCAAGTCAAACAATGACAACTGGGTGAACAACTTCGGTGACGTTTGGAAAGACAACTCTGGCCAATGCTGGCAGGATAACTTCTGGACCCCAGCCACGGCTGATCCTAAGTGTTCTGACAAGAAAGACTCCCCCGTCTCAAACAAGGTTGTCTTCAGTGCCGACACCTTTTTTGACTTCAACAAGTCAAACCTTAAGCCTGAAGGTCGTCAATTGCTTGACCAAGTGGCAGCACAGCTGAACACCATCAAGCTCGAGACCGTCATTGCTGTCGGTTACACCGACTCAATTGGCTCAGTTGATTACAACTTGGGCCTTGGTCAGCGTCGTGCCGATGCTGTCAAAGCTTACCTCGTCTCCAAAGGCATTGCTGCTGACCGTATCTACACGGAAAGTAAAGGTAAAGCAGATCCGATCGCTTCTAACGCCACCGCTGAAGGTCGCGCCAAGAACCGTCGCGTAGAAGTTGAAATCGTAGGTAGCCGTAGCTAATTCGGCTCTACGGTTGAAAAAAGGCCTCCTTCGCGAGGCCTTTTTTTTTATCCGGGCTCGTTACCTCACCAATTCATCACACAACAGTCGGATCAAGTGCCACCCTCGAGCGCAATCTGCGACAATACAAACATTCCAGATCCTGTTTTGTCAAAGCCCATGAGCCACGCAAAAAGCCCGATCGCCGCTGAAACCAATGTCGACCCTGCTGAAATCCAGAAATTCAGTGCGCTTGCCTCGCGCTGGTGGGATCCGAATAGTGAATTCAAGCCACTGCACGCCATAAATCCGCTTCGTCTGGACTGGATTCAAGCGCACATCAACCCTCAAGAGCCCGCGCAGGCACTAAACGGTAAAACCGTACTGGACGTTGGTTGTGGCGGTGGCATCCTCGCTGAGGCCATGGCTTTAGGTAGTGGCGACGTCAGTGGCATTGACCTGGCAGAAAAATCCCTGACGGTGGCCAAACTGCACAGCTTGGAGTCCGGCGTTAAAGTCAATTACGAGAGCATCAGTGCCGAGGCGATGGCTCAACGCCAGCCCGGCAGTTTTGATGTGGTGACCTGCATGGAGATGCTTGAGCACGTACCAAACCCCGCATCAGTGGTTCAGGCCTGCGCCGACCTGGCCAAACCGGGCGGTTGGCTTTTTTTCTCGACCATCAACCGCAACCCAAAGTCGTTTCTGTTTGCGATTGTCGGCGCAGAGTACATCCTGAGGTTACTGCCAAAAGGCACACACAACTGGGAAGCGTTTATCAAGCCAAGCGAATTAGCGGATGCCTGTCGCACCGCAGACCTCAACGTCACCACTGTCATTGGCATGACCTACAACCCATTCACCCAAGTCTACAAACTCGGGGACGATACCAGCGTCAATTATCTGCTCGCCGCGCGCAAGCCCCAGTAGCCCCTGAAGACTCCGTATTTGCCACATTTGAAAGCATACCGTGTCGCGCTATAATCATTGTTGTTTTGGCAACCAATTTTTGACAACAACATGAAATCTACACTTCTCAGTCACAAGGGTTATCACGGATCGATCGAGCCATCTGTGCGTGACGGCCAACTCAAGGGGCATATCCTGTTCATCGATGACATGATTACTTACGGTGCCCCCACCATTCCCGAGCTCCAAGAAGCTTTCAACAATGCCGTGGACGGCTACCTTGAAGACTGTGCCCGTCATGGCAAGTTTCCACAGCGTCCGTTTAAAGGACAGTTTAATGTTCGCATTACTCCAGCACTGCATCAAACAGCAGTGCTGCACGCCGAATCAGAAGGCACCTCACTGAACAATGTGGTGGTCCGGGCACTAAAAAATTATTTAGAGGATTGGACGCAAACTCCACAATCGGATCAGGCGGATCAAGATGCTGATCAACCTGAGCAAACCACACCATGCGAGGAGGTTTTAACTGTTTCTTAATTATTATTCATATCTGTGTATATTTATTTATATGAGTAATCATTACACCATCAGCGATTTCGCAAAGCGGATAGGTCCGATCAGCTTCTACGGTTCGCCGTTGGGAGCGAGACGGGCTTATCAAGAACAAACGTCTGCCCTCTGGGCATCGTTATTACGACGAGGATGATGTTCGTGCCATTCTTGGTGCGGCTGGTCAGAAGCGATTGACCGGATCATGAAGAACAACCTGGGGCGCCAGAAGATTGACGCCCGCAAAGAAACCACTCAGAAGCAATTGCGCACCATCGCGTATCAGGCAGCGCATTCAGTCGTTGATAAGGCAGCAATTGTTGCTTCTGAGGATTTAACCGCCGTCATTGCATCGAAACATCAGTGGAAGCGGTTCAATCGAAGAATGAGTGCCTGGGCCAAAGGCATACTTGCCCAGGCTCTGGACTCTGTATGTGAGCAGCGTCACGCCAAGCACATCTTGGTCAACGGGGCTTATACGTCGCAAATGGACTCGACCAACGGCGTGCTGCAAGGCAAGCGCGTGGGCGACAAGTTTCACCGTGCAAACGGGGACGTTCTCCAAGCCGACCACAACGCTGCTCTGAACGTGCTGGCAAGACTCGAGGACAAGGACGTCAACCGACTGCGGATAAATCCTATGCGCAGATATGCGGAACTTTTTAGGAACAGTTAGCACGAGCCGAAGCCGCCTGATCGATCGTCCTGGCTCACCAGAGTTTGCGCCGCCCCTTACAATCAGATTCTTAATCGATTTTAGGGGTGGTTTTTCATGACACAACTGGTTCTGTTTGATTTCGATGGGACTTTTGCCGACACGGCGCCCGACATGGCCGCAGCAGCCAACCGCCTGCGTTTACAACGCGGCATGCCCGCTTTACCGATTGATCGCTTAAGACCCTTTGTATCCACGGGTGCGCGTGGAATGGTCAAAGCCTCATTGGGCTTTGACGTCGACCACCCAGAGTTTGAAACCGCTCGCCTCGCGTTTCTAGCTGACTATGAACAAAATAGCACCACCGATACCGTCATATTTGATGGCATCGCCGAACTGTTAGAGAACATCCGCGCTGCCAACATGCGCTGGGGCATCGTGACAAATAAACACACGCGCTATGCCAAACCGATCGTGACCTGGCTTAACCTGCCCGATTGCGCCACACTGGTCTGTGGCGATACCGTTGAGTTCGCCAAGCCACACCCCATGCCTCTACAGCATGCCGCCAAAGAAGCGGGATTTGAACCACAGGCGTGTTTTTATGTGGGAGACGATCTGCGCGACATACAAGCTGCCAAAGCAGCTGGCATGCCCTCCATTGCTGCGGCCTATGGCTACTGTGGGCTTGAACACCCGGTTGACAGTTGGCAAGCAGATGCGATTGTTGAACACCCATTGCACATCTGGAATGCGATTCAAACACTCAACGGGCGTGGGTAAACCTCATACGCTTCACACGCTTCACACGCGATCACCGGCCATTGGCATTAACTGCGCCAACCGTGTTGCCACAAAAGCAGCAATCAAGGCCTTAATAACGTCGCCGGGCATAAAAATCGCCACGGCCAGCACCGCTTTGGTCAGTGGCGTATCAGTCACAACCGCCAGCCAGGGGACGCCAACCAGATAAACCGTCAGCGCACCACCCAAGATTGCTGCCGTCAGATTGCCGGCAAAAACCTGGGCGCCACTGCGTTGGCCTTCGGTCACTTGTGCTGCGCGTCGAGCCATCCACCCCGCCACAAAGGCACCAGGCAAGAAACCAATCAGAAATCCGCCCGTTGGTCCAGCAAATACCGCCAGGCCGCTGCGCCCGCCTGGCAACACGGGAAAGCCAACCAGCGCGATCAGCAAATACAGACCGATCGATAACATCGCCAGCCGAGGCCCGAGCACCAAGCCAGCCAGCATCACGCCCAGCGTCTGCAAGGTCAGTGGCACGGGCACCACGGGCATCGGGATGGGTGGAATGATCGCAAATACGATAGTCAGCGCGGTAAATAGCGCAATGTGGGTAATGTCTTTGGAGGAAAGTGATTGAGTCATAACACATGGACATAAAAATCGGGGTTGCGAGTTTAACCCATGTTGTCCGAGTCGTCCTGGTCTGGGGGCAGGTTTGGGGTAGCCACCGACCCCGACCTTGCATCAATCGCTTCAGCAATCTCATCGGCTCGTCGGATGGTCCGAGCCAGCATAGGCACCAGCAAAGCATGCGGCCAAGCCGCAGCGCCACGCGCGGCCTGCGCCTCACGAATCTCCTGCCACTGCTCGACTAACACGGGCACCATGCGCACTGATAAACCAAATGCCAGCGCGACTTTCTGCGGATCAATCCAGCCACGGCGCCCTAGGGGTGCAAGCGCCTGTTCAAGTGTCTGCATCATGGCGCTAATCGGGGTGCTCGCCACCACCGCCAATGAAGCAAACAAAAGCGCCAAAAGTCGGAACAAGACCACGATGGCTTGGTCGATACCGTTAAAGAAAGCCACATAGGCCAACAAAACCGCAATCGTCACCGCCAGCCACACCGCCTGTCTCCAGCCGTGCCAGTCAATATGCCCAAGTGCACTGAGCCAGACCAAGAACATGGCCAAAGCACTCACACTTAACACCCAAGGGTTGGGCACCAGCACAAAGCCAGTGGCCATGACCACCAAAATCAAAAGCTTTAGACCAGCTGGCCATCGGTGCAGCCAAGAATTGCGCGACATGTCATCTAAGGTGCTTCGACCCCAAATCATGCCTGACACCTGCGCTCATACCAGGCAATCGCCATTGCTGGGGTCGCATCATGCACGATCCTGCCTCGGTCGACCACCAAAACCCGATCAAACTCGGTCAACATGCCCAGGTCATGCGTGAGCACAATCGCTTGCTGCGGCAATTGCGCCAAGATGCTGATTAGCCGATTGCGATAACGCAAGTCCAGGTGCGCGGTGGGCTCATCGAGCACCAGCAGTTTGGGAGATCGACACAAAGCGCCGGCTAGGCTCACGAGCTGCTTTTGTCCACCAGACAACCTAGCGATAGGTCGTTTAGCCAGATCACCCATGTCTAGCGAGCGTAATACCTCATCAATGCGGGCTTGTCGTTCAGTGACATTCGGTAAAAGGCCTTTTAAGCCAAACGCGAGATCCTCATCGACCACCGGAAACACAATCTGGTTATCCGGATTCTGAAACACAAAGGCCACTTGCTGGCGCACGGCCTTGAGATTGTCCTGAATGTTCAAGCCATCGATCCAAACCTCACCCGAGCTTGGTACCAATAGGCCGTTGATCAAACGCGCCAGCGAGCTTTTGCCCGCACCGTTAACCCCGATAATACCGATTCGGTGCTCCAGAAGGCTAAGATCTAGGTCTTGCAGCACGGCTCGGCCAGAACGTTCGAGCGTGACCGTTTTAAACTCAATTAACATGGCTGCTCGCTAAAATTGCTGTATTAACAAGGGATTACTACAAAAACCGACGATGAACAAAATCAAAAAATCCGATAATGAGTGGCGCGCCATTCTAACGCCTGAAAGCTTTCATGTTACTCGCCACAAAGGCACTGAGCGCGCCTTTACCGGTGAGTTTTGGGATCATCGCGCAACTGGCGTCTACCGCTGTGTTTGTTGCGGCACCGCGCTGTTTGCATCTGACACCAAATTTGATGCGGGTTGTGGCTGGCCAAGCTATTTTGAAGCGATTGCGCCCGATCGCGTGCGCGAAGAGTCTGACCTCAGCCATGGCATGGTGCGCACCGAAGTCCTTTGCAATGTATGCGATGCCCACTTGGGCCACGTGTTTCCGGATGGCCCGCCCCCGACCGGTTTGCGCTACTGCATCAATTCGCTGTCACTGACTTTTGAGCCTTTGGATGCCCAATGAAGAAATTTCTGTTTGACCTCTTTCCACTGCTTTTGTTTTTTGTTGCCTACCGGTTTGCGGATATTTATGTCGCCACCGGCGTGGCAATGGTTGCCGCCATCGGTCAAATTGCCTTTATCAAAGTAACCGGACAGAAGATTGAGCCCATGCACTGGATCAACCTGGTGGTCATCGTCGTGTTTGGCGGCGCCACACTTTGGCTGCAAAATGAAGCCTTCATCAAATGGAAGCCCACGGTCTTGTACTGGCTTTTTGGGGGAATCTTGCTGGGAAGCCAAGTATTTTTCGGCAAAAACCTCCTGCAAAAGCTGCTGGCTGGCAAAGTGGAATTGTCAGATGCGGGCTGGCGCGGCCTGAGCTGGAGTTGGGCAGGGTTTTTTATTTTTGCTGGTGCCATTAACCTCTTTGTGGCGTTTTCTGGGCTGTTTAGCGAGTCAGCATGGGTTAATTTCAAAGTTTTCGGGTTGATGGGCTTACTGGTGGCGTTTGTGATCGCACAGTCTGTCTGGCTGTCCAAACACATGACAAGCGACAATATCGAACCGACAACTGAACCAAAAGGTGCCAAAGATGACCAATCCGCATGAAGCGCTTTTGCGTCAAAGGCTAATGAAGCTCGAGCCGACACTCCTGGAAATTGATGACGAATCCCACCAGCACGCTGGTCATGCCGGCAATCAAGGTGGGGCGAGTCATTTCCGAGTATGGATTGAAGCGACTGCGTTTACAGGCAAAGCCAAGGTGGCCCAGCACCGTCTGGTGTACGATTTGGTCAACGACCTGATGCCATTTCCCATCCACGCATTGGCGCTACAGACTTCCACCCCACAAAAAGGAAATTCATGAAACGTTTTGCCCTGCTGATTGCTGCTGTCACCATCGCAGCCCCGATCTATGCCCAGAATATTGCCACAGTCAATGGCCAGCCGATCACGCAGCAAGCCTACGATCAATTCATCAAGCTGCTTGGCACCCAGGGTGCGCCTGACACGCCGCAACTGCGCGAACAGGTCAAAGAAGAAATGATCAACCGCCTAGTCATGGTACAGGCTGCCGAGAAAGCTGGCATTGCCAAACAGCCAGATATTCAAACCGAACTTGAACTGGCTCGCCAGGGCATTTTGGTGCGCGCTCTGATGGCCGACTATCTCGAGAAAAACCCGGTCACCGACCAAATGGCTCAGGCTGAATACGAGAAACTTAAGAAAGAACAAGGCGAGGTACTTGAGTACAACGTGCGCCATATTTTGGTTGAAGATGAAGCCACGGCCAACAAACTGCAAAAACAGCTAAAAGACAAGTCAGCCAAGTTTGAAGACCTGGCTAAAGCCCAATCCAAGGATCCGGGCAGTGCAGCGCAAGGCGGCAGCCTCGGATGGACGTCGGCTGACAACTACGTCGCACCTTTTGCAGACGCAGTCAAGAATACGCCCAAGGGTCAGATGACAGATAAGCCCGTGCAAACCCAGTTCGGTTGGCACGTCATCGAAGTGGTGGATGCCCGTCCAATCACCTTCCCGCCATTTTCGGAAGTGCGTACGCAGCTTGAGGAAATGATGCGCCAGCAAGAGCTCGTGAAATACCAGCAAACGCTGCGCAGTCAAGCCAAGATCAACTGAGCTATCGGTGCATTCAGGTTATCGGGCCCCTGCACGAACGGAATCGCTCGTCGCAATACGCCGCATTCCGATCAGTCAGTCATCAATAGCCGAATAGAATTTCCTGTTCGGCTATTTTTAAAAACTGTTTAGCGCTAAATGCCGAGCAAGGCCAGCAACCCTGACTCATCCAGAACCGCGACCCCCAGCTCTTGCGCCTTGGCCAGTTTGCTGCCCGCCTCGTCACCGGCAACGACGTAACTGGTTTTTTTAGACACCGAACCACTGACTTTGCCACCGGCAGCCATGATGGCCTGAGCCGCCTCTTCGCGAGTCCATGTAGGCAACGTGCCGGTTAGAACGAAGGTCAGACCCGCCATACTGGCCTGCGCGCCGGACGGTAACTCAGGCGCTTGCGGGTCAACCCCAGCCTTGAGCAAATCCTCAATGACCTCGCGATTGTGGGCTTCGGCAAAAAAATGGGCGATTGACGCGGCCACCACCGGCCCCACATCGGGCACTGATAGCAGTGCGTCTTCGTCAGCCTGCATCAGGGCTTCGATCGACATGAAGTGACGCGCAAGGTCGCGAGCGGTGGTTTCACCGACGTGACGTATACCCAAGGCATAGATAAATCGATCCAGTGTCGGCTTTCTAGCCACATCGATGGCCTGCACCAAGTTTTGCGCAGATTTCTGGCCCATGCGCTCATAGCCTGCGAGTTCATGCTCAGTCAGTTCAAAGATATCAGCCAGGCTATGCAGCCGACCCCGGTCCACTAGCTGCTCCACGAGCTTGTCACCCAGGCCTTCAATATCGAGCGCCTTGCGCGAAGCGGCATGAATCAGACTTTGCTTGCGCTGTGCACCACAAAAGAGCCCACCCGTGCAACGCGCCACCGCTTCACCCGGTGGCCTTTCAATGGCACTGCCACACACCGGGCAGTGCGAGACCATCTGAAACAGCGGTGCATCAGGCGCCCGTTTATCCAGCACAGGCCCCACCACCTCCGGAATGACATCACCGGCCCGGCGCACAATCACCGTGTCACCTATGCGCACATCCTTGCGCCGAATCTCATCCTCGTTATGCAAAGTTGCATTGGTCACCGTCACGCCACCAACAAACACGGGTGCAAGCCTGGCCACGGGCGTGATGGCGCCGGTGCGGCCAACCTGTATGTCAATGCCAATCAGCTTGGTTTGCGCCTCTTCGGCCGCAAACTTATGCGCTAACGCGAACCTCGGTGCTTTGGCCACAAAGCCCAACGTCTTTTGCGCGGCCAGGCTATCGACCTTGTAGACGACCCCATCAATGTCATAGGCCAGACTCGCACGCTTTTGGCCCACCCGTTGATAAAAGTGCAACAGGCCCTCTGTGCCCTGAACCAAAGCGTGCTCAGCCTGATTGACCGGTAAACCGAGTGCCGCTATCCAGTCCAGCATCTCACGGTGCGTGGCGCGCAAGGGCTCACTGACCTCACCCCATCCATAGGCAAAAAATCGCAACGGTCGGGTCGCCGTCACTTTGGGATCCAACTGCCGCAAGCTACCGGCAGCCGCATTGCGTGGATTAACAAATACCTTGTCACCACGAGCAGCCTGCCGCTGGTTTAAGCCCTCAAAATCAGCATGGTCCATGAAGACTTCACCGCGCACCTCAATGACTGCCGGCGCACCCGCCTTAAGCCGCAACGGCACCGAGCGAATCGTGCGCACGTTACTAGTTACATCCTCGCCGCTTTGGCCATCGCCGCGAGTAGCTGCTTGCGCGAGCAATCCGTTCTCGTAGCGCAGGCTTAACGCTAAGCCATCTAGCTTGAGCTCACAAAAATACCCTACCTGACCACTGGCTGGCATCTGACCGGCTTGACGCAGTGTCTGCGACACGCGTTGATCAAATGCAGCCACCTCCTCATCGTCAAATGCATTACCCAATGAGAGCATCGGCACCACATGACGCACGGATTCAAATGCATCGAGAGCCATGCCACCCACGCGTTGGGTGGGTGAGTCAGGAGTTTGCAACTCCGGATATTGTGCTTCGAGTTGCTGCAGCTCGCGCATGAGCGTGTCAAACTCGGCGTCCGACACGGTCGGCGCATCAAGCACGTAATAGTTGTGATTGTGCTGAGCCAGGAGATCAGCGAGTTTATTAACTCGAGCTTGAACCGAATTAGGGATTGTTGTCATTCGAGCGCTCTGCCAGAACAGGCATTCAACACCAATACAAACATCGACTAACCAGCAAACACACGGCGCGCCCGCTCACCACCGGGCGTCAGTCCTGCGGCATCCAGCTGCGAACATAACGCTTGCAATTGCTGGTCAATCGTGACATCCGCGCCGTGAGCCAAGGGGTTGCCCTGGTCATCAACCATCTCACCGCCCACGCGTCGTGCCAGTTCCTGCCCGACCTCCATCATGCGCCCAAAGTTCACTGGATTGGCTGGACTGCGTGGTACATCCAGGAGCAAAGTCAATCGATCCACATGCGTCATGCCAGCATCCAAAGCCTGGCCGTCAGCCCGTGTGAGCGTAAAGCACTCCAAACCATGATCACCGATCCAGGCCAGATGGTTCGAACAATCAACAAACCCCATGGCCGTGGCACTCGATACCAAATCAGCAGTTGCCCTGCGCTCATGCAAGACCAGCGTGAGGGTGACCTGAGCATCAAGCGTGGCACACGTGCTGTCAATCGCGTCAGCGCGGGCCAGTACATCGTTTTGTTCTGGACCATCCACACTGGCTTCGAGCTTGTCAGCTAAATTTTGAGCCTTAGCCCAGAGCTGTGACCACTCAATGGCTGAAATCGGACCACTGCGATTGGCCAGTAGAACCGCCAATTGCAACGCAGTATAGGAACGGTCCAAACCGAGCTGGGACGACAACAGACCTTCCTCTGCCTGGAACAACACGCGCACAGGACGACGACCCAGATCAAACCCATCGCGCACGTGCGCGGCGAGCTCTCGGCCACTTAAAGGATGCGAGAAATACAACTCAATGACGGCCTCAATCATCGAGTCCGGTTCAGCGGCCGCATCTGGTGCTTGTGCTTGGTCATCGTCTGCCACATCCTGCATCAAACCGAATCTGCCCAAACCAGGCTCGCGGCGCTCAGCAGGCTCATCATTGCTAGCACGCAACAGCGCGTCATCATTGACCGAGGGCAGGCTAGCTTGCATTCTCTTGCGGGCGCGGCGATCTTGCCACCAGTTAAAGCCGACAATGGCCAGGATGATTAGTGCACCCAGTGCGATCAGGCTGATTTGCAATTCACTCATGCTAACTCCTCACCCCTTATCCCTAATCCCTAATCCCTAATCCCAGGCCTCAGCCTGAGCCCCCATCCCGTCAAGCCTCACGCAGCCACTGCCGCCAGCTGCAAAGCCGAATCGATGTCCACTGCAACAATGCGCGATACACCTTGCTCCTGCATGGTTACACCCACCAAATGCTTGGCCATCTGCATGGCAATCTTATTGTGCGAAATAAACAGGAATTGTGTTGCTTCGCTCATCCCACTGACTAAATTGGCATAACGTTCCGTGTTGGCGTCATCTAGCGGCGCATCCACCTCATCAAGCAAACAAAACGGCGCCGGATTGAGCTTAAAGAGCGCAAAGACCAAGGCGGTTGCCGTCAATGCCTTCTCACCACCCGAAAGCAAATGGATGGTCGAATTGCGCTTGCCAGGCGGTTGGGCCATGACTTGCAAGCCTGCATCCAGAATCTCATCACCAGTCATGACCAGCTTTGCTTGGCCACCGCCAAACAGCTTGGGGAACAACTCCCCAAAATGCCCGTTGACCTGGTCAAAGGTGTTTTGCAGCAACTCCCGGGTCTCACGATCAATTTTGCGGATGGCATCTTCCAGCGTTTCAATGGCGCTGTTCAAGTCGTTGTACTGTGACTCCAGGAAAACTTTACGCTCACGGGAACTGTTCAGTTCCTCGAGCGCTGCCAAGTTGACTGCACCCAGGCTCTCAATCTGTCGATTGATGCGCTGCACTTCACTTTGCAACCAGCCAATCTTGGTCCAGTGGCCACGACCTTTGTCCTCACCCTCACCCTCGTCCTGATCTCCAGCTTGCGCTCGGACTTCAATGTCACGCTTTAACTGCTCGCGATCAACCTTATGCTCATCAAGCTGCTCGGCAAACTGTTCAGCCGACAGTCGGGCTGCCTGGTCTTGCAACTGCAGCTGCATGATCGCTTCGCGCTGAGGCTCAAGCGAACGTTCAAGCGTCAAACGGGTCTCGTCAGCCTCGCGCAACTGGGCAGCCAACGTATCCATCTCAATGCGCAGCCGCCCTAAAATCTCTTCATGTTCCGCACGCGCCTCGAGGGCCTCTTGCAAACCATTTTGTGGGGTGGCGGCATCGAGCGTGGCGAGCTCGCGCACCAGTGACTCCGTCTCTTGGGTCGCACGCGATTGCTGATCAGTGGCCAACTGCAAGTTGCGCTCAAGCTCCGCGATCCGGGCGCGAGTGCCACGCTCAGCAAAGACACCTTCCTGCTCTGCGCGCTCACGCTCTCGCACCCGAGCACGAACCGTCTCGGCCTGGCTGGCAATATCTTCACCCTGCATTTCAAGCTCGGCGTACGCGCTTTGCTGCTCTGCTAGCTGCTCATCGAGCTCCCCAAAACGCTGCTCCGCCGTGTCACGCTCAGCGGTGAGCGTCTCAATTTGTAGATCAACGTCACCCAAATCCTCGCTCAGGCGCACCGAGCGGTGCTCGCGCTGCTGCGTCTCTTGCTGCAGGCGCGCCACTGACAGTTGCAGGTCATGGACCCTTTGAGTTAACTCGGCCACCCGCTGGCGTGCCGGTACCACCGCTTCAGAGGCTCGCTGCCAAGCCACTTCATCGCGGGTAGCGGCTGTGCGAGCCTGATCGACCATCATCTGTTGCGCCTTAATTTCGCGCTGCAGATTCTCGATCTCTTGCTGGCGCGCCAGCATCCCGGCCTGCTCTGAGTCGGGGGCATAGAATCTGACGCTAGAAGCATCAACCAAGTGCCCTTCGCGCACGACCCAAACACTGCCCGCAGGCAACTCCGTGCGACGGGCAATGGCATCTGACATGCTGTTGGCAACGTAGACATGGCCAAGCCATTGTTGCAAGAGCGTGCGCAACGCTGGGTCACTGGTTTGCACCAACGACCATAATGGCGTCAAGCCAGCTGTCTGGGTACCTGCAGCGGCCGGCACTGGCATTTGATAAAACGCCAGGCGCGCTGGCGGCGCATCATTGGCGAACGCTTGCGTCCAAGACAGGTTGCTAACTTCAACACCGACCATGCGCTCGCTCAGGACAGCTTCTAGCGCAGCCTCCCAACCTGAATGAATATGCAGCTTTTGCCAAAGGCGCGGCAACTGCGCTAGTTCGTGACTGGCCAGCCACGGCTCAAGCGTGCCAGACTTTTGTACGTCTTGCTGCAAGGCCACTAAGGCTGACAATCTGGCCTCAAGGTTCGAGAGCTTGGCTGCTTCAAGCTGAAGTGCCTCACGCGCTTGGCCACGTGCCTGATCAGTGTGGGGCAAGGCTGCCTCAAGATCAGCCAGCGTGGCGTGTGCCTCTTGCAGTTGCCGATCAGCGGCCTGCTTGTCACCTTGCAAGCGCACCAAAGCCTCTTGGTCTGGCACAGCCGCGTCGCGGCGCTCTTGTTGCAACCGGTCGCGACGCTGCACCAAAACTTGCAGCTGGCGCTCAGCATCGCCACGACGCTGGGCCACGAGCGCGAGATCCTGCTCAACCTTGGCCAAGACGCTGCGCATCTGGTCGCGCTGAGCGGCTGCATCCCGCACGCGTTGCTCGATCTGCGGCAATTCGGCCTGCGCCGCCTGGGCTTGAAGTTGCGCCTGCTCAAGCTGGGCAGCCTGGGCCTCTAGCGCCTCGCGCTCAATCTCCAACTGCACGGTGCAGTGATCAATCTGGGCCTGCCACTCCTGAGCCTGAGTCAGCAACTGGCCTTGGCGTGATTGAATGCGCTGACGGGCATCCACAATGTGACGAATCTCAGCCTCAAGGCTACTGACTTTGGCATTAGCTTCGTAAAGCTTGCCTTGCGCCTGATGCACCGCATCACTCGATGCGTAATGGGCTTGCCGGCGACTCTCGAGCTCAGCCTCTGCCTGGCGCAAGCGAGCGATCGCCTGCTCAAGGGCCTGCTCAGCTTGCTCGGTTTTTTGAGCTAAGCGCGACTTTTCTTCATGTGCAGCCTGTTCTCGCAAAAACCATAAGGCGTTTTGTTTGAGTTGGCCGTCCTCTTGCAGTTGACGGTACTGCCCAGCAACCACAGCCTGCTGCTCAAGCTTTTCCAACTGGGTGTTCAATTCACGCAAAATGTCTTGCACGCGCGTGAGGTTCTCACGGGTATCGTGCAGTCGGTTCTCCGTTTCACGCCGACGCTCCTTGTAGCGCGACACGCCCGCGGCTTCTTCGAGATAGACCCGGAGTTCTTCGGGACGCGCCTCAATCAGCCGGCTGATCATGCCCTGGCCGATGATTGCATAGCCACGGGCACCCAAGCCGGTGCCCAAAAAGATGTCGTGCACATCCCGACGGCGAACCTGCTGATTATTCACAAAATAGCTGCTGGTGCCATCACGCGTTAACACCCGACGCACGGCAATCTCGCTAAAAGAGCTCCACTGCCCTGCCCCACGTCCGGCACTGTTGTCAAACACAAGCTCCACCGAGGCCCTGCCAGCGGGCTTGCGACCGCCCGAACCGCTAAAGATAACGTCTTGCATAGACTCGCCACGCAACTCGGTGGCACGGGTCTCGCCAAGCACCCATCGGACTGCATCAATGATGTTGGATTTGCCGCAACCATTGGGGCCAACCACGCCGACCAATTGACTGGGGGTCGGGATCAAGGTCGGATCCACAAAGGACTTAAATCCGGCTAATTTGATTTGAGTAAGGCGCACAGTGTCTTTTAGGGCAGCATAAGTTATCCCGAGATGATACCGCACACCGGCAAGCGCTTGCGGCTATACTTGCCCGCGGGTTGAAGCGGAGCGTTGGGGTGAACAAAGGCTTTTATTTGGTGATGGCAGCACAGGCATTGTCCTCACTGGCCGACAACGCACTGTTCATTGCAGCGATCGCCCTTTTGCAACAGCTCGAGAGCCCCGACTGGATGGCGCCGATGATGAAATGGTGGTTTGCCGCCACCTATGTTCTTTTAGCCGCCTTTGTAGGCGCCATCGCTGACTCGTTCCCCAAAGGACGGGTGATGTTTGCCACCAATGCCCTCAAAATCTGTGGCTGTCTCCTCATGTTCTGGTACTGGGCGTTTGATTTATCCGATGCCAATTCGGCTTATCTGGTTATCGGTGCCTTTGCGCTAGTGGGCGTGGGTGCAGCCGCCTATTCACCAGCAAAATACGGCATCGTCACCGAAATGCTGCCACCCCTGGACTTAGTCAAAGGCAACAGCTGGATCGAGGGTCTGACGGTTTTATCGATTATCCTCGGTACCGTCCTGGGCGGCGTGCTGATCTCACCCACCGTGTCTGGGTGGCTGCTGTCTCACCCTGTGATCGCCGAGTTTGTCAAAACCCCGGCTGAAGCCGCCATTCTGTGCATCAGCTTTGTATATGCGGCAGCCGCCGCCTGTAACCTGCTGATTCCCAGCACCAATATCCAGTATCCCAAACAGCACAAGAACCCCGTGCGTCTGGTACGGGCCTTTGGCAGTTATGTCAAGATTCTCTGGGGTGACAAGCTTGGCCAAATCTCGCTGGCGGTCACTACGCTATTCTGGGGTGCAGGCGCGACCCTGCAGCTAATCGTGATTGAATGGGGTCGCAGCCACTTGGGCTATCGGCTCGATCAGGCTTCGATCCTGATGGGCGTGACTGCATTTGGCACCATTTTCGGGGCGGTCTACGCCAGCCGTGTGCCGTTGCCCAAGGCACTCGGTGTATTGCCCATGGGTATCGTCATGGGCCTGGTGGTGCTGTTCATGCCACTGGTGACCCAGCAATGGGAGGTGTACAGTCTATTGCTCGTCATTGGCGCCTTGTCAGGCTATTTTGTGGTCCCCATGAACGCCTTGCTGCAGCATCGTGGGCACTTATTGCTCTCGGCAGGCCACTCGATTGCAGTACAGAACTTTAACGAACAATTAAACATACTTCTGATGCTCGGGACCTATGCACTGATGCTAAAGCTAAACTTGCCGATTAACGTCATCATTGTGATCTTTGGGGTCATCGTGGCGGTGCTGATGGCGGTGATCATGCGCTGGAGCCGCAAAAACTTGGAACACAATCCTGGGCTGATTGACGAAATCGGTCGCCACGGTCACGGTACGGCGCTTTAGGCGCGCGCCTTCGAATCAACAGCCTGGCCAGCTCAGCAGCTTAAATCCAGCGATTGCCGATGGTTCGATTTAGGTTGTGTCAACCACGACTTTTTGCGTACCAGAGAACAGCGATGATTCGTCGTTCTCTGCATCTTCGGCATCCTACTTTGACGTTTGCTTGCACACAGATCTGTTTATCCTCCTTACTCTGAAGACTAGGCTTGGCGCCAAGCGTATCACCCAGATAATCCGCAGCGGCTATCGGGTGCAACTAAACCAGACTGACTCGTTGACACAAAGTCTGACGCTTTAACCATTCCAGTCGGTAAAGCAAGGCAGCAATTTGGGCAACCTGGCATCGGACGGTTGCCGATTTTTGCTAGCGACAACGAAGCGACTTCGCGCGCTGAAACCATCAATGATTGTGAGCAACTATACATGGGCTTGCCGTTTACTGAAGTTGGATATACATCGAATTTTTCTTCAAACAACGTCACAGGAAAAATGTTTAACTGATCCACCGGTGGCAGTATTCACCACACGCAGGGGGCAATGCTGGATTTGCCGAAGGACGCCATGGTAACGTGTCACAAAACTGGCAACCACACACCGATCTGATGACCCGCGACCACGCCCCCCAAACCCCAGTTCACCAGCCGCTTGATGCAATGCCTGCGCCAGAGCAAGGGGCAGTTTTAGCAAGTTGGCTTGCCGAAGGGCTGGCACTACACCAGCAAGGGCAGATTAACGCCGCAAAAATTATCTATGAGCGGATTCTGGAGAAGCAAAGCGATCATGCTGATGCGCTTCAGTTGCTGGGCGTGGTTTATGTACA